>CAXXSM010000170.1:0-11909 GCA_963663405.2 bacterium | reverse complement strand
TTTATCATAAACATGTGGCCACCCACCATTGGGAAACTGCGCTTTTAGCAAACTGTCCAATCCATAAAGCGCCGCTTCATGGATTGTCTCATCCGCAAACTGTGTTTCACGATCGTATTTCACAAGAAAGCGGAGCGCGGATTGCGTCATATCATCATCAAGCGTTGTTGTGTTTCTCGCATTTTTTGCCGGCGCGCCATCAGCTCGATAAGCGTAGCGGCGCCGCGCCTCTGGATCGAATTCGAGTTGATTATACCACCCACCAGAATGCAGCTGACAGCGTGCCAACGCCATCGCCGTCTCTCGTGCGGTGTTCAAGTAGAAGCGATCGCCGGTCAGGTTGTACAACTCCAGCAGCGCTTCACCAACATAAGGAGTGCCCGGCGGCTGGGTCCACGCTGTTGTCTCCCCTACTTTTCCTTCGCCTTCCCGTTTGGATAGTTCAGCGCTGTACCGCCATACATACCCACCTTGCATGGATGCTTTCTCATGAAAAAAAGTAACAGCCTTGCGCAACGCCGCTTCGGTCTCAGAGCGTGTTGGAATTTGGTTTTGTGCGAAGGAATGGAATGGTAACATTACTGTAAGAATGAATATGAATACAAACTGAATACCCATAAAACGATTCTCCCTATCCGCCGATCGATCCGCATCCGGACGATCCACAATGTTTTCAGCGTAACGACAAGTTTCATTGTAACGCGAGACGGCCTTTCTTTCATAGGCTGAAGGCATTATTCTTTTTTCGACAATACCCAGCTCAAATGGTTAATTTCAGATTAATAAGTAAGTGATCAATGACTTGATTAATGAAATCAGAAAGTCTACACATACAATGAAAATTACCGATTGGATACACAATTTCCATAGTTGTTGTATCAATAGGAGGATTTACAATGGGTACTACATTTAAACGGCAGGAAAGAACAATGAGAAAATGGCTGCTTTCCCATACCGCATGTTTAGCGCTCTTACTCCCCGGCGTAGGTCATCATGCGCTCACGGCGGAGACGCCGAAACTGCGGTTCGCCGTCGTTGGTGACGTTCATTATAAAATTCCCAGCTATACCGTTGGAGATTACTTTGTCG
Source organism: bacterium (assembly GCA_963663405.2). Lineage (GTDB taxonomy): Bacteria > Hinthialibacterota > Hinthialibacteria > Hinthialibacterales > Hinthialibacteraceae. Next base: position 10,820 of record CAXXSM010000170.1, on the reverse strand, counting down.
AACCAGTGGCGGGTGAATTGGCGACACTCCGTCCACGCCCGTCATTCCTACTTCAAACCGGAGATTTTTTCCACGCCGAAAATGATACGGACTTGAAAGCGGAAGCGGCGTATGCGTTTCAACATTTTTCTTCTACGATAGGATTGCCGTTTCTACATCGCCATTGGAAATCATGACCGACGCGAAGCCCTTTGAGAAAAACGCTTGGCCTATTTTCTCAAAACAGCTGGGGCGAACCATCAACGCGAGTTACTTTTCCTTTGATCAAAGTAATTGCCACTTTATAATCCTCGACTGCATGCAGCGTGATTTTTCGAAACAGATTACATGGGCGGAGAAGGATCTGAAAGCGGCTATCAATAATACAAAAATCGAACATATCTTTGCAGCGGGGCATTATCCACTTTGGATTGTCTCACGGTCTGGTTTTACGAAATCAAACGTATTCTGTTCCGTTCGCAAAGTTACTTGTCCGTTACGGTGTTGACGCGTATTTCTGTGGACATACTCATAATAGCTCGGTTACGGTACGACTCATTGACGACAAGCCTCTTACACAAATCATGAGGCTGCGCCACGGTGGAAGAAGGCCGTCTCTTACAACTGGCGCCTTTCCTCAAACACATTCGCCAGAAGTCAGACAATCCAATCCGCCCAGGACTGCTGCCGCTTGATGAGTCACGGTGTATTTTCATTCCACCTGATGAACTCAAATACTATTGGGGGCTATCTAGAAGGATGGTACCAGCAGTTACAATCTTGTAAACAGTACAGGGCCGTAAAGTTACCGTAGATTGGTTCGTGTTTGGTGAAGGAATCCGGCATTCTTACGAATGGACTCAACCTGGGCATTTAGTGAATACAATAGAACCTAGTTCCCCCGACAGTGGATAAGATTCGTGAAGAAGACTTGCTCCATATTAAACGGGCGTGGTGTTACATCGCCCCTTGGACTCAAACCAATGAGATATACGCGCCATTGAAAATCAACGGCGTTCCCGCGGGGATCTGTGTAATGTCAAAGAAGGGAGCCGGTTCACCGTTTTGGAACATGATGGAAATCCCGCTCTCCCCTGAAGCCGTGACTGGATTACGCAGAACAAACACACTGCTCGTAGAAAATCCTGATCGAAAGGAATTCGGTCTTGCACATGTCTTTCTTCTTGCCCAACTGGAGAATGGACGGATTATCAAAACAGAGACGGCGCCGGCGGTCTACCTGTCGTTTCTCATGACGAACCAAGAACGTTTATTTCCCGATCCAGAATTTATCCGCCCGGTCAAACTGGGCGCCGATTTAGAAGAAATCTCACTCACATTTGAGAAAGCATATCCCCCCATACAATGAATCCTTCCCAAAGTAAAAGAAATCAAGATACCTGTTGTTTATTCCTTCTGATTTATATGAAGGCTTTTTAATTCGTGATGACTCTCTCAACTCATTTTCATTTGCTAGTTGTCATCTCAATCATGATGGTTTATATGTAAAGCAATATCGTTATCAAAGCGGGGTGAAACGAGACACTTCTCTTGTTCTCGATGCTCGAATGTCTCGCGTTTTGTAATTTCGCCCGTTTTTGTATCGATCCACTTCGCTTTATAGGAACCAGATGGAAGCGAAAGTGTAATCTCCGCTTCAATATCTTCACGGAGTTGTTTCTGAAGATCCTTTGGATTCTTTGGCAAAGGAACATGAATGTAAATCGCGTACGATTTACCGGATTCTGATAATGCGCTGCCCGCCAGTTCTGGAGTCAGACTGCGTACAACGGATGTATCCGGTTTCATGCGCACAAAATCAAAACGATAAAGGAAACGTTTGAGTATTCCGAGTTGCTGGCGAAGTTCGACGCTTCCTCCACCTGGAGATTGATAGTCCCGAAACGTTCCACCAGTATGCTTGGGTGTGAACGAATAATCGAGATTGTTGTACAACGCCCCTCCCGCCAATAGGAAATCCCATCCTTCAGTCCGGTAGAGCACATCCGCTTTGCCCCGAAAGCCGGTTTCATTTTCGCCGATCACTTTGTTCAGTTCATAGTTCATCGCCACTGTATCAGGTGGAACACAATAATGGAAATTAAAGATCGACACTCCGGAGTGAGGATCTTCGACCTTCTGACGGCCGTTTGCAATATTCATCGAAATAAGGTGTTTTTCAGGAAAGTCTTTTTCCACCGCAACGATAGTATCCACAATTCGGCGCTGCCATTCCATTGTCACACCGCCAAAATAGGGTTCGTTGCAAACCTCATAATAGAGATTATCAAAATCACGTAGTTCGCGAACAATCTTTCTCGTCACAGCGATTTGCGCGTCCAGCAGTTTTTGATGTTTCAGCGTATAGACTTCCTTGCTGGGACATAGACCAATGCCATTGATGTTGTTCGCTTCATTCATGGGGCAGGCTTTCCACAACTCATCATTGTACATGGGACAAAACAAGGTCAATTCAACCACGATCCCGCAACGCTGCGCCTCTTTCATGAAGTCTTTTAACCGCTCGAAGTACGCCTCATCCCAGCGCGCCAAATCGAACTTAGCCCCACCGTCAAAATACCCGGCTTGATCGCTACGCGCCCACGGGCAGACGAATCGATCTGGTTTAGGCGCAAGGGTATTATCCGTTATTTTGAACGACGATGGGATCTCGCGATATACACCGGAAAATGTGCGTGTGTGATTCAATCCATGTGATTTCAATTCTTCAAAATATGTAACGTAGTCAAAATCCAGGTTCAGCAGCGCCCCATAATGTTCACCCGATGTTATTAAAATCTGTGGTTTGTCATGCCATATAAAATAATGTGGATTCTCTGGATGCAGCGCAATCGGTTTCGGCGCCTCGGCTTGTGTCGCACATACCAAATACAACCCCAGCATGGCTAGCAGACTTACAACCACGATCGTTTTCTTAATCGTTGTGTAATTCATAACTCTTCATCTCCTCTCAATCATGAAGTCTCAGATCTATATATAGGCGCTTGCATCATAAAGGTTGTAGATGCGTCTTGATTTATTGGGACGAAGTCATCGCTCCGGATAAGCCAGCCTGCGGTTTGACTTTTTGTGTGAGATCTTGATCGAGGACTATATTGCCTTTTTGGGAAATCGTTATATGCCCAGCCGCCTGACCTTCCGTTACAAATGTTACTATGACGGTTTTACCATCGGCCTGAAACTCAACTCCGATTTCATCATCATTTTCCACAAGTTTTGATTCGATCATGGATGAAAGAGTTTGATCGCCAACTTGGATCAAATGTAAAAAAACATCCTCCATCCGGGGAGTTCCTGGAGACACTTCTATTCGCCAGCGCCCCCACAATGCTGTCTCTCCCCACTGTTGTTTGACATCCGGAACTACATCCCAATTCCTGCCATTGGAATAGAATTCTTTTCCCGGACCGCCAATTTTAGTCAGGACAGCGTCTCTGGGATACAGTGTCTTGCAGAAGAGTTTCCCTTCCCCTTCTACCGTGGAAAAAACATTGCCATTTACATTTGGTTCGTTTTGTGTGTGAAGCAGCCAATCCTTTTTATAGGAGGCTTTCGTGGATTGTACACGATCGCAGATCACAAAATAATCGGGATAGACAAAAAGGTACTGGCGGAGAGCGAGCCGGCATTTTTCCGGACGATAGCAGGGAGTGGCGTCGCCAGCCGCGTATGTGTAGAAAGGATTAGTTTCGAAAGCGGCGCATATACCGCCTGTGGTTTTGTATGTTCCCCCACAGCTGAGCTTTCCTTCTTCATCAGGACAGGCCAATCCCCAATAGCCGGGAAACGGTTCACCGGGCATATGAATTAAAATGCAGTTATGCGCAACGGTCTGAGAATAGTAATGCCGTAATTGATATCCTGTCTCCCGGCCCCGTGTGCCGGAATCCAGCGCTAGATAGCCTTTTTTGTATATGACAAAATTGTTTTCATCATGCTGTTTGTGACTGGGCACTTGCGAGCCGATTGTAAAGAGACTGAACGTGTCATCCTCGCTAAATCCGGATCGCATAAAAATCTGCCCTAACGTTTCAAAATGCCGGGCGTGAAGATCCGCGTCTTTTGGTTCTTGTGGAACGGGCGCTTTTTCCAGTTGTGTTAGCAAAAACGGATAAACAGGCCATGTTCTTGAGTAGTTCTTCATCCTGTCCGGCAGAAGCGTTCGTATATAGGCGGCCTGCGCCGCGCAATCAGGAAACGATTCTCCATATAAATGCATAATCTGAGACATATGCGTGTACATCTGATGAAGACGCAGATCGTTCCTATAATGATACGTATCCCCTGTGCCGTATTCGCGCGGGATATCGCCAGGAATCCAGTTCCATAAAATCCAAATGGGAAAATAAGCTAAATGGGGCCATTTATCAGCGATTTCCTGTCCAGTGGCCGACCGCCACGTATGCAGAAAATTGAACTGCGCCCAGGGATACGCCCCCATGGCGTATCCAACCGCCGCGGAAGCCAACCCCCCATCATCACCAGCGCATTTTTTTCTGTATTCAAACAAGTCATGGTTGTAGCGATACCCTAATTTGAGAAACTGGAGCGCCGTCTCATCTTCGATTCCGTCATTGAAAGCGGCCAAACCGGCGAACCACACAATGTTGCGTTCACCATAAAAACCGGTTGTATGATCACTGCCGTTCAGGCGGTAGATTCTCTTTTTTCCAGGTCCCGGCTGTGTGTTTTCAATGTGTTCCAGAAACGGTTTAATGATGGCGGATCGCTCGTCCGGCGTCAGATCATTGTAGATCCAATCATAAGCGGCCAGCGCGCATACCCGGCTAGTGGAATACCAATTTACTGTCATACCTTTTTCATAACATTCACAAAAGGCGGACACACTGGCGTTCAACATCCGTTTCGTTTTTTCCAAATAGGCTTTATCCCCCGTCATACAATAGATAAAGGCTGTTTCCATCGCCTGCGCGCCCCATTCCGTGGGCCGGGGAAGCCGTATGGTTTCGTATTGCCCATTCTCCAATAAACGGTATGCGAAATCATCCCGTTGACTTTCGGCCGTGGGTTGATCTGGGTAACCGTCTACCCTTCTCTTCATTTCCACATACCATTCGTGTTCCTGATTCAATGCTCTATCACGGATAGCGGGCCACATCTCCTGATTGAAGAAAAGACGTGGATGATCCTTTCGGATTAATGACACCCATAAATCGCTTGACTCATTTTCAGACGATTCCAAAGGGAGACTCGAAAACAAAAAAGCACCGAATAAAAGTAAAAAGAACACGGAACAGAATCGTGTACTTTTTTGATTGTATTTATAAATACACATGAAAGTTCCCTTCTAGTTTTCAATTCTCATTCAAAGGTCTTGGTCTTGGATTCTTTACAGCCAAGGCTAAGAATTCTTCGTATAGAATCAATTCAATATCCAAGATTTGTTCATGATTCACTTGCGGATATCTCTCTTCTTTCAAACCGTGGGGGCATTCAAAAAGCATGGATACCCCTCCACAACAATGGTGCAAAGCGCTAGTCAAATTGAACGAAGGAGGTGGGTATTTTTCCCCATCCCTGGACGGAACACAAACTCTTGCCGCAGGCAGGTTTTCATCTTGGTATCGTTTCATCAAAATCTCCGAGAAATGTGATTCTATCACCTTGTGATACCAGGGAACGTAAGCGGTTGAAAGAATCATAGGAGCGGCCCCATGTGAGTGAAGGTTCAGAATATAATCGGGCGCTTCTTCCCGCGCGATCCGCAGCAGCGCCTCGGTCTCATCCGCCATGGGAGACATAAATTCATCGTGCATCAAGTTGATACCATCATCGTTGAAATAGGCGCCAAGGATGCCGACATCGCCCTTCATCGGGTGAAGTTTTTTGGCGCCCGGCCAACCATAATTCGTTCCATCTTTCCGCGTACCCTGTCCGACACGAGTCATTTCATCAACGGGAATCCCAATAAAACTGTCATATGGACACCGCGCCCGTCCATCGGGATTGGCGAGAGGCGCAATCACAACCCGGCATTTATCAAAATTCTCACGAAGACGGGGCCACTCTTTTCCCCTGAAATCCTTTCCGGTTTCGGCGACCTGGATCAGATTCACAAGTCCTACAACCCCTTCCATCTCCTGACCATGCGGTCCTCCAATGATGTAGACAATCGGTGGATCAGTCTCTTTTTTTCTCGCGTAATATCCAGGATCCCTCGCCGCCGCCGCAGAGCCGTAATTGGCCTGACTCTGAAGATCGACGGTTGGGCCGTATGTAAACAGATACACGGGACGTCCACCAGGAGAGATGGCGATGGCTTTCGTTTTTCCACGCTCAACAGAAGCCACCATCTCCATCACATTGTCGACAGCGCCTTTCCAGAAGGAAGGAACTTCCTGTTGGGGATAGTTACGTTCAATCGTATCCGCATTCGAGGGAAAACCATTCATGAAAACGATTGTCAAAACGGCTATCACAAATCTTGCGGCATGATTAATTTGAAAAAACATATTCGTGATCTCCTCAAAAGAAATAGTCTCAGTCCCATCTAACATAGCACACTTTATCCATTCACATCAATATCCGCCATGTTAAGAGCTGGATTAATGTTGAACGGTCATTTCAAATTGGGTGGGGATTATTTTTTATAGAGATTAAGGAGAGATTAAAATAAACGCCAATTGGAAATCGCTGTGTCATCATTGAAGAGAAGGAAGCGCTTCCCCGAATTCCCTAAAAAGATTACGCCATTGGGATCCGGAAGAAGTATTCCCGATTCAACCGTCTGCGCAGCGGGGATCAGTTCCTCTCCATTCCAAAATAAGATTTGATGATTTGTATCGAATAACCAGAACGCATTTTTTCTCTTTCGATCCATCGCGGAGGAAAGATAGGCGGTTCCTTGCGTACTCGGTATAATGGTTCTTTTCTCTCTAGTATTAAAATCCAATTCTTGTATTTCACCATTGGTTAAAGAGACAATCACTTGATCCTCAGATTTGGCGAATCCCGTCGTAAACATCCCGTCAAGATCAAGGGAAAACGTTTTCTGATTTCCACTTGGATTTAATAAGGAAACGATTAATGAATTACTTGCCATCGTAAGGACGATAATCCCTCCCGTTGGAATACCAGCCATAAAAAAAGGGACTATGTTGTCATATGTATGAATTGGATTTCCCATTTGGTCGTAAACATGGATCTTTGACGACAGCGGTTCCGCTAAATACACATACCCCTCTCCATCGACAGATAATTTGACTCGATCCATTGGGCCTTGGAGTGAATAGTCCCAAGAGTACATCGAGCTCTCTTCAGGAAGAATTTTTAATTGATGAAAAGGCGCCATTTCAATCGCGAAAATATCTCCATCATTATTGCGGCCCGCCTGCTCAATCGGCAAGAATCCTTCCACAATCGGCGTGCGTTCGCTTGCCAATGTATATCGATAAATAGAATCCGATGGCTCTTCAAGAACGATTAAATTTCCCCCCCCATCAAAAACAATACTGGTCGGTCCAAACAAACCAGAGACAATGGATTCGGGAGGATCATCACCTCTTAAACGTACCACTCCACCATTGAAGCGTCCCATCCGGTTATCAGGAGATGAATCCGGGATCGAGAACGTTGAAACGTATACTTCACCAGCGGACGAAAGAGCTAGACCTGTAGGATCAATGATTCCTTTTTCTATATTGAATAATTTCCCATCCCGGTGGAATTTATAAACAGCGCCATCTTGAAGATCGGCTCCGACTTGATCGGCGACATAAAGAAAATCCGGCTCAACGAAGAGTACGTCCGCCGGCCGGTCAAATCCAATCCAGATCTTTTCCACTTCGCCAATCTGAAGATTGACCTGTAATAAAACGCCTTTATAAAATTCCGTGACATAGGCCATATTTCGATCGTCGATGGTAAATGCGGTTGGATAATTAAATCCATCGGCGACGATTCGCCGCTGCAAAGTCGATTTATCAACGCCAATCAACGATCCCTCACTCTCTTGAAGAATCAACCATTCATTTCCATATTCCATTACATCGACAGGTGTAATCAATTGATCGAGTAAAACACCGGTTGTCCCATCATGCTGGATGCGAAGCAATGTCCCCGCCCGGCGGTCACACACAACCAATCCATCCTCAGTCCATATCATTCCACTCAATAAGTCACTCGTAGGATCCAGAGCACGCACGGTGAATCCCTCAAAAGGAATCGGTGGATCACTAGAGGCGGGATCAATGAATAGCAGGAAGCAGAAAAGAACGAAAAGGAGTAATTTCATCGTTGGTTTAATTCGATTCTATCAAGGTCAATCTTCAAATCCATCACTTTTACGAATTCTATACCTTGAAAGAATATGCAAAATCCTAATTTCGAATTTTATCTGGCTAGATATCGAGCGAACGGCTGGGGAAATGCTCCCGCATAGCTTTGATAATCGGGCTGCAGGATTCCATTGAGTATAATTTCTTCGCCCAATCCGGCATATTCTCATCAATTCTACACATCTGGGAATGTTTGTCTTTCATTGAAACCGAGAGAGAATCTCCAGTGGTCAGTGTTTTCGACTGGCCGGACCAATCCACTTGTACAGAGCCTTCGTAAACGGTTACGACGGTTTTCTCCTTTTGAACATCAACTTCAAAAGATGTTCCCAATACAATGACAGAAATATCGTTCGCATGAATCCGGAATTGATCACGGTTCGAAGTCCGAGCAACTTCCGCGAATAAACGGCCTTCCAGCAATTGAATATTCCGTTGTTTGGTGAGTTGTAAAGCCGATTGCGTATCGATTCGGATCAAAGAATAATCCGATAACAATAAGCTGGCTTGACCGGCGGCATCGCTATGAATCGTATCTCCCGGATACAAGGGAGTTTCTTCAGAAGACAGATTGGGAGCCGATATCTTCCCCAAAGCTACCGCGACAATCGCAATGGGTTTTGTAGCGGAATAATACCAATATGTTCCTGATACAATTAAAAGAAGCGGAATCACCGCCGCATAAGCGAACCGCATCCAAGGCATGGCATACCAAGGAACAGCTTGGCTTGGTTTATAAGAAGGTCTAATGCGTTCTTTTTCCAGCCGGACTAGAAGATTCTTTTCAAACTGCTCTGAATTGGGAAGGGCTGATTTCCCCAACTCACGAAGTAGAATCTCGCTGGTCTCTGCGTTGGAATCCGGTAACCGTTTCATATTCACCTCTTGCGGCGGCAGAATAGGTTTGTTTTCTTGCCGGCGCATCTTAAATATCTTCAATCGAGTGAACGCCAATGTCGGCCAAAAGCCGTAACATTTTCTGACGCGCTTTAAATAAGTGACTCTTAATTGTGCCGGGCCGCGTCCCAGTTTGAGCCGCGATCTGTTCACAACTTAAACCGTTCATGTAATGCAATAAGACAATTTCACGGGCTTTCTCTGATAACTGTTTAATCGCATGTTGCAGGAGTTGTTGATGGTATAATCGGCGTTGCCGCTCAGAATGAGTAATGACCGTACTTGATTGGTACTCCGTATGAAGTTTTTTTAATAGATTAATCGTTTTGGTCTTTTTTTGACATCGAGTATAACTCTCCTGCCTCATTTGAAAGAAAAAAAATGTATCTAGATGAAATTCACCAATTCATACAATCTCATGACAATGATCCAGCGCATTCGATTCATGTAGGGAGACTGTCTCTCCTTCTTTTCGATCAACTAGAAAAACTCCATCAGTGCGATGAGAAAGCCCGTATGCTCCTTCAATGCGCCGCTTATTTGCATGATATAGGTTTGACGATCAGTCATAAAAAACATCATATTCATTCTTCCATCATTATTAAAAATGGGAATTTTCCCTCTTTTACTCCAAAAGAAAAACTGCTTATAGGCAATATTGCGCGGTATCACAGAAAATCTTTCCCCTGTATAAAACACAATGAATATGCTGTTCTGACTCCAACCGAACAACAAATCGTTAGAAAAATGAGCGCTCTTCTACGGATTGCCGACGCTTTAGATTACACTCGTACATCCAGTATAAAGAATCTAGTCTGTTCCATAGAGGGTTATCATTGCAATTGCTTTCTCTTTCCACATGCAAGTTGCTTTAAAATAAAATCTGCTGTCACTCATAAAAAAGATTTATTTTTTGATGTATTTAAATTAGATTTTGTGATTCATGAGCCCCGGAATGAGATCAAAAACTCCACTCATGATGAAGCATCCATTCCAGTCGTTACGACCGCCACTAATTCATGAGGATAGCCGGAGGAAATCATGAGAATACAAAAAGAAAAAAGATTAAAAAAATCTCAACATTTAATTTCAATTATCTCTAGAATATTGACATTATTTACCTCATTATGGATTATCAATCCTGCCATGACACAGGAGAATTTCACTCATGTGATTCTATCCGAATTTATGGCGATCAATATAAACACCCTGACCGATGGAGATGGAGAGTATTCCGACTGGATTGAACTCTACAATCCAACTAGTGAAGCCGTCAACTTGAATTCCTATTACCTGACGGAACCGATCTATCTGATTTGACCAAATGGCAGTTCCCCACTGCAGATACATCAGATATAACGCTAGCGCCAGGAGAATATCTTCTCATTTTCGCATCCGGAAAAGATACCGATAGTACTCCCGTATCAAGATACGAGTGGCTACTTGCATACCAATTTCAAACTGAGTGGCAGCAGTGAAGATATCGCATTAATCTTACCAGATGGGCAAACGATCATTCATCAATACAAAGATTATCCACAACAATTCATCGACGTATCCTATGGAACAAGTGAAATCTCAGATTCCACCTGGATTTTTATACATGCCAACCCCTGGTGATTACAA
>CAXXSM010000169.1:0-20240 GCA_963663405.2 bacterium | reverse complement strand
TGGTCACAGGCTAGGTGAACAGCAAAGCGTCGTAGACAGGGATCTTGCGCTCGGTCGGAGCGGCGCGAAAACTCCAAAGCCGTCGGCCGGTTTGCGCCTCGAAAGCATACACACGCCCGTCTCCAGATCCAACTAATACTCTCCCGTTCCAGACGGTGGGCGATACACGGACAGCCCCTCCAACATAGGCTTTCCATTGGATTCGTCCCGTGCGCCCATCAAGAGCGCGGACAATTCCATCCGAGCCACTGAGAAATGTAAGATCCCCCACAGAGACAGGCGCGGTGGGAGTAAAAACCGCGCGAGGCTCCGCCCGCCAAAGCGGCGCCGCAGTAGTAGGGATAACAGCGCGCGACCGGGCTGTTCCTTGATTGTTGGCGCGGAACGTGGGCCAGTCAGCAGTCGATTCGGGGAGCGGTTCAACTTCCAGAACACCGCTCGCAGACTTTTCACGGCGCTCCGCGTTATGTACCTCTGGATTGAAATCGAACTTTCCCGCCGGTCCCAGACAGGTAACGCCATAGAGCGTCAATTGACAATCACACACCGAAGGGTACCAGAAGAGAAGGCCATTCGCGATCGTGACTCCATCATGACAGTTGGGCCGCATCGGCGAGACCCAATGCCTCCGGTTCGTCTCCAAATCAAATCGAGTGGCGCCGCCCATCGCCCGGAAGAAGATCACGCCCACAGATCCCAATTATTTCCATATGAACCTTTGTGTTTTCATCTATCAGATTTTAAGGATCGAACTGATGGTCGAATGAAGTAAGATCACCAAAGCGATCCAGAAAGGCTTCCTTAAAAACAAGGCCGCCTTACCAAAATCACCTTGACAAAATCCCCGATACAAGATGAAACCTATTTTCCAAAACAATCGAGCACGGACTTTTTTCAAAAAGAATCGATCTACTTTCACCCAAATGAATCCGCTCTCTGTTCTAGGAACAAACCGGTTTGTTCGGACGATTAATCTCCACCGTTTCAGGCAGTGCGTTCATGACCCGCGCTTTCTTAATAAAACCACTCAGAACCATGTTAATACGTCTCATGCAACAAGTTCTATTGGGCGGAGAGAGCATACTGGACTTGATAAGAATACACAACGCGTCGTCATCGAATTTGACTCAACGCTCGAATGAGATCTCTACAAAAAAATGAGTTTTTTTTAGTTTTCCTGAAAAAACGATCCAATAATTCCCGCTATATAGAGTGAAAGCGCATTTCACAAAACAATGAAACCAACTCCATGGAAGGGGAAAAAACGATGAATGGAATGAGTAAGCAACTCAAGATGAATGAGAAAGTGGCGCTCTTTGGCCACCGTTTTTCAGGTTTACGGAACGTTTTATGGGACCTACGATCCAGAAACCAAGCGATGCTATGTCCTAAAACGGCCGGTCGATGACAAGGTTCTGATCAAACATCTCAAAGGGGCGCGGCCGTATGGGGTGTTTCTGCTGATTGATGACCACATCCGCGCCATCGCGGCCGATTTTGACCGGCTGGATCCGGATCTCGTCGTTCAATTCGTTCACCACGTTCAACACTATCAAATCCCCGCGTATGTCGAAGTCAGTAAATCCAAAGGATTTCATGTCTGGATTTTCTTCGATGAGCGAGGCGTTCTCGCCGCAAAAGCGCGGATGGTGATCCATCACATACTCCAAGAAATCGATTGTTTGGATGTCGAAATCTTCCCCAAACAAGACCGGCTCAATTCGGCCAATCAATACGGAAATTACATCAATGCGCCGCTGTTCGGTCAGTTAGTCTCAAAAGGGGAAAACCGTTTTCGTTGATCCAAATGATTCGTTTCTCCCCTATCCAGACCAATGGGAATTCCTTGCAACGATTGATCCTGTTCCCGAATCTGTTCTCGATGAAACGATCGAGATAAACGACCTCAAACCGCTACAAGATGCGTTAAAGCCGGATAGTATCGACGAGCGAAAATCCTTCGCCTTGCCTCCTTGCGCCCGGGAAACACTCGATCAAGGAGTATGTGAGAATCAACGCGTCGCCTGTTTCCGGCTATCCGTACACCTAAAGCGTATCGGCTTTCCTTTTGATATAGCAATGGTTGTCCTAAAAGTCTGGGCCCTAAAAAACCGACCAGTCAATGGAAAGCAGAGAATTACCGACCATGAAATCAAGTCGCAGGTGAAATGGGCCTATGAAAAAGAGTATCGCGGCTACGGCTGCGAGGAACCTGTCATCAAATCCTTTTGTTCCAACGAGTGTCCTTTGTACCAAAAGAGAAATCAAAATCTCCAATAAGAAAGGAAGAAAGACCATGAAACCGAACATCAATCTTGTCGCGGTATTCGAGCAGAAAATGGAAGAGGAAGAGCAAGAATTTCATTCCGGCACGTTAGATTTATCCGTATTCAAAAAAGTCAAAGGAGTCATTCAGATCAAGTTGATCAAAGGCCATTTGCTTCCCACCTCTCTAGTCGGAAGCGATCCTGCGACACTTGAGAATCTGTACATGTTTGTCGAAGAGGAGCCCAACAATCGCTCTGAGGAGAAAAGCAGTGAGACGAATTCGAAAATGGAGCAGAATCCCTACAAACCACCCTCTGAATTAATGAAAAAAATAGGTGGATAAATTGGATTCAAATCAATGGACGGTTCAAATGAACGAATACTTAACCACGAAAGAATTGAGCCAACGGATTAAAATCGCCCGGCAAACCCTTTACAACAAAAAGTATCAAGGGGAATTTCAACAAGGCGTACATTTTCTGCAACCTTCACCGAAAAAAACGCTCTGGATTTGGCACGCCATGATTGAATGGCTGGAGAAATCTTCTCAACACGATCGAAACGTTTTAGGCAAAACAGAATCCATTCGAAAAGAGATGGATTCTGGCAAAGATGACTCGAATTCTGAGTTTGATTCACAGGATAGGAACGGCGATTCCACCCCTAACCTCAAAAGCGCAATCAATATCTGATCAGTAAAAGGCGTCCTCACCTTTGTTCATACCTTTACTCTTCTTTGGCTTCTCGTTATATCTAATTCTGGTGATATTCGAAGAAGGGAGGTCGCCAATATGAAAGGATAATACCATGAAAAGCAATACCATTATTCGAAACGATGCCATATCGTCCCCAAAACGAAAGGAAAGTCCAACACGAAAACGTGGCATGAATCGGCATAAAAAAGGATCCGTCCGCAATATCAACGGCGCCGTCTATGTGGATTTTTATTATATGGAGGAGCGCGTGCGAGAAAATACCCGGCTTCCCTGGAGTGAGAAAAATTCAGCCTTGGCGCGTAAACAACTTGACCGGATCCATTCCGCGATTGAGTTAGGAACATTCCGATTTGCGGAAGTCTTTCCCTATAGCCGAAAGAAGGACTATTTTCAAAAGAAAGAACAGGCAACGATGGGGATTGAATTACAACCGAACCAAGTTTCCTGTGGTGAATTCATCCAGGAATGGTATGAATTATTGCGGGATTCCGGCCGTGTGACAGAACGAACATTATTGGGCTACAACGATTTAATTCGAAATTATTTGAAGCCTTTTTTTGGCCCGCTTTCCTTTGAGGAATTAAATCTTCTTGCTTTCGATAAGTTCTTTTCTTGGGCTAGAAAACAAAAACTCCGGGGATATACCGTAAGCAATGCAACCCTGAACAAATGTATGACTGTGTTAAAAATGGTTTGCAAGGGAGCCGTTCATCACTATAAGTGGGGAAACCAATTCCACCCGTTTTTGGATTACAAGAAATTGTCAGTGGATGATCCATATCATAAAGTGCGTCCTTTCTCCCTTCAGGAGCAAGAACGGCTTATCGCGGTATTACCGGATCATTGGAAACCTTATTTTAAATTCGCCTTTTCAACCGGATTACGCCAAGGAGAACAAATCGGTTTAAAGTCGAAAGATATTGATTGGGAAAAGGGAGCGCTCCATATCAAGAGAGCGATGACTCGTGATGAATCGGGAAGACCCATTGAAGGGAAAACCAAGAATCAATACAGCCGCCGTACGATCAAACTTCTACCGGTTATGAGGGACGCGTTAAGGGAGCAAAAAAGGATTCATGAGCGGTTGGATTCACCGGAATACTTCTTTTGCACTCCAAGAGGCGCACGAATTCATCCCAGCAATTTTCGGAGAAAAGTCTGGCTACCGGCGCTCAAACAAGCAGATCTCAAGATTCGAGATATGAGACAAACCCGGCATAGTTTTGCTACGAATGCCCTGAGTTGTGGAGAGAATCCGTTATGGATCGCCAGTGTATTAGGCCATCGGAACACCGAGATGATAATCAAGGTCTATAGCAAATATATAGAACGATCATCCGGCTCGAGTGATGGAAAAACGTTCAATGACCTTTATCAAGGAAACAACAGTAATAATGGGGAACCATTTTTTGGGCAAAATTTGGGCAAAACTGGCTAGGAGGATTATGAGAAATGAAACGTAAGTCCAGTAAAATCAATACGCGCCGGGAGGGACTCGAACCCCCAACCGCCTGATCCGAAGTCTTGTAGCATCAATAACACCGCCTTTCACACCCTACGATAAACTCCTATTATTATTGGCTTTTATGAGATTTTCCTACTATACTACTATCACAGAATACGCTATAATCTGTTGACTCCTGGTTGACTCCCGAAACCACAAGACTAACCAAAGGATCATCTCATGAGACTGACCAAAAGTAAAATCGATAGCCTGAAGTACAAAGGCGAAAACAAGAAGCCGCATATTGTCTTTGATGATGTCGTTCCCGGTTTCGCTGTTAGAGTTTACTCATCTGGAACAAAATCGTTTCTCATCGATTACCGGATTAACGGACGTCAGAGAAGAATGATTTTAGGCCGCTATGGAAAGATGACGCTGGATCAAGCCCGGATGGTTGCCAAGAAGAAATTATTTGAGATTATCGAAGGCCGTGATCCTTTAGAGGAAAAAAACGATTTTTCAAAAGGCCGTACTGTTGCAGACTTATGCGAGATTTTCATCGAGGATTACGCCAAAAAGCATAAAAAGAGTTGGGGTGAAGATGATAGACGCGCTCGAATTCATATCATCCCCGCAATCGGCAAAGTGAAAATCTATGCGGTAAAGCGTTCTGACATTATTAAATTTCATAATCGGCTAGGTGAAGACCATCCGTATGAAGCAAATCGAAATCTTGCTTTGTTATCGGTTTATGTTTGAATACGCCCGAAAGAATGGCCTACTCCCAGAAGGATGTGTAAATCCCGCTCGTGGAATCCAAAAGTTCAAGGAACAGAAACGGGATCGGTGGATTAAACCGGACGAATTGCCCCAACTGATAAAAGCAATTAATGAACATGAAAACATCTACATCAGATCGGCTCTTTGGCTATACCTGCTTACAGGAGTTCGAAAAAAAGAATTACTTACTGCCCGTTGGGATAATGTTGATTTGAATCGGGGCGAATTACGATTACCCGACACAAAAACAGGTAGAACGCATTATGTCCCATTGTGCAAATTGGCTATTGAAATTCTGAAAGAATTACCCCACCTTCAAGGCAATCCTTACATTCTACCAGGACGAAAACAAGGGCGTCACTTAGTCAACATTGATATACCTTGGAGAAAGGTTCGAAGAGCGGCGGGGCTTGAAGATGTGCGATTGCATGACCTTCGGCGTACCGTTGGCAGTATGCTTGCCACAGCGGGATATTCCCTTCATATTGTCAGTAAAATTCTTAACCATGCGGACGTGACAACAACTCAAAAAGTTTATGCTCATCTAAGCCAAGATCCTTTGAAAGAGGCGTTAGAAGAACATGGACAAAATATCGTTCAATACTCAGAACTTAAAGAGGACGCTATCAATGAGTGAAAAATACCCGCTTCGCAATTGGAAAAATGAAGCCGAGTACGATTTCCCGGAAATATGGAGACAAAGAATGAGGTGTACCCCATTGTCAAGACAGGAATCAAGGAAATTTAAAGTAGGTTTTCAACCTCGATTTCGTTCAACTCAAGTCTCCTTATTTGGGATCCGGAAATCATGATGATTCCAGATTCTCATAAAACTTTCCGATATTATACACTACCAGGAGAAACGGAGATCGGTTCTGCTGTAGAGCAACCGGTCAAGGGATATCCTGGTGCGTGTGCGACGGATTGCCGTCAGGGAGACGTATCAGATCATCCCCTTTTTTCGATCATTTCAAGATAATCCAGAGCATTTGCCAATGCCTTAAAAAACTCAAACGCAAAGTTCTTGGACCGTCAAGTTTTCTAGTGTTCTCTATAAACCTGAAGCGGCGTCTTATATCCCAAGGCTTGGTGTAGACGCTCATTATTGTAGAACTGAAAATAATCCGTTAGTCCGCGCACACAATCATTCACCGTTTCGTAACTTTTGATATAGACCTCCTCATATTTCACTGACCGCCATAACCGTTCGACGAAAATATTATCGAACACTCGGCCTCTTCCATCCATGCTGATGAGAGTCCTCTCTTTCTTCAAGCGACTCGTAAAATCCGTGCTTGTGAATTGAGAGCCTTGGTCACTGTTGAAGATCGTTGGCTTATCAATTTCAAAAGCCATCTCCAACGCTTCGAGGCAAAAGTCAACCTCCATCGAAGTGGAGACTTTCCATGACACCACATAACGACTAAACCAGTCTAAGATCGCCACCAGGTAAACAAATCCTTGGCGCATACGTATATAGGTGATATCGGTGCTCCACACGTGATTGGGTCTTTCGATTTTCACTCCCTTCAACAGGTATGGATATTTCTTATGCTGAACATTTCCGAGGCTCAAACGAGGCTTCGGGTAGATCGTCTCCAAGCCCATCACTCGCATTAAACGACCGATTCGTTTCTTATTCACAACCCGTCCTAGAGTTCTCAACCATTTCTGCATTTTCCGAATTCCGTAAAACGGTGTCCGGGTATATTGTTCATCAAGCAGGTTCATCAGCGCTACATTTTCGGCTGATTCGCCCACGGGTTGATAATAAAATCCTGAACGAGACAACCCCAGCAATTCACATTGCCTCTTTATTGAAATCTCAGAATTAGTTAGTTCGATCCAACTTCGTCTTTTCTTAACTGAGCACGTTAGACTTTTTTTTTACCCAATCAAGTTCGACTTTCATTTGCCCAATCTGGCGGTAAAGTTCCGACGTCAGTTCTTCGGCTTCCGCTTGACTCTTTTCTTGCTTGCGTGAAAACAAGCCTGGGATTTCTTCCAACAGGCGCTTTTTCCACTGTCGAATCTGGCTCACATGAATTTTGTAATCGCTCGCTATCTGGGTTAAGGTCTTCTCTCCTTTGATTGCCTCCAGTGCCACTTTGCCTTTGAACGCTCCATCAAAATTTTTTCGCATTTTCATCATTTGGTTCACCTCTTCTACCTATTGTCGGCTTCGAGGTAACCTACCTTAGATGGCTGTCCGAATTTTGGGGTACAGTATACAGGGCTATCAATACATCTACGCTCCTTCCATTGCCCCTGACAGCGAAACACCAGAAAGACAAAACTTTGAAGATGTGCTGCTCCTTGAGCGCCTTCAGTCAGCCGTCGGTAGGATCAATCCGTCTATACCTTCAGATATCCGCGAAGAAGCGATCAAGCAGATCCAAAGGCTTAATTCCCCTGAACTCATCACCAACAACGAATCCTTTCACCGAATGTTGACAGAGGGGATCAATGTAACTTTTCACAGAGATGGCCACAGCCGGGGAGATCTGGTTTGGCTCATTGATTTCAAAAATCCAGAAAATAACGATTTTCTCGTTGTGAATCAATTTACCGTCATCGAAAACAACGTAAACAAACGCCCAGATGTAATTCTTTTTATCAATGGTCTTCCTCTGGTTGTTTTTGAACTCAAAAATCCAGTGAAAGAAAAAGCAACTATAAAATCGGCATACAAACAATTCCAGACTTATAAACAGGCAATCCCAAGCCTATTCACCTATAATGGCTTAATGATTATTTCAGATGGTCATGATGCAAAAGCCGGTACAATCTCCGCCGGATTGACCCGTTTTATGGCTTGGAAAACAGCGGATGGCAAAGTTGAAGCCTCTCCGCTCATAGGCCAGTTGGAAACTCTAATCAAGGGAATGCTGAATAAGAAAACCCTATTGGATTTAATACGCCATTTCATTGTATTCGAAGAATCAAAAAAAGAGGACAAAGAAACCGGTATTATCACCATACAAACTATAAAGAAACTCGCTTCCTATCACCAATACTATGCGGTAAACAAAGCCGTAGAATCAACTTTGCGGGCGTCCGGCTATACAAAAAATCTAGATGGACTACTGATAACTGCCCCACACGTTGACAATGCTCTTTCAAACGTAAATTCTCAACCAGTGGGAGACCGGAAAGGTGGCGTAGTCTGGCATACCCAGGGAAGCGGAAAATCCCTATCAATGGTTTTTTATGCGGGAAAGATTGTCCTATTGATGGATAATCCAACGATTCTAGTCATTACAGACAGAAACGATCTGGACGACCAGCTATTTGATACCTTCGCCGCGTCAAAACAACTTCTCAGACAAGAACCAATACAAGCAGAAAACAGAGACAATTTAAAGGAACTTCTCAAAGTAGCATCGGGCGGCGTAGTGTTTACCACTATCCAGAAATTCCAACCCGAAGAGGGCAATGTTTATGAAACCCTGTCAGAAAGAGAGAACATCATTGTCATTGCCGATGAAGCCCACCGGACACAGTATGGTTTTAAAGCCAAAACAATCGATGACAAAGATGAAGATGGAAATGTCATCGGTAAAAAAATCGTCTATGGCTTCGCCAAATACATGCGGGACGCGCTCCCCAATGCCACTTATCTTGGATTTACGGGAACACCGATTGAAAAACAAGATATCAACACACCCGCCGTATTTGGGAACTACGTTGATATTTACGATATTGCGCAAGCGGTTGAAGATGGGGCGACAGTCAAGATTTATTACGAAAGCAGACTTGCGAAGATTTACCTCAGTGATGAAGGAAAACAACTTGTTTCTGATTTAGATGGAGAACTAGAAACAAGTGAATTGACTGTCACCCAAAACGCTAAAATCAAGTGGACACATCTGGAAGCGCTCATCGGTAGTGAAAAACGTATCAAACAAGTAGCCCAGGATATGATCAGCCATTTCGAACAGCGGCAGGAAGTATTCGAAGGCAAGGCCATGATTGTAACCATTTCTCGCCGGATCGCCGCCGATATGTACAAAGAAATTATTTCCATAAAACCACAGTGGCATAATGACGATCTCAAAAAAGGGATCATCAAAGTAGTCATGACATCCGATTCCGCTGACGGCCCAGAAATAGCCAAACACCATACATCTAAAGAGCAGCGCAGAATCTTGGCCGATCGGATGAAAGATCCTGATGATGAACTCAAATTAGTGATTGTCTGTGATATGTGGCTAACCGGTTTTGATGTGCCTTGCCTGCATACCCTTTATATAGACAAACCCATGAAAGGCCATAATCTCATGCAGGCCATAGCGCGGGTAAATCGCGTCTACAAGGACAAAACCGGCGGGCACATAGTAGATTACCTGGGCATTGCGTCAGACCTCAAAAAAGCGTTGTCGTTTTATTCAGACAGCGGAGGCAAAGGTGATCCAACCGTCGCGCAGGAAAAAGCAGTACAATTGATGCAAGAAAAACTGGAAATCGTTTCCCAGATGTTCCATGGCTTCCCCTATGAAGAATATTTCGATGCGGACACAGGAAAAAAACTATCGATAATACTCGCCGCCGAAGAGCACATCCTTAGCCTGGAAAACGGAAAAAAGAGATACATAGACGAAGTAACCGCTCTATCCCAAGCGTTTTCCATTGCCATTCCCCACGAAGAAGCGATGGATGTCAAAGATGAAATCTCATTCTTCCAAGCAGTAAAATCCCGCTTAGTCAAATTCGACAGCACCGGCACAGGCAAAACAGACGAAGAAATCGAAACAGCCATCAGACAGGTGATCGATAAAGCGTTAGTGACCGATAAAGTCATCGATGTATTCGATGCCGCCGGGATCAAAAAACCAGATATTTCCATCCTTTCAGAAGAATTTCTTCTGGAAGTCAAAAACATGGAGCACAAAAACATCGCCCTGGAAGTATTGAAAAAACTCCTGAATGATGAAATCAAATCAAGAACCAAAACGAATCTAATCCAGAGCAAATCCCTCATGGAACTATTGGAAAATTCCATAAAAAATTATCACAACAAGATTTTAACAGCGGCGGAAGTGATCGAAGAACTCATTCAATTAGGGAAAAAAATACAAGAAATGGATAAAGAGCCCGAAGAAATGGGGCTAACTGATTATGAATACGCTTTTTATACAGCCATAGCCAACAACGAGAGCGCACGTGAAGTAATGGGAAAAGACAAACTGAGAGAACTGGCTGTAGTCTTATTCGAAAAAGTAAAAGCCAACGCCTCCATCGACTGGACAATCAGGGAAAGCGTAAGATCAAGATTAAAGATCATTGTAAAAAGAACCTTAAGAAAATATGGCTACCCCCCCGACATGCAAAGACTAGCCACAGAAACAGTACTAAAACAAGCCGAACTAATAGCAGAAGAAATAACAAGCACGGGATAGTAATTTGTACTGAACGAGAAACAACCTGATAGTACCATTCATTCACTCAACTCGATCCATATTATATCCTGCCTGACGGCCTGATTTCCATATTTCTTCCTAGTTGGTTTAATCAGTATTCCCAATTGGCCTTTTCTATCCAAACATACCATGCTTCAATATCTATTCGAGCTACATACATATACTTGGGGTAGAATGTATAACCATAATTTGTGTCTGCGTACATATCTCTTGCTCTTAATGAAATGGTCAGTATACGTCTAATATCAAAGTGACTAATTAAACGACAATCCCAGATATAAGGGTGGGGTAATTGAGTTCCAAATGAATTCCAGAATAATCTGACTCTATGTGTTACTTTTTTTAATGATAAGTAAAAACCAGCCCATGTCACTGATGGAATAGGCTTTTTTGCAATGAGATCTTTAATCATTACATCTGCGAAATCATTTGAATCCACTGTAATACTATAAAAACGATCTTTTGAAATCACAGGAAGTCGCGATAGTATTTCCTTGAATCTATAACTCCACCATAGTCGTTGGTAATTAATTTCAAGACGGCCATAGGTATCTGCATAAAATGTCTTAGAAAAGGGGTGGAAACCGTCAATCCATACATCATTCTTCTCAGGCTCGCAAGATTTGCATAAACACTCAAAACGATTGGGATTCCGGGCATTTATATAAAATCCCCACTCATAATCACTGATGGATGTTCCACATTTAAAACATGATCTTCTAAAGTCAGGAAATTCAAAATCTGAGATATCCATGATTTTCATTTTGTAATTGATTTATATTTTTTTCATATATAAGTAATCAGAATGAATTCATACTACAATGATAGCTTATGAATGTCAATTGAAATTATTTAATGATGAATAGTCCTGCATGACAAACTAAAAAGTGTTAGCCTTGTAGGGTGGGCTAAATACCGGTGCTTGCGCCGGGCTTTTGGGCGCTTGCGCCAGAGCATTAAGCGAAGTGTAGCCCACCATTAACATCTGATCTCACTTCTCCACCGTCGAATAACTCTTCCCACACTTCGTGCACAAACACCGTCGGTAACGCACAATAAACCCATTCTTCTTATCAGTCTTGACAACCTTGCTATACATACCATACACTATCTTTCATTATTCACGAAATGATCCTTTAAACTCGTTCTAATGAAATTGCCAATCTTGGATTGGAGTATCTGACAAAGGCCAAATTCCTATATACTTACTATGTTTTGTCAGCAACAAATCTCGTCGTCCATCGGGAGAAAAATAGGATTCAACGGTGAAACCACCACCTCCAGAACCGCATTTAAGAGTCCGCTCTTCCTCCCAAGTCTCCGTATTCCAAATTGTTATGTAGCCATCTGTATTTCCTGTAAATACTTGTTGACCATTTGAGGAATAAAACAAGAAATCCACAGAAGATCCAAACCTATGGAATTCTTTACCATCAGCTACGTTCCATAGTATTGCTTCACCATACTTACCTATAGCCAATATGTATTGCCCGTCCGGTGAGAAATCCATCATTTCTAGACTCGGTGCTATATGAAATTTAAGTTTGTATTTCAATTCCCCACTTACCGTATCAAAGAGTTTACCATAACCGTGAAAGGCTCCCATAAGAACATAGTTTCCATCTGGTGAAAACAACAAGGATGTGATTGAATCATAATCTAATTGGACAAAGGTTTGGATTAAGTTACCCGTAATAGCATCCCATAGATTTGCAACAAAACTATCCCCTTGCGTTAACACTTCTTGTCCACCTGGAGAGTAAGATCTTGCAAATTCTCCTTCAAAAACATGGGAAATCTCACCGCTTTCCACATCCCACAGTTTCGCATGATAATTCCCTGTTAACGCCTGTTGCCCGTCCGGTGAAAAAAACACAGGAGATCCAGAATGCTCGATTACATGAATCTGTTTACCAGTAGTAAGGTCCCATAACCTTGCAGTATTATCATAACTTCCACTCAATAAGAACTGGCTATCAGGAGAAAAGGCTATTGAGTCTACTTGTTCTTCGTGTCCACCAAACATGTGGATCTCTTCGCCAGTAACTGTATCCCATACTCGCACAGAGCCGTCACTACATCCTGCGCCGAACATTGTTCCATCATGTGAGAAAGTAGAATCCGAGAAGGCGTATGACAATCCGAGCGATAGTAAAATTGTGTGATCTGAGATACGCCAATGCTTTAGAATTCCATCTCCCTCTGTCATGAGGTGTTGGCTATCAGGCGAAAAGAAAGCAGTATCAAGAGGTATCTTATCGCCATGATTAAATTGATCGATGGGTTGCCCGGTCTCTCTATTCCAGAGAGTCGTACTAGTGTCTGATGTTTCGGTTAATATGAATCGCCCATCTGGGGAGAAATCTACATAAGAAACATAACTTATACTTGGGAATAAGTGAATCTCTTTACCGGTTGCCACGTTCCATAGTCTTGCAGTTTTATCTGCACTCCCTGTCAGAACTTGCCTCCCGTCAGGAGAAAATTTTACTGCACTCACTGCGTCTTGCGGTGTTCCGTTTGAGTTTACACCTGCGTCCGCATGTTGAAACCTATGAACTATTTTTCCAGTTTCAACATTCCACATCACAGCCGTTCTTGAATACGCTCCAGCCAAAACGTAGCGTTGATCAGGCGAAATAGCCATACTGATTATTTCACTTATATGGCCTTTAAGTTCTTGGACAAGACTACCTGTTTCAACATCCCACACTTTCGCTGTTAGATCAGAGCACGCTGTGAGAACACGCAACCCATCAGGGAAGAATTTGGCATTTCTTACAAAATCTGGGTGATCGAGAGTGTAGATTTCTTTACCAGTTTCAAAACTCCACAACCTTGCCTTTTCGTCTCTGCATATAGTTAATATGATTTTTCCATTCGGTGAGAACACTGCGGAATATGCGTAATCTGGATGCTTTAACACATGTATTACAGCGTTTGCTTCTACATCCCACAGTTTTACTTCGTTGTTCTCACAGTCCAATATATATTTTCCGTCTGGAGAAAATATTTCAGATCCGGCAATATGGCTTGAATGCCATATTGCTTTCCCGGTTTCAATATCCCATATTGCAGCAAATCCCATACCATTGGTCCAAATTTGTTGTCCATCTGGAGAGTAGATACCTCGAGTGTAATCACCGAATCCAAAGATCATCTCTCCTGAAGATCCGATCAATGGAAATTCTCCTTCTAATAGCGCAACATCATCTGTTGGACCTGGAGTTGGGAAAGGAGTAGGTGAAGGAGTAGGAATCTCCGTTGGTACTTCAGGTTGCACTACGTGAATAGATTTGATCATTACGACTTGCGTGTCAAACGATTTTACAGCAATTCCCAATTGCTTATATCGATTGCTTTTGCAGGTTACCTTTATGATTACGAATCCGTTAGTCATGTCTAAATCTCTAGTATATTCGCTCGAATTTGTATCTCCTGGTTGAAACCATCCAACACGTACGTAATCATTATCACCAAGTGATTTAGTGACATTGATATGAAACACCGCTTCGCAACTTGAAATATTATCAATTCCAGCGATGTCCTGTGTCAAAGATATGGAGGATGAGGTTAATTCATTTATTGCACCTCCCTGGGAATAAAGCCCAACAGTGTCTGTATTACTATCATAACTCACGAATGCATCTCCAAAGGTTTTTGGTTCCCAACATTTTAAAGGATCTTGCCCGTCAAAATCCCCATTGCAGATTTCACAAGCGCTCCAGGAAATGCAACATGAGAAAATAAAAAAGAAGATTATTATAAATTTTGGAATTACTGCTTTTAATATTAACATAATTGTTTCCTTGATGAAATCTTTTTTAGAGAAATAGAATATGTTGTTGATAGATACTACATGATAGGAAAGCATAGGCTAGTTCCTCAAAGAATATGTTTTTCCTGTCCAAGTGGATTAGAAGCAATAATCTCATATTAATGAATAGATGTCAATTTATAAATATAGAAAAGTAGTCTATACATAAATAAAATTTAGTTAATATAAAAAAAATTATAAACTACTTCTTACACCTATTTCTCCTCAGTCAGAAAATTCTTCCCGCATTTTGGTTTCAAACACCGTCGATAGCGCACAATGAATCCATCCTTTTTTCTCGTTTTAATGACCTTGCTATACACACTCCCACAATACGGACACCCCACCCCCCGCTCAATCTTCCGCGCCATCCGCGCATCCTGATAAACCTTCACCAGTTTCTCCACCTCACCCTTCCCGATCCGCCGCGCCCCCCGATGCACAGCCTTATCCCCCACCTCCTGTGAAATCTCATAATAAGGAACAACAGCTTTCCGAAACAAATGCCGGGGAATCCGCAAACGCTCGGCAAACGAATGCAACTCCTCAACGGAATCCGCCATCAAACGCTGCCGCCGCTTCAACCCAGAACCAACCCGAAAAGCATCAACATAAACAGCCATTTTTTATTAGTCCTTTAGGTAGAAGACTGAAGGCTGAAGGATTGCGCCTTCGGCGCCTTTCCGGCGCCCGCGCCGGTATTTGCTTTTCCTTCAGTCTTCAGCCTTCAACCTTCTACCTTCTACCTTCCTTTCCCTTTTAACCAACTTCCGAAACCACTCCTCATACTCCCCAAACAACGAATGCCCCCGCACAACCGATTCCTCAAACTCTCCACAAGCCCCCCGCCGCCCCTCAACATACTCCCGCACGTTGAAAGCCGGATCATTCCGCCGATCCTTCATCACCTCGATCCGCCTGGCGAGTTCCGCCCCCACCCGCTCCCGCTGTTCAAAAACGGCATTCACCCGCTCAAAAATTGACTCCTCAAACTCCCGCAAATACGGCTTCTCCTCGACATCCCCCTCCCAAAGTTCCCGGATAGACTCCAGACCTTCCCACGTTCTCGCCGACAAAATCAATCGTTCTTCACACAGCGAGGCTTCATAGGCCCGCTCTTCCTCTTCAGAAATCGGTTCTTGTGATGGCCTTTCAACCGGATTTTCATTCTTGATTCGAGACCGCTTGGCTCTCGCAATCCGATCTTCATCTTAGTTTTTTGTCAATAAATAATTATAACCTTCTAATAATCAATAACTTACAAGGGGGCAAGATAGTCACACCACTATAATTCTCCCCTTATCCCTCACAAAAACGACCATACTCCTCTCCAGAATCAGCACATCATAACAAAGGAGTAGAATAAAATGCCACAACTAGCGAATGAATATCACCCCGAACAACTGCTTAACGAGAAGCAAGCCGCCGCTTTTTTGGGCTATACTCCCCGCGCCATGCAGAAATGGCGGTGTGTGGGGAGCGGTCCTCAATTTGTACGAGTCTCCCAGTGTTCAATTCGATATCGACTCAAAGACTTAACAGCATGGATTGATTCTCGTTTACGTACGAGCACGAGCGATAATGGAAAGGATTAAGTAAATGGATTCAACAAATGAATATCATGATGATTATGATGTTATCTGTCATGGATGCGGAAAAACCATCTCAATTAAAGAGGCGCATCTAGTAAACAGTGATCCATTCTATCCTGGAGTGGATGAAGCATGTTTTTGTAAAGCATGATTAAAGAGGGTAAGGATGTCGAATTTATCTATGAGTAAACAACATCTAGACTATTTGTTTCCTAATGACGCCAACGACGGACTAATAGAACTTGGCTTCAAACGTGATAAGGGCGTAACGCCTATATTCTGCACATCCAAGGCTAAAGCGTTGGAGATCGTTCAGAAACAAATAAAGGATGGAAGTATTAAGGCTGTCTGGATTAAGCAGAACTTGGTTAACGCTGAAGCCATACAAACTCGCTATGAAGATCCCGATGCTTGGAAATATAAAGCGAAAACGTTCAAAATGGACGCCCTTATTCCGTATGGACTTACGGCGGGTGATAATGAGATTCTGAGGGTTGAGAACTTTTACATTGACATTGACGTTAAGCGGGAAACCAATACGAATTCAACCGAACATGAAAGAAGCGTTGCATATGACACGGCTAAACTTATTCAGAAATACTTAACTAAATGTGGATTTCCATCTCCTGTTTTTCTAATGTCAGGAAATGGGTATCACCTTCTCTATAAATTCCCAGACGCAACCGTAGAGCAAAAGAAAGCAATTTTTGAATCCGTCGCCGAAAAGTTCACAAAAGAAATCGAAGGCGTGAAAATCGAAATTGACCAGAAAGTTTATAACGACGCCCGTTATGGAAAACTTGCAGGAACGCCCGCAAGGAAAGGCCCGCACACTGATGAACGCCCGCAACGTGACACCGAAATCGTTGAATTTCCAAAAGAAATCAAGCCCATTTTAGTTGAGAATATAAAAAATATTTTAAAGAAAGCGCCAAAGACCAAAAAGCAGAATCGGAACGCCAATGAAAGATATGATGTTCCTGCTTTACTCCAAAGCTTAGGTATTTCATTACACGAACAAGAAGATCTTGGCGATCACACAAGATATTTCTGCGATCCACCTGAAGCCTGGAAAGCAGAATACTCCACTCCATACGCTCCTAAACATTTTTATATCGGGCAACATCACGACACGGGCGAAGTATTCATCAATTCGTTCCATGATTCAGATACAAACCGGAAGTGGACGGACTTCAAAAGGAATTCCCCGATGCCGATTTCAAGGCGTTTTGGAAAAGTAATCGATTCAATTTTGATTCCATCAAGACGGCTGAAGATATCCAGGCTTTAATCAGTGATGACGCCAAATTAAAACAGCTTACCCGTGAACCGGAATCCAAAGTGTTAGCTATGTTCGAACGGCTGCGAGACACAAAGGGCGTATACAAAAATAAGGTTGATGGCTTAGCACGAATCGTTAAGGCTAAGCGGGATGAACTAAAGAAGGCCAAGAAGAAACCGGCCAACACCCCAGGTGTTCCAGTGAAAGACGTATTTAGCGATTGCCCTTGTGACTCCGGATTGGTTTTTCCTGCCAGTTACACAGTCAAGGACGAAGGCATCTTTTTCGAGAGTGTAAAGGTCATAGCCTGTCCGATTATCATTACATATAGGGGGAGGAATATCAAGACAAGTTATGAAGTTGTTAAATTAGCCTGGAAGCGCGCCGAAGTTTGGCAGATTGCAACGTTTCCTAGGCATTACATAACCAATCAAAGATACCTAGACCATTTTACAAAACACGCGGGCTTTCCAGCGGATTCAAACAATATCAGGGCAGTCATTCAATTTTTATCTGCTTTTTATGACGTAAACACCAATAACATATCATACGCCATTGTTACGCCGTCAATGGGCTATATTGAAGAATACAAGGGATTCATGTATGGGACAACGTTTATTCAACAACCCGGCGCTCCAAAGGTTGAACTTGAACTTGAATTACCAGACGCTGGAAACGTCCAGATAGCAGGAGCCTATCGAGTACGGGGGACTTACGAAGACCAACGGGCTATGTGGGCTTTATTAGCCCCATACCCAAGAATGAAGTTTTGTCTACCGGCTGCATGTAGTTCTATCCTAAACGATATTATCTTTCATGATTTTCCCCACGTTATTAACTTTCACGGCTTTACAACGACACAGAAGACCATGAGGCTTTATCTCATGGCGTCTGTACATGGAGAGCCAAAAAAATTGGTTACTACGTTTGATGATACCCGTGTAGCCTTTGAGCGTTCGGCCAACATGCAGAACGGTCTACCGATGTTCGTTGATGAAGACGAAACCAAGAACGTTGGAAAGTACACAAACGACGCCATACAAAAACAGATTTATGCTTGGTGTTCCGGTCATGGCCGTGGACGAGGAACAACAATCCCCGGCGGACTTGAAGCTAAAAGCACACTACGGACAACCTTCTTTACGACCAGTGAATCAGCCATAACAGAAAAGACAGGACAAGGGGGTGTTACGTCGCGCATCTTAAGTATGGGCGGGGCTGGTTTAAGTACAAACCTTGCCGTGACCAATGCCCCTTCTATGCCTGAACTGATCGAAAAGATCAAAAGCGGAATCTTGGAACATTACGGACATATCGGGAAACGCTTTGTTGAATACATCCTTAATAATATGGACAAGGCGAAGGCTTGGCGAACACGGCGAATGGAGATAGCCAAGGATTCACTCTCCGGACGAGATGAAGCCCAACTATACCGCATTGCCGAATGTTTCGCTATTCATGCCTTGACATCTGAAATCATGCAAGAAGCGGGATTGCTTCCTTGGGAACACAACGCCGAAGAATTCAAAGGGCTGTTTGATCTTATTTTGAGCGATGTAGTGGAAATGGACATCTACGCCCGTTTATTCGTCAAGTTGTACCAATACTGTGAAACAAATATAGTCAATTTTGACCAGCGTTTTAAGATGATTGTCAGGGGCGATAATCCGCCTGAACCAATTATTCCTTCTAAAATTTATGGTTCATGGCCTATAAACGGGGGAAGTGTTGATTCGCCGAATTGCGATGTCGGACCTGTCTATATCTTCTCTGAAGTTGTTCGGAACTTTTTAGAGAAAGTGTGTTTGCACAGGAATTATAATGAAGTTCTAAGGACTTGGAAAACCAAGGGCTGGATTCGGACGGATAAAACTGGGTGTACTGTTAAAACACCTACTATGCAACAATGTATAAATGAATTTGGAAAATCGCAACGACGTGGGATATGCCTTACATATGATACAATTGCCCACTTAGTTTTTCATGATAATCCGCCTGAATACGACAATGATGTCCCAGATGGATTTGAATTATATGATAATGGCCGGTTAGAACTGGCTGGAGCCTACTGAAACCGACCATAACCGGACTACAAACCGGCCTCTAAAACTAAAGCATTCAAGCGCTTAACTCTCAAACCGACTAACCGGCCTTTTTTACAAGACCTATTTATATCCTTTTTCTCCCATGTTTTTTCCCGTATGTAAAAACACGGGGGGCAAAGCCCACATACATAGTACATAGTATAGTCGGTTAGGCTGGTTAGTGGTCTAAAAGGGGCGTTCCAGCCCCTTCCAGAGGGAGTTTTCTCAAACCGACCCAAGTCGGTTTATGATCGGTTAGGTTGGTTAGCTCATCAAATATGACAATTCTATTTATACTAATATTGTATTGATTTCCCTTGGAGTATATCTAAAATAAGATTATCTATATTCGGGGCATAGAAAAGGGCGTGACACAACACGATGGCTTGGGAAAAACGGAAACGAGGCGGTTTATACTACACACGAAGCAAGCGGGTGAATGGCCGTGTTGAAAGAGAATATATCGGAACCGGTCGAGTGGCCGAAATTCATGCTGAGATAGATCGGATGGAGAAGGAACGTAAAGACGAAGAACGGCGGCAAATCAGGGAAATGATAGAGCGTTTACGTCGAATGGAATCATCTATCTTAGAGATAGTACGACCGGTTGAAATTCTTGTACGTTCCGCTTTCCACATGGCTGGTTTTCATCAACACAAGCGGGGAGAATGGAGGAAAAAGCGTGTCAAGAAAGCAGATTGAAGTAGCCAATCCATCCAGTATGCAAATCAATCAATGGATTGAGGAAGCCCAAAAAGGGAACAAATCATCACTTACTGCCTTGCGCAATCATTATCCCACTAATCATGATGTTTGGGAGCAATGTGGCAATCTCGC
>CAXXSM010000168.1:0-14710 GCA_963663405.2 bacterium | reverse complement strand
AGCGGACAGGCCGATCAAGCCTTCGGAATATTCACGCAGGATCGTTCGATCGATGCGGGGTTTATAATAAAATCCTTCCAGCTGGGCGATCGAGCAGAGGCGCATCAAATTCTGGTAGCCCTTCATATTCTTCGCCAGCAGAATCAGATGGAAATTCGATTTATCGCTGAGATCGTCGATATTGAAATCACCGCCGCCCTTTTTATCATGGATCGATCGCGGCGCGACATACGCTTCCACACCAATAATGGGATGAATCCCCGCGTCGACCGCTTTCTGGTAGAATTCGAGTGAGCCATGCATGACACCATGGTCGGTGAGCGCAAGGTGGGCCATTCCCAGATCTTTCGCCATCTGAACCAGATCCTTCAAACGGCAGGCCCCATCTAACAGACTGTATTCGGAATGGACATGCAGATGGACAAAACGGGATTCGGACATGGATGGTTTTCCCTCACCACTATGAATTCACACCCGCCGCCCGCCAGCCGCGGACGAACGCTTCTATTGTATTCCGCTTCAAAAATACAGAAAAGCGGCGGCGCTACAGATATCGTAGTAATACGCCGCCGCAAGTCAAGCAAACCAGAATACGAGTATTTTCTTCTGTCTTTTGCCTATCCTCCCGTCTTACGGCGCGGTTCCATCGGCGCCTAGCATATCCGCTGGGACACAACTCCCGGAGGGCAGCGTAATCACATCGAAGTTGTCAAAATAGACGCGAACCGGCAGCGCGACGGAAGAATCCAACGAGACCTGCAAGAGAGGGATGAAACTATTGCTGGGGGCTTTGTAAATCATTGTCAGACGTTTGTATGAATGAGCGAAAATATTGCTGTTCACAGGCACATTCGTCGCGACCGAACCATCAAAAGAACCATCAATCGCCGCTAAAGCGATCGCCGCGCCCTGTCCCGTGGACCGCGCGTTTACACGGATCAACGCGGGAACATTCCCCACATTCAACGAGGGTCCAAGCAACGTCAACGCCTGGCCTGGGAGCACGGTGATCTCCAATCCCGTGCCGTCGGTCGCGCCGGTGAACGCGGAATCAGTGGGAATTGGCGCGATGAAATACGAGCCCATTGTGAAGGAACCACTAAAAGGCAGCTGCGGCGTGAAATTGGGCAGCGCAGGATCGTTGAATTCATCAATGAAGAGCGTTTCCAAATCCGTTGAAGACGTGACAGGCGTATTCGTCGGCTCCGTTGGCGCTTGTGTCGGAACGGATACGGGCGTATTCGTGGGCGCTGCGGCTGGCTGTGTATTGGTTGGCGCGGGTGTAGGCGTATTTGTCGCTGTCGGTGTATTGGCGCCCCCAACAGGTGTGGCCGTCTTGAGAAACGGGGGCGTGTTGGTCGGTGTCGGTGTGTGTGTTGGTATTTTAGTCGGCGTCGGCAAAACGGGAGTGGATGTGGGGCGCACTCCGAGTGGGCCATGACGGAAGATCGCCAAAGTCGCGTCTTCCGCCACATAGACATATCCGTTATGCGCGGCTACATCGTAGGCGTTCTCTTTCTCTTCATTCTGATAGATCGATCGCGGGGAATTAATATTCTCATAATCGAGAATCCGCAATCCCCCTTCCCAGTCGGGCGCTGTCACATCGAATGAACGATAGATCAATGTGGCCCCATACGCGTAATTCTCACGAAGATCCACCGCGAGAACTTCATTGCCTAATGGCATTCGTCTAGTCGTTACCAAACTAAGTACATCGGGATTGGAAAGATCGTAAAACGAGATTCCCTCCAATCCTTCCGCCACACCCAGGACATCACCTTCCACATCCAAGCCATTATTAAAATCATTGGAATCGGCGGAATCGATAATCGAAGGAGCGGCGGGATCGGTGATATTCAATATCTTCACCGTATAGTCGGTTGAGATGTACGCCCGTGTACCCACCGTAACGACATCATAGACTTCCTCATCGATAGTGATCCCACCGACGAGGACGAGATCGTTCACATCCGTTAATTGACCGGTCAACAATCCCCCATCCGCGCAGAGGAAAATCCAGTTCCCATAAGTGTGAACATCGTAAACTACACTCCCATAATCCGTGCCGCGCCGTTCATAAAGGATTTGAGGGTTACCACGATTCGTGATATCGACGATGTAGATATTATTATCCTGCTGCGCGTCAGTGCTAACGATCGCAATATTCCCTATTACGGCGATTCCTGTCACACCACCATGTGAGAGCGGAAACGATCCTAAAAACGACGGATTCGCTCCATCGCTGATATCGTAAATCCTTACAGAATCGTATCCACCTACAAATAACAGCGGATCTTGAATGTGGAGTTCGAGCGCGCCGATATCCATCCGCTTGACGGGTGAAATCGTCTGGCCCTGCGCAAACGAACACGGCATGAGAAGCGCGATAGTCAACAATGAGAAGAACGTGATTCGATATGTCATGGTATATCTCCCTGAAAAGAGTAACTTAACATTCAATTCGTATAATTCCTATTGCATTGCCTGAATCTCTTCTACTGGTAAATCAATTTTGTCCCCTGCCTTCAATCCATGCCGCTCAAACCAGCCTTGATTCATCTCCAGCGCGTAGAGGCTCTTATTCACAGATTGATAATAGACCGTTGGGTTGAGAGGCCCGGAAAACGGCTCCATTTTTTCGATATTGCTGATCACGCCGTCTTCCCGGATAAAGGCGATTGAAAGCGGGATTTTTGTGTTCTTCATCCAGAAACTCATATACCGGGGCTTTGTGTAGACGAACAGCATTCCATGATTTTCCGGCATTGATTCCCGGTACATTAAACCTTGCTGCTGCTCGTTAGACCCGATCGCGACCTCGATCTCCACCGGCGTTCCCTTGATTTCAAAATTCACAGTCCTCAAAGGCCCCAACGCGCCATTCGGCATCGAACTGGGCTCCTCCTTCGGCGAACAGGCGCCGATCAAGACAACAAGCGCAGTGAGACTGATATAACGATAGATACGCCAATTTTTGTGTATTCTCTTTTTCATTTATCGTCCATGAATTTAGTTGCAGTATTTTTTTATTTATGATATTCCCATTCGGTTACAGGCGCGCCGGGTTCATCATGGGAAGGTGTAACTGTTATTTTTAATGAAGCATTTAATCCTTGATAGAACACATCAACTTGTGCCTCACCTTCTGACTTCGCCATCAAAACTTTATTCTCTCCAACTTGGATTACAGATTCATCACTGGATGACAATGAGATATGACTGTAATCCTCTATAAAGATCGGCATTGGTTCTCCCTGCGCATTAATGCCCATAAGTTCGACTCTCGTGTTTTGCCCCATTTCTAGTTTCTGAAGGGATTGATCAATGCGTAAAGCAGTATACCATTGATCTCCCAATGTGACAATTACAATTGGTTTGTACTGTACGAAAATCCCTTCCTTTGAAATGTAACTTACATATAAGACAACTTTTCCATGAACGTCCGATTGGACGTATACGATTACATGATATGGATCGCTTTGATCGAGTTCGATCTCAGCGCCACTAAAAAGTATGCCGTTTGGACCATATATCATAGGTATCCATGAGATTTCCGACCCGATAGGATAATCATCGTCCGGTTCCAAAGTAACATCAAAAGTGAGTGGCTCCTCTTGCATAGGCGCCAACAATTGATTATTACTTTGCCCGCCTCCTAATGCACGGAGGGCAGCAGTCAGTCCAACATTTATCACTGTTGATTGATCGACCCAAAAATCAATTAGATCGCGGATGGATGGATCCAAGGTGGATGGATTTTGAAAGGAACCGAACAAAGTGCTATATCCTTCAAGCAATTGACCAACAACGCTGGCGACACTCGGAGATACTGTTTGACTTTCATCGGCGTTGAAGGCAATCAATGGTGGAGCGTGTGAAATATCTTTCAAACCAATAACTGAATTCGTAAAATCACTGATATGCAAGGAGGGCATATTAGCTGCTGCGCTATCCGTGTCCACAACACCATCAGATCCATTGGGAATAACATCTTCTCTACGAAGGGTGTTTTGCTGTAATCCAATAATTTGATTAGTCCAAGCGCCAATCGATTTCCCAATTATCCCTATATGTTCAATTTTTGTCCGTATGATATGATAGGGAGCATATGGATCCATATCAAATTGACGGAACTGAGCGAGCTGCCATCCCCAAGGATCAAATTTCGGTTGTAAAATACCTACCCATTTCAAAATGAAAGGAATATTGATAAATCGACCATCCAACAATCCTTTTTCCGCAAGTTTTAAAGAATAATACGCGATACGGCTTCCATTATGTGGGGAGCCAATTGTAATAATGCGCCGGAACCGGCCCCGGAAGTAGTTTTTTTCATTTCGGAAATCACGTTCGGACGATACATTTTGACGGCATAATGCCCGGCTTAACACGCCTCCCTGGCTGTGACAAACAAGATCGTAACGTGTAAACGCCCAAGAAGTTCGTAATGCCTCTTCATACTTTTGCAGTTCTTTATCCAACCAGTTTACATTATCAGCCAACGTTCCATATGTATTATCATTTTTATCGCCATTCTCCACACCATACTCAACCGGTTGGATGAAATCTATATGACGTTGATAGTTTGTCAGTTCATCTATAAATGGAGACTCCCCATTATCATACCATGTTGAGTTATCCGCATTATACCCATGCACGAGAGCGATCGGTGGCTTACGAACAAGAAAATCACCGCTGGTTATGATATACTGTTCATCTGGGGAAGATATATTAATTTGTATTTTTGACTCTCGATATCCATCAATGAACGTAATGGATTTAGGGTCGATTCCTTTGACATAAATAAAACAGGGAGATTGATTGTCTGTAATTTCAATTTCAGATTCCAGGGGGATAAAATCATTCACTGTATCCGAGAAAATATAAAAATGATCTTTTATAACCTCCTCAGATTCAAGACCTGTAATGTCAATAGCAACATGGTATCGTCCCAATGGAAGTGCAGCCGTCAAAAGCAGCGGCGTCACTCCATCCGCAACGAGACCTTCTACACGACGAAAGTAGGATGCAGTATTTAATTGCTCTGGATCCGGTTTAAACTCAAGCGGTTCATTAACTTTTTCTTTATCCTCGCCATTTGTAAATAACAGGAGATTCCCCTGTCTTGCAGCAAGTATATTGAAGGTGTTTTCATATTCCAGTGAGATCCCCAATAATCGCAATCCAGCGTAAAAACGCAGGGTTCCATCAACAGCCCAACGTCTATAAGGGATAATTTTGATTCCTATCAAATTAAATTTTTGTAACTCTTCTGATATAGATATCTGCAGCATATCCAAAATGTTCGCTGGTAGACTTGTGGACATCGAGTCACAACTAGGTATCCATATCCGTTCAAAAACATTTGGCAGTATATCTAATCGATACTCAAAGGCTTTTGATAAGGCGGAAACAACACCGATTTTTGTATTTCTAATATTGTGTCCAGCAATCAGTTTTAGTGATTCAAAACCACGATCTTCAAATGTAACAACAGGCCATTTAGCAATATCCGGTTTCCTTAATTCGGAATCCTCTTGAAAGATTAACTGAATCTCGCCAATGGTTCTATCTTCTCCCGGATACATCGTATCTTCATAAAGGTTGAGTCCATGGATCAAAAAAAATACGTTGGTCAAATTCTTGATCGGTTCAATTTCGAAGTACGCGCAGGGCGTTTGGGATGGCTCTCGTCCAATCGCCATCAAATCATAACATTGATGACCAAATATCCAAAATGCAGCGGGTGGGATTTCTTTCCCATACCGGTCCACCTCCACACAGGTTGTCGCAAAAACAACTAATTCCGCGCCTTTTTTAAATCGGTCAGGAAAGCGAGGATCGTCCCGGATAGGAAGAACGGGATCGTCATACGTTAAGATGGTTTCTGGATCGATGTAACTTTGTCCAAATGAATATGAATTTGTCAAATCAACTGGAGAGTATTCAATCTCAGAACAATTACAAAAGAGTTCACATGATAAAAAGAAAAAAATTAGGCCCCCTACAAACAAAGAACGGTTGAACGCATCACATAATAGTTTTTTCATCACAGTTGCCTTGTTATCCATATCCTTAATATATAGTATTTGATCATGTACTTACAGAAAAGTTTAGAATAGTATAGTATCTCGAATCACGCAATATCCCCCGCGTTTCCTTACAAACAGTGAACACTCATCCTTGATTATAGATTTTCCAAAATAGTCTTGACACGCGCCGAATAGACCGCATGTTTGAGCGCGTATTCCTGGCCTGCGCGGGCGATGGTTTCCCGTTCGTCTTCATGTTTGAGATAGTATTCCACCTTTTCCCGCAGTTCCTCTGGCGTTTTAAAACAGACGAGATGTTCCCCTAGTTTGAATTCATCCTCCAAAACAGGCCGGTACTCCGTCAGCAGAAAGCCCCCGGCGGCGAGCACATCGTAGACGCGGGGATTCGCTGAGTTGACACATTGGGTGTGAAAGATATTGATATTTACCTTCGTATCAAAATAAACACGAGGCAGTTCTTCTTGATATTGAGGAGCGAAACCGGAATAACAGGAGGCCAATTCATCCGCCCATTCCGTTCTTCCCCATTCTGCCGCTCCATACGTTGTCAACCCTAAATCCTTGACATTCTTCAAATAGCGGAGACGTTTGAAATAGGTCGTTCGTTCTTCCAAATAAAGCACGACGAAGCCTTGATAGGGAAGACGGTCTCGGCCGGGGGATTTGTTAAAACGCTCTTCTAATGACTGGGAGGGATCGGCCAGGAATTCCTCTACAATCGCATCCAAGACGCGCACAAATTCTGGATCGC
This sequence comes from bacterium, assembly GCA_963663405.2. Classification (GTDB taxonomy): domain Bacteria; phylum Hinthialibacterota; class Hinthialibacteria; order Hinthialibacterales; family Hinthialibacteraceae. The sequence goes on along the minus strand of CAXXSM010000168.1, from coordinate 7,903 downwards.
GCCGCAGCCAAAAAGCCCGTACATCCTGAAATCGCTGCGCCGCCAGCGCGCCCATAAATCCCACATCCGGCCCTTCCCGCCGGCGCCATTTCTGTTCCGGGCCGCATTCCGGCAAAGGCTGAATCCCTGCGGCGGTGGGAAGGTACTGTCCCTCTTTACCGCTCAGTTCCTTCAGATAGGGCAGATAGGTGGGATCGAATGAATAATACGCGTCAACCGCCCGCATCTCTTCCGCCGTCGTCATCACCCGTTTGGGACTATCGAGGAACCAAAGAATTCGTTTAATGGGAAATTGCCGCAACGCTTCATCCCCTTCGGGAGAGAGGGTGCAACGATTCATCCAAAGCAGCGCGTCGGGATAATGCTCCCTCGTATACACAAGCCAAACGTACGGATTTAGAAACCGCAGCAGGCGTTGATTGCCCTTAAAAAACGCCGTCGAACACCCCGCCGCCTCGAATCCCTCCGAAATCGGCCCCGCTAGATAGTCATGTTCGGGCTCTACGAATAGAATTTTTTTCTGATGGGATGGATTATACGCCAGAGTTTGATAATGATTGGCGATATCGTTCAGGTAGCCTTTTGAAGCGTCATAGATGGTTTTGGACAATTTGGAGAATTCCCGCTGAAGAACCACCATGATTCGCTGTTCATCATCCATCAATTCCGAACCACACAAGACAGTCAATGGTGGGAGGATGGATACGGGATTGGTTGTGATAAAATTCAAAATCGCTTGACAGGGCTCTTCTCCAAGAATCAAGATGGTTCGATCCGAGCGCAGAATATCGGTCCAGTCAAATAGAGTGAGCGACAGATAGAATAAATCAACACGATCTTCCACCAATAGCATTCGCTGCGCATTGCGGCCTTTCCGCAGGTTTGGATAGAGAGAATGAGGCAGATAGCCCAATCCAGGCCGCGCCACGATAAATAACGATTGAGTTTGCCAATCACACTCTTTGACGCTTTTCGCCGCCGCTTCCCAAGGATTGCCGGGACCATGAATCCACTCGGCGCCCGGTGAAGCGGGATCGGTCTGTTTTCCTTCTCTTCTTTTTTTATAACAGGTATAACTGTCCGGCGCGAGTTGTTGGATCGTATAGTTCGATTCCGGATCGGTGACGGAATCGAGAGCCTTTTTGTATTGCGGATACAGCTGACCGATTAGAGCCAGGTTATTCTGGAGAATTCCTTGTGAATCCGTGTCATTCATTGTTTTTCATTCTTCTCCACAGATAGTATAATTTACGGAAAGAATCGAGTGTTTCCAGTTCCTTTCCATCCATGATAGTCAACCAATGGGAGTTGTGCTATCTTACCTTACATGGCGATAGATGAAAGCCGGATTATCTTTTTTTCCTATAGGGGAACCATTATGAGAAGTGGAATTCTCGTTTTTTTCTTCTGTATTAGCGTTTTTTTCGCGTATTCGTCTCAGGCCAAAGAGGTCAATCCAAAAGACTTGGTTGTCGTATGCAAAACACAGGCGGAAGTGAAAGAAGCACGTGCGCGGGGTGAAGTGTACATTCAAGTCGGGAAAAGTTATTTCGTGAATATCGGCGGGGATTATCAAGGACCGTTTCGTGAATTCGATTCGGTCGTGAAACTGCGGGAACAATACGTGAAAAACGCGAAAGAAGCGGGGATTATCTTCTCCTCGCCCGATGGCTCGTCTTCAAAATCGTATCATAATCCTTCCTTAATGATGTTCCCCTTCATCGATTTAACAAAAGATAAGACTTTTCTCTTTTCGGCGCCGGCGGATGAAATCGTTGAAACAACCCGGATTATGGTTCACGCCGAACCCCTTGTATTTGACGAAATCGCCTTTGGCCCGGTGAATCTGCAGGAACGAGGATATTATTTCGCCGTTACGGGAAAAATCCTGGCGCGGGAATCGGTCGATTTCCCTACAGATGAATTGAAAATTTCTGTGGGAGCGAGTGTCCTCAGCGAAAACGGAACGATCTTATGGAAAGGATATGGCAGTGTAGACAGTGAAATGAATTTCCAATGTTTCCACCATCTCAATCATACAACACTTAAACCCAGTTTTTTACTCCTCTTTTCCGTCGCGAAAGGGAAACTCGAGAAAATGCTGAAAGCGTCTGAAGAGATTCCCGGCATGGACGCCACCTCCTATGATTATCACATCCTCTGTTCTTGTGCGCTTGAAGTGGCTCCCAACTGGTTCCGGCCGGTTTCCGATGAAATCTTCAAAGAGGAATACGAGAAATTAATGAAAGAAGATAGCGAAAAGAAGATCGATACGATCAAAAAAAAGAGTAAGCAAACTTCCCCCCTATCAAACGGTTGAAAAGGATTTCTATCACGAGGCGTCCAGCAAATCTTTCATCCGCGCCGAACAGAGAACCAACCCTCCTGTATTTGAATAACCGATTAAATCCAAGCGGCCTGATTGGAATTCCCCCGCGAGTATATTCCGCTGGAATGGAACCGGAAATTGATTCATGTAATGGTGATCCAGTTTCCCATTCGAATCGCGCGAAAATAGATGGACTTCAATCTCATTCCGGCCGGACTTGTGATCGGCCAGAAGACAGCGTTTCGAATCCGCATGGAAAAAGATCTCATCCGTTCGATTGGAAATCTTCGCGGCGGGTTTCCATTCATGTTTCGAAGATGATCGGCCATTTCTCGTGTAAATCCATGCGTAATCCGGATCGCGCGCAGGCGCGCCGGCGATCAGTGTCTCTTTCCCCGATGAGATCCGCACGGGATTTTTTCGAGTCAATATATCGGGCTGAACCTGTTTCCACGATCCAACGCCGGCGTCTTCTATCTTCGCGTTATAAATCTTGGCGCCTTTCCAACCTGAGCCGGTTGCCCACAAAAAGCCTCCCGACGTGTAAAGACGTTCGATTTTCTTGATTCCCTTTGGATGCGCAATTTCCCGCCACGATCCATTGCTGGACAGGCGGTGGGATAGAATGACCGGCCGTTTTTTTCGATCCATTCCGTAAACAAATAATGTGTCTCCATCCGCGATCAACTGCGGTGTGGATAATTCTCTCTTCAAGGATGCGATACGTTTAGGAGGATTTTGCGATTGAGAGAGAAATGTCTCTTGACTGAGCGTTCCATCCTCCGCAAGTGTGATGATATTGTCCCCACACAGACAGGCGGCCTGAATCCACGGCTCTAATTGATACACTTGGTTCCACGGTTCTTTACCCATTTCATCATCAGCAGCGCGAAGACAACTTTGGATTTCAATCTCCTCATTCTCTTCAGATTCTTCATCTATGTTGTCATCTCTTTTTATCCGCTTGCAGAACCACAATAAGCCCACGAATCCAAGCGCAGGCCAGCCGTTCCAGCCTCTCTTTTGTTTACTTGCGAATCGGGAAAAAGATAAACTCGATCCAGGCATAAAAACACTTTTCGTCGTGGAAACGATATGCGTCGCAGACCGGCCGTTAGAGCCTCCACGAACGCCGACGGAATCGATCTTCGGTAATAGAACATTTCCTCCCAGGACATTCCGCATGTTTCCCAAGCTGATATCCCCGGAACCAGCGATCATTCCAGTCAAGCCAATCGGCAAAGCCTGGGACACAGGCCCACTCAATCCCGGACGCGCCTTCTCATCCGGATTCCCAACACTTTCAGCGCTACCACTATCCGGAACAGACAGGGATATTCCAACACCCTCAGGATGACTCATTGAATCACCCGGTGATGATCCGCCGCTATTATTTTCATTCACATTCTGATTGTTATTTCCAGCGGTTCCTGCTCCCTCTTTCCCCGCTGGGTTACTCGTTGAATTGTTGGATGTTTGATTCTGTTTCCCAGTTGAACCACTCCCATTTTTTGAATCCGGCGCCCCAGCGTTTGACTGGTTTCCATTTGATGTATTCAGTGGAGTGGAAACATTCCCTGCAGAGAACGAACTAGAATCAAGGTCGCGGTTTGGAGGTGTGGGTTCAAAGGGATCGGCTCTCCGTTTATTGGATCTTCCTGATTCACTTCTTTGTTTGGATTCTGGTTCATTCCTATCAAAAGGCTTCTCATCGGACTCCGCTGATGGTTCAGTAAGTTTTGCAGGTTCTTTTGAAGATTGATCTAGATCAGATGGATTGGTATCCGATGGAGATGAAGGTTTCTTCTGAGCCGCTGGATCATTTGGTGAATCCAAGGTTGGATCATTGGTATTATCGGATGGAGATTCATTCTTTTCTGGAGATCCATTTCTTGGTGTATCATCTGGAAGCGCGTTGTCTTCCGATTTTGGATCGGAAGGAGAAAACGGCGTTGGAAGCGCTGGATTCTCATTTGTTGAATCTTTCTGATCCAAATTCTCTTGATTATGTTTTTTTTCTTTCTGGGAGGAACTTTCTACGGGAGGTAGCAGAAGATCATTATTCTCACTTTCAATTTCATCACCATTTCTCGACAATTCATTGGGATAACCATCGATTTTATCCTGACTATCGCCACTCGCATCCTCACGATTCAAATTATCGTTTAAAAACCCGGTTGGTGAATTTGAATCATCCATTAATAATCCTGCGGCGCTGTTTCCGTCTTCATTTCCATCTAGATCCAATGTCCCTGCCGAATTTAGATTCATTCCCATCAAACCAACAACGCCGGAGATTCTCGTCTTGGGATTGGTATTGAATGTGTCTTCTTTCTTGGTCTCATAGGTCAAAACCAATTGGGGCAACGTTTTAACCGGTTCAGAACGCGGTTGATATTGAATTTTATATTGTAGAAAACGCCCGTTCCGATCCAACTGAACCGCCTCGCTTTCCAGCGGTTCGCTCCATGAACCATATGGTTGATCCGATCCCGGACAGATCCTGTAGCGGACCTGTCCGGGATCTTCGCCTCGCAAATCATAAGAAAACGCCAATAAAGCTCCTTTGTCTTGGATGTCGAATTCACCAAACAGCGCTGGATCACGCAGACACTCACGCGATCGCATGATTTCCGCATGCATGGCTAGTGAGGAAACACGCTTCGGCGCAGCCCAGTGGATGGATTCACCTCCACCGGTAAAAGCGCCGTGTATGCAAAACACCTTTCCTGTCTTTGCTTCTTTTATGAAAAGAACCGGATCGCTTTCCACAGTGAGAATAAATGCTTTGACGCCTGTAAACGTTTCATTGGATACTTGACGCCATAGAGCTTTCTTACCTAATAAAGACGCTTTGTAAAGCGACCATTGATCTTTCTTCGCGGCCCAGATCCAAACAGATCCATGCGCGAAGATAAGTTCCGAATAACGATCCCCTTGTGGAAGTCCCCCCCATTCCGAGAAATTCTCTTCATCCTGCAACTGATTCAAACGATAGACCGAGGGCGGATATGTGGAATCGAGTATTTCTATGCTATAAGAAAAAGAATGATACTGCTTTGAACTGGAAGAAGAATGATGCGGATTCCACTCAACTTGTATCCCCTGGGAGCGCGCCCCATCGGCGCTTAATTCAAAATTCCCCGAACCCCACGCATGATTAAAATCCTCAATATTCTCATGTCGAAGCCGCTCAATCCCAGCTTGAGCAAAGGGAGTGACAGACAGCATAATGAAACATGAAAATAATATGGATCGAGTACGAATCACCATCACGCTTAGCGGCCTCCCCTTGGCGTTTCAATCATCCAATAGCCAAGTTCGTGCCAATGAATATTACATCACCGTCAACAGGAGACACGTTGATCTAGAATACTGATTTATCAAAAGATAGAGATGTAGATACAAAACTACTGAAAGAAAGGATTTGAGTCAGATTATCATTTTGGGTATTATTTCAATGTTCAAATTGAGGAACTTATGTTTTGTCATTTTAATCATCATGACAAATCTCCAAGATTGTCAATTATTGACAATTCAAGACATTCTATTATTATGAATATGGAAATCTATGGAGATAAGCACATGATACTCAATGTTTCTTTAACCCCAAAACTTGAGGAATTGATCAAAACAAAAGTTAGTTCCGGTATGTATAATTCAGCAAGCGAAGTCGTGCGCGAAGCATTACGCCTATTGGATGAAAGAGACCGGATCGCAGAAATCCGCTTAGAAACTCTGCGTGAGGAAATTCGAAAAGGCGCAGAAAGCGGTCCTGGGATTCCGGCTGATGAAGTTTTTAATTGTGTTCGTGAAAAGATCAACGCCACTGCTGAAGAAAAGCACAAAGAGTCCACTGGGAAATGAAACTTTAATATTCTCCCTTGTATTCTAAAGATAGGTAAGGAATTCGTCTCGTTCTAATCCTAAATCTTTCTTCACAATCTTAACAAGTAGACCACGATCAAGTTTCTCACCCGGATGCATGGGTATTACCGTTGTCCTGCCATCAGAATGCTCAAAGAACATATGGCTTCCACGTTGACATTAACAGACAAATCCGATCTTCTCTAAAATCCGTATGAGATCCTTAGAGGAAATTTGAGGAAACTTCGACATGCTAAACCTCAACTTCCAACTCTTGCAGACCGACAAAACGTGAATACTCAGAAGGTTCTTTGCAATCCAAATAGAACGCGATCGCTTCTTTCGTTCGCTCTAATAATTCATCATACGATTTTGCTTGTGTATGACATCCAGGAAGACCAACCACCTCGCTAATCAGAAATCCATCCTGCCCTTCCTCTACTATAACCGTAAACCGTTTCGGCATTATCATATTCCTCCATGCGATAGCTATCCATAATATACAATAATAATTAAGAAGAAATGAAAAGAAGTCGAAAACAAAATAATGATATAATTCGTCATTTAAGTTCCTATCACTCTTCCATCCTCTCAAAAGAAAAGAACATTCTTGGTCTGGAACACTTGCTCGAATAAAAATCTTTGAGTAGATTGTTTACGCTTGATTAAGGTTCCATAAATCACTTTGTGAGATATGATTTTTATCTCAACCGTACAATAAATATTAATATCATTTCCAGGAGTCGATACGATGACAAACAGATATTTAATCGCTCTGGTGTTCGTAAGCGCCGCCGCGATGATCTGCGGATTCGGTCTTGTCTCCAACGCGGGAGAAGAAAACGTGATGACCGATCCTGTTGTGGGTATTTCGCCCGATGATGAAGTCGCCGTTCTCCATACGTCCATGGGAACGATCGTCCTGCAGTTTTATCCGGACGTGGCACCCAAGCATGTTGAGAATTTCAAGAAACTGACGAGAGAAAAATTCTATGATGGAGTTAAATTCCATCGCGTCATCAAAGGTTTTATGATTCAATGCGGTTGTCCCAACACGAAAAAAGACAATGAAAGCGCGTGGGGAATGGGTGGGCCCGGTTATAAGGTCAAAGCGGAATTCAACGAACGGCCTCATCTTCCCGGCACGCTCTCCATGGCCCGGAGCAGTGATCCAAACAGCGCGGGCAGTCAGTTTTTTATCTGCCACGACAAACGCGAATATTTCAAACATCTCGACGGGAAATACACAGTCTTTGGCCAGACGATCGTTGGGATGCCTGTTGTGGATAAAATCGCGAACGTTAAAAACGAAAGAGCGGGATATCCCGGTGAAACCTGTCATTCTTGAAAAAGCCGAAATTCTCCCGTGGAAAAAGTATCAAGAACTCGCCGAAAAAGAAAAAGAAGAGAAGTAATACGCGGCGGTTGATCGTACAATATAGTAAAGAAATATCCGGCAACTCGAAGAATTACCCATTCAGAACTCGAATGGGGGCGCGCTAGGCGGGGAGTTAGCGGTGCCCTATACCTGCAACCCGCTTTAGCAGGGCTGAATTCCCCCTCCAAGGGGTACGGCTGTGAGGCTGCGCTGCGTAAGGAGTGTTGAGCGCCGGGTCCCATGCAATGCCGGTTCGTGAACCAGGTCAGGTCCGAAAGGAAGCAGCCTTAAGCGGTCCCCGGCATGTGCCCTGGGATCGCCCGGCAGGA
>CAXXSM010000167.1:0-5499 GCA_963663405.2 bacterium | reverse complement strand
CCAAATTGATGAGCGCCGCCGGGCCGGGCGCCGGAGCGCAGGCGAGAATCGCAGGATTCTTCGCGCCGGTCCACGGAAACTCTTTTTCACACAACAAAGGTTTCTCACTGGATACATTGGGATTGATCTCTCCCATGTGCGATAGAAAGAGAGTCCCATGTTTCCAGTCCGGGCAGAAGGCTTCGGTAAATGTGGTCAGGCCGAACGCTCGTTCCAGCGCGCCTGCGAGGGAGGCGGTCAATACATCCCCTTCACCGGCGTATCCGATACCGCGTGACATGGCTTTGGATATTTCGAGAAATGGGACTGTATCGATCGGCTCTTTACTCGAATTGAACGCGAGGAAATTCGCGCTGAACGCTGTATACCCGCCACTGTCAAGAAATCGCCGCAAGCCCAATCCCAACCGGACCGACCTTCGGTGAACGGTTTCATCGGCTTCAATGAGATAGCGTTCGCGGTCAAGGCGCATCTCTTCTTCCACTTCATTGTTGGATAGGATTTCGAGATCACCGGTCAACGCGTCCGGCATGACAGTCATCACCGTAACGCCGAGTGATTGCTGTAAAACAGGTTCGTCGACCGTGAAATCTCCCATGCCTTGAAAGGCTTCTCCGATTCGCAGCGCCTTTGTCTCCCGCAGGCTTCGCGCGCCGTACGCGGCCCGCGCAAAAGCGGCGGCGCGTTTGATGATATTGGATTCTGTAATATGACCGGCGATGATTTCAAACGGTATCCTCCGGCGGCGCATCATTGACGCCAAATCCTGTACACCATGAATCCCGTGATTGTACATGATACGGGCTGGATCGACATCCGGTCCAAAATCGTAATCCAGGGTTGTGTCAAGCATTAGAATTGGACACGATGCGGACGCGAGCGCGTTAATGGATTCCAGCGAAAGCGAATAGGCTAGATGCAAGGTGATAATCAGGTCTATGTCCTGGATTTTGAAATGATGGATCGCTTCATGAAATTCAGATTCGATCCGGCAGATATCCGCCCGGACGGATTCAATTCCTTCGGCGCCGAGACCGTTGAGAATCGCTTCGATCAAGGGCTCAAACTGGTTGCGCAATCCAGGGTCCGTGTCGTCGTATAGCTTTAAATACAATGGAAGCAGGCCGATTTTTGGTTTTCGTTTCATGATTCTTATCCCTTGAAATGGAAGGCTTTTCCCGCCGGGATCGATTGATAGAGTGTGTCAAACAACTGTAAGTATTGTTTGTATCTTTCTTGTATCTTCAATACGAGTTTGTTTGAAGGGAGTGAAACTTTTTTCGTTTTTGCGCAGGCCGTATTTGGCTGGAACGCGTAGATCGATCCCCGCGCGGCGGAAAGGTCTTCGTCCAGTTGCTGGCGAACGGGAATTGAAGGGAAAAGCGCCGCGATGTACTTGCGGAAGAAAACGCCTTTGCTTGCGCCTCCGCCAAGGACGATGCTGTCAATTGTTCCTGTCCGTTCCAGCGATCCGAACATCCGGGCCAATTCAAAACACATCCCCATCACCAATGCGCGCAGCAGATCGGCGCGATCGGTCTGTTCGTTCAACCCGAAAAAAACACCGGCGCCGGTTAATTCCGGGTTGATTGGATTGGATTGATTCAGCCACGGCAGCGCTAGAAGGCCGTCTTTCGGTAATAGCGACACACGAAAAATCTCCTTTACTTCTTGCAGCGCATGTTCCCGATCTGGATTTACTAGTTGATCCAGCCCCCATTCCCAAACGGTGTTTCCAGAGAATAATGGTTGAATGACAAGCCGCCCATCGTCAATGGGGGAAGGTAGAACTAATTGAGTAGGTGAAGCGCCGTTTGTTCTATCAGGCAGAATGAAATTCCCTACCCACGCGGTACCGAGTGAGCATTGTAATGGACACCCGGAACCGCCGCGCGCTGAGAGGTAGCCTGTTTCTTGATCGATGTATGGCCCCGCGACGGGAATTCCCGCTGGCAGATTCATCCATTGGCTCCCGTGGGGAGAAAGGGGCGCGGTTTCATGCCCTTGGCGCAGCGGCGCGGTGAATGATAGTGGAACGTCGATTTTATTTAACAGCGTTGGGAAGAGCTTCTTTTGAACCGCGTTGTAGGAACCAATTTGGATCGCATTTCCCGCGTCCTGCCGCCATACGCCGGTCAATTTGAAAAAGAGATATTCCCCCGCGCCGATATGGATGTTCTTATCACTAAAGAGTTCGGGTTTTCGTTCTTTCAACCATACCAGCCGCCCCAATCCTTCCGGCGGGCCGCCGCACAAAGTGTATTTTCGCCAATAGTGGCTTGGACGTTCAGCCGCCAGCTTGGCGGTATAGGAATGCGCCCGTCCATCATTCCAGAGAATCATGGGGTGTAAGGGTTTTGCCCGTTTTCCGGTCAGCGATGATCGCGCTGCCTCCTTGGGCGGCCAGTCCAATTCCGGCTACCTTTTGCCATTCCATTCCCAGCTGCTTTTGTAGTTCGTTGACCGCTTCCCGGAACAAACGGTCAAGGGCTCCGGTTTTCTGTTCTTTGCCGTTGTCTTCAAATTGTTGGACCGGTAAGAGGCGGACGGCTTTCGCGAGCATAGAGCCATTCCGCGAGTCGAACGCGCAGACTTTGAGAACGGTTGTGCCAAGGTCGATTCCAACGAGGATCTTGTCCGTCATTTTCTTTGTTTCACTTAAATACTCTTTAGCGCATCTTCCATACGTTCAATCACAAAATCGACAGCTTCATACCCCGCCGTCAATGGTAATTTTGTCAACGCGCTGGGCGGGCATCCGTCCTTATAGGTTTGCACGCTGATGTCCAATCCACCCTCATTTAATCGCTGGGTAAACGATTTGGCGAAGGATAAATCGTGGAAAAAGATTCCAGCCAGATGGCGTTTCCCTTCAATCGTGTGAATGTGGTTTGGATTGTTGGCGCAGAGGTTTTTCAATCGTTCTTCGTAATAATCGCCGATCGCTTGGGTGATTTCCGCGTTCGCTTTCGCCCAGCGCATTGTGATTAAATACGCCAGCGAAGAGAGTTCTTCCTGCCCATTCGTGACCAATGCGCCGAACTGGGGAAGCGAATCCATCGTTCGGCTGAAGAGAATGCGGGACGCGGGATATTCCCCGCCGGGAAATCCTTTTCCAATTGCCACCATTGTTGGTTTGACGCCGTATTCCCGGTACATATATAATTCCGGACTCCACACGCAGGTTTGAATTTCATCCGCCACGGTGGGAACGTCGTGTTGTTTACAGAGTGAAAACAGACGGCGGACGAACTTCTTTGTCAATAACACGGCGCCGTAATTCATCATCACGAATTCAAGAAAGAAACCTGCGATCTTGAACCGGTCTTTTTCGTAATTGGAAAAGAGCGCTTCCAAATCATCGAAGTTGTTGGGCCGGACGGCGCGCACGAGCATAATGCCGTTTTGCTCCAATTGCTCTTGGAAACTAGGCCACATTCCGCGCATAAGCTGCGCGGTGATCGTGGTTCCGTGATAGTTCGCCTGTAAGCCGCCCTGCTCGTTTCCGAGTACCACGAAGACGGGAATTCGGTCTTTGTATTTCGGCTCGGGGCCGCCGTCTTGCGGCTGGTGGAAGCGGCTGAGAATCATTTTGATCGTCGCCTCCGCCGCGAGGCTCCCTGTTTCGAGGTTGAGTACCCGGTTGAGAACGAGAGAGTTTTTTGATGATAGAGTCTTGTTTAAACCCGCCGGATCGTCCAATGAGATTCCCGCCGCCGTACGGATGAGTTCTTCTTCCAGCAAGCGGGTGATATGGCCACGGGTGTTGTTATGTGTGGCGTTCGGCGCGCCCAGATTCCGAGCGTATTCGATCAGGCGGTAGCCGGGGAAACTATGTCCCAGAGGCGCGTGGTAATGTTCGCTTTTCGAGATGAAATACAACCGCCCGTTTTCACCGATCCGGTAATATCCATATCCACTGACGGGGGCGGGATCTGTCTTGCTATGAAGTTCAAAATCTTCTGATGTGGCGCCGCAGGCGGATTCTTTCAGCGCCTTGCCGCATTCACTCCCCACATCCGGCAGGAGCTGTGTTAATCGCTTTTCGAATGCTTTGGGAAAAAAATCAACTTTCTTTCGGGCGAGGGCTTTTAACTCTTTCTCATTCTCCCCGGATAGAGAGGCCCGCGCCGCGCAAATTGCGTCCGTATATTCTTTTCCCAGCAAATCTTTTAGACTTAACGAAACCTTGTGAAAAGTCTTGTTTTGTGAATTCAATTTCCGTTTCATTCCTTTCCTTTTCCGCTGTTAATACAACTCCCCTGTGAAAACCATTACACCAGAGAGTTAAGAAGTATGTCAAGGATTAAAGATATCTATAAAAGTGAAACAATGAAAGACTCCTCTTTTCTCTCTTTTCATATGATTTAATTCAAATTTTCTTTTTGGTAGAGAAAAATGATCTTGACAAGGATCAAATCAATTTGCGATAATCGATTTAGAGTGGATAGAGTGAGTTCGGCTTTTTATAAATGCAGCTTCTATCGGCTCGTTTATATTATTTTTTCTATGAAAGGGAGATAACATGAAACAAGGACTGATCGTAGGATTGTTGGCGCTGGTCTTGGTTCTGCCACTGTCAGGCATGACAGCGGATCGAACCGGTCTGGTTGGAGAATGGACGTTTGATGACGGCACGGCGAATGATTCGAGTGGCAACGAGAATCATGGAACCGGATCAGCGGTGAACGTGGAGGGGATATCCGGGCGCGCGTTCGAATTTGATGGATCGATAGCGATCTCGGTGAATGAATTCAGCGAGAATTTTGTCTTTGCAGAGAATTTCACGCTGGAAGTGTGGGTGTACGTCATCGACGGCTCACAAACAATGGTTCGAAAAGGAGGCGGCGCTAATTTCCTGTTGGAATTAGGTGTCGACCGAACGAACGATCCGGGTTCCAATCCGCAATTTGGATTCGCCACGGATCAAGTGAATATCGGCGCGAGTATCGTGAACGGTCCCGCAATTCCCTATGAGAAATGGACATTTCTTACCATGACGTATGATGGGGCGAAATTGCGAGGCTACATCGATGGGGAATTGATCGTGGAAAACGATGTGACGGGGATCGCGGTCAACGACACCACACAGCCTCTCCTGTTCGGGAATTATTCCAGCGAAATCTTCATCGGACGTCTGGATGAAATCCGGATCTGGGCCCGCACTCTTTCGGACGCGGAGATCCTGGCGGACTATGAAGCGCTGGCGCCCAATCTTAGAACCAACCTTGTAGGCGAATGGCTCTTTGAAGGAGACGGATCGGACACCAGCGGCAATGGAAATGATGGCGTACCGAGTGGAGATGCGGCGTTAACAGATGGTATCGCCGGCCAGGCGTATGAATTCTTTGGCAATGGCGTCGTTTCGGTGAGTGAGTTCAGCGAGAACTTTGTCTTTGAGGATGAATTTACACTGGCGGCTTGGGTGATGCCGACGGGAGGATCACAAACCATGATCCGCAAAGGCGGGTCCGCCAATTTCCTGTTGGAATTAGGAGT
>CAXXSM010000166.1:0-23668 GCA_963663405.2 bacterium | reverse complement strand
AGAACATCTTCATCCTGCAAAACAAATCCGGAGAATGGATGAAGTTCTTTGTACTGGCTGCCACGTTCCAATTGCTGATGATAAAACTCGCGTTTTAGATGCAAGTTCAAGAGCGTTATTTCACCCTCAAGATAATTCCAGTCAAACTGGATCGTTTCCTGCAGATCGTTTTCGAAGATATGCGAATTAATCAATGCACTAATCCTCTTTATCCTGGGGATACAATTCATCCAGGATTTGATCAATCATGTCAAATTTCTTTGGATTAACACAATAATGAATTTCATTGTCTAATTTCTGACTGGGCACATTCTGATTAGGCAAAATCATATCCTTCTGTACCAATAGATCTAATGCATGGAAAACATATTCAATTTCAAATTGAATTTTTTGTTTTAATAACCAAAAAGATGTAATTCCATCTAATGTATCTTGCGCATCGGGATTATTTTTCAAGTAGTGCAAAATCGTAAATGCGATCTCTGAAATTCTCTTCTGTTCCAAATAACCATACCTTTTTTGTAATATTAGTAATACTTCTGATATATCTTTTATTAGCAATAAAAAATCCAAAATTGATTCCTTTCTAGAAATCGCCTCAGCATAAAAAGAACGTTTCATTTTTTCATATTGGATTACACATTGCATTTAAAATGATTGAAGTGAAATTGCTGTTTAAAGTGTTTGTTAGGATAAATTTATCCTATTAAAACAGAAAAATATCCGAATTATAGTAAATGTGATTTTCATTCAATATCCATGACAATTGAATCGCGTGTGGGGGTAAAGTGGATGGATGCCAACATGGTCCACACTGCCTGTCCGGAATCCCCGGATAGGCAATAGACGAATGCAAAAATTATTCAAAATGGGAGAAGGTAATCATACGATAGATATCCAAAACGACACGAAGAAACTACGAATTTTATTAGGAATGGGCTGTCATACTTCAAGTTGTTTTCGAAATGCATGATGGAGAAATGACATGAAACGATCCGCCGCGACTCCAATCTTACTATACGATCCTTTCGTTTCAGCAGGATAGTAAAAAGAGAAAAATAGACCATATAAATGAATGAGTTTTAGAGAGAGCGATGGGGGTGGTCACAGACGGCTTTACAAGTTCGGAGACCGCATGCGTACATCAGAACCAGAGCCACCCAGTAAGAGAATTTATTGACGGCGGAAAGATAAGTGCGAACCTTGGAATGGGGTAGGGGATAAGGCAGACGTTTTTGGCGGGGTTGGCGAATTTTTCTTTTGCAAACAATGACCACCCAAGATCCAGCGTGGTATGATGGAGAACTTTCAGCGCACTGTAGTAAACCTGAAACGTTTCGAAACGGATGACTGTATTTCTGTACAGAGGAACCTCCAGGCAGAATCCGAATGTATTACTAATAATATGCAAGAATGTAATGAGTGTTCGCAAGTACATGAGAATTCATATTTCTATAATACCTTTTTGGTTCTCGGAAACAGAAAAAGGATATAGAAGCAATCCACTTCGATCGAATACGAATTAATAGTCCTGCCAATCCACGATTCCGGATTTCCACACTCGAACGCCTGGATACCGAACACGAACTTTATAGACGCTGTTTCCCGCAGTGATATACAGCGTTTTGTTATCCTCATCGCCAAAGGCGAGATTGCGGGTAAATTCAGGAATACGGATCACTTCTATGAGTTCACCTTCCGGAGAGTAGATCACCACAGAACCCACGGAGAGATAGACATTCCCATCCTGATCCACCTTCATTCCATCACAAACGGTTGGAGCAAATTGTTTTCCCTTGGATAACGATCCATCGGCAGCCACATCATAAGCTCGGACTCCATGAAACGAGGGCATCGCGATCCAGGGCATGGAATCCTCACAGTCAGCAATATAGATTTTTGTTTCATCCGGAGAAAGCGCGATACCATTCGGATTGATCAAATTGTTTTCGATTATTTTTAAAGGTTGGTTACCCGGCCGTATACAGTAAACGCCAGCGGGCATTTCTGATTGAGTCCCACTTAGAAATGTGTAATCCGTATCCGTAAAGAAAATCATCCCATCGGAATGAATAAAAAGGTCGTTGGGAAGGTTGAATTTCTTTCCCTGATAGTTATCCGCAATTTCCGTGATGCTGTCATCCGATTCGATTCGGAGAACGCGGCGGTCGTTTTCAGGAACACAGGCAACCAATCGTCCTTCCGGATCATATGTCAGCCCGTTGGCTCCGATGGGACGTCAGCTAGAAATCGTTTGCCCCAGCGCCCATTTCTTAATCACACCCACCCCGCAAAATAGAAGAAAGCCATCCTTATGCCAAACCGGGCCTTCCGTGCTGCCTGAAGCGTTGGCTACTTTTTCTACTTCCGATTCAGCAATCCCGGATTTTACTTCGTAATACAGAATCGAAAATCCCCCCGATTTCGCTGTCTCCTACTGTTCCTGAAAAAATCCCATCCTCAATTGCACTTTAAGGAGGAGTTACCTTGTAAATTAATTTCGCGTTTCCAGCAAATGAGGGAAGCGTCCATGTAATAGTGCCATCATTCAGCAATCCGTTTGAATTGATTCCGCCAATAGCCCATCACACCGGTGGCGTTTCAATAACAGTAATATCTCCCGGATCACCATTCACCAAAATCGCCACCTCAAACTGCATTTAGGGTATGTGGATTTCAGCTGTTGTAAAACGTTCGTCTACGGTTTGGGCTACAAGAATTGCTGGATGAATTATGAAAACAATTACCAACATACTTGTGAGATGTAAACGCAGGAAATTAATCATGATTTTGTCTCCTGAATTTTTTTTTCTTCATAAGTAAGCTTAAAATAAACTCCATTGCTCTACGCTGGTCAGATCATTAATGTCCCAAATACGCGCTGTGCCATCCATACTCCCCGTGAGAACTCGCCTACCATCCGGAGAAAACGCAACGGAAGTCAATCGCTCGACGTGGCCTTTGAAGGTGAGAATTTCCAATCCGGTATCAGCATTCCACAACTTCGCTATAAGCAGTGTATTCGAATTATAACGTTCTCACACCAAATCATTCCTTCGCACCTTGAAGATACCCTTTTTTTGAACATTTTACTACAACAGAGCACTCATCATATTTCCTTCACGTTAAAGTAAATCCAACCGCCATTTTCATTAATACTATTATTGTGATGGTGGTGGAAGCTAAGGAAAAGTGAATTATTTTAATTCTTGGCGCTCCCAACCGTTATATGATATACTCCAGCTATTAACAAATCAGCAAATCCAATTCCAGTAGGTACCTGTGTAACTAGAAACGCAACATGCTCACGAAAAGGATCACCCAGTGTTTTCACCTTGCCAATATAACAATCTAAAATGTTTCTTATCCCTTTATACAGCTATGTCTGTCGTAATCGGGTTTGTATTGACCCCCGGCTCTATCGTTAATGCGGAATCGTCTTTTACTAATATGACAAAGTCCGCGGGAACCGGTGGGCCATCTGATTTAACGGGTGGGCATGGCGTTATGTTCGCCGATATCGATGGGGATTCTTTACCTGATCTCTGCATCACCATGATCTTCAACGATCCCATGCCAGAATTATTTTTCCACAACAAGGGTGATTGTATTTTTGCTGAAGAGGGGAAAAAACGTGGGATTGACGATTTCGATGGTGGGTCTCACGGTACTGTGTTTGCGGATCTGGATAATGATGGTGATTACGATGTATTTAACGGAACGACGTGGGACACTCCGGAATATCCGTCACACAACAATATATTCCGCAATAATGGAAACAGGAATTTTACTGAGGTTACATGGGATAGCGGACTATCACTCGATCGCCGTTGGCCGACACGCGGAGCGCTCGCTTTCGATATGGATAATGATGGTGATTTAGATCTATTCAGCGTCACCAATTATCAAGGGACAAACGATCCACATGGCGAACAAAATGAAATCTACCGAAATGAAGGAAAACTGACATTTACTTCCTTCAATGCGGGAGATTGGAATACCTGTCCCGCTGGTCAGGGCGCCACGGATACTGATTTTGATGGAGACGGCGATATTGATCTTATCGCCGCCAACCGAACAGGCCCTGTTAATATTCTACAAAATGATGGGATCGGCCAATTTACTCTTATTCCACCGGCCGATTTGGGAATTCATCACTTGGCCCACGATGGAATTACTTCAGCCGACGTTGATAACGATGGCGATCTGGATTTACTGCTTGCGGGCGATGACTACGGGGCATTGTACATCAATCAAGGCAATGGAACGTTTCTACATCATCAATCGTTTACAGACACAGCAGGTTACATGGGGGGATTCAGCGACTTATATAACGACGGGGATCAGGATCTGGTGTTTGCCGGAGATCGCAAAATGTACATCAATGATGGTACTGGAACGTTTTCAGCCGGCTCCCCAATACCAGTATCTGGGATCAACGACCCACGTGGAATCGCCTTTGCGGATATTGATAACGATGGGGATCCCGATTTCGCGATCGGCGCGAAACGGTCGGTGAACTGGCTCGTGCGGAACGATTACAACCAGGGGAACTGGTTGAAGGTCCGATTGAATTCCCCTCAAAATCAAAACGGCGCTTTTGGCGCCAAAACGTTTGTCTATCCCTCCGGACGTATCGGAAACGTAATCCTGGGCATGCGGGAATCTCGCAGCAATAACGGTTACCTTGGTCAAAATGATCCAGTCTTGCACTTTGGATTAGGCGCATGTAAAACGGTTGATATCGTTGTAAAATTCTTGGATGGATCGACAGCCGTTCATCAAAATATTTCAGCGAACCAAACCATCACTGTCGACGGGACCGATACACGCTTAAATCGAACTGTCACCCAATGGTCTCCTTATGTGGAATGGACGATTCCCCATTCATCGAAAGCGGACAATCCATTTGATGTAAACGCTCATGTAATCTTTTCTCACCCCAACGGAGAGACGCGTACAACCGGCATGTTTTATACTGGCAATGGGAAATGGGCGTTCCGGTTCACCGGTGTAAAAACCGGTTTATGGACATTTCAAACCCGCAGTGAAGAATCCGGTCTTGATGGGATTGTTGGTAAAGTTATTGTCAATCCTCATCCGAATCCAAGAATCCATGGCTTTGTCACTCATTTTGCAAATAAATGGGGATGGATGGGGACAAATGAAGCATTCGTTCCCCAACTCGTGATGTACGACGATCTTCCCGCTTTTTCGAACAATCCGGGGAAAATACAAAAAGACATTCAAACATTTTTGGTCCATCACGGATTTAATGGATTTCACACGAGCGTGTTATGCCGCTGGTTTGATTGGAATCAAACGAAATACGATGACATTGATAGTGATGATCCAAATCCCGATTTGAAAACCTTTGAAGCGCTCGAACAATTGATCACTTCTGTACACACCGCTGGAGGATTCATTCATCTATGGGCATGGGGTGATGAACAACGGCATATGACACCAGTCCGATGGGGGAAGAATGGTCCTGCCGATAAACGGCTGCAACGTTACATCGCCGCACGATTAGGCCCCCTTCCGGGCTGGACAATGGGGTATGGATTTGACTTATTCGAGTGGGTTTCCGAAGATGATCTGAGGGAGTGGCACTCGTTTATGCATCAACAATTTGGATGGGAGCATTTACTCGGGGGCCGTCCGGGAGGCCCTCGCAAAGGTACCGATCATTCCAATCAAACCATCTATGATGGCCTGGATTACGCGAGTTATGAGCATCATCGCCCCACCTATGAGGTTTATCTCGCCGCGCTTAAACACAGGCCTTCTAAGCCGGCTTTTTCCGAAGACCGATTTCGCATCCGCTGGCCTTCACGATATCCCGATAAAGATTATGACGAAGAAATGACTCGCCGTGGACTGTGGCACTCAACCATGGCCGGCGGAGTAGCCAATATTTGGGGAAATCTTTTGAATGAAGGTTCTGGTGCGGGTGGATCGGCTCCTTACCCTCATCCTGAATGGATGAAAACCTACGCTGTTTTTTTTACAAATCGATTTTTCAAAGATATGGTAGAAGATAATTCACGCACAGACGGTTTTTGTTTAAAGCATTCAAATCATTCATTATTCTTATTTTATAAAGAAGATTGTACACACCTGAAAATGGATTTTACTGATCTCTCTCAACCAATGACCGCCATAGCCGTAGACACGAAGAAAGAAAATGTGGAAATCGATATAGGAACATTCGAAATGAAACGATACAATTGGCGCGCGCCATATTGTTCCGATTGGGCCATAGCCGTTCAATCGTTTCCTGAACTGGCAGAGTGATTTATTTTACCGGCGTCATAAAACACTACTCCATATCGGTATACCCGCTATCACTCTTGTCCAATAAAAAAATGAGGGATTGTCCATCTATGAGAATCGGACACCCGCATGGTATTGTATAGTTGCGAAATATCCAATCCATGCTGGAGGTGTCCGATATGACTTATTGTGCCAGTCTTTTTTCGCAAATCCTAGCCTTTATACCTCGTTTTGAATTCGCCCGCATCGTGGACACGTATTCCGGGAATCGCTATGCGAAGAATTTTTCATGCTGGGAGCAATTGGTAGCCATGTTGTTTTGCCAACTTGGCCAAGCGAAATCCTTGCGAGAAATCTGCGGGGGATTGGCCACATGTGTAGGGAAATTAACCCATCTCGGTATCAAAAACGCCCCCAAGCGCTCAACTCTCGCCTATGCGAATCAACATCGTTCCTGGGAAATGTTCCAGGCTCTCTTTTACACGCTTTTGCGCCAAGCGCAGTTGGAATTTCAGGGGAAACGTAAATTCCGCTTCAAGAACAAACTCGACAGCCTGGATTTGTCCGTCATTGACTTGTGCGCGTCTCTGTTCGATTGGGCGAAGTTTCGGCGCACCAAGGGGGCGGTCAAACTTCACCTGCTCCTGGATCACGACGGGTATCTGCCCGCCTACGCCTACATTGGTGAGGGAAAACAACACGATATCACAATCGCCCGATTGCTTCATCTGGCCGCGGGCTCGATCGTGGCCATGGATCGCGCCTATGTCGATTTCGAATTGTTTCGGCAATGGACCGACCGGGGCGTGTATTTTGTCACCCGGCTCAAAGAGAATTTGAAGTATCAGTTGATCAGCCGCCGAGTGGTCCCAGGGGATTCGAATCTACGGGGCGATTATACGATCCGTTTCACCTCGAATCGTGCGCAAGAAGTCTGCTCCGGCATGACGTTCCGATTGGTACGGGTTTGGGATGAAGAAAATAAACGGATGATCGACTTGTTGACCAATCACCACGAATTCGCCGCCCGTACTATCGCGGCCATCTACAAGGAACGCTGGCAAATAGAAATCTTCTTCAAACTATTAAAGCAAAACCTGAAAGTGAAAACCTTTGTCGGCACGTCGGCGAATGCTTTGAAGATTCAAATTTGGACCGCCTTGATTCCCATTTTGATTTTGAAGATACTCCAATTCCGTTCCCAATGGGATTGGTCACTCTCCAATCTGGTGGCTTTTCTTCGTCTAAATTTGTTTACCTACAGGGATTTAATGAAATGGATAAACGATCCGTTTCAAATCCCGCCAAAACCTCCAGAAGACTTACAATTAACCTTTGATGATATTTGTTTTGGACAGCAAAAGGGGGCCTGGAATCAAAATCCGGGCTTCCCCCGTCCAAAATCCTAAAAATTTCGCTATTCTTTATGCAGTTTCTGATTTTTCTTGGACAGCAATGGTGTGAGATATTCCCAGCGTCGGAAGTACGATATTGTTTAGCGTTACGGTGACTTTATCCACCTTCGCTGGTTGACTTCATTGCTTAATAATCGTTATCATTTCCATCCTTGTTTATTCAATCGCGCTTTAGTTCATCGGTTTTTATCCCATGAAATCTCAGAAAAAAACCATCTCTACCGCGACGTATTAACATCAATATTGTCAAGTGTTTACTGATGAACCGATTCGCCCATGACAGTCTCACAAGGCACTACATTTCAATCTGATAGGATTATAATACTCTCACATGCTTTGAAATGATCGAAAAAGAGAAATATAATTTTTTGATTCGAATCGGTTTCTTATTCCGCCATAGTGATATTGGCGCAAACAAAAACCATTCATCAAAAAGATCATGGAAATACCGACGAAGGATTTTTGTCGTAAAAAATACAACATAGCGTCTCAGTACAGTGACGCAGGTGATCGGATCGGCCTGTTATTGGTTTATGACACCCTTTTCAGAAAGCCGAACAATGAATGAGGAGAATTAAACGTGTTCAATGAAATCTCTCGATTCAATTTCCCTACCACGATTATTTTTGGCGCTGGGGCGATTAAAACACTCCCCAAATGCCTTGAAGAAACGGGGAGTAAAAAACCATTACTCGTTACTGATTCCGCTTTTTTGAAGACTGAAGCGTTCGTCAAAGTTGAAGAAACATTACAAAGCGCCAAGCAAGAATTTTCTCTTTTTTCTGGTGTCCATCCCAATCCAATCGAGGAGGATGTGGAACGCGCAGGAAAGCAATTCAAGGATGAACAGTGTGATGGAGTCATCGGTTTGGGTGGAGGAAGCGCGATCGATGTGGCAAAAGCGATTGCCGTTCGTGTAGTCCATAATGGGCCCCTTGTCGAATTTGACGCGCAAACCGGTGGCTATGAACGCATTACAGGGCCCTTGCCGCCCATTATCGCTATTCCCACCACAGCCGGAACGGGCAGTGAAGTTGGGCGTGTATCCGTGATTACCATTCCTGAATTGGAACGTAAAATGTTCATTTTCAGTCCCCTTCTTTTACCGGCGCGCGCCATTGAAGATCCCGAATTGACGGTTGAATTGCCACCTCATCTCACGGCGTATACGGGAATGGATGCGTTTACCCATAACCTTGAATCATTGACGGCCCCTGTGTTTCACCCCATTTGTGACGCCGTCGCGCTGGGTGGACTGGAACTCGTGATTAACTATCTGGAACGCGCCGTTGAAAACGGTCAGGATATCGAAGCCCGAGGATATATGATGATTGCGGCGACAATGGGAGCGATCTCATTTCAAAAAGATCTAGGCGCGGCGCATTCCCTGGCTCATCCTCTCTCGGCGGAATTCGGTTTGCAACATGGCCTTGCCAATGCGGTTTGTTTGCCGGCGGTGATGCGCTTCAACCAAGAAGCCGCCTGCAAAGAGTATCGGAAAGTCGCTATTCTTTTTGGAATCGACACCCGTGAGATGGCCGATTCTGACGCGGCGGCTTCTGCGATCCAAGCAGTCGCCGATCTGAATCACCGAATCGGAATTCCGGCGCGGTTGCGCGATTGCGGCATTCCGGAAGAAGGTCTGGAAAAATTAGTCCAAAAAGCATTCGAGGATCCCTGTCATCAAACGAATCCACGCCCCTGCTCGAAAGAGGACCTGTTACGTCTTTATCAAGAAAGTTGGTAATATAAACCACATTCTATCGCGATCACATTATCAACATTAGGAGTAAACTATGAAACAGCACCTGTTATTCATCCAAGGAAAATGGATTCCCGCGAAATCGGGTTTAACATTCGATGTAATCAATCCTGCTCAAACCGAACTGATGGCGCAAGTAGCCAAAGCGAATGAGCAAGATGTTGATGTGGCGGTTCGAGCCGCCCGGAAAGCGTTTGATGAAGGGCCCTGGCCAAATATGCTCGCTTCCGAACGCGCTTCCGTTCTCTTTCGATTTGCCGAGTTGTTGCGCGAAAAACAGGAAGAAATCGCCCAAATCGAATCGATGAACGTCGGGAAACCGATCTGCGACTCAAGAGATGAAGTCGGCGCGGGAGCGTATTGTTTCGAGTATTACGCCGGCGCGATTACAAAATATACCGGGAAAACCATCCCCGTTTCCAAGCAGGGACTCGACTATACTCTTCGCGTTCCTTGCGGTGTTGTCGCAGGGATAGTCCCTTGGAACTTTCCTTTTGCCATGGCTTGTTGGAAGGTGGCTCCTGCGCTGGCGACAGGGAACGCTGTGATTCTCAAACCCGCCAGCTATACCCCTCTTTCGGCCCTGTATTTGGGGGAAATCGCGCTGGAAGCGGGACTCCCGGACGGAGTTTTGAATATCCTCACGGGTCCGGGATCATCGGCCGGGAACGCCATTGTGGCGCATCCGGGTGTCGATAAAATCACATTTACCGGTGAAACCACCACGGGGATCGAAATCATGAAAACGGCCGCTAACGATATCAAGCGGGTTTCTCTTGAATTAGGGGGGAAATCACCCAATATCGTTTTCGCCGACGCAGATGTGGAAAATGCGGCGCGAAATTCCGTGTTAGGCGTTTTCGGGAATTGTGGACAGGATTGCTGCGCTCGAAGCCGCGCCTTTGTCGAACAATCGGTTTACGATGAATTCGTCGACACGTTTATTGATCAAACCCATAAAACCGTCATCGGCGATCCCATGGATGACGCCACCCAAATCGGACCGATGGTCTCCATGAAACAACGGGAAACCGTTCATTCATATATACAATTGGGGCAACAAGAAGGCGCAACCTTGGCGTATGGTGGCGATATATTAACTGAAGGGATTTTTGCCAAAGGTTCGTATATCCGTCCCGCAGTTTTTACAAACGCAACCAATGACATGCGCATTTCGCAGGAAGAAATTTTTGGCCCGGTTCTCAATGTAATCCCTTTTACCGATGAAGATGACATGATTCGACAAGCCAATGGTACTAAATTCGGATTGTCCGGTTCACTCTGGACCAATGATCTTACGCGCGCCCACCGTGTTTCCAAACAGATTCGTTCTGGTGTCTTAGGTGTCAATACTAGTTCCAGCGTGTTCATCGAAGCGCCTTTCGGTGGATTTAAACAAAGTGGTATCGGTCGGGATTTAGGGATGGAAAGTTTGGATAATTTTACAGAAGTAAAAAATGTCTTTATTTATTTTGAGGATTAACTTAATTGCGTTACTCTCCCTATAATAGATAACACCTTTTTTCGTGTGACATATATAATTCAATTGAAACGGTCAATCTCCGCTGATGAATAAAAATGAAAAACCTTTTACGATTGACATTCTGCGCACTATGATTGAAGAAGGGGCGGTCGACACCGTTCTTGTTGCTTTTCCTGACCCATACGGCCGGTTGTTGGGAAAACGAGTTACGGGCGCTTATTTCTTGGAACACGTGTTAACAAGCGGTATCCAAATGTGCGATTATCTGCTTGCCACGGATATGGAAATGAATCCTCTTCCCGGCTTTTCCATATGCAGCTGGGAGAAAGGGTATGGTGATTTCGGAGGAATCCTTGACCTAAACACACTGCGGCCGATTCAATGGCTGGAAAAAACGGCGCTGGTTTTAGTTGATTTGGTATGGGAAAATGGTGAAATGGTTGTTCCGGCGCCTCGTACAATTCTCAAAAAGCAAATCGAACAAGCGAAAAAGTCCGGTTTTCTTCCCATGATGGGATCGGAACTGGAATTTTATCTATTCAATGAATCCATGCAAGAACTGGAATCCCCCGGACGTCATTTTCATAATCCGACTCCTACGTCGAAATATTTGATCGATTATCACATCCTGGCTACAACGCGCGATGAAGAGGTTATTCGAGATATTCGCAATCAAATGTGCAAGAGTTACATTCCGGTCGAATTCAGCAAAGGAGAATGGGGTAAAGCGCAACATGAAATTAACCTGTGTTATTCAGACGCTCTAGAGATGGCGGATCGTCATGTCATATACAAGAATGGCGTCAAAGAAATCGTCTCTAAGCATGGGGGCTCCATGACGTTTATGGCTAAATATGAAAGCGCTGCCGCTGGTTCCAGTTGTCACATCCATACAAGCATTCTCGATGTGAACAAGGAAACCAATCTGTTTTGGGATGAAAAAAAGAAAAAAGAAACTTTGTTATTCCGTCAATTCTTGGGTGGGTTGCTTCAATATACCCCCGAGTTGTTTCTCTTTTTCGCTCCGACCGTTAATTCCTATAAACGATATCAAGATGACTCGTTCGCCCCAACCCGGATCGCTTGGGCCCAGGATAACCGCACGACCGGATTCCGCATTATCGGTCATGGTTCTTCTCTTCGAATCGAAAATCGAATCCCAGGAGCCGACGCGAATCCCTATCTCGCTTTTGCTGCAACCATCGCTGCGGGATTGGCAGGGATTGAAGAAGGATTGGATTGTGGGGATCCTTATGCGGGGAATGCGTATCAAGACAAATCCCTCCCCCAGATTCCTCTCGATTTACTCCAATCCTGCGATCTGTTTCAAGAAAGTAATATCGCGCAAGCCACCTTCGGGAAGGAGATTGTCGAACACTATACGCGCTTGGCGCGATTGGAACAAAAAGCGTTTAACGCCAGTGTTACAGACTGGGAACGGGAACGATACTTTGATCGGATTTAATTCATGCATGCAGTTTCCTGTACGATCTTCAATTGATCCTACAGGGATATAGTGCGATAATTCCACTCGCTGGAATCTGCGCGGGGAACGCCGAGAAACCGGCGTCTCTACCGCGTCCCAAACTGAACGAGACAGTGATGTGCTAGTTCGAACAGTATATGAAAATCCGGTCTTACTATTTTATTCTGCAAGAATTTGATAATCATTTGAGTTTTCTGACTTTTCGAGATTGAGATTATAATTAAATTGGATAAAATTAGGCCCATACTTTTTCAACTTTCACTCGAAATCAATTTATCCAAAAGTATAAAAATTGACACATATACGTTCCACTCTCTAACGTTCAATCATTGAACTGAACAGATTATATCCTTAATGAAAGAGTAGTTATTAATGGAATCTCCCAAAATTGCAGCCATTACATTCGACCTATGGGATACGCTATTCTCAGATGATAGCGATGAACCGAAGCGGAAAAAAGCGGGATTACCACCGAAAACAGTTGAACGAAGAGAACTGGTTTTTCAGACTCTCCAAAAACACGCTCCGATTTCAAGAGAAATGGTTGAAACGGCCTATAACGCTGCAGACGCAGCATTCAATAAAGTATGGCATGAGCAATATGTTACATGGACTGTCCGGGAGCGGTTGTCGATTCTTTTCGCGGCTTTAAAACGCGAGTTGCCTCCTGCCGATTTGGATGAATTGATCTTACAACACGAGGAAATGGAATTGCGGTTTCGTCCAGATCCCGTTCCGGGTATCCGGGATGTTCTTCAGATATTGAAAAAACAGTATAAATTGGGTGTCATTTCCGACGCCATCTTCAGCCCGGGGCGCTGTCTTCGTCAATTGCTGGATGGGCAAGGCATTCTCCAAGAATTTGATTCGCTGGTCTTTTCTGATGAAGTTGGTTTTTCCAAACCAACTCCCGCCGTTTTCGAAAAAGCCGCTCAAGATTTCGGTGTGGAACTGAATCAAATCATCCATATTGGAGATCGAGAACAAAATGATGTCGATGGGCCTCACGCGGTAGGCGCGAAATCAATCTTGTTCACCGGGGTGAAAGATCGGGGGAGTGAAAATACAAACGCAGAAGCGATTTGCGATGATTTTTCCCAACTCCCTGCCATTTTGGAACGACTGGATCAATAAAATCGAAACGATCATTTGCCTTCAATCTGGAATTAAATTGAAAGAAGATACCTTATGACAAATCAATATCACGTGTTAATTATAGATGGATACTCGAAAAAGAGCCGCGATGATTTAGCGACAGCGGGTATGTGTCTAGCATGGAACTTGTATGTCAAACTATTGAATAAATACCTGCCGGAAGCATCGTATGATGTTTTACTTCCTTCGGATGAAGGAGTCAAAATGTATACGCCTTCCGAACTTGAAATCTATAGCGGTATAATCTGGACTGGATGTAATTTAACAATTTACGATGAATCCAACCCCAGTGTCACCAGTCAAATCCAGCTTGCAAAAGACGCGTTTGAAATAGGAATTCCCAGTTTCGGTAGCTGCTGGGGAATCCAAATGGCCGCTGTCGCCGCCGGAGGAGAAGTCCAATCCAATCCCAAAGGGCGAGAAATGGGACTTGCTCGGAAAATTCAATTAACACCGGAAGGGCAAGGCCATCCGATGTATGAAGGAAAACCATCTGTATTCAACGCGTATATCAGTCATGATGATCACATTACCAAACTGCCTTCCGGTGGAATATTGCTGGCGGGAAATGATTTTTCTCCAGTACAAGCGTTGTCTGTTACACATAAAAAAGGAACATTTTGGGGCGTTCAATATCATCCCGAATATGATCTGCACGAACTGGCCCGTTTAATCGTCGCGCGAGAACACAAACTCGTACCCGCAGGATTTTTCACCGGCCATGACGACTTGACTCAATATGTCGATCGTTTGGAACTTCTTTTCGCTAATCCCGATAGAAAAGACTTGCGGTGGCAATTGGATATCGATGATGATGTTTTATCGGATGAGATCCGCCAACTTGAATTTGCTAATTGGATTAAGAACCTAGTGATTCCTTTTGTAAAAAACAATGCATAACATCATTATCCACATCGCATTATTAGTTCTCTTCTGCGTTAGTAACATGGTTCCATTTCGTAGCCAATAACGTCCCACTCAGAAAAGCGAAAATGACAAATAGGAAAAAGACCGCATCCCATCCATAATATAATTTCACATTGGCGATAACGTAGCCGGAAACCATTTGTCCAATTGATCCTACTCCATTCATAAAACCAGCAGTTGTAGCGGCGCCACGTTGCGATCCTTCATCTTGAGCGGCCGCGCCAGTCATCAAAGTATCCGGACCATAGGTTAAAAAGCAAAAAAACTAATGCCTATGGCATTGGCCAGATGACTCCATTGCGCGATCGTGGGATGAATGAGAAAACTAATTCCTAAATCCCATAAAAACAATGCGCCAATAGGAAAACGGCGAGATTGAAACTTTTTATCCGATAAATAATCCCGCTGTCAGCGCTCCCGCAAAACTGATCAATTCGTAAATGGAAGAGGTATATCCTGCTTCTTGTCCACTATATCCTAAATGTTCAGTCATGTACATCGGCAATTATAAAAGAAAAGCATACCGCGTCAGTTTCAAGAAAAAGTACATAATCGCAATGGTCCACACCAACGATTTGGGATACAATACATTAAACTATAAAAGAAAATGATGTGAGCATATTGAAAATCGGTCATCCCCATTTATTTTAATTCAGGCGCGATAACCGCTAAATTTTTTCGACATCGATAAAATCCCGCATATCCAAGCCAGGTAAGTGCAAAAATGCGATAACGCTATACGATCTGTTTTGATGATAATTCTATCACTGTTGATTCTCCTTTTGGTTTAGTGTTCTAGACTGGTCTGATTCAATGTAATTTATCTTAATCGATTGCTCGACTTGCCGCATCCTTTTTGCGACGAGTTGAATGATATCCTTCTTTTGCACGCAGCCTCCTTTACTATCCGATTCTGGATTTA
The DNA here is from genome assembly GCA_963663405.2 of bacterium. Taxonomy (GTDB): domain Bacteria; phylum Hinthialibacterota; class Hinthialibacteria; order Hinthialibacterales; family Hinthialibacteraceae. Next base: position 8,242 of record CAXXSM010000166.1, on the reverse strand, counting down.
TCACATTGTACGAATATTATGGATTTGTGATAGTCTTGTTGTCCTATCAACTCAAAATCGAGTCTTAAAGGAAAGATTATGACTGGGTAAATTGCTCAATTAAGTGTGATTGACAGTCAGGCTATAGAAAAATCAAAAAATGATCGTTGACCAGATGTTTGTATAAATCCGATTCATGAATATTGATGTAAGAAAAACGATGGAACATACAAATGCATTCAAGAATCTTGTGGTTGGTCTACACGCATACAACAATCAAAAGGCGCTTTATTTCCGGAAGGTTTTTACGATGAGCAATTAGCTCTTAACCAGTGATTAATCCAACCGCCATTTTCATAAAAACTTTTTTGTAATAACGGTTGTGGAAATCCCCCCCCAAAAAAATAGTAAATATTGTATCTTCTCATCCGCATCGATTTCGAAGAATGAATTGGATTGATAGGATTCGACTGGGCTTGTGGATTGATTGGGAACGAGTATGTTTTTATATTATTAGTACTCTTATTTTATTTTTGAATGCCTTTTCATTAAAATCACATATGCGCATATCACTGATAGATAAGTTTGTACTCCGATATATTTCTCAAGGTATTATTTTCATCATGCTTGAATTACTCAATAAATCGAATATCCAAGCCGAGAAATCTGTTATATCTCACCGTGACTATGAACGATAATGGCATTTATACTGGTAAACTATGACTCAGTGTTAATTCAAAAATGATTAAGGATAGAATATGAATCAACCAAAAATTGATTCTAAAAAGAAATTAAAACCAGCTAAGTTATATGATCAATCAGGTGTTCTGGCGATCATGGACAAAAGAATCGTATTAATCACTACAATCAAATCAGGGAAATGGGGAATTCCAAAAGGAATCATTGGAAAAGGGATGACACCGATAGAATCTGCGGAGCAAGAAGCGTATGAAGAAGCAGGTATTGTTGGTCAAGTGATTCATGATCAAATTGGAGAATACAAACACAAGAAGTGGGACGGGATTTGTACGGTGAAAGTTTATCCTCTTCTGGTCGAAAACCTCTTGGATAATTGGGAAGAAAAGAATCTCCGCAAGAGAATTATAGTAGAACCAAAACAAGCGATCTCGCTGGTGCGCAAGAGAGTTTTGAGAGAAATAATACGGAATTATTTCAAGTTCTGATAACCCTTGATATAACGTCATCCAACCCAAAAATCATCAATTCATTTCACTGATTTTAAATCGACTGTAACGAAAAACAATCATTTAGTTAGAAACTCTTTGCTGTCTCAAAACGACTTTTTTACTCATAGCCATTGACATCTATATATAAATATAATTCGCAGTCGGTTTTTCATTTAAAAAAAGAGCCACGAAGTCACATCCGTTGTAGGTTCGGGAATTTCTTCAACTTCGATCCTGCTATATTCAAGGATATTGATCTTTCGCATATGATTAAGATTGCTATCCAGCCAATAAGCCTCCGCTTCGGTATCAAGTCCCCACTGGAGAGTTGTTGTCAGCATATCCAGACCATAGATATCGCCCAAAGGTTCATCAAAGATCAGACGAAACTTGGCATTCCAACAATGTCCCATCGCTGTATAAACCAATTTCCAATAATCCTCCTGCCGGAATGCGGCTTCCTTCAGTTTCACATCGGCGCAGGTGAAATCGGCGTATGCGATTCCCATCATCATAATCCGCCGGGTGATCAGTTCGTACAGTTCAATGCTTTGTCCATCTTCTAGAATAAGCCGGTGGCGATAGATCTGGGCCAGATCGTCTGTGACCGCGCTGTAGTTGATGACTGTTTCCGATTGAGGGCCGCCAAGATATCCGGTCGTAGAGAGTTGATGGATGATCGTTTGGTTGTCGAATGTGACATGAACGTTGGATTGTGTGTCGATATTTCTTTGTATTCCCTGCATTGTAAACAGTAGATCTCGTTCTGCTTGATCAACAATATGAAATGTTTTTTCATATTGATAGCGATGAACAGTCCTCTCACCGGGGATTTTAACTTCTTCGACGAGTAGTTTACCCGGCGCCGCTGAGACCGCGATTGTTTTATTGGGACCGAATTCGAGTTGATCAACAATCTCCAATTCATATTGACCGGTTTGTACAGGCAAGGAATAGTCGCCCGAAATGAAATGAACCATCGAGAGTGTTTCATATTCTTCTTGAAGGGTGGTTGCGAATTTGTATATACCCACCATACAAGCGTCGGCTGGAATACTGAGAGTCACTTTCCCTGAGGGAAGGGGAGGCTCCTCATTGGATGTAATGAGAGTGGGACGGATTTGCTTAATCACTAATCGCCCATTGTCATATTTAAATTCAATATCGAAGATGATTTGATCGCGTCTGTATTCCTGATCCTCAACCGGCATTTCCTGTTCGATTTTTGTAAGAACGGAGGCCAATTCGTTCAATTGCGCGTCACTCAGCACCCATTCCTGATCCGCAGTGAGTGACGAACTTCGAACACGGTTGATCCCGGTGACAGAGCCATTCTCAATGTAAATAATATCTTTTTCGGGAATGACGCCTGTCCCTGGCTGTACAACGCTATCATCTCCTTTTTGTACGTTGATAAGGTAATAATCCTTGGATCCTGAGACGGGATCGCCTGTGAAAGCCACACCATTGCAATCCTCGGCCGGAAACGCCCGTGTTACTAAAATCCCCATACGGGCGTTCTGGTGGCCGATTTGATAGTACTCTCGTTCTTCAAAGGCTTTGGGATTCCATAAACTCATCCATACTGTTTTAAGTCCACGTTCGATTGTACGTTCCTTCTTCTTATCTGGATCGCAGATCGATGGCCCTTCTTCATCGTTATCCAGGTTATCCAATAGGCAAACGGAAGTGGAATCATAAAGCCCAGCGCCGTTGAATTCGATATCGTCTTCAGCATTGGAAGAAGAGCGAAATCGAACTTTCACAGAAGCGTCACCAAAAACATCAATTGTTTTTATCGTGATATCATTCAGCAAGATGGGATTGATTGTCCCATTTTCACAGGCGTATTCTATAAAATCATTCAGACATTTTCGACGGTACGCCGCATCGCTTCGGAATCGCTGGTCTTCTAATAGAACATGGATGTATTCTTCATATGTGATGGATAGGGAGGAATCCGCAGGATGGGGTATCTGGTTGGATCGCATGAATTCTGTATAGTAATGGAAAGGAATCGCGTATCCATCGACCAAGTATGGAATCTCAGTTCCTTCCACGATCCCTACGGCGAAAACGGAATACAAAATGGCCAACTGGGCCGCTTTTCCTCCATAGCGCATGATTAGTTCTTTGGATGTCATGGATTCAGTCATTTCAGGCAAAGAACTTAATAGTGTAAACTCATCGTCCGGTTGGGGCAGCGCAGCTAATTGAGGGCGGTGTTGATCCCACCAATTCTCCGCTTCTTCTATTTCAACTGGATAAGTGATCTCATAGGAATCAGGTGTCAGAGTGAGTTTGATGAGTTCATCTTGATAGGTATTAAAAATCACGTGTGGATTCTGGATATACGCATTCGGAGTTCCCCTGCGTATCGAACGTACATTGATGTGGGACAGTTCACCCTGACGGGAACCTGTGATAATCCCAGCCACAACCGTTTCAATATCCGTGGGAGCGGCGTCGATCACGACGATATCCTGCCAGCCGATTGATCCATTCTGAAGCGCTTTATCCAGTTGCGCGAGTGAAAGCAAGCGCACACGACCGTAGTTCGTTTGCGGTGAATAGGCTTCGTATTCAGGTTCAATCAATCCTTCGGGCAGGTAAATGGGAAATCCTGGATTTTCCCATCTCCTGGCTTGTTCGACATTGGCGGGCATTATGGGTGAATAGGCGAAAGGGCGCAGTTTCATGCTTTGGGATAGGCGGTGGTAAAGAATTTTCACCTCTTCTGGATCCGCTGGTTTATCGGAAGAAGCATAGATATTGAAACCATAAACAATATTGTTATTCATATCGCGAAACTGAAACAGCGCGCCGGCAAAATAAGCGCGAGTCTCGGGTATATAAACTAGATCCATGTACTCATCCGCTGTCAGCCCTCCAAACCGGTCTGGAAATTCATTAACCATAAATTCAATATGAAGGCGATTCAAATTGACATTTTGATATACAGTTGGCAGTAAATCAGGATCGTCAGAGGCAGGCGCTAAATACTTTGAGGTTCGCAACAAATCCGCCCGGCTGGAGTCTTCTACCGATAGGGAAACATAATCCTCAATCGTACCGATCTCTTCCATCCAAGGGATTTCCCGCAGGATGATCTGCGCCGGAACGGAAAAAGAAGAACAGGAGAAAAGAATCGATCCGAGAATGGCGATGTACAAAACGTGGACAAGCGTGTTTTTTGTAAAGTAAGAGCGCATATTCTATTTCACCTGGCGTAGGGAGTGAATGATTGGAATCAACATGTGACGAACTTTGAAAAAGGCTTAATTCCAAATTACTAAATTGGGAACCGATTAGATCATTTCATCTATCTGATCAGTTACTCTTTATCCATTTTACTCACAAATCTTTCTTTTTTTTTGAATCTTAATATTGTACCCATGAATCAATCGATACCGGTGGTTCTGTTTCTGGAGGGAAAGGACCGTCGTAAAGGACTTTTTCGAAAGAGAGAACTTCAATTTGTCGCAATGGTTCGAAATTCTCATCGAGCGTATAGACTTCCGCCCGGCTGGGAAAATCTTCCGTAAGTACGGCGATTCCATACGCCCCATCCATTGGCGAATCGAAGAGCATCCAAAAACGCTCATTCCAGTTGTGATGTTCCGCCGCATAAACGAGGGACCAGTAATCCGTCTGAATCGTTGTTCCTTCGTGTATATCCCCCATAGCGAAAACAAGATTCGCCGGACCTGAGCCAGCAAGAGGAGGAAGCCATCGTTGATAGAGCTGGATAGATTGGCCAGCCTCCAAAGATAGGCTCAATCGATACAAGGGGAGACTGTCATATCCCACAGAAGCGAATTTCAGAAACACCGTTTTAAATCCTACTTTCATCTGAGCGAGCATATATAAATCCAATGAAAGAAATGGTTCGTTAAAAATGAGCTCCTCCTTTTCTGGTTGACCATCATTGATTGTTATCCACAGATTGTCGATCAATAACGAAATAACGGTTCCATCCACATCAAAATCCTGTTCATATTTCAAGCGGGCATTCGCCTGTATGCCATCTGTGATCTCGACCTGGACGCTTCCCTGTCCCATAGGTTCGGCGATTCGGCGCTCTGGACCAAACTCAAAACGTTGGATAAGGTTCAAAGGATGGCTACCTGTGATCAATGGGATTTCATAAAGGCCGGGCAGGAAATAAATCATGGAAAGCAGTTCGTATTCTTCACGAAGAGTCCGTCCTTCCTGAAACACTCCACATACTACGGTATCTTCGGGAATATTCAGTTTTAACGAATTCACTGAAGCAAGGGGATCCAAAGATCGATCTTTGATCTCTTGACCGGTCACGGACATTGAAAACATACACAAAAAAAAGAACGAGCACAGAAGACTCAATTTCCTCCACTGATTCGTTTTCCAGTTTGAAATTCTAATCTCTTCGCATAAATGATAAAACAAAGTTTTTGTCATCTTGATTCAATACACCTCCCAAATAGAAACGGGTGTCTTCACAGGATTTTTCAGCATCCGCGCAATATAGGTATAGGTATACATCTCTTCACCAGCGGAAGATGGATCGCCATACGGAACATTGTTCGTTTCGGCGATGGCGATGATGATCTCATCGTCCATAGCGATACGGGATTGTTTTGTTCTCCCCGGACCAAGGATCGGATCGATTTTATCAATATTCGTGTTGTTACCGATTTCAAAGAGGCAGAAGGAGGACGTCAGCGGTTCGAGGTTCGCGTCGAATAAACGAGCCAAGACTTCCCACCTTCCGGTTTGGAATCGCTCCCAAGCTTGATCCTGCCACATTACAATAACATTGCCGGCGGAATCAACGCCCAAATCCGCGTTATGCTCGAACGTGCTCCAAGAAAGATCAGTAAAGCGTATTGTCCGAATCATAGACAATCCTTCGCCGCTCACATGGATCGTTGTCAGATACCCAGCGCGATCGATTCCCCTATGAGTAACGTAGAGAATATCGTTCACCGCTTCCAAGCCGTTTGGATCTCCACGGTTCCCACCATCGCCGCCCAATTCTGGAATATCGATGGCGGGGAAAAGTCGTCCCGAACCATCTCCCAACTCGTTCCCGTCGTTGTCGAACGCCACTATAGTTGGACCGGTTACTCCATCTTGATACCGTACTGCGAACCAGCCCGTCCCAGACGCGAGTCCAAAGCGATTCGATGAACCGTTTGGACTATCACTGCATACTGCGAATGGCTCTTTCACAATGCTCCCATCAGGCCCTATAATCACGGCTCCGACAATTTGTCCAGGCTGTGTTCTACCATAGAGTTCTTTTTTCTTCTGGCCAGACTGCCGATCTTCGTAAATGACAACGATATTACCATTGGAAAGAAATCTAACGGTTCCTCCACGAAGCAGTCCACTTTCAGAAACATAATCGCCATAGGGATTGATAAGCGGTGTTTGGGGAATTCCATCATTGCTGATCACTTGTATTGCAGTATGGTATTCGTAATAGTGGCTCTTTCGCATAACCGGGAAACGCCTCTGGCCATTGATCGGGATTGGCGATCGTATGAACCACATATTGTTCTCCCGACCGGCCTCCCACAGTGTCCGCGCACAAACCGTAAAACTTATCATCGTTTCTGGATGAACATATTGTATTCTCCCACGGTTCACCTGCGTTGGTAAAAAAGGCGCAACGCGCCGGATCGAGAATTTCTCCCGATGGAGAGAGAATCGCTATCATGTCCCGTGCGTTTTCAGAATCCTGGGTGTGTTTCGCGTAGGGCGCTTTCCGCATCCCACCCAGTACGATCGCGGCGCCGTTGCTCAGCGTATCACAATCCGGCCGCCAATACCGGCTTCCACCGCCGTTTTCAAACCATAAATTGATGTCGCCGGTGATGGGCTCAATTCCGCTGCTTCCGGACCGGCGGCGACAGGCTCTTGTTCGATCTGAGCCATCACAGGGAACGCGCTCATTATTACTATAACCATTATCCAAAACACATTTAAACGAATGAATAAATACATGTAATACCTCTTTTCCATATGAAATGAACTCAAACCATTTATCATGCCTCAGCAAAAAGTAATCGATCAAAAGTAAGTCAATTCGTTTAATAATAGTTAGTAATACTTGATAAAACTAAGATGTAAGTGTATACATAAAATATGTAAATTCAATTCATAAGTTTGAGTAATGCCCCGAATTGATAACAATCAATAAGGCTCTTTCATCAATCTCATAGATTACTTAGGGCCCAAGCAGAAAAAGCACCTGGAAGTGGGGCGAGTCGTCTTATTCAAAACCAACTTAATTAACAAACTCTTCGTAGAAGAGATCCAATTCAGTTTTCATGCCCAAATAGGACGCCCGACCAAAGAATCCGGATCGTTCTCGACGTTCTTCTACTGGAACAGATGTTCGACCTGACCGATCAAGAGACGATCCAGCTATATCATTGAAATTCTCAATCAGCATCGAAATCCCTGATCGATTTCGATTGTGCCTGACAGGCACATGAGCTCCGATAATTGGTTGACAAGCGCAAATGGCGCGATTTGTTTGTATGCAAACAAAAAAATCTCCTGAAATCAAACCTATGGGCTTTGATAAATCTTATCTAGTAGATAAATCGCTTCTTCTCTAGAGCCGGCTCACTCGGAGTCGATGAAATTCACTTCGTTTCAATGATTGTCACTCCCATTCCTTTTTTTTCTTCACTATTCAAGAATATCCCAATGATCCACAACCGTTCCCAAGTCGGTGTCGATTCCTGTGGTGAATCCCATCCGGTAGGCGCCGGTTGCTTCGTTTTTCCCGGAACGCCACATTTTAAACTGCCCATTTCCATCGTACACTACGCTGGGATGGTAATTTCGATCTCCATTCCAAGATCCAGCAGATCCAGCGCCACCTACTGCCTCAACCGGATCTTGAACGAGTTCAAATTCAATTCCATCTGCTGATCGGAATATTGAATTCCTGGAACGTTGTAAACACGGAATCCCCAGGCCCGATAATCATTCTCACTGATTTAAAGGATCGCCGTAATGTGAAATCCTTCATCCAAAGTAGCGTAATCAAGCCACAGCCATGAGATACCATCCGGGGA
>CAXXSM010000165.1:0-42669 GCA_963663405.2 bacterium | reverse complement strand
ACTCCTTTTCCTTTGTTTTTGACCTATTCGAGTGTCAATTTCTTTTACAATTCCATACTGTTTGCTGCCGGGGCACAGTTCTCGCCCAAAAAACGTCTGTCTTTGACGTTCTTGCAATCACTCTATCCCATTCAAAAGGAAATCCGACTAACACAGGCAGGAAGATTCAAATGTGTCAATCTTCTCAAAGAAGCCTTTTTCTCCCAATTTCAAGACATCATTCATGCAGAATACACAAAAAATAAGACTCCTCACCCTCTTGAGAAGCCTTTATGAATTATAGTAAGAGATTTCAATGTGTCAATATAAAATTGAAAAAATAATAGAAAGGTAACGGAACAGCAAAGGAGCCTTAACATACTGGCGAAAAGAATAAAACTAACAATAACTAAACATCAAAACCTAAATTCAAATCCTGTGATAGATTTTTCATAAAGATATTATTATTTAATTAAATAGACGCGGAATAATATTTTAGGCTATAAATCATCATCTTATATCAAGGCGTTTCCTCTTGCTGAACATAATACACAGGACCCCCATTTGATACCGGTCCATAAATCAACGGTGGATCATCCGCTGTCAGCGCAAACACTTGAATTGATAGGAATGCCCGAAATGTGGACCATCCTGGAACAAGGCATTCAGTCTTTTCTCATCTTTCTTCATTCCAAGTAATTCACATCTCCACGGCTCGTTCGGCCTAGTAATATAGGAGAGGCCATATCCACATACACATACACATGATAATCAATCGCGTTTTCGAACGGCAGATTCCACCGGATCACCAAGACACGATCATCCGAGTCATCTTCATCCTCTCCCCCCGCTTAGATCATCCATCTTCATAAGCGAATCGGTGACAATCACCGTTCCAACCGGAAAATTGGGAGTTGGGGTGATGGTCGGCGTCACTGTCGGTTCCGGTGTCCGTGTCGCTGTTGGCGTTGGAGTCGCCGTATACGTCGCTTCGGGCGTGAAGGTTGGCGTAGGGGTGTTCGTGACAGTCGCCGTCGCAGTTGGAGCCGGTGTATTCGTTTCCGCCGGAGTCAACGTTGGCGTGATGTCGCCGTCACTCAAGAAGAGAACGCCGCTCTCGGCCGCAACACGCAGGATCGTTCCATCCAACCGGAGCCCATATACAATAAAACGATACTCATTACCAAATTGCGGCCCTTCCACATAATCAGAGTGTATTCCAACCGCTCCCGGTCTCCATTCATAGAGGTTGACTTCTCCACTTCGCGTCCGGGCGATATATACTTCTTTAGCGCCATTGATTTCTGTGTAAATGTGAAAATCCTTGTAGAAATCATCTTCAACATCCCACCGGATCGCTAAGATACGTTCTGTTGGACTGTCTTGATCGAATCCACCAACTAAGTTCTCATCCGAACTGCGATCATCTGTGACAAACACATAGTTATCCGGAATATCAACGGGAACCGGTGTGTTCGTCGGTGTGGGTGTAAAGGTGGGCGTTGGTTGTTCCAGACCGATTTCTAGGAAAGAACCGAATCCGCCGCGTGTAAAGCGAGGTTAGGTTTCTCCGCCTTTACGCCAAACACCCAAAATCGATATGAATAATTAAACTGTGGACCATCCTGAAAAGTGGGATCGAGTCCCACCGCGTCCTTTTTCCATTCGAACGCAAATACGTTAGGATCGCGGGTTTGAGCGAAATACTGCCGCTCCCCGCCATTGACTTGGACATATAAATGAAAATTTAGAATCCCAGTAACATTCGTATTCCACCGGATCGCCAGCGCTTTATTCAACTTGGTGTCTTCATCCGCGCTGCCGACAAGATTAACCGTCGATTGCAGATCGTCTGTCACGTAAACGGTATTGTTCGGGATATCAAAATGCGAGGGATCTTTCGTCGGTTCCGGTGTCATTGTAGCCGTCGGTGTGGGACCGCCGGTCTCGATGTACTTGATATCTCCTTCCGATCCAATCCGGATAGGCTGGCTCCCTGGAACGATCCCAAAAACAATAATTGATAAACAGTATTGAATTGTGGCCCATCCCGGAACGCCGGATCGATCCCGGCCGCCCCTTCTCTCCAATCAAAATAGAGACGGCTTCCAGTTCCTGTACGGCCTAGATAGATGTCGTCCGCGCCATTGACATTGACATACAAATGAAAATCTGTGACATCCGGTTCCGAGAGCCCCCATCGAATCGTCAAAGCCCGATCCGAAGACGTATCATCATCAACGCCTCCAACCAGATTTTCCACTGAATAGAGGTCATCCGTCACCACAATCGTCCTGTCCGGCACATCGAAAATAATGGGTGTATTGGTAGGAGTCGGTGTAGGGGTAACACTATTCTCATCCAGAAATAGGACAGGAGCTTCCGCTTTAATCTCGATAGGCTCCGTGGCGCTGCGCAACGCATACACCGTGAATTGGTAAGAATGATTGAATTCCGGCCCATCCCATAGGAAATAGGTCTGGGAAGGATCTTTCACTCGATCGATGTAAATGGATTCATCTCCATCTACACTCACATAGATATGGTAGGATGTGATATCTTCTCCAAGATCCGGCCACCGGACCGCCAACACCGCGTCTAGTGGATTATCCTGATCGTATTTACCCACTAGATCTTCTGTCGAATGCAAATCATCCGTCACCACGATCGTATTGTCTGGAATCTCAAACACGACAGGAGTGCCAGTCGGTGACGGAGACGGTGTAAAGGTGGCTGTCGGTGTGGCTGTCGCTGTCGCTGTCGGTGTGGGCAGGCTGTCATCCACACTTAAATAAAGCACCGGCGCTTCCGCTTCAATACGTATCGGATACGCTCCTTCCCGCAGCGCGAAAACAGAAAATAAATAATGATTCCCAAATTCTGGGTTCCTCCAGGCATAATATTGAATATCTTTTTGAGCCCACCCGCGCAATATATTCTGGCGTACTATCATTGACACTCGCATAGATGTGATATTCGGTTACTTCCGTCTCCGCGAATTTCCAACGGATCGCCAGGATCGAGTCGACTATATGATCCCGATCATATCCCCCAACCAGATTTTCTGTGGTATGTAAATCATCCGTGACAACGACTGTGTCATCTTCAATGAAAAAGAGAACGGGGGTTTGCGTCGGTATAGGAGTATTTGTCGGTGTGCGGGTATTCGTCACTGTCGGTGTGACGGTGGCGGTCGGTGTATGGGTAAACGTTGGAGTGAGTGTCGGTGTGGGTGTGGCTTTGACAATCTCAGCGATATCCAAGATCGCGCCGTTCCATCATTACCGCCACAGAGAAACCGTTCACCATTCGGTGAAAAAACAATGGAATTGACTGTATCGAGATGCCCTAAAAAAGATTGGTTGAAGGTTCCCGTTTCGATGTTCCACAACACCGCCGTTTGGCCGCTCGCCGTCAGCGCCCATTTTCCATTCGGAGAAATCGCGACAGCGTTAACAGCGCCGGTATGCCCTTCCAATGAAAGCAGCTCCCGTCCGTCCTGCGTATTCCAAAGTATTGCGGTCCCATCACTGCTTCCCGTCAAAGCCCGGCTTCCATCTGCGGAGAAAGTGACGGCGTTTACCGCTCCAAGATGCCCATTAAATGTATACAGAATCTGCCCTGTTGAAGCCTCCCACAAAATCGCCCGGCCGTCCTCCCCGCCGGTCAAAGCCATTGTTCCATCCCGTGAAAGCGCAACGGAATGAATCGGTCCGTCATGACCGGTCAGGATTCGAACCAGCTCACCTGTTTCGATATTCCAAATTCTCGCGGAGCCATCCGCTCCTCCAGTCAGCGCCCGGTTGGTTTGAATTGAGATCGCGGCGGAATAGACTCGATCTGTATGCCCTTCGAACACATACAGTGCTCCACTCGCCGAAACGTCCCAAAGAGCGCCGGTGTTATCATCACTCGCCGTGACAATAAATTTCCCATCTTCGGAGAACAAAGCGTCATTCACACTGCGGGTATGGGCCTGCAAAATCCGGAGAACCTGCCCGGATTCAACATCCCACAACCGGACAATCCGGTCTTCACTCCCCGTGATGAACTGAGTTCCATCCGGCGAATAATCAACGGAATACACGGCGCCGGTATGCCCGCTGAATTCCCGGATCTTTTCATACGTCTCTAAATTCCACAGCGTCACATTGTTCGGAACGCTTCCCGTAACCGCTTTTGTTCCATCCGGCGAGAATGCGACGACCGCACTCGCGCGCTGTTCTCATTAAACGTCGCAAGCAATGTGTCCGAAGACGCGTCCCACAACCGGGCGTTTCCCGATCCCCCAACGAGAATTTTCGTCCCATCACCCGAAAAAACAGCGGATTCAACCGAACCGCTCACGTAGGTTCGGATCTGCGCCCCTGTCGTTGAATTCCATAAAATTGTCGTTGTGTCGGAACTTCCCGTCAGGATCGTCTCTCCATCCGGAGAAAACGCCACGGCGCGCACAGAACTGCTGTGCCCGCCAAAGGTCCGGATAACCGAACCGGTTTCCACATTCCATAGTTTTGTTGTATTGTCTCGGCTCCCTGTTAAAATCTGCGTACCATCCGGAGAAATCGCCACGGAATAGATCCAATCGCTGTGATCGCTGAACGTGCGCGTGATAGTTCCCGATTCTTTATCCCATTGTTTTGCGGTCTTGTCTTTTCCCCCCGTCAGAATCCAGGTTCCATCCGCAGAAAAAGCGACAGACAAAATTGCGTCCGAATGATCTGTATATGTTTGTATCTCTAAGCCGTCTTCAACATTCCACAATTTCGCCGTGCCATCATAACTGCCTGTGAGTAATTCCTCTCCATTAGGTGAGAAAGCGAGAGAAGAGACTTTCGCGCTGTGACCGGCCAGTACGCGAATCAATTGACCCGTCTCTACATTCCATAAAAACACGCCTAAACTGCCGCCGGTCGCAATCAAGTCTCCATCGGGTGAATACGCCACCGCTTCAAGTGTGCCCAAACCATAGATCCGTCCATTGTTCGAATCCTCAAAGCCGGAATCGGGACCGGCGTCTGTGTTGGAGTTATCGAAGCGGTCGGGGTAGGTGTAAACGTAGGCTGATGAGCATCCTCCCCATCAGAAAAGAAGAGAGAAAGAAGATAATCACGCGACGCCGATGACGCGCTCTTCACTACAGTGTAATACACTCCCGCCCGTTGGTGATCGAACTGCACTTCAGGAAATTCCACATTCTCACTCGTTGCAAGAAGCCCATTCTGTGAATCCCGTATCTCAATCTGCGCCTCCACGCCAATGGTGGTTCCTGTACTGACTGAACAGGTCAGTTCCCGGCCTAAATCAGCGTTGACGATTTCAAACCGGTACCAATCCTGCAGATCCGTGGCGGTTTCCCGCATATCTTCAGATGACGCGCTCACAGAAGACAACGCGCCTAGAATCGGTAGATTGATCTGAAGATTCGCGCTCACCGAACGTGTGTCATTCGGTTCGATCTCTTGAATGGCCCGCCCTTGCGCTAGCCAAGACGCGTTGGTATGCGCGTCAATCGCCTGGTTCAACAGCGTTTGCGCTCCTTGATAATCATAACGGGCGTAATAATGGGCGATGAACGCTTGGATGGGAGGCGGGAGCTCCGGATAGAGAACATTGCGGGGCGCGTCATCAGTCATGAATGAATTGATATATCCCCGGCTCCATCCCGCCGTAAAGAGATTTTCTCCCCCATATGCAAACGAACGGATTCGAGGAGGCAATCCCCCAATCGTTGGCGCGGAAAGCCAATCAATCAGATACTCGTCCAGTTCTCCATCCTTCGAGTGAACATAAGCGAGCCACGGTTCTATCAATCCGACTAGATGACCGATCTCCCGGTGGAACACATGGCTGATCGGAATCCGTCTCCAAAAGTTTCCTCTGGGAAAATGTAAACATAGGGATTCCCTTGCGGCGTTTGTGAACGGCGGCTGGGGCGTCATTGTTAAACAAGTCAAAATACGCGCCAAAATTCGTGTAATTGCTGTTAATCTGAAAGACGGGTGATTCTTCGCTCCAAGCGCCAAACAATGTCGCTTGACTCAGGATGGATGAATCCCCGTTGAAAGACGCCGCTTCAAATAGGATATGATGACTGCCGTCATTCACCTCTAAAAATTCCAACCCAACATGAGAAAGAGCTGAATTCCACATCGCCACACAACGCCGCAGCGCCGCTTCAAAATCCGTGATTTCCCCCTCGGTATATCCGCCATCCGCAAAGGCCGAAAAATCCAAGTGGAAACGGCATTCCCGCAACCCGTCTCCATCACTGTCTGTCCTGTCGCTGGAGACACGGAAGTAAAAAGATGGCCACCGGTAAGCGTTCTCCATCTGATTTCCTCTATTTCGATCAAAAAATTCTTCAGGAATCAGTGGATTATGAACACCCGGCTTCTTTCCAGAATGAATTCGCTCACACTGTTGCTGAAGAACCACCGCCGTTCCCGATTGATACCCGCTTTGCGTATCCACACCAAGATGTGACCAAGCGGTGGTTTGGAAACACAGAAATAGGCAGGTTAGAATCGATACAATCAATCGTCCGATGGGAAGAAAAGGGGAAATACAATCCTGGCTGGGTACTCGCTTGAAATCAATCATCGCCTCGCTCCTGAAAACATAGAAAACGTAACAGTAAATAGAAAAAAAACTCAACTATATATCTTTAAGATCTAATATTTATCTATCCAGAAGATACACATGAGTTTCATCTAGCAAAGTTTTTTTTTGCTATAACGTCTTATAAGCGCAATAGCCCAATTGTAATTGTCATCGAAAGCGAAGATGAAGTCAAGTATAATTTAATTTCAATTACATTAAGTTTCTTTATATCATGAGGTTGTGAGTTCTGAAATTATATCGCTCCCCCCATTATCCAAAACAAGTTTCGCCAATTGAATACCGAGTTCAACTGGATCATGAACCGCTCCTTGAACGGTTTGACGAATCAGACGCGTTCCATCGAGAGACGCGATCAATCCCTGAAGAATAATGGAATCATCTTCCATAACAGCGTAAGCCGCCATCGGAACTTGACATCCACCTTCCAACCGGGTTAGAAACGCGCGTTCCGCTAAGACGGTTTGAGCCGTCACCGGATCGATGATCGATTCAACCAGTTCATGGGTCTCTTCATCGTCCACCCGCGCTTCAATAGCGAGCGCGCCCTGCGCCGGCGCGGGCAGCATCTCTTCCAAAGACAACACACCCGCGATCTTGTCCTCCCACTCCATACGCCGGACTCCTGCCAGCGCCATCAGCATGCCGTCCCAATCCGATTCTTCATACTTTCGAAGCCGGGTGTTAACGTTTCCCCGCAAATCCACAATGGTGGCGTCCGGACGCGCCGCGAGAACCTGGGCTTTCCTCCGTAAACTGCCTGTCGCGATCACCGGACTCTCCGGCAGATCCTTCAACGTAGATGCGCTGCGCGAAAAGAGCGCGTCAAAAGGCGCTTCCCCGCTCAGGAATCGAGACAATCGTCAATCCATCCGGCTGCTGAGTGGGCAGGTCTTTAAAACTATGTACAGCAAAATCGATCTCTTCATCAAGCAGAGCGATTTCGATCTCTTTCGTAAAAATCCCTTTGTCTCCGACTTGAACCAGCGGCTTGTCAAGAATCCTATCGCCTGTCGTCTGAATTTTAACAATCTTGATTCTTACATCTTGACACGCCTCATAAAGAAGCCGTTTCACACGTTCCGCCTGCCAAAGCGCCAGAGGGCTGCCTCGTGTACCGAGTTTATAGACTGGATTGGTATTCATTTTCTCCCCCGCATTGCAGAATCAAATTCGCTAGTAAATCAATAAACTCAGAATCCTCATTCAAACAAGGCAAATGGTAATAGGAGGAAATCCCCGCCTTCTCCATCGCGATCCGACCCTCCAATTGCGTCTCCGCATTGTCCGCTAAAAAAACCGAAGGGGTAATAGAGAATACGTTCCACACCCATTGTTTTGATTTCTTGTATCGAATCCGCCAATGTAGGCGACGTCCATTCTCCGCCCAGCCTATGATTAAGCCATCCAATCCGGATCACTTGAAACGCAGACGCCAACTCCCGTTCCAACGCCTGATAGAGACCAAACGTTTCGCGATATCCTGTCTCCTTAATTCCCTTCGGTGGGCGCGTCAATGTGCCATGACATCCCAACAGAAGCGCGGATTCTTTCGGGTCCTGTGGTGATAAATCGAGACGTTCCGCTTCCGCGTGAATATGCCGCGCCATGACCTTCGCAAGATCTTCTAAATGAGAGCCGAACAGAACGAAATCAACAGGAGAAAAGGTTTTCTCCGTTCGTTTTATAAATTGATCGAATTCGTTTACAGAAAATTCTGTCGTAAAATCCGAGCGCGCCACATACATAGGAATAAGAATCACCCGGTCACACTCAAACGCAGGGATTCTGTCCAAGACACTCAAAAGAGACGGCGCCCGAAACTCAAACGCGGTATGTACGCGCCAATCCACAGCAGGAGCCAGTTCCTTCAACCGGTCCCACACCTTCGCCGCTTGGGATTTTGTTATTGTTTCCAAAGGGGAAGAATAGTGATATTGTTTCCAATGCTTGACCCGCGTATACCCCCGCCAGGCGCCAATCAATGGAATTACGAATTTCGGAATCGGAGCGACAAGACGGGTTAGTTTTCGGAGGATATGGCTGGAGTATTTCCACTGATCGAAGAACGTTGGTTCAGGAGGCTCTCCATACGCGATGAGGATCACATCGGCGTTCACGATCCGGTTCCTCTCGCCGCCATAGTAATATTCAAGTATTCACAAACCGATTTCGCGGTCTGCTTTGCGTTTCGGATACAGTCGTTGACGGATACGCCATCCAGATAATTACCGGTTAAGAAAAATCCCGGCGTCCGTTCCCGTTCTTGATTCACTCGTTCAATATTCTCAACATGGCCGACTGGATACTGCGGGATCGCTTTTTCCCAACGGAAGATTCGTTGAATCACCGGTTTTCCTTTGATTCCCATCGATACATTTAAATCGTTTTGGACGAGTTCGAGCAGTTCCTCATCGCTCAGCAAAATGGCATTGGGATCAAGAGCGCCGCCAACGAAAACTGTAAAACAACGCATCCCCCCCGGAGCCCGCCGCGCAAATAAACTCGAACTCCAAATCGATCCTAAAATCCGAATCTCTTGATCCCGTGGAACAAGAAATCCAAATCCATCGCAATCTGATTCAATATCCTCACGCTGGTAACCAATCCCAACCACGTTCAACCGATTGTACGGAATCGATTGAAGATACTCCGATGTCTCAGCCAATAACGAGCCTGCGATCGCAGGGACCACATGCGAAGGAGCCGCTAACACAACCGCGTCAGCAGTTTGTCCCGCATCCATCCCTTCCGCTGAAACCGAAAATCCACCCCCGGAACGTTTCTCGATCGGATTCACATTCACACCAAGATGAAGCGCCTCTTTCAATTCACCCGTGAGAGCTCGGACCAGCGCCGACATTCCATCGACAAATGAACAAAGGTTCTTCGTCCGCCTTTTTTTCGGCTGATCGCTCTTCTTTTTCCGGCTCAAACCACGCCGGATCATTCCTCGAACCAAACTGCCGGATTCTCGTTCCAGATCGTAAAGCATCGGAAACGTCGCCCGCAGGCTCAGTTTTTCCGGATCTCCCGCATACACACCCGACACGAACGGCGTGACCATGTTGTGAAGCATTTCATCCCCAAACCGGCGGCGGATAAACGACGCCAGGCTCTCATCTTCTGGAGAGCGGTTCCCCCCCCGGAAAACCTCTGTCAGTAAGCGGCGTTTTGAACGCGCGGAAAGAAGTTCCGTTTTATACAACGCCCCCGGCCCGGATGGCGCTTCCTGCAGACGCCCATTCAAAAAGAGATACCGCTTCGCGCCTCGCATCACGCGCGTCAGCAATTCATTCTCCAACCCTAAATCCAAGCATAGATCCAACGTTTCCTGCACATTATCAAGAAATGAGTTCGGCCCTTTTTCGAAAAGATACCCCTCCTCCTGAAGTGTATCAATCGATCCACCCGCCCTCGATTCTTTCTCCAACAAAACCACATCATGCCCGGCTTTTTGTATCCAATACGCGGTGGACAATCCAGAAATCCCCGCCCCAATAACAATCACTTTAGCCATTTGATAACCTTCTCAAACCTTCTATGAATATCCTTCAATCCAGCCCATCCAAATTCTGACGAAAAGATTACAACGTCCGTGAAAACACCACCGGCTTCCCCCCCCGCTGAAGATACTTATCAAACACCATCGCGATTGGGCGAATCACAATCTGCCCGATCCCCGTCACGCGAATCTCCCGCTCTAGATCCGGCTCAATCAGCTCATCATCGATAAATGGCTGCAACTGAGATAATTCCTTCTCAAAATAGCGGCGGAAATCCTCGTTCCAAATCGCCTGAAACCGCTCCAACGAAATCCGCAGGTTACACATCAATTCCATAATCACCCACCGGCGGATTCGATCGTCCCGGCTCAGTTCCATCCCCCGCTCAACCGGTGGGACGCCCGCGTCGATAGCGTCTTTATAGCGTTTCAAATTTTTCGTATTTTGCGCGTACAATGCGGGGAGAGCGCTGATGGAAGAAACGCCGAACGCGTATAAATCCGCCCCGGCCCGTGTCGTAAATCCCATAAAATTACGCTGCAGCGTTCCCTCACGCTGCGCGAGGGTAAGTTCATCGTCCGGCTTCGCGAAGTGATCCATCCCGATGTAGACATACCCTTTATCCGTAAAACGCTCAATCGCGCCTTGAAAGATCGAAAGCCGTTCATCCGCGCTGGGCAGCGTCGATTCATCGATCCGTTTCTGGAACGGCATTTTACTTGGAAGATGCGCGTAGTTATACAACGCGATGCGGTCTGGATCGATCACGCAGATTTTCTCGATCGTTTCACCAAACGTCCGGGCGGTTTGCAGAGGCAGCCCATAGACAAGATCAAAATTAACACTCTCGAAGCCCATCTCCCGGCATTGGTTCACAAAATCGACGGTCTCCTCAACACTCTGCTTACGCCGGATCAATTCCTGCGTCTGCGCATTGAAATCCTGCACTCCGGTCGAAATACGGTTGAATCCATACCGGCGCAGAACATGAAGATGTTCGGTGTTGGTTATCCGGAGATCCACTTCAATCGACCGCTCCGCATTCTCCGCGAATGAAAACTGATTCGTAGCGCATGCAAGCACGCGGTCCAACTGACGAGGCGGCAGCTGCGTCGGAGTGCCCCCCCCTAAATGAAATTGAACCACGGAACGGCCGGGCGCAATCTCGTTAGCGATCAATTCAATCTCGCGGATCAAATAATCTACATAGTCTTCAATCACATCCCCCCGCTGCGTAATGATGACATTGCAAGCGCAGTAAAAACACCGCTCCGCGCAGAAAGGAATATGAACGTAGAGAGAGAGAGGAGCCACCGCGCCGCTTGCGTTTGTCTCGCGGATATGCTTCCAATATTCCGTGGGTCCCACATCCGCTTTCCATTCAGGCGCTGTTGGATAGCTGGTGTACCGTGGACCCCGCACAGTATATTTAGGAATTAAATTTCGATCGATTTCAGGTCTGGGAGGAGATATGAACGTATTCATAGGATTGCACCGTTTCAATGAGCGCCTGGACGTTTTCAACCGGCGTTCCGGGCAGCACGCCGTGACCCAAATTGAAAATATGGCCAGTATCACGCCCAAAATTGTTAAGAACGCTCAACGCCGAATCGCTAATAACTTCTGGAGACGAAAAGAGAACTGTTGGATCCAAGTTTCCTTGCAAGGCCACCTCGCCCCCCGCGATTTCATACACGTTTCTCAAATCGACGCGCCAATCGACACTGAGAACGGACGCGCCGCTCTCTTTCATCTCTTTGATAAACGGAGTCGAGTCTTTTACATATAAAATAACTGGCGCGCCATCATTCTGAATGGCGTCAATAATCATTCTTTGATAGGGAGCGGCGAAACGCCGATAATCTTCTTGGGAAAGAGCGCCCGCCCAGGTATCAAAAATCTGAACAACGTCCGCACCCGCTTGGATTTGTATCCGTAAGTATTCAATCACGGTTTCGGTAATGATATGCAGCAGTTCGCGCAGAAGATCGGACTGTGAATAGAGCAATTCTTTAATATAACGAAGATTCTTGCTCATCAAACCTTCCACCATATACGCCGCCATAGTGAAAGGCGCGCCCGCGAATCCAAGAATCGGAACCGATCCACCCACCCTACGCCGGATTCGCCCGATCGAATCAAATACGGGCGGTGTTTCATCAAATACGCCCACATGGACATGTTCCGCGTCCCGTTCATTCCGGACCGGTGGTGAAATGACGGGCCCATTATCTGTATAATCCACTGCAAGCCCCATCTGTTCGAACGGGATTAGAATATCATTAAAAACAATCACGGCGTCCATGTTGAAAAGATTCAGTGGTTGAATCGAAACCTCCGCCGCCACATCGGGAATCCGGCACATCTCTTGAAAGGTATACCGTTCTTTCACTTTTTGATAGGCGGGAATATACCGCCCCGCCTGGCGCATCAACCAGATCGGCGGCCGGTCAAGTGGAACGCCGGATATCGCGCCTAAAAAGCGCTCCTTCTTCGTCATCGTCTCTTGGGAAACGGTGTTTCGGTTGGTTGGTTCAGTCATTGGGATCGTTATCCAGCGTTTCCGCCAGGAGCGGTGTTCGCGCCCCGCACTCGGTCTGGAACAATTCAGCGATGCACTGCGCGGCGTTTGGGCACGTGCGCACAGAACCATGTTTCCGGATATTGCGCCGGGGAGGAAGAACGATGCGCTCTGACATGCGCTGCATTTTCGCCTTTATGATCTCCCGCTGTGAAGGCGTCAATTCCGGCAAAGCGTCAAAAAGACTCGTCAATTCTTCCTGAAAGATTCGGTTGGCGTATTCCCCGAGTTGATTCGCCAATGTATTGATATGAAATGGAATCGGCCACGGCCCTAATTCTTCCAATTCTTCCGTCAGTATTTCGTTGGCCTGTTCCACTGCATGAGCGCGCGTTTCCAAGTTTTTCGCCGCTTGGACGCGCAGTTCTTCCAAATCGATCAATCGCACACCTTCCACATTCCCCGCGGCGGTTTCAATATCCGGGGGAATGGCGATATCAATGAGTAACCGCTGTTTGGGTTCGACCCGCGCGGCGCTTGCGAGCATGGCCCGGGTCAGAAGCGGATCCGGCGCGGCGGTTCCAGCGATCACGAGATCCGATTCGATCAGCACGCGGTCAATCTCATCCATGCTATACACTTTTGCGCCGAATTCATTCGCCAATTCGAGACTCTTATCAGCGCTCCGGTTTATGATTCGCAGTTCTTTCACCCCCGCGGCCGTGAGATATTTTGAGGTTAACCGCCCCATCTTTCCAGCGCCGATCACGGTCGCCACAACAGACTGCAGATCCCCAAAAAATTCTTCCGCGCTATCCACCGCGAGTGAACCGATTGACACTCTTCCTGTCCCTAAATCCGTCTCATTCCGGATACGTTTCGCCGTTGAAAACGCCGATTGAACCAACTTATGTAAAACCGCCCTTGTGGTTCCAAGGTCACTTGCTTGCTGATAGGCTTCCTTCATTTGCCCCAGAATCTGAGCGTCGCCGACAACCATCGAATCCAATCCAGACGCCACTTGAAACAGATGCTCGACCGCCGCCGCATCGACTAATACGTCCAGTTCTTTCCGCAGCGTTTCCAATAGAGCGCCCGACCGGACCGCGATCTCATGGACAATCGCATGCGCCGCGTCTTTGACCGAATGAACCGAAGCGTAGATCTCCGTACGGTTGCACGTAGAAATCCCCATCACTTCATCAATCGGCTCCAATGAAGAAAGATGCTTGACAAACGCGCTCATCTCTTCCGAATTCATTACATAGACTGACAAATCCCGCAGGGACACGGTATGGTGACTCAAGGATATCGTGATAAAATGTTCTGTTCTATACGATCGTGAAAATGGCGACATAATAGATTGATTCAATTCCAATGAATAAATTCTGAGATCCGGAGGAATAAAGCCTTCTAATTCTACGAATAGAACGCGCAAGGCTCCCCCGTCTCACCCGGTCAAGACGATAGATAAAATGATCTCTATTTAATCCTACCCGCAAATTCTTCGCGTAACAACGGACCGCGCACGAAGGTTTTACTTTTTTTCTAGAATCATTCTTAAATAGTAGTATACCCACATTTACAAAAAAACGCATACCAGCTGACGCGCCTGACGTTTTTTCAAAGAAACGATACAATATTACTTGGTCCGGCGGGAGTCTCATACTCCCCATTACCGCGCTTTCCCTTTTAGAAAGAGTACAATAAAGTAATAATATGAATGAACATTTCGTCGATCCAGCGGTCCTGTCTTCGATCGCTCATTTGGAACTCATCGCCCGGCAGGCGGTGGAAGGAACCGTTTCCGGCCTTCACCACAGCCATTACTTAGGCCGCAACGTGGAATTCAGCGAACACCGCCCATACAATCCCGGTGATGAACTCCGCCATATCGATTGGCGTGTTTTCGCAAAGACCGACCGCTTTCATATTAAACTCTTCGAAGAAGACACCAATCTGCGCGCATTAATTCTCACTGATCTCAGCGCATCCATGAATTTCAAAGATTCGACCCTTTCCAAAGCCGATTACGCCCGGCGCCTCGCCGCTACATTATCTTATTTAATGTTGGGACAAGGTGACAGCGTTGGATTGGCCGTTTTCGACCGCGAGGTCCGTTCGTTCATTCCCCCCGGCGCCCGTTCGGATCAATGGAGCGCCCTCATTGAAGCGTTGGCGAAAACGAAGTTGAACCAGGACGAATCCAATATCGCCGATATCCTGTCCGGAATGGGAGAACATTTAAAAAAACGCGGCATGGTCATCCTGATCTCTGACCTGATCGATGATCCATCCGTTGTATTAAATAGCCTTGCCCTGCTCCGCAAACGCCATCAGGAAATTCTCGTCTTTCACCTTTTGGCGCCGGAGGAAGTCAACCTGCCCTATCACGGCATGGTCGAATTCCATCCATTAGAAGGCGCCCAGGAATCTTTACTGACAGCGCCGAAACGGTTGCTTAAATCTTACCGCCGGCGTATCGTGGAATTTCTAGACGCGTACAAAAACGGCTGCATGGAACTGGATATAGACTATCAATTTATTTCAACCGATCGTCCATTGGAAGAGGTTCTGCGCAAATACCTCCAACGGCGGATGAAAACATCTATGAGCGTATGAAACCGATCATCAAATTAGTAACCCTCGTTTGGCTGTACAGCCTGCTTCTCATTGGAGCGCAGGATCAAGCGTTCGCCAAGAAACCGGTGGAATTCGATTGCGTCAATCTAGAATCCGGCGCGCGCGTGAAAGGATATATCATCTCGGAAACCCGCCATTCGATCCATGTGGAAACGGTGGGCGGAACCGTAATTATCCCACCATCCTCCGTTAAAGATATCGTCCGCGCCCAGCCGGGTGAAAGCGCCATTCTCTTAGGGCTGAATCTGCTGGATCGAAAACAACTCAATAGGGCGGAAAAATTCCTGCGCAAAGCGTCCACCTATTCCACTTGGAAAAATGAGAGCGAAAGCGCCATACGTGAATTGCTGCGAATCCGCAAGGAAGAATATCAAAAAAAGAAAGAACTCGAAGAACGGCAGATCGAACGCATCGTACAACAACGGGGCATTCAAGCGGGAATCAACGAACTCCAACGGCGCTATAGCACAGATGACGAATATTGGGGCAGTTACCGGGGCCGCCTCCATCTGCTCATGGCCCGTGAACGGATCGACCATCTCCACATCAGCGAGGCGGAGCGCCATTTAGCCCTCGCGGAGAAATACAATGTCAACCCCGAAGAATGGAACAAAGTCCGCGATGAACTCGTGGAACTCAAACGGCGATGGATCCGCTACGGCTCTGACACACTCGCTAACCTGCCCCGCAAAACCATCCAGAAACCCGTCTCAAAAGGCTCAACTCAATTCCTCCAAAAAGTGCAAATCGCCCAGCGGAAAGGGGAAGAACTCCCGCCGATGGAATTGATCCGTCACGTCGATTATTACGCCGAAAAAAATGACATCGATCCCCTTTTAGTCTGGGCGGTCATCGATGTCGAATCTTCATGGAAAACAACAGCGGTTTCCCACACAGGCGACCAAGGATTGATGCAGCTCGCCCCCATGACCGCCAAAGATTTAGATGTGGAAGATCCCTTCGATCCCGAAGAAAACATCCGCGGAGGCACTCAATTCTTAAGTTACCTCCTCCGCACATTCAAAGACACAGACACCGCCATCGCCGCCTACAACGTAGGTCCAGGCCGCGTAGGCCGCACCGGCATCCCCCCCGCCGGCCATCGCTACATCAAACTCGTCCGCAAACGCTACGCCCTCCTCCAAAAACGCTTCAATCAGAGCTGAAACATCTTTTGACTTTCATTCAAATACATTATTTATTAATTTACCAGAAATAACACCTATTTATTAACAATCTTTACAACAATCCAAATTAACAAAACCCATTTCTTGACATCACAAATCATTCTTTGTTAAATATTATTCCTTTATTAATCAAAATATAACTAAAATATCAAAAAAAAATATTATCGTAAAATTAACCATTTTTTTGTTGACGAATCAGACTATACACTCTATATTTGTAGTAGCGAGGTATAGTTCCCTTCTACAAGTTTAGAAATCTTTCCAGTATATCGGGGGTGAAGAATAAGAATATAACCAATAATCAGTTTTTAGCCTAATTATAATCGGGCATACATCGTTTGGTTTGGCGACCCGATGCATGCCCTGAAAGGAATAAGGCCACACATGAAGTGCGGACTTAGTAAAAGTATATCACGTTCGCTTGGGTGGTGTAAAGGAGAATTTAATCTTACTCTCCGTATCCGCCCTCCTCCATTTTTGTTGATAAACATTGATTGGATACAACAAAGTTTATCGAATTTAGAGAGTTTTGAAAATAAAAAATGGAGGTTCTTATGAACGTTCGTATAAGCAATTCGATCTTTTTCATTGGATTACTTTTCGCAGCATCCGTTTCGTATGCGCAAGAATATCCGGCGCCCGTTTCGGAATCTGTAGAGAAAAGCAAGCCTGGAACGATGACATTTTTCAGCTATCCGAAGTATTATCCGGACGAGAGCGGCAAGTTGCAACTAACCGATACTACTCTTCGTTTATCGGACGATCCAGATTGGGATTATGAGGTCACGACGGGTATCTGGCGCCTGTTTGTAAGCCGCGATGGCCGTTTTCAGGCTCATCACAAAGGTGATGTGTTCACCTATCGCTTTTCGAGCCTCGGCTATGGGCGTGGTTCGCAGTTTCAGGCCGTGGATTTAGGAAAGCCGGACTTCAATAATTTTGAAGTGAACGGCGATCGCATCCGCTGGCTGGACGTCTTTGAAAATGTGGATGTGGAAGTGCGGTACATCCCTGACGTCATGAAAGTTGATGTAATCCTGCGGAATTCATTCATGCGGGATTTAAAGGATGTCCTGCAAAAAGGTGAAATCAACTCTGAAAACTATCTCACCGCCCGTTTTGACATCGAGGCCGTCATGCTGACCAGCGAGGTGAAACAGAACGGTGAGAAGGTCAATCCGTACGCGGAGAATCTCAACTTGGATCAATCCCTTGTATTTGAGAAGGATGGTGAAACCGTCCATCACCTGCGGCCGGCGGAAACCTATTTGCTGGATGCCGAAGGCAAACAAGTGATTGATGAAGAGATTCGTTTTCGGACGGCGAATCGGTGGCAGCTGCGTGAAGACGGTCCCGGTCTGGCGGAACTATCCGTGTTTCTTGCGGATTTACAAGACCTGCCGGATGGGGATTTGGTCATTGATCCGAACATGGAATTCGATTACAACGACGGGATACAAGATACCCGGCTCGCCTATCAATCTTCAAGTTATTATGGCATGTCCACATCTCTTATATGGAACAACAACGATCATCTTTTATTCGGATTTGATGTAGATGACTTAGATGTCGGAGCATCGATTGTATCCGCTTCACTAGAACTGTATGAGACGTATAAAAGTGCAGGCGATGTGGCCAGCGCTCGGATTTATAAAGTCACCAATGCATGGTCCGAATATAATTCCAATTGGTATAATCGTACTTCTTCCAACACGTGGGATACGAGTGGTGGGGATTATGCTTTTCCTGCTTATTGCAGCAAAGCGCAAAACCTACCAAGTTCAAGCAATCAATGGATCGAGTTCGACGTAACACAAGCGTTGAAATCCCATTTTGTAAACGCAAAATCGGATATTGAGAATCTTGGTTTTTTGGCCAAGATGACAAGCAGTACAGGCGCCTGTTGGTATGTTTGCTGTAGGGAATATTCTATCAATTATACCAGAAGACCTATTCTACATGTCACGTATAGGCCGTCGCTTTTTGGCGCCGATGTGGGAAACTCAACTGATGAGCAGTATTATGGAATAGAAGATCGACAAAACCACATGTATGACGATGATTTGGAAGGAATTCGATTGTTTGTTGGTGATTTGAAAGAAGAATTCAGAAATTTCATTTCTGAAGCGAAAGATAATGATAGAAAGGTGATTCCAGTTTTCGCTTGTGGAGTCGTGATTACAAATGTATCCGCCCATTGGATCGTACAAGACATAATAGATGAAAACACAAATAGATACACTGCCGATAAAGATGGATACGTTGATTGGATACTATATCGCATGAATTATATCGACGACCAAATTCCTGGAGCGATAGGTGATACCATTCAAGCCATCGAACTTGGTAACGAAGAAGAATGTAAATGGTGGAGTGGAGAAGGTAATCCACCTGAATATTGGTATGGAAACGAGATTGATGGCGCATCTTTTGCGGAATATTACCTTGAAGCCTTCGATGCGATCAAAACTGAAGATTGGGGAGATAAGATAGAAATCATCAGTGGAGGCAGCATCGAAAAACATGGTACGCTAACATGGGCTGATAACGAAACTTTTGGCAGCAGTGGTGAATTCATTCATGGATTTATCAATAAATGTCAGGAAGACGCCAATAACACCAATGATAAACTGCCAGATACAATTGCGATTCATACTTATACCGGTCCGTACAATCCGGAATTTCGAGATGCTCCGGACGAAGATTATCCAGATACCGAAATGAAATATCGATTAAATGAACTATTCGACATCTGCGATAATGAAGGTTATATTCCCAATTTTTCCATCACAGAATATGGCTTTAGTCCCTCGCAAAGTTCGGATTGGGGAGCATATGGCGCATCTCAGGTCTCGCAAGCGCTTTATTATCTTCGCACTACTCTTTTGCAAGCGACAATCCAGGGAGATGGATCGGGCGCCTGTTTGCCAGGAATTGGATGGAAGGATATCCAATATTTTCAACATCCAAAGAATGGCGTAGTCATTGACACTGGTTTTTTTAACAATGACAGCGGATATGGTACAAGTCGGAAAATCAGGTATGTGCCACGTGAATTATTTGGATCCAGTACATTAGGATTGGATAGTGATGATTATGTTATCATTACACCATATGAAACAACAGGTCCAATAGTTATCGATTATACTGCTTGGTGCGCATGGCGAGATCCAGAAACCGTCTATTCCGATGAAGCATGGGTGGCCATTTGGCGTTATGTCCCCAACACATCATACATTGGTACTGGAAGTGGTAGTCGAACGGTAGATGTGGATGCCGTGTTCGGTGGTTCATACGACGAAACAGTTTACCAATTCGATTTCGATTCGAGTCCACCATCCTTAGTTACTCTCCAATCAAACAAGTATTCCTTGACCGTTCAGGCAAATACACCTACGTCGGGAAAAACAAGAATTACCATATCCGACAACGATACTAATGACAGTCACAAAATCGTCAGTGATAATCCAATTTTTATTCGCTTTGTAGAGCCCTAATTACCAAAAAAATAATTTATTTATAAAAGAAAGGAAAAAGAACATGTTTATCATAACAAGAAATACATCTATTCTTTACTCAATCGTATTTTCGCTTATCATTCCTTTAATCGGTGCCGCTAACAAAGTTTATGGACAGCCAATATTAACCATCAATTGTGACGCCTCACCTAAAATCGCTCTTTCTCCCGATGGAAAACGGCTATTGACGGGGCGTTATACTGTGAAAATATGGGATGTGGAAACAGGTCGGGAAATCTTACATTATCCAAATATTGAGAATACAGTTGCCTCATCAGTCTTTTCCCCTGATGGAAGACACATATTCACAGGATCAACAGGATATGTAGGACAATATTGGGATATGATTGCAGGAGAAAAAATCTATAGTATCGAAACGTTCACAAATACCAAGGATCCCCGAACTGTAATGAGCATCCATGGCATCACCGCCTGTGATTTCACTCCCGACGGTTCACAATTGATTACTGGTGACAGTAACGGGGAAGTGCAATTGTGGGATACAGCGACGGGAAAGGAAATTCGACGGTATGAACCTAGAGGCTATGTCCAATATATTAAGATTTCTCCAGATGGGAAGACTTTTTTAAAGCAGGATTTTTCTCAAGCGTTTCTTATTGATATGGAAACAGGAGAGATTATCAATGATTTTTTAAGCGCCTATTGTTCGATTTCCAAGGATTGGAAATATATGCTTTCAAATATGGGGCAGTGCTTGCGAATATTTGATATCAACACAGGTGATGAAATTCAAATGTTTCCCCTTCTTCCTAATGTGACAAAAGCGCTTGCCATCTCTCCTGATGGGAAATATTCCATTATCGGAGGCGTGGCAGACCAGCAAGAAAAAGTAATAGCGAACAGAAGAATCTTCAACAATGAAACCGGTTCGGAGATCCGGTCGTATACCACCTCCCTCGAGGTGGAGAAAAACGCATCGAACAGCGTCGATTCTTACCTCCAGTTTTTCCCGGACGGCAAACGCTTTCTAACCGTCAACGGCTCGAATATCCACATCTGGGATATCAGCGATCTCACCTCAGGAGTCAAATCATTTGATTCCCTGGATCAGTAATCAGCTCAACAATCCGAAGGGGCTCCACAAGCCCCTTCGGATACATTTAAATAACGAATGGCGTAGACAAGAAAAAGAACATGTTTATTTCCAGAAAAAACACAACCAATCTTTACCTGATCGCGATTTCATTACTCATTCCATTTATCGGCGCCGCTGGCAAAGCCTATGGGCAGCCGCTTTTAACTATCAATACCCAATACGAAGGTGATTTCTCACTCAAAGTCGCCATTTCACCCGACGGGAAACAGTTATTGGGAGGACTTCAAACCGCCAAAATATGGGATACTGAAACAGGCCGGGAAATCCTGCATTATACGAATAATGCGAGTTGGATATCATCCGCGGTCTTTTCTCCTGATGGAAGACATATATTTACAGGAATATTTGACTTCCGTGGGCAATATTGGGATATGGTCACTGGAGAAAACATTTTTATCATCAAAACGTTCACATGGACAAAGGATCCCCAATCTGTTTATTACATCCTTGGTGTCACTGCCTGTGATTTTACTCCCGACGGCTCGCAATTGATCACGGGTGATAGTGACGGAGAAGTGCAATTGTGGGATACAACAACTGGTAAAGAAATACGGCGATATGAACCTAGAGGAGATGTCAGATACATCAAAGTATCTCCAGATGGAAAGACTTTTTTAAAGCAGGAATCTGGTAGCGCATATCTAGTTGATATCGAAACAGGAGAAAAAATCGGTGAATTTCCAAGTAGTGGTTGTCGAATTTCTAGTAATTGGAAATATCTACTGAGCCGTATTGGGAATATCTATGATGTGAATACTGGCGAAGTAATACGAACGATTCCTGGATTTCATCATTCATCTAATGTGATAGCACTCTCGCCGGATGGAAAATATGCAATATTAGGAGGCTATCAGGATTCATACTCCAAAGAAGTACGCAACCGCCGAATTTTCAACAATGAAACAGGTTCGGAAATCCGGTCGTACGCCACCTCCCTCGAGGCGGAGAAAAACGCGCCGGATAGCGTCGATTCTTATCTCCAGTTTTTCCCGGACGGCAAACGCTTTCTAACCGTCAACGGCTCGAATATCCACATCTGGGACATCAGCGATCTCACCTCAGGAGTCAAATCATTTGATTCACTGGATCAATAATCAACTCAACAATCCGAAGGGGCCCCACAAGCCCCTTCGGATACATTTTAATTCCATGCGTGTAATTGTCTGAACCCTGATTCTAAGGATTATAGGATTACCATGATTTAAAAATCAAGAAAATCAGGTCAATCAAGCAAATCAAGGTTCAGACAAAAAACTTCCATATCCACATCACAACACTCTGCAGGCCGAAGGCCAAAGAAAAAACCTTCCGCCTTCAGTCTTCAACCTAACCACCTACCTAAACAACCACCGGTTCAATCCCATATAACCGGCAATAATCCCGAAGTTCTTTCTTATAATCCCCATAGAAGAAGATTTGATGGAAGCCGGGGTAATCGAGATACTCCTCCACTCCATCCAATTGCACCATCACGGACACCACACACCCACCAGCGGGCGGCACGGACACATTATCAACCACCGTGCCGGATGAGATAATCATCTGCGGAGCCGCGTCTTTGCGTGGAACAATATCCGCCGACGTCATCAGATTCCCCACACGCCATTCAGGAATGGGAACGGCGTCGCGGTTCCCATGATGATGCGAGAGGTGATACGGCTCCGGCGGCTGCGAGAATCCATTCAACCGTGTGGCGCAGGTACAGTGCGCGCCGATCAGGCAGTTCTTCGCAGTCTCCGCGACCGGATCTTGCTGGAATCCGGGCCGATCGAAGAGATACTGGACGGCGGCGTGCGTAAGCGCCGCGCCGAGATCCGCCTCACATGCGGCGGGGATTCCACAATCGAGCATCCGCGACCAGGCGATGCAGGGCAAACTTACTTTCGATTTACCCAGCGCCCCCAGGCAATCCATCGTGATCCCATCGCCTTCTTCCCGCTCCAGAATCGTGCGGGCGACGATATAACTTTTCACCCCGTTCTTCACATCATCCAACTGGGCGCCATGAATCCGCCTCGCGTTTCTCATATATTGATTGGCGATTTCATTCACTTCCTCATTCGTTGGCGTCCGCTGGTATTCTTCCAAAAACGCATTGGCGGGAACGTAGCGCAGCCGTGTGTTAAAAAAGTCCATCGCTGTGTCATAGCGCTTGTCGCCTTTCAGCACGATAAAGCGCATCTCCCGCAACTTGGCGGCGGCGCAAATCATCTTCATCCCATAAATCGGCTGCCGCGCGTCATCGGTCGAACTGATAAACAATCCATCCCGCTTGGCCAGTTTTACTGTATTCGTCGTGAAAGACGAGCCGACAGGTGAATAGATCACGGTGGGAATACCGCTCTCCGCCGCCAGTGTCGCCGCAGGCCAGGCGTGCTCTTGCCGGTCGAGGAGAATTACAAACAATCCATCCGGTTTTTCCGCTTTCGCCCGATCGACCCACTGCCCCGCTTCTTCCAGCGAGTAAATCGGTTTGGATGGCAGATCGAGTTGGGCGCCCATCGATTCCGCCGCTGATGTGAATAATTCCAAATACATCTTCAACGCGGACTTCCCATCGTAAATCTGACCGGGCCACCGCATGCCGTATTCACTCTCCCGGCGTACGAACGCGGCTTGGATTTTAGGTTTGTACTTCGACGCAGGCCCAGCGGCCACGATCTTCCGTTCCCCCCGCGCGGCAAAAGGAAATCCCCCTTCCGCCAACAGACACGCCCCTAAAGCCCCCCCAGCGGTCACGAAAAACCGCCGCCGCGATAATCCATTCTTCCCTTTTCTGGATATATTCATAATCGATTCCTTTTTAAGATTTTATTCCGATGGCAGTCAACATTATGCATGAACGTATCATGTTTCATGAGCCATGCAAAGAGGTTATAAATTCACATTCTTCCGCAGACGGTTCAACGCTTTCACATGGACTTCGGGAATTAATCCGTCCTTATCCGGGGGCACATTAAGCAGGACGTTAGCGCCTCGTTCGCGGCAGGTTGTGAATTGTTCGGCGAGTTCATTATCAGGACGGGGATTGTCACCGGAAACCCAAAACCAGTTCTTACCGATCGGATCGCAGAGTTCGGCAGGCATATAATATTCTTTACCTTCAATCGTCCGCCATTTCCGGTGTCCTGTTTCCGGGGGAAGGCGGCGTTCAATGGCGATCAGGTCGGCGGGCCATGCGTAATCCACCGGATAGGGATCACCCGTCCCAATTCCGTTGTTCATCATGATATAGATATCCGGTTGCAGCGACGCGATCCGGTGATAGAGAAATTCCCGGTATCCACGCCCCAGCACGCCGGGTATATCCACCCACATTTCCATAATAGGCCCGTATTGCGTGAGCAGCTCCGTGATCTGCGCCGTCTGAAAATTCTGATAGAGCGAGGTTGTGTAAGGGGGCAGTGTTTCCGTTTGGGTTTTAGGGAATGAGTTCATCCCATCCCATCCCCCATCGGATGGCGTGCGGCTGCCGAAGCGGTTGTGATTATCCCACGAGCAGTAGTAAAATCCCGGCTTCACACCCCGGCGGCCGCAGGCGTTCACAAACGCTTCTACGACATCGGTCGTGTTCCCACTGTTTGTGACATTGTAATCCGTGCACTTTGAAGGCCAAAGACAATGTCCCGCGACATGTTTCGCCGTGAGCACGGCGTAACGCATCCCCGCGTCTCTCGCGACGGATATCCACTGATCCACATCCAGTTTTCCCGGCGCGTAGAGACTCGAAGGATCTTTTCCGTCCGGCAGTTCACCACCAGTGAACGTGCTCATGCCGAAATGGATGAACATCCCATATCCCATCGCCTCCCAGTTCTTCAACCGGTCGATGGATAACCGCTGCGCCCCCCTTCTTTTCGGTTCGGACGCGGCCCCATCAGCCGTGGATACGATAGAACCCGCTGTTGCGAGCAACGCTCCTTGGCCGGTTCTTGCTAGAAATCCGCGCCGGGTTAATATCGTCTTTGTCATTATTCATTCTCCTGTGAAACTCAACCAAACCGTTCCTCACGTCCATTCAAAAAAACGCAACACAGCCGCGCCGCCGTTAAAGCGAATCCTGCCAATCCGACAAGCGCCGGGGAGTGAAATAGCGGATATCCCCATTCGAGGCGAGCCCGTTGCTGGGATGGTATGTGATCCAGTCGATATCATGATCCATTCCAACCGACAAAATATAGATATGCCATCCCTGCGAACTCCATTGCGAACCACCCGTGTTGTACCGCAGCGATGGGTCTTCTTCGTTGTACCAATAGTTATAAAAGACACCGTTGGTCTCGGCGATCTCTTCGTTCTTCCGATGGGGATCGTAGGGGATGGAGGACATATAAGCGACAGGCGTAGAAAGGCGGATCAGGCTGTTTTTCCCATTGATATAATCCGACACGGGTGGCCGGCCATGATCGAGCCGGTAGATATCGATCTGCTGATCCAGCGTCCGCATATCCTGGATTATGCAAGTCAGAAGCGCCCGCAGCCGCGCCCGCGTAAAGTTCGGCACAGCGATCGCGGCAAGAATCCCAATAATCGCGACAACAATAAGCAATTCGATCAGCGTAAAGCCAAACCGGGAATTCTTCAGATTCCACATATCTCGCTCCCTCTTCGTTCAATAAGAGCCTACTCATCATAGATAACGAACGAGGGAGATGTCAAGATGATTTTTTGATCGAATAACTTGTCAGACAACAGATTCCCGATCCATATCAGAGTAAGGAAATGCCCCTTCGCCCTTTAGCCGTTCAATTAATAAACCAGTACCGTTTTGCATTGCAAATTCCATTTCATTCCGAAATACTTCCATGATCCCTAACAAACCAAATTCTTCTTTTCCTTCCGTACCAGATCCATAATCAAAAAAAATGACGCATTTCCCACCTATTTCTTCGATCTCCGGTGGAAATTCGCACGTGTCAAGCGGATTCAGTTTCGCATGTTCACTATAACGGGCTATGGCATTGAGAATGACATTGATATTGTGGTGGGCTTGATTGAATGGGGAATCTTTGTTTCCAATCTGATCTAAATCCAGATCATGTTTGGTAAATATGACAAGTTCATATTTTTCAAACTTGTCATTGGATGCGCTCTCTTGACATGCAAACGTTAGTTCCTTTGTCGCGACAGCCGTCCCTGGAATTTCATTTGGATAATAATAAAGATCTAATGATCCTCCCACCTCATAAGGGATAATAGCATGCATGACCATGCCATGCTCTTCTCCTAGAATAGATTCCATCATTTTACTTTTTTTGTCATACCATTCGTCTTCGAGTTTTTCGATTTCCTCTTCAGACCGTTCTTTCTTCCAACCAAATAATTTTCTCAACATGACATTTCCTTTGTCGTATCGCTGCCTTTATGCAAAACCATTTACTCACAATATGAGTAAATAACTAGGAAAACCAGAACATCCCATATGGCGACAATAAGCGGCTCGATGTTAACAAACTAAAGATTGAAAATTAAAGTTACCAAATCCTGCGCCCCACTTCGTTTGATATCGACATCCATCATAGATAATGAACGAGGAAGATGTCAAGATGATTTTCAATAGATTGGACCACGATGATCCACGACAATCGATTCCACATCAACAGAGAACGCAAGCAATCACCAGCGAGATTTACTACGCTGTTTTTTTCCACAACACTAAATTGAGTTTTGTTTGGCGCGTTTCTTCCGCTTTTCAATTTGT
This sequence comes from bacterium, assembly GCA_963663405.2. Lineage (GTDB taxonomy): Bacteria > Hinthialibacterota > Hinthialibacteria > Hinthialibacterales > Hinthialibacteraceae. Next base: position 15,876 of record CAXXSM010000165.1, on the reverse strand, counting down.
TCAATTTTGTGTAACGTATCACAAGAGAACGGGGGATTAAGCATGTATATCCGGGTATTATCCAGCGCGACGATGGGGATTGACGCGTATATTATGGAGGTCGAACTCGATATGACGTCCGGCCAGCCGGGATTGACGATTGTCGGGCTTCCGGATGCGGCGGTGAAGGAGAGCCGCGAGCGGGTGCGGTCGGCGTTGGTGAATTGTGGGTACGCATATCCTCCAAAACGAATGACGCTCAATCTGGCGCCGGCGGATATCCCGAAAGAAGGAACATCGCTGGATCTTCCGATGGCCGTTGCGGTATTGGCGGCGTCCGGGCTGACGCCTCCGGAGCGGCTCGCGGAAACCTTGATCTTGGGAGAACTGGCGCTGGATGGAACGCTGCGGCCGATTCGGGGAGCGCTGCCCGTAGCGATTGCGGCGAAGAAACATGGGCTGAAATCTTTTTTGCTTCCCGAAAAAAACGCGAAGGAAGCGGCGGTTGTCGATGGAATCGACGTCTATCCCGCGCGATCCCTGCCCGATGCGGTCGAGATTTTATCCGGCGAGAATCACCACAAACCATGCCAGATCGATGTGCGGTCACTCTTTGAAGAATCGGGAAGGTACGAATTCGATTTCTCAGAAGTGAAAGGGCAGGAGCATGTCAAACGCGCGCTGGAGGTCGCCGCCGCCGGAGGGCATAACATTATCATGGTCGGACCGCCGGGATCAGGGAAAACGATGCTGGCCAAACGCCTGCCGAGCATTCTCCCGCCGATGAGTTTTGAAGAAGCGTTGGAGACGACGAAGATCCACAGCATTCATGGTTCCCTTCCGTCAAACACACCGTTGATCGCGACTCGCCCGTTCCGGTTTCCCCATCACTCGGTGTCCGACGCAGGATTGATCGGCGGGGGCCGAATCCCAGGGCCGGGAGAAGTGAGTCTGGCGACGAATGGAATTTTGTTTCTTGATGAAGTGCCGGAATTTTCCCGCAATGTTTTAGAGAACCTGCGACAGCCGCTGGAAGACGGCGTTGTAACAATATCCCGCGCCGCGGCCTCGCTGACGTTTCCAAGTCGCTTCATGCTGGTCGCCGCCGCGAATCCATGCCCGTGTGGATATTTTGGGGATGGGCAAAAGGTCTGTAATTGTACGCCCAACCAGATTCAAAGTTACATCTCCAAACTCTCAGGACCATTGCTGGACCGTATCGATATTCACGTCGAAGTCCCCAGCGTCTCTTTCGAAGACCTGCACGCCCCGCCGTCAGGAGAACCTTCCACCGTGATTCGTGAACGGGTGGAACGGGCGCGAGCGATCCAGCGGGAACGATTCACCGGCACGCATATCTTCTGCAACGCGCATATGCAATCGAAAGAGATTAAAGACTATTGTCCGATGGAAGAACCTACGCGGGATATGCTGCGCGCAGGCCTCGAACGGCTGGGCTTGTCCGCCCGCGCCTACGCCCGTGTAATCAAGGTCGCCCGCAGCATAGCCGACTTGGCGCAATCCGGTCAAATCCTGCCACAGCACATCAGTGAAGCGGTCCAATACCGGACACTCGACCGCAAATTATGGATGAAATAGAGTTCAACCATAAGATACAGAATCATAATAAGTACCCAGCCTTGAAAGGCTGGAGATATCCCTTCGAGACAAATGAAAATAGCCCTACTTTCAAGTCTGGGCGAACATAGTTTCGAATTCTTCCATGAAAAGAGAAGAACTTTAAACTGAAACGTACTCACTTTTCGGATGAGCCTCTTTTGTATTCTACCGGAATTTCCCCAGCTGGCCTCCAAGAGAATCCACATATAGATAGCCCTGACTCCAGAGTCCATTGCTTGGCTGGTAAGGGGGCGCTTTGAACTGGTGTGTGGGTGTGGTGTTATCCACCAATTGGCTGATGAGCGCTGGATCGGCGTCGGAAGGGCCGGCGCTCCATGTGAACCAGACGGGTCGGTTTGGATTCGAATACGGCATCTGTACAGGAGCGCTGTGCCGTACGATACCGTACCGCACTTCTAATAACCGTTTCCCCCCGGATTCAGACCCGAAGGGATCTTTCTGCGATCTTTGCCGCATGGTTGGATACAGGCGGAGTAATTCCGGAAGAACGTTGCCGGTTGTCTTCCGGATCGAGGGAGGGATCTTCAGTGCAGACGATTGGAGGGAAAGATCCAGCATCGGAGGAAACAGCATTGGCGCTTCACGGAAGAACCGCGTTATTTGCACCCGTGTCTTCAGTTGGTAATACCGCCAGCTCATGAGCGCGGTCAACACAGCCAACACGCTGCACAGAAGCAATCCCCGCAGAATCCATCGCCGTATCATTAGAGAAACCCAAACAACTGCCGGCAGTCTTCTTCGGCGTACCGGTCGGTCATTCCGGCGATGTAATCCACGACCGAACGTTCTAATCCGCCACTCTCGATCCGGTCCTGAAAGGAATGTGGAAGTTGTTTTGGATTGTCGCAATAATGCTTGAACAGCCGTTCAATAATTCGATTGCAGCGGCTTGTTGTCCGCATTACTTTTGGGTGCTGGTACAGCCGCTCCGTCAGGAACGCTTTTGTCTCAAGAGTTTTCTTTTGAATCTCTTCACTATAATTCACAACGGGATCGAGGGAGGAATCCCCGGCGCGTTCCAGATTTTTTATGGTCTGGTTCGCCACGTCTGTAACAAGCCGGTTAATCAATTGGACGATGATCTGATCGCGTTCGCGTTTCACGTCAATGGCAGGATAGCGCGCTTTGACGGTTTCGCAGGCTTCGGACCAAAGTGGCAGCCGCATCACGTCATCCAGTTCCACCAAACGAGAAACGATTCCATCGTCGAGATCGTGTGTGTTATATGAAATCTCATCCGCAATATCAACAACCTGGGCTTCCATCGAAAGCGCATCCGGCAGATTTTCACCCATCCCCGCGTAGGGCGGTTTATTCTTCAAAATTCCCCTTCGCGTTTCCGCCGTCAGATTGAGACCGGGGAAATTGGGATAACGCCGTTCGAGCCAGTCGACGATTCGAAGCGCCTGGGCGTTGTGTTCGAAACCTCCTTGATCCGATAGCGCGGCGTCCAATATTCGTTCCCCCGCGTGTCCGAAGGGAGGATGTCCCAGATCATGGGCCAGCGCGTTGGCTTCGCAAAGGTCTTCGTTTAATCCAAGAATGCGGCCGAGTGTCCGGGCGATCTGGGCGACTTCCAGGGTGTGTGTCAACCGCGTCCGGTAGTGATCGCCCGCCCAGTTGATGAAGACCTGTGTCTTGTATTCCAACCGGCGGAAAGCGACGGAATGGATGATCCGGTCCCGATCGCGCTGATAACAGGTACGCAACTCATGTTCGGGTTCGGGATGCGCGCGGCCTTTCGATTGGCCTGATAGAGCCGCGTAGGGCGCTAGGGATTTTGCTTCCCGTTTTTCATGGTGCGCGCGTGTGATAAAGTGTGGTGGTTTCATTTTATGATTCTGGCGGGCGGGGACGCCCGCCCTCCATTGGCGCGTGTGTGATAAAGTAAGATGGTTTCATTTTTAATGTTTTTTCTTCAATTCCCGGAGCAGTTCCCCCGGCCGTACTATTTTTGTCTCATGATACTCGCGAACGTTCAAGAGATGCGCGTCCAATGACACTAGATATTCCGCCTTCGCCGCCTGGGCGCACGCGAGGAACTTGCGGTCTTCGGGATCTTCGAGCGGGATCCGGACAACGGGTGTTTTCCCGATTTTTACAGCGAACCGGTTGACTTGAATCTCGCTTAAAAACCACTGTGATTTCCGGCGGATCGGTGGGATCTTCATTAGAATCCGTTGATATTCCCTCCAAATCGCTTCGCTGTAATAGAGGATCAGAGCGCCGTGTCCCCACGCGGTCAATAGTTTTTTCGCGCGGGAGCCGAAAAAAGCCGCCACGATCGAGCTGGTATCCAGCATTGTGACAATCCCCGAAGTCTCAGTCATCATATTTATATGGGAGGCACATATCCAGGGCGGATGTGACCCATGTCTATGATCTCATTGTCAATGCGGTACCGATTCCCTCCAGCGTAATAAATCAGACGGGCGTTAGGGCGCCATCCATCTTTGTAAAAAATCTCATCCGCGTAAATCGAAAGGATTTCTCCTACGATCAATGGCCGGGCGCCGGTTTGATGGATGTCCCGCGTCCGGCATTCGATATTCGCCATGCAGCCCGTCAGCATCAAAGGACTCGCGGCTTTTCCCCATGCGGTTTGTAAGCCCAAGTGGTGTATTTTGTCCATGTCACGACCGGAATGAACGCCGCAGAATTGAACCGCTTTCAGCATGGATTCTCCCGGAACCGCGAGGATAAAATCACCGGATTCCCGCACGTAACGCCAACTCAACGCGCTGGGTTTTAAAGAAATGGCGATTAATGGCGGATCCAAACTCACGGGCATATACCATGTTAGCGGCGCCACGGTGTTTGAACGTCCGCTTCGGGAGGAGAGCAGAAGCACGGGATGCGTGACCAATAATTCTGAAAATTTTATGTTCGGCACGATCATACAATCAATTTCACCTCGATTTTCTTCGGCGATCGAGTTATGTTCGCTCTATCCAACTGTGACGATCCATTAATTTTATACTCATTATCGTCATCCTCCCAGACGGAATCATGGTAACCATCATGATTTGAGATCACAATTGCAAATGGAAATGAGCTGCGACATATATTACGAATAAGATAGTTTTAGAGACTCATTTAAAAAAAAACAAGAAACGTCGTTGATTGACCGGCGCGTGTCACTTGTGCCGCGAGAAGGAATTAGGATATAGCATATCCAACTAAAAAACAACGAGTTAGGAGGAGAGACGCGAATCAGCGCTTAAGAAAACTTATTTCTTATATATTATTATAAAAATAATGAATTCAGGATCTTACGCGATAATGAAATCCGGAATCGGATATGGAGAATCATCCAAGACCCTAGACCTCGATCCCTAAACCTTATATGCTATTAATTTCGTGGGGTTCATTATTATATAAATTACTTACATGGCTGAATGTACTGCCCGAATGGCTTGAAAGATGATTCATTTTCAGATTGAACGACCGAGAGTCTCCTGCGTCTGTTGCTTTTCCGTCCGTCCATTATTAAAATCAAACGTTACAGGTAGTTCTCATCCATTCAATGGCGGATAAAAAACTTTCAAATTTAATCTGAAGCATTAAAAATCTGAATGAATATGAGTGAATAACTGTGGATACCCAGACGACAACACTTACGCGATCACCATATGAAATTCTTAAAATAACCCGTTGGACAGATGAAGAGAAGATCAAAGCGCAGTACTTTCATCTTGTCAAACAATTCAATCCGGAATATTTTCCCGATGAATTCATTGAAATTCGAACCGCGTATGATATTTTGAGAGATCCTCATACCCGCGCCGCGACTGATATTGAGAATTTCTCCGCGCCGCCGATGTTTTACCATTCCGATTATCCTGATTTTCCACGGCAGCCACTCTCTCTCTTCAAACTGAACCAAGAAATGAAGACCGTCTGTGGAGAAGCCGAACCGGAATCTCTCCAAGATCACAGCCGGAATCAGGCTCTGCACTTATTGCGGGGGATGGCTCTGTATCAGGCCTTGCACGATCATTTAGATGAAGCCAAAGAGATCTGGCGGCGGATTCTTGCAATGGAGCCCAGCGATGAGGAATCCAAAGAAAATCTCGCAGTCGCTACATGGTGTGACGCGTATGAAGCAAGCCAAAATGGAAATTACGCAGAAGCGGAAAAACAATTCGCGTCTCTTGTAGAGGAAGGCATTATAGACAGCGCGGTGTATCAGAATTTAGCCCTCGCGTATGAGAAACAAGGCAAAAAAGAGGAAGCGGAAAACGCATGGCGTTCCGCCCTGAAAGCGTACAACGAGGCGCTCAAAGAAAATCCGAATGATGAATATATGAAAGCGCTTATTGTCGCGTTGCATAAATACACCGGTGGTAAGTTTTTGGAAGGGGGGAGCGTCTCTTCCGGAACCGGAGGGGCGGGATCCGCGAAAGAACTCGGTTACGCCTGCATCCAGAAGGGCAACTGGCGGCAAGCCATGGAAGCGTTGGAGCAGGCGTTGCGGGAAAATGAGAATGATGTCGATGTTCTCTGTCAACTCGGGTGGGCGTATCTCAATACCAACAATCAAAACCGGGCGTTTCATATGTGGAACTTGGCCTTGAAGAAAGCGCCTGGAAAAGGGCAGGTTATCGATCATCTGGTTCGTGGATATACTATTTTCGGAAAACGACTGAAGGAACAACGTATATTCAACCAAGCGCTCGTTCAATTTAAAAACGCTCTCAAGCATGAACCGGATAATTTGGATATCCGTCACCATTTGGCGGAGACTTATTTCCAGATGCGCAATTTCTCCGCCGCGCTTCAGGAATACCAACGGATCATGGATATCGACCCACGGAATAAAGTGGCCCGGCAGGGGATCCGCGAAGCGAAACGGCTTGGAGGGCTTCGATGAAAGGCTGGTCCCAAAACGCCGATGAATTAAGGGACGCGTTCCCGATTGAAAACCTGCCGCTGGAAATTCTCAGCGTTAAAGGAAGCGACGCGTTAAGTCTTCTCTATAAAAAACAGAAGCAATCTGTCACCAATCAGCAAGGCCGCCGGTTCCCGATCCGAAACGCGGGCGTCGATAAGGAAAAGATCGAGTTTTTTCGTAAGATCCTTCCTATTCTGGACGGATTCAACAGCATCTTCAAGTATGCGCAATCGCAGAACATTGTGGAGGATGAAATCCTCTCGAATTGGCTCAACACGCTGGAAAAACTATATCTCCGTCTTCTCTCGGCTCTAGAAAAAGAGGGATTGGTTGCGATAGAATCAGTGGGAAAACCGTTGGACCTTTCCAGCCAGGAAGTGATTGACGTCCGGGAAGTGAACGACGCGCCGGACAATATTGTGCTGGAAGAGATGGTCAAAGGGTATCAGTATGGCGCCCGGATTCTGCGTGACGCAAAAGTCATCGTCGCGAAAAATCCCGGCTATGTTCCTGGAACTCAATTACTCGATCCTTCTATGGAAGAGGAGACAGCGGTGGAAGACGAGTTGACTGGGGAAACGGAAGAACCTCTGGAAGAGATCGACCGCGATTGATAATAGTTTTTAAAGGGTAATAAACGCCTGCATGACTCAGACGATTCTTATGTAAGACCAAGTCTCCATGAGGGCGGTTTTCCTTGGAAGAGTTTGCGGTAACTTAGAATAAAAAATTTGTCGAGTCTTAATCAGGACAAAATTTTATTTTTATGATATATTAGGCAAATTTCAGCCGGTGGATGATTGAACCGGAGGAGCGAATTTTTTATGGCACGCATCTTAGGAATAGACCTTGGGACAACGAACTCCGTTGTCGCGTATATGGAAGGAGATAAACCGACCATCATCACGAACGAATTGGGGGACCGGATTACCCCCTCTGTCGTGTACTATCAAGATGATGGCACGGTACTCGTTGGGAAAAAAGCGCGTCGCGCCGCAGGGTTGAATCCCGAACGATCGGTGTTTTCTATCAAGCGGCATATGGGGACTGCGTATCGCGTTGAAATAGATGGAAAAGAATATACGCCACAGGAGATTTCGGCGTGTGTGCTCCAACAACTCAAAACCGACGCGGAAAACTATTTCGGTGAAGAATGCCCTCAAGCGGTTATCACCGTTCCCGCCTATTTTACTGACGCGCAACGCCAAGCGACACGGGATGCGGGACAGATCGCTGGATTTCATGTCCGCCGCATCATCGATGAACCGACCGCCGCCGCCATCTCTTATGGGTTGGAGAAAGAAAGCGATCAGGTTCTCATGGTGTACGACTTGGGCGGCGGGACCTTCGACGTTTCCATTATTGAAATGGTCGAGGGTGTTTTCCAGGTTCTTTCCATTAAAGGAAACAACCACCTGGGTGGTGATGATTTCGATAAGCGAATCGTTGATTATCTTCTTGAGCGGTGCAAGGAAAAAGAAGGGATTGATTTATCACAAGATCCCAAAGCCATGTTCCGCCTTCGTGAAGCCGCCCAGGAAGCCAAGATCGAACTGTCCGGCGTCACCAAAACGCATATCATCATTGAAGCGATCGCCATGACATCCAAAGGGCCGATCACCCTGGAGGAGGAATTGACTCGGGCGACCTTTGAAAGCCTGATCGCTGATCTTTTAGAAATGACCGTGAGGCCTTGCTATGAGGCGATCGAGGACGCGGGCCTGACGTCGAATGATATTTCCAACGTTCTCCTGGTCGGAGGCAGCACGCGTATTCCCGCCGTTCAGCGACTCGTCCACAAAGTGGTTGAAAAAGATCCCCGGAAAGATGTGAATCCGGATGAATGCGTCGCGTTGGGCGCCGCCATCCAAGCCTCGATCCTCGCTCCACTTGACGATGAATTCCAGGAATACGCGGCGGATCAAGTGCATAGAGATGGGCCGGTGATTGTTCACTTGACACCCTTCTCCCTGGGGGTTGGGCTTTCAGACGACCGGTACGGTGTTTTGATTGAACGCAATTCCACCTATCCAACCGAAGCGCGGGATCTATTCACAACGACAAGAGACTTTCAAACGGCGATCAGTTTCCCCATTTTCGAAGGGGAAGAGCTGGTCGCGTCGGCCAATACATTCCTCGATATGCTGCGAATCGAGAATATTCCTCCTTCACCCCGTGGCGTGCCCCGTGTTGAAGTGCTCTTCCGGTTGAATCAAGACCGGATTCTCGAAGCGACAGCGAAAGACCTTACCACCGATCAGGAAGTGACCATTACCGTTGAATCAACCGATAACCGGCTGGCGGATGAGGATGTCCAACGGCTGCGGCAGGAAGCGCAGGAACGTGTGGCGAAAATCCTGGCCGCGCGGGAGCGGGAAGATGTGGAGAACGAGGTGGACAGCATGGTCTTCCGCGCTAAGCGCCTCTTCTCCGACAGTGACGATCCGATGGCGGAAGACGCCCGGCGCGTTGTCTCCGAACTGGAAATCGCCCGTGAGGAAGCGGATGAAGTTTCGGTGCAGGAGAAAATGGAACTGCTGAACGATTTGATTTCAAAGTATGAAACCGCCGATTATTAATCCATCGTTTTTCATACCCGGATAAACTATACTGAGACGGTCTTTCAGGCCGTCTCGTTCTTTTTCTATCGTTTTCGTAACGGAGTGTTTTCCTCTTTCGTTTTATTAATTAAGGTTGCGTAAACTATAATAGAGCGCGGGCGTCCCGCCCGCAGAAAAAAACCGAAGCATTTGATATAAGGTTAGAAAAGTTTAAATGATTTGATATTAGGCAAGGGTAGAATAAAACCTTACCCTTGCCACCCATCCGAGTGGGGAAAAGGATGGAATCTCCCAAGAACCGGCGTGGCGCATGTTTCGTTATATTTTGAATTATATAAATTTGTCATATAATAAGTACATAGAGAGTTCGATGTAGAAAGAAGGAGTGAATTCATGGATGCGATTATATGTCCCGCGTGTGGCGCCAGTAATCCCGTCGAAGCCACGGTTTGCGAAAGTTGCGGTGAAGACCTTACCACGATTAAAAGCGTAATGGACACCGCCAACACTCATTATAATGAGGCGCTGGCTTTGGCTCATGGTGGACGGCTGGACGAGGCCATCGGTCAGTTGGAAGCCGCGTTGGCTCTGTCGTCCCAAAATCCCAATTACCATAACCTGCTGGGAACGGTCTACGCTCAAAAGGGTCTTTACAGCGAGGCGATCGACGCGTGGGAGCGTTGTCTCTCGATCGATCCTGAAATGGAAAAAGCGTATTCGAATATCGACAAAGCGCGCCACATGGAGGAAGATTGGGCGGAAGAACAAATAAGACGCCCGTTCCTGCTTTCCTCGATCTCATTAGGAGTGATCGCGGCGCTGTTGTTGGTGACAACGGCCTACTTCGGTGTGAAATCTTACTTTCATTCGAGTGAGATCAGTGATTTGAAGGATCAGCTCAGCGTCAGTACAGACGATGCCACAAAGTGGAAAATCAAATACGAGGAATTCACCAAAGATTTTCCTAAAAGTGGAATTGATGGTCTGTTAGCCGAATTGGGTAAGTTAAAAGGGCAACTCGAAGAAAAAGAAAAACAATATGATACGTATCAACGTTCAATGACCCGCCGGTTGGAACAGAACAGGACTTCTGAGAAAGAACAGCAAGATAAAATCCAGGAACTGACGAATCAGATCAACGAACAAAAACGGGAAATCAGCCGGATGAGTCCCATGCAGGCTGTCATTAATAAGAACAAAAATGACATTCTGGAGTACCAGAAAACGATCGCGGAAAAGGATAAAGAAATAAAGGAAGCGAACGATCGCGCGAACGATTTCCGAGACAAATTAGTCGTGGCCCAAAACACGATTAAAAGTGTCAAATCCGACCGTGACAAGGCGTTGAATAATCTGACGGCCAGTAAAGAAACCGCCGTGGAAAAAATGCGCGAGGATATCAACCAACTGCGCGATGAGATCGCCGAGTATGAACGCCGGATCGTGGATATGAAATATGCGAACGGTTTGGTTGCGGAAGTGTTGAAAAACCTGGAGAACAATAATTTCCAACTCGCGATGGATAATACGCGAATCATCCTCGATCGGGTGAGTGATCACAAAACCGCGATTTATCTGCAAGATTATATCCAACGCATTCTCGACGATCCGCTGGAACAGGAAACCCGGCGGCAGGAAGCGTTGGAACGCGAACGGCAGCGCGCTCAAAAACGGGCGCAGTTGGCCGAACAGAACCTGAAAGCCGCTAAAGAGTATTTAGATGATGGCGCCTACGATCGAGCCATCGAACTGGCCGAACGCGCCAAATCGCTTTCCGCCGATCATCCCAAAAACTTAGAGGAATCCAAAAAGATTATTGGTCAGGCGGAATCGAAAAACAAAGAAATCACCATGCTCATTTTAGAAGCGCGTCAGAATATCGAAGGGGAAAACTTCCGGGATGCGCAAAATATCCTAAAACAGGTTCTAAAACGCTCTCCCAACAATCCAGAGGCCACGGAATTGATGGATCAACTCAGTCAATAGATTCATCAAAGACATCGAATCATCAATCCGCCAGGCGCCCGCCTCCAAAAAAACTTGTCCTGAGCGCCCGCCCTCATTTCACATCGAGTATAATCAAAACTATATCAAAAACGCTTCCTTTAATGTGGATTCGTATCGCCAAAGAGTGATTCTTTCCCTGCGGGGATTGATAGAGTCCTTAGGCGCCGGTAACATCAATTCGCTGGTTCGAGGCGTTAAATGAATACGCTGAAAGCAATGTTTTACTATGAATCCTGATACTCTTCGTGAATTACTCGCTCAAGTTCAATCCGGTTCTCTCCCCGTGGATGAGGCTATGGACCGGTTGAAGCATCTTCCCTATGAAGACCTTGGCTTCGCGAATATCGATCATCACCGCGTTCTTCGCCAAGGAGCGCCCGAAGTGGTTTTTTGTCAAAACAAAGAGACTCGTGATACAATTGAGATAGTTAAACGGCTGCGGAACAATCAAAGTCCCGTTTTGGCCACGCGTGTTCCGGATCCGTCAATCGATCCACTGCGGAAAGAATTTCCAGAAGCGATCTATTACGAACGGTCGCGGGCCTTGGTGATCGAAGGAGAGAAACAGGAAGAGAAAGTGGGTAATGTTCTCGTCATTGGGGCGGGCACGTCGGATCTTCCTGTTATGGAAGAAGCGGCGATCACAGCCCGGTTTACCGGCTCGAACGCCGAGATGCTCGCCGATGTCGGCGTCGCGGGGATTCATCGTCTGCTGGGCCGCTTGGATATGATTCGCAACGCGAATGTGATTGTCGTCGTAGCGGGTATGGAAGGGGCGCTGGCCAGCGTTGTCGGTGGATTGGTGGATGCTCCCGTTATCGCCGTTCCCACGAGCGTTGGATATGGGGCGAGTTTTGGTGGTTTATCAGCCCTGCTGACCATGTTGAACAGCTGCAGCGCCGGTGTGACTGTCGTTAATATTGATAATGGATTTGGAGCGGGTTACACCGCCAGCCTGATTAATAAACGAATCTGTCAGGCTTCTTAAGGAGCGAATCGGATGCGTGAATCAATCGATCCATATGCGTGGCCCTGGATTCGGCGCCCGCGATATCATTCATCAAGAAAATGCCGGGCGCCGGGCGCGGGATTTAGCTTCTTTGTGTTCTCCACGGTTTTCATTTTCTTCCTGCACGGTCTCTCATTTGCGGATATTGTGACGCTTAAAGACGGTTCCCGGTTGTTATGCGAGGTCGTGGGGGAACAGAAAGCGGCGCATAACGGTCATACCTATCTGCAGATTCGCGTCAATAATTCCCTCGTTCTGCTTGACCGCAGCACGGTCAGAAATGTAGAACCCACCCCAGAAAAAACTTCGGTTGATGTCAATGTGGACCAACTTCTCGAACGCTTGCGTAAAGAAGGCGCGATTGTGACCGAATTGGAGGAAGAGACCCCTCCAGACAAATCCTCGATTCTCCAACAAGAGAATGACGCTCTGGTCGCAAAGGAAATTCGCGGTTGGGTGTACGTGTATGAAAGCGCCCGCGCACTCCGGGATGGCAAAGGAACCGCATTGGAAACAGGCTCTGTGATTCCTCTGGATTCCATTTTAGCCGTGTCTCCCAATTCACGCGCGACGATCAAAGCCGCTGATGTGGGAGAGATCGGATTGTATGGGAAAACACAGATTCGCTTCGATGATATCCGCCTGGATCAGGTGACACGGTTCTATCGCATCGGCCTCGACTTGATCGAGGGCAAAGCCTGGATCAATGTGAACGTGACTTTATCGGGCCGGAACCAAGTGATCTGGAAATTTAATTCCGCGAGAACTGTGGTACAAGAAGCGGCGCTGTATTTGGAAAAGAAAGAATCCGCCGGCGCGATTGATATCACCTTGCTCAAAGGGAAAAGCGATTTAACCTTCTGGCGGGGCGACGATCCGCCCTACACCCTTCAAATCGGCAGTACGTTGGAAGTCACTCCCGCCAGCAATCGCCTGAAAACAAAGGAGCGGGGAATTGTCGATTTTCTCCTGCAGGCGATGGTGACGTGGAACGAGTGGGAACCGGAGCCTCTCGCCGTGAATCTGGAGCCGTTGGTTCCTCCATTGAAAACGCTGCCCGCGTTTGGCCCTATGCCCGTTCTTCATCCGCACCGTATCGCTATCGATGAGACCATGACGCTGCCCGCCGAAACACGCAGCATCGGTGAGATTATCGATATCTATAGGAAAGCGCTTGAGCGGTACAAAGTCGATGTGGGCCGTTATCCATCGGACGATCATGGACTCGAAGCGCTTTTCCAGAGTTTTAACTTGAAATCCTGGCGCGGCCCCTACGTGCCTCCTCTGTTGCCGAAGCGGGATCCGTGGGGATCGAAGTTTATCTATTCCCTTTACAAAGAGAAAGACAAAATCTATCCCGATGTCCGCAGTATCGGCCCCAACCGCAAAGACGATAAAGGCCTTGTCGATGATATCCGCTGATTGATCCCCTGGACAACCGTTCTCCTTCCGGCGTAGAGTAAGATCAACACACGTTTCGTAAAAGGAGACAAGGGAATGATGAACACTTCTACATCCAACCGGCGCCGTTTCATGAAAGGGATTTCCTCAGGGATTGGAATGGCGGCTATCATCCAATCCAATGCGGCGGTTTCAAACGCGAGTGAACTAAGAGATAGAAACACAAGACTGCCGCGGGAAGTTTGGATCGCGACAGTGTCCCAAGAAGGGATCGAGGGGGAAACGCCGAAAGATCATACCGCGCAGTTTCTCCGCCGGATGAAAGAGATCGAACCGTATCAACCGGATATTGTATGCCTGCCCGAAGCGTTTCTTCGCGCGTCCTCGAACAACCTGTCCGATTCGTCCGAGCCTTCGGAAAAACTCATCGGTCCATTGACTGAACCGTTCGCGGAGTATGCGCGGAACAACCGGTGTTATGTGATCTGTCCTATCTATACCCACGAAGACGGTAAGTATTATAACGCCGCAGTGATTATTGACCGGGAAGGGAACGCGATTGGGGAATACCGGAAAATCCGTCCAACGATTGGAGAGATGAAAAACGGCGTCAGCCCCGGTCCCCTCGATCCTCCTGTTTTTCAAACGGATTTTGGAACAATCGGCGCGCAGATCTGTTTTGATCTCGAATGGCCGGATGGATGGCAGAGGCTGAAAAAGAAAGGAGCGGAAATTGTGTTTTGGGCGTCCGCGTTTGCGGGAGGCAAGGCCTTGAACGCGAAGGCGATGACGAACCGCTATTGTGTCGTGACCAGCACGCGGAAAGACACATCGAAGATCTGTGACATCACCGGAGAGGATGTCGCCTGGACAGGCCGGTGGAATCGGGGCTGGGTCTGCGCGCCGGTGAATCTGGAAAAAGCCTTTCTCCATACCTGGCCGTATAACCGGCATTTCCCAGAAATTCTTGCTAAATATGGGCGGAAAATCCAGATCAAAACGTACCAAGAAGAAGAATGGACGATTATCGAAAGCCGTTCACCCGATGTGAAAGTCGCTGATGTATTGCGGGAATTCGAGATGAAAACGTATGACGAACACATGATGGCCGCCGAGATCGAGCAGGAAAAGCGCCGCGAAGTGTGAGTTGACTTAGCGGCGCCAATCAATCCCCTGGACACGCCTGTTATTCCGCCGTATTGTAAGTTTCCTGAATGATCCATTTCTAAAAACCATAGGAGAATCAAGATGAAAAATTGGATACTCGCATTGTGTTTATTGGCCGTCACCGCGTCCAGCGTTCCCGCCGCGGAGGAAGAATTCGCGAATAAAACGATCATGGTGGGTATGATCGTCTCGGATTTGGAAAAGTCCGTCGCCTTTTATAAAGAGGTCGTAGGAATGGCGCAAGTCGACCAGGAACGGTTCAGTGTGGACGCGGATTTCGGCAAACGGTCGGGATTGACGGATGGGCTGCCGATAAATGTTGAAGTGTTGAAACTGGGATCGGGCGAAGCCGCCACGCAGTTGAAATTAATGACCTTCGGAAAGAAAGCCAAAAAGCAGGATAATGAATACATCCATACCCACACCGGCGTTCAATACATCACGATCTTCGTCAAGGATCTCAAACCGTTCATCGAGCGTATTAAAAAGCACAAAGTGAAAATGCTGGGCGAAACCCCGATTAAACTGGGCGAAGCGAATGGATTTATCCTGATCAAAGATCCCGATGGAACCTTTATTGAACTAATTGGGCCTTGGGAAAAAGAATAAGGTTTATCCGGTAATTGAGTACAAAATCATTTTAGTTCATTGCGCTCATTGTTTAGGATGGCGTAATCGTCTGAACCATGATTAAAAAGCCAGTCAAAAGCCGCCACCGCGCGGCGTTGTCGTTACTGGCGCTGTCTTACTTGATTCGTATGATTTTCTTGATTTATTAATCATGGCAATCCTATAATCCTTAGAATCAAGGTTCAGACAATGAAAAATCCCGCATAGCCGTACAAGGCTTCAAAGCAATTCGTGATTGGATTTCTATTCTACCCGGTTAGGCGGGTGGCCAGGGCAAGGTTTTTCATCTAAAAGCCGCCACCACGCGGCGTTGTCGTTACTGGTGATACGTTCCGGAAATTATGCCAGGGGAGAAAAAGCCTTCCCATAACTGAATTTCTATCCTGTCAGGTTAGATTTCTGTTCATCCCCATTTTTTGTTGACAACCAGCCGCCTCTCGCAGTAAGATGAAGGCTGTTGGATTTGAAGCGGTTTATCGGGGGTAAAATTCTCATATCGAGGTGTATCGTGGTTGAAAAACGTACCCGTATCAATCGAAGAAGATTCGTCCAATTTGGAGCGGGCGCCGCTTCCGGGGCTGTGCTGG
>CAXXSM010000164.1:0-58728 GCA_963663405.2 bacterium | reverse complement strand
TATTCCCATGTTTCCACTCAATTGTTTCGCATGAATCAAAATATGGATACATCACTTTCTCCCTTATAAGAAATATTGATTAAAGATATCATCCCATCTCATTCGAAGAAACGCTAAAAACGAAAAATAAAAGATTCATTTAAAACCGAAACTTGAAGAGTTTTCGATATAATCATATGAAGAATGTAAAAGTTAAAGGTTAATAATTGCGTAGAATCTTCTTTCCATTTTTCTTTTTATCTATTTTATCCACGTCAGGTTGGGCTGATAACGATTGGAGTTATCCCTTTGGTGACGTGGGAGCCCATTCTTTTTTAGATCTTTCACCAGCTGAGCGAAATATTCAGTCACTGCTAGATTTCCAAACGATCCCTCTTGATATTCCATTACTCAATTTGTTATGTGGCGATGTAGATGATGACCGATTTCAAGAAGTTATCGGCACATCTGAAGATAAAAAGGAAATCTGGTTGATTGATTTCATGGATTTCCATACCGAAACAATTTTTTCATCTGCCAGCGCCAATGATGAGATCAATTTTGGCGCGCTTATCGATCTCGATCAAGATCAATCCAAAGATATTGTGTTTTCTGTTTCTTCCGGCTCTGGAGATTCAATTCATTATGGTTATAGCGTCAAACAAAAAAAGACAATTTTCTCATTCCATAGTGTTGATACTACAATGAATGAGAGAATTTACGCATCGTTGGATTTGGATTACGATAATCGACTTGACCTGATCGGAATCGGTGAGAGGAGAGATTCAACATTTGGTGAATTGAACATATATACAGTAGATGACGCCTCTATTATCGATACAGTTGAATTGCCTGAGAAGGTATCACCTGGCAATTTTGCCATCACGCAAGATCCTGAATGGAAAGAATCGCTTCTTTTTCTGGCAACAGAACCTTCGGATACAGTTCCATCCTGGATCCATGCCTATCGAATTGGACAGGATACCAAAACGATTGAATTGCTTTGGTCTCAATCATTAGCGGAAAATATAGGGCCTTCCCGTTTATCCATCGGCAAAACAATCAATGGTGATCAAACCGTCATTGTAGGAGTACAAACTATACAGGCTGAATCCAATCAATTACGTTCCATCATAGAATTAGATACCCTATCAGGTAGACTCTTAAATGAAATCGTTATTGGACCAATTAACATTGAATATATGTCCGTGGGGAATCTTGATGATGACGAAGAATTGGAGATCGTATTTCTTGCTAATGATTTCAATCTTCATCGGATTGATTTTTCTCAGAACCGGAACCGTATTATGACCCTGCAAAAGGCAAAATATTATGTTGGCGCAACGGAATTAGTCCACTTGTCTCCGGGTAACGAGAATATAGCCGTTCAGGCACATGAGAACAAACTATTTTTTTCTATTTTGTCACCGGATCTTAATCCTATTTTGCAGTCAATAGTTTTTCGAATAGAAGGTTATCTCACGGACAGACCGATTTTGGGAGATATTGACGGCAATGGCTACGGAGAATTTATTTTTGTTTTGGAAGAAGAAGGCGCAACGAAAGCCTACCGGGTATTTTTTTACGATTCGGATATTATCAATGCTACACCAACACCGGCGCCAATTCCAACGCCAATTCCAACGCCAACTCCGTCGCCAGTACCGTCAGCGGTAGATATTTGGAAAATAATGCAATGATGCTATTTTTTCTGTTTTTAGAGACCGATTTCTTGATATCAAACGAATTATATATAATTAGAGTAAAGCATAATTTTCATCTAAACGAGGAGGGGAGATTGTGGAAGAAGACGATCTTATCGAAATGCTACAGAATGGATCTGAACTAGCGTTTCGACAGGTCATCAATAGATATTGCACAAAAATCAAATTACTCGTCTCATGCCACGTCAATTCCTCCGAGGATATTGATGAGATCGTGCATGACACTTTTATTGGTTTATGGATGAATTATGTAAGAAAAAATCGAAAAATCCCTCATCTCAAATTCGCACTCTATAGAATTGCTCATAATAAAACGATAGATTACCTCCGAAAAAATAAAATCCGGTGGCTATTTTCAGGAAAAAGCGTTCAAGTATCGAACAACAATACCCCAAAGAATTTGATTCTTTGTAAAGAACTTGAAGGCATTCTGATGAACGCTTATGACAAATTATCTCCTAAAGATCGTGAAATACTTATGTTATACTATGTCGATGGAATGAAAATGAATGAAATCGCCGATGTTTTATCTATCGGATTGGAATCTGTAAGTAGCCGGTTACGAAGG
Source organism: bacterium (assembly GCA_963663405.2). Lineage (GTDB taxonomy): Bacteria > Hinthialibacterota > Hinthialibacteria > Hinthialibacterales > Hinthialibacteraceae. Next base: position 56,457 of record CAXXSM010000164.1, on the reverse strand, counting down.
GCAAGATCTCATCTTCGAGAATTACTGCCCGATTCATTTTATCAAGAATGGAGGGTAGAACATGACTCCCTTGAATGATTCTGATATCGATCGGTTGTTATCTGAAAAGTTACGTAAAAGTTTAGAAAAACGAATATCTAATAAAGGCTTGGAATCGGAGATTTTTCAGACGATTCATAATACACAGATAAATAAATTTCAATGGATTCTGCTACGGCCTTATATAAATTCCGCTTTATTAAGTGGATTTATATTTATCATTTTTCTATTTATATTTATGCAATCCAGCCATTTGAAAGGAACTTTTTTGTCTGGTGATTGTAAAATCCAGGTCAACGGGAAGAATAGGGTAATAAGGAACAACATTATAAAATTGAAACCTTCAAACGAACTGAATACGATGGGCAACACCGTTCAAATAGCTTTAAGTGAAAAATCTCTCCTGATTCTCGACCAAAAAACCTCTATAAAATATCTTGATTCAGGGAAATTACATATCCAATCCGGCCGGATTCATTATCTGAATGAGGAATCCAAAGAAATGAAATGGGAATTTAACACCCCTCTTGGATTCATTCGCACGATTGGAACAGAATTCGATTTAACCGTACTAGAAAATCAAATCCTAGTATCCGTATGGAAAGGTGAAATCGAATTTTCAGATAAGAATAATTCTCATCGAATTCGTACAGGACAAAAAATCACAATTGATCTCAATCAGTGTAAAATCTCAGATCAGATGGATCAACAAAAACGCTGGTGGACTCCAAAATCTAATGTGCCTTGGTATCGCGTTTTAGGGCAATCAAATTCATTCTAAATAATTCAGTAGCCGTTCCCTCATCCGCCAACACATTCCTTCTTAATAAATATTCATTCCAGTTATGCAAGAAAAAACCCCATCGATAAATTCAATCTATTATCGAAAAGCATTTGACAAATAGTTTTTTTTATTTTAGATTGGGCTAAATTGATTGATCGTGTCCAAATAAAATGGGGAAAGAAAAAGGCCATTCTTTTTTAAATCCAGGAATTCAATCCTATACGCTGATGGAACTTTCTGTTTGCGTCAGCGTTATATCGATAATCGCTCTGATTTGCATTTCCTGTTATCAACATTGTCTCACGAAGGCGAGATTGTCTTCATTTTATGCAAAAAGCAAGACTCTTTCGCAATATCATGTGATCTATTATGTAGAAACCGGCATTTGGTCCGAGGACCTACATACACATTCATGGGTTGATATCCCAGGAAATAGTGTGACTGACTTTGGATCGGATCCTCATCTTGCTTCAAACTTCTTTTATCCATCTCTCTCGAAATATGTATCTCACGACTTTTTTTATGATCCATTCCCAGATCGTTTCTACGAAGAATCCATTCTTATTGCAACGGACAAGAGAGAATTAAATAAATTGTTTCCTTTCAAGGAACACAATCAAAATGGGTTTGTGTTAATCAGCCGCGGCCCTTCTCTAATAATCACGGATATTTCGACAAGTATCGGTTATAATGGGTTGACCTATGATACTACAAACGGAACCCAAAGTAACGGTGATGTTTATGTCATGATTCCACAAAACTCTCCTCCGAGGTTTTTCACAGAATGACAACTCACCTCTTTACCGCTAGCAATTCATTATCATTGATCGGCCAACATTCCAGAAGTTATTCCTTCGTCCCCGGATCTAACGTTCGACTTTGATTGTGTCATTTGCGATCCAAGCCTTTGTTTGAGAAACTGATCCACCTGCATAAGCACATAAATCACAAACTTCAGGTCTCCTGATCTGGGGGATATTGATCTGACACCAATTGGTAAACGAGACGTAGATTCGTGCCAGGATAAGTGGTTTCGGTTTCATTCAATTGAGCGGCCAAATGACGGGCGGCTTGATCGGAAAGGTGGTTGGTCAAGTGATGGAGCCGAATCGTGAGAATCTCTTTTTCTTCATCGGGAATCAGGTCCGCTTCGGTGGTCATGATTTCTCGCGCCAACGAACGCGCATCATCCCCCCGGCTCAGCACCTCCCGCAGGATTGACACCATCGCCGTTTCCGCTCGATATGCAATCATTCGAATCGTATCCATGAATTGTTTCTTCACCGGCGCCAATTGGTGAAATTTTGCTTCCTCTGGCAAGTCCCCAAACGTAATATGTTTTTTCGTTTCCTTCCGGCGCTGTTTGAACTCCTCGAGTAGTTTCTCCATCCCTCCGATCTCTTCAAGGAGGGCGCCTTTCTGGATTTCATAGCGTTCGATCACTTTCGGATCGGAGGGTTCCTGCAGGACAAGGGCGCCGAACTCCGCTTGCTTTCGGACCTTTTTTCCCGCCAGGCTTTTGATCTGGCTTTCCAATTTCCGGTAGGCCGGATTCACCACCTTCATCGTCTCATCCGGCAAGACTGTTTCATACCCGATAAGTCCATCTAAATGATAGTGTTCCATCATGTAGCGGAAGAAGTTTTCCTGACACCAACGCGCGAACATATGGGCCGCTATTTGACTTGCGTCTGATGTATAATCCGTACTGATCACGGCGGTTTGATGCCCCGTCTCTCCCAACTTGCGAATCTCCCGCACCCAGATTCTCCCTCCCAGAAAGACGCCTCTCTCGGCCAAACGCATCGGCGCCTCATGTCCGCCGGGCAGACGCACATTCACCGTTTCGAATTCTGTAACCGGCCAATCTTCTCCCTGAAACTTGCGATACGTTTGACACGCGATCCGCGAATCCCACATTTGGGCGAAGAACTCCGGGCTATAGCCTTCCCGGTCGAACACCAGGAGGAACCGGTGGAGATAAGGATTGGCTTCCAGATCTTCTGCCGTGGGTTGGTGGGGAACATCTTTTAGCAACTGGGGAACAATGTCCTGTTTGAGCCGATCCAACAAGCCGGTGGTGAATGGAGTGCTCACCACAAAGAAGGGGCGGCCTTCGCCGTCGTTCACCCAATAGTCGGTGAGTCCACGCAAACATAATCGTTGACGCGCGACGTAACGGCGGGGCAGTTTCGTTTGCGAACCGTGATAGACGCGGACATGACCATCGACATACAAAACGCCCGCCGCGTCCGGATCCGCCTCCATCCACTCCCGGGATAATTCGTCTCCCCATTCTTTGATCCGGTCCGGTTGAGCGAGAATTTTGATTTTTTCCCGCAGGGTCCGCACTTCGGGAATTCGATCCAAGCCCAGTAACTTGCCCCCTTCCCCCGCGGGATGATAGCGCAACTGTTCCGGCGTTTTGATCCGCGTCAACGCCATGAAAGCCAACACAATAAAAATGTGGACGCAACTGTAAAATCCTTTGGGGAGAGAAAAGTTCTTCGAGACATTCTTCAGCAGCCCGTTGGCGAGTAACGCGGGCATTGCCCATAACACGCCGCCTTGCGCCACATCCAATTCCATCTCGAAACGAGTCGGGGCTTCTTCCAACTGCCCGGTCGCCGCGCAGACCCGCTCCACCATCCGCGTACAGCCCATCCCCATCGCCGCTTGGCTGTCTTCTACGCTTCGCTCGCTTTTCGGGCGGCCTTCGCCACCGTTTTTTTTTAGCGGTTCCACCAGGCGGCCGGCTTGGATCGCTTTATTCAACGTGTTCCGCTTAAGGCCCAGCTGGTTGGCGATCTCCACTCGAGAGAGCCCCTCGTTCAAGAATTCTTGCGCTTGCTGGAGAACGTCTTTCGTCAAGACATGCGCGCCTCGCGTTCGAGGCGTTTCAAAGAACGCCGCCGCTCCGCCTTGCCGGTATTTCTTGACCCACCGCTTCACGCTGATCACGCTCACCCCAAACGCTCGAACGATCTCCATCTGCGTGCATTGCTTGTTCTCTACGAACTGACTGGTAATCATACGAAAACTCTTTCGATCGGTTTCAAGATGATTGAAAATAGGGAAGGCGCCGTGAAAATAATAGACCGAACCTCCATGCTTCCGGTACGAGAGTAAATCAGTGATGTAGCCTTCCTCAGTATCGGCAAAGTGAGGTAAGAATTCTTGTGGCATCAACTAGGCTCCTTTTTAGATCGATCGTTTTTATCCCCAAAAAGGTATCTTGCCAAAATCATCAATTCTGCGGAATCCCCCGGCCCAGCTCAGGAGGTCTGAACTTAATTTCTCTTGGCCGAAATGAATGACTTGTCCGCCAACGCCCATCCTTTAAATACCGCGCACTGAACGAAATCTGATAAAACGTATCGTCTTTTCCATTCTTCCCATACCGCTTTTTCTCAAAAATCGCCGCTCGGATATTATTCATCTCGATTATCTCAACCGGTTTATCCGGCTTTGAATCCGGGGTGTTATTAACAGTTTTCAGAAACGATTCACTCTTTGTTTGTTTTTCACGGTTTGGTTCATCCATGGTTTTCACCTCATTTGTTTATCTGCCTTACGACGAATCCTTGTCCACGCTCAGATGGAGGACATCCTTGTAAGGATAGTTCTTGTGTTCATCCTGGCCCTGACTCAAACGGGGCTTGGGATCGATCGCCTGCAGGCCCATTCGGCGCATTAAACGGCTGACGCGCTTTTTGTTCACGGCGTAGCCTTAAAGCCAAAGCCACTTGGTCATACGGCGTACACCATAGAACGATACAGGGTGTATTGTTCATTGATCATATTCATCAAACTCACGTTGCAACGGGTCTCGCCTTTGGATTGATAGTAATAGCCTGACCGGGGGAGCCCCACGAGTTCGCATTAACATGAAATGGAAATGTGGGGATGGTCAGGATCGATCCACGAGCGTTTAATCTCAACCGAAAGGATCAGATTTTTTTTAAGCCAGTCGAGTTTCACTTTCAACTCCCCGATCTGTTTGTACAACTCATCGATGAGCGCTTTCTGATCCGGGTCCGCTTTCTTGCGCTTAAGTGAAAAGAGATGAGGTAACTCATCAATGACTTTCTTTTTCCATTGCCGTATCTGGTTCGGATGCGCTTCGTGCAGACTGGGGAGTTTGGACAGGGTTTTCTGTCCCTTGATCGCGCTCAAAGCCACTTTCGCTTTGAACGCGCCGCTGAATTAGTTGCGTTTGTTCTTTATGGTTAATCCTTCAAGCCAAGTTGTCGACTCGGCGGATTTCCACCTTAAACCACTGTCAAAATTTTGAGGGGCACTTCACTAGTAGTTCTTTCGTAATCGCTTATCCATGCCTGGTCGACAACCTTTCGATCCGGAGCAAAAAGCAGTGCAAACAAATCCGTCTTGTTTCCGCGTATGTTGAGATTTGCTTTTGCACCTCAATCCACAGTTCTCCGGGTGGCGCGTAGAAATAGATTCCTCCACATCCACTGAGTCTTATAGCATTACGTCCTCTTCCGCCGAATGCCCAGTCGAATGCGGCGCTACAATTGATTAAAAGCAAACCGAACGTGGCTATCCGGATATACTTTTTCCCCTGAATGAAATTTCAATGATTCCCAACATAATCTGATTTCTTCTCGCTGCTTTCATTCCTTAGTCTGTCAGGATCCGGGCGAAATTTCGGCGCCGTTGCAATACATTGATTCAAATAGCTGGAGAATAAAAAACTTATGTTATCTTTCTGCTTAATGTAGTGGCGCCGCATATTGTTTTCGCCAGCTACCCAGAGAGAACCTTTTTCCACATCAAACTTAAGATGCCCTGGCCCGATATCACGGAGATATTCGCCTGTGCCTTCGACCGAGAAATAGACCGCAGCAAGATCCCAACTGGGACGCTGATCGTCAAGTGTGCGTTGGCTGTAATTCCAGAGCCAGTCACGATAGGCGTCGCGTACGATGTTACCAGGCTGCGTTTGTTTCAGCGCGCGTCCAGTCATGACATCACTGCCAGCGTCTATGAAATACGCAGGCACGGGAAAGCGCTTGATCAATTCGCTGGTGTAGGGGGCAGTTCCATTGTGGAAGAAATTCCAGTCTTTGGCGAACTGGTTTTGAGGATTCATGGCGCTTAACGCGCCGAGCGCCACCCAACGGGATATCTTTTTCCGGATCAATTCTTCGCCAGAAAGCGAAGATATTTCGTCCGGTGATGAAACCAGCAAATCATGAAGACCTTTGGTGTGCCCAACCGTGATGTATGTGACGCTTTGGTCAGGTTGTACGGCCAGCAGACGGCGATTCAGCAAGGTCATTTCGGGCGCGTCGTGGTTGTGAACGATGCTATGTCCATAGGCCGTCCGATCGCGGGCGAGCTTTTCCGCCTGCATTTTGTCGACTGGGTCTCCTACGATGTCATCATGGCTGGCGCCGACGGGAATGCCGGGACGTCCATAATAGACATTGATCGCTTCGACCACCGCGGCTCCGTAAGGAACCTTACCCGAACTGTAGACGCAGCCGATGATTTCAGCCAATCCTCTATCAGCATAATTATGAAGCAATGCCAGCGCCCCGGCGTCGTCACAGTCCGAGCCTATGTCGGTGTCGAATATCACCTTGATGGGAGCGGCATGGCTTGAGGCGTCCGCGCAAGGCGTTGTCAAACTAAAAAGCGAAACGAATAGATACAAAAGAAGGGCGTAACTGGTCATAGTACTCTCTTTCAGCATAAGTTGAGATTGAGTGAAAAACACGCAAACAAAATCGGTCCGCAAAGATCTAGTATTTCAATGTAGAAAACCAAATTCCGCGTAACCGATTCGATTCCAAGATAATAATGAACCTAACCCGGCAGAGCCGGAACCAAACAGGGGGTAGAGAAATCCTCGAGTTGAGTCAAGAATAGCAGAACCAGTGAGAATCGAGGAGGACTCTGATGGATGAATTTCTGGAACGGCATGCGGAGCAAATTCGGGGAATCATATCCTGTTTCGATCGAGTCATTCTAACCGGCACGTTACCGGATATCTGCTATGACAATGCGATGACTTCTTTCTTCCATCATTAGCCGAATCTATATGTTAGTCGAATGTAAGTCAGATCTATTTCTTGACCATTTTGAGCTCAATTTTTATTGTAAGAAACTAAAGAACATATTACGCTAATGCATTATTGTTTTCCCCATAGTGACTTTCTTTAATATAACTTATATATCGTTTCAGACAATATCCTTCAGTGTTGGTTGTGTGAGTTGAATGATCCGGATTCCAAACTGAAGAAACTCGGTCGTCCAAGAATCCCTGCAACGATTCGTTATATGAGCGCTTAAACCTTCCAAACCCTTGCCCACGAATACGGAAAATCTGAAGGTAGCAAACCATCCGCGGAACTCAAAACCACTGACTTGGCCTCTGTCGTATGCGAATAATTGGAAAACAATTCGAACAAACGACTGCTTTCTCCTGGATTCAGCGGTCTATTTAAATGGAATACACAGATGAGGAATATTAGATTTTGCATCGTGACCAATTTCAGTATATTCTCATTTTTCTTCTTCCATGATTGTTTCATGGAATTATATTTTGTTGTCCATGAAATTTCTTCTTAGGTCTTTGATGACAACGATTCTTCTAAATCTTCTTCCAATGATGTTATTGGACGATTCAAATTCATCCATTCGTTTGCCCCATAAAATTTCGCAGTTCATTGGCAAAACCAAGGCCGGCTTCTGAGTAGATATTGAAAGTATGCTCCACACCAATTGCTTTCAGGGCATCTTCCTCATCTTGAAATTTACTTGTTGCGGCGATTTTTCCACGATATCCCATCTCTTTGAGTCGTAATGCTGAAAAAACATTGGCTTTGTGAACTGGTAAGGTCAGTAGAACCCATTCAAGGTCATCGATCAATTCGGGAGCGCGGATCCAGAAATCTGGGTTGGTTGCATCTCCACAGACTACATTCCTGTCTGCGGCACTATGTCGCTCAGCCTTCACATGATCGATTTCCACTCCAACCAAGCTCCCCGGATAATATGTTTCCATCGCATCATAGACTGCTGTGCCCATCCGTCCCATACCAAAAACCACCAACTTGATATGTTCAAGGTCCAAATTCTGTTCGCCGGATAAGCGTTTTGAACGCTCAAACCGCTTTAGTCTGGATCGCCATGTCTGATACAGCTCGTCCCGAATATTTACTAAAGGCGCTGAAAGTATAAAGGAGATTGACATCACGACAGCAAACACAGACAACCATTCATTTGTTAACCAGCCCGCAGAGACGGCTAGCGCACCAACGATCAGGCCGAATTCACTGTAATTCGCCAAGTTAAAAGATGTTCGCCATGATGTGTTAGACCTCAGATGGAAAAGGTTGAATAGACCAAAATACATAGCCACCTTGACAGGCAGAAACAGGATGAACAACAGTGCGATCAGTATTTCCATTATGCCCGGTACAGAGGCCATACCAACACTGAGAAAGAAGCCGACCAGGAATAGTTCTTTGAAACCAAGCAGGGCTTTTGCTAGTTCGTTTGCCTTGGGATGGTATGCGAGCAGCATACCAAATACGAGGGCTCCAACATCCTCCTTGATTCCGACCAATTCAAAGACATCAGCGCCGATTAAGGCAAGCACGATACCAAACAGAATCAGCAGTTCACCATGTCCTACCTTGTCAAAAATCCAATTCAAGAGATACCGAAGTGGTATTAATGCGACCAATCCTAAAACGAACAGATTCGGTAGTTTGCCTAGTGAGACAGCAATAAATACCACTGCTGCAATATCCTGAACGACCAATACACCGATTGCCGTCTTGCCGTCCCTTGCACTGGTGGTTCCCAGTTCATCGAGTATCTTCACCGCGAATACAGTGCTTGAGAACGTCATGGCGAAACCAATAAGCAGAGCAGTCTCGAATTCAAGACCTGACAGCAAAGGCAGACTGGTAGTCGATAACAAGAGCACCATTGCGGCAATCAGAAGAGTGACTATTACAATATGCAAGGTTGCCACTCCCCACACCTCGGGCTTCACCAATGAATTCAACTTGAGTTTGAGTCCGATGGAAAAAAGCAAAAGGGTGATACCCAGGTCAGCCATCGCATTAAGAAACTCGCCACCCTGCACACCCAGTCCGTTAAGCATGAAACCAGCCATCAGGAAACCGACCATCGGTGGTAGACCCACTATCCTGAAAACTAGGCCACAGAGGAAGGCGATGGCTATCCATAGAGGATCACTGTATTGGATTGAGATTAGTTGTGGATCCATAGGCCTTCATCGAGATAATCAGTATGCTTTTACATGGCTAATGCGGCGTTGAGCGGCGCCCGAAGGGGATCCGTTCGAGCGCTTTAGTTCTCCCGAAACGTAACGAGGGAGCAAAGACACGAACCACGCAGCGCCTTGTTGGGCATTTGTTCCTATACCTTTTTCGGCTTTCTTGCATCTTACTCCGAGCAACAGTTGCCTTATTTTTGATCCAGCACCTCCCGCAATTTGACGGTTAGGTCTTCTATTAAGAATGGTTTCTGGATGAAATTTACGCCTTCGTCCAGGACGCCATGGTGGGCGATCACATTGGCGGTATAACCCGACATGAACAGGCACTTCACTCCTGGATAGAGAGATAAAATGTTCTTGGCCAAGTCGCGGCCATTCATTTCGGGCATCACCACGTCAGTCATGAGTAACTGGATATCACCTTCATGTTCTATCGCAAGACGAATGGCCTCGCCTGGCCTGGAAGCCCCCACAACGGTATACCCTTGCTGCGCGAGCATCTTGGTGGTGATTTTCATGATCGATGGCTCGTCCTCCACCAGCAGGATCGTCTCACGGCCTGGTTGACTCGGTTTGCCCGGTTCCTTATCCAGCAATGAAGCCGGTTTGGCATTGTAGCGCGGCAGGTATATTTTGAAAGTCGTACCCTGGCCAAGTTCGCTGTACACGTTGATGAGACCATTGTTTTGTTTCACCACGCCATAGACCGTGGCTAGGCCCAGGCCGGTACCTTTACCCAATTCCTTGGTGGTAAAAAAGGGTTCAAATACTTGCGTCAGCGTTTCTGAATCCATGCCGCAGCCGTTGTCGCTCACGGCCAGCATGACGTACTCTCCGGGCGCAAATCCCGCATGAACCTTGCAGTAATCCTCGTTGAAAACGGCGTTTCCGGTTTCGATGGTCACTTTACCGACACCGGTGATTGCGTCCCGCGCGTTGACGCACAGGTTGGCCAGAATTTGATCGATCTGGCCGGGATCGATCTTCACCGGCCACACCTTCCCACTCGGAATCCAGGCCATATCGATATCTTCACCGATTAGACGCTGCAGCATCTTGAGCATGCCTGCTATGGTCTTGTCGAGGTCGATGACCTTGGGGGCCACGGTCTGCTTACGGGCAAAGGCCAGCAACTGCCGGGTTAGGTCGGCGGAGCGCTTTCCGGCTTGTTTGATTTCCATTAGATCGTCATAAAGCAGATGATCCGGTTCCATCTCCATCAGGATCAAATCCACATTGCCGATAATAACCCCCAGCATGTTGTTGAAGTCGTGGGCCACGCCGCCTGCCAGGCGGCCCACGGCTTCCATTTTCTGGGCCTGCTGAAGCTGGGTGTTAAGGCGTACACGCTCTTCCTCAGCCTGTTTCTGTTCGGTGATATCCGCCGATACTACGGTGATGAAATTAATAATGTTGTCATCGGTGAATACCGGAATAAGGGTGTGATGCAACCAGACGGTGTTACCTTCCGCATCGCTTGCCTGTGACTCGAAGTCCATGATCTTCCCTGATGCTTTAACTGTCGAAAGGGCGTCAACCATCTTCTCATAAGCCAATTTTGGGAAGAAATCGAACGGATATGGCTTTCCGTAATACTCGTTGGTAATCTCCAGTTTCAGCATCCGGAAACCATTGGCGCTCATGTATTGGAGATTGAAATCGAGGTCTACGATCTTGTGACACACCGGCGAGTGATCGACCAAAGATCGATAGCGTTTCTCTATTTTTCGCAGGGCATCCTCAGCTTGCTTACTTTCGGTGATGTCGCGACAAGTACCAAAATACCCCAGCAAATCACCATTTTCATCAATAAGAGGCGTTGCATTCGTCTCGAAAATGACAGGATGTCCATCTTTATGAAGCAAGGTATCTTCCAAATGAAGAATCCTATCATACTTCTGCGCAACGTCTTGGAAGATGCTCCGGACACGATCGGCCTCTTCGTTATCCATTAAATCGAATGGGGTTCTGCCCAGTAATTCCACGTTGGTATATCCCAGTAGTTCATATGCATTCTCGCTTGCGTAGGTATACGTGCCATTGGCGCCGGTTTCCCAGATCCAATCAATTGTGTTTTCAATAAGCGCCCGGAATTTCCCCTCGCTTCTCCGCAGCGCCTCGGTAGTCTGGGCCAGTTTGATGTGGGCGTAGGACAGGCGGGAGATGACATTGATTAGGTTGCAGTAGAAGGTCATGACCCGATCGATGGTTTCGCGGGACCAGCGTGGGATGGCATGGTAGGCCTTTAGGTATGCCTCCTCGTCGAATTTGTAGCGACGCGCCTGTTCGCGGAAAGTCGCGATGTCGGGCGTTTCATCCTCGATGAAGAACTGGCCGAGGAAGAGATTGCCCACGTGTTTCCCGCCAACCATTATCGGGGTCACCATGTCCCACAGGTTGTTCTTGCATTTGTAGATTTCAAAGGTTCCCAGCTCCACGCCGGATGTGAGTTTCGAGTCGCTCTCCCGGCAGAGTTTTTCCGTCTCGGGGTGAACCCGGTGGAATTTCGTGCAGACATCCTGCCAGCCGGTTCTGACAAGGATGTTCCCATCCAGATCGAGGATGCCGATGCCGATATCGGTCAATGCATGGAAATCGTCCATCAGAGATTGAATCTCATCGCAATCCATTACGTCGGCGAGATTCAGCATCCCAAGATCGCCTTCTGGATCGAGAAGGGCGTTCAATTTGGTCCGCACTCTGTGTTCGCTTTCGCGCAGGGCGAGTTCAGCCTTCTTGCGTTCTGTAATGTCGCGTGCGATGGCGTAGGTTACACCTTTTTCCAGCAGCGGATGAGAGACCCAATCTAAAGTCAAATAAAATCCTTTTTTATGGCGGTAGCGATTTTCAAATTCAATTACGAATAGGCCTTTTTTGAGGTGAGTTTCAACAATTGTTTTCGTTTTATCAACATCTTCAGGGTGAATAAATTCTAAGAAACTGCGTCCAACAAGTTCATGCTGTTCATAACCTAGTACACGCTTGAAAGAAGGATTAACGGTTAGGAATGAAGTTGTGTTGATATCCGCGATGCAAATCAAATCTAGCGACATCTCGAAGATTTTACTAAAACGTTCTTCACTTTCTCGCAGAGCCTCCTCGACCGTCTTGTGCTCGGTGATGTCGATGTGTGAGCCGAGAACGCGGTAAGGTTCACCGTTTTCGTCCGTCAAGACAGACGCCTGCGCCAGGATCCAGCGATACGAACCATCCTTATGCCGGAAGCGAAACTCAACCTTATAGGCACTCGCCCTATCTCGGATATACTGCTTTATTCGTCCTAAAATTCTCGAAAGATCATCTGGATGCACACGGCTTTCCCACTCATCGAAGTTGTCACCGATCTCGTCCTCTTCGTAGCCGATCTGGCGTTTCCATTCAGCAGAATATCGGACGTTGTTAGTCTCGAGATCCCAATCCCAGAGCCCGACATTGCCAGCTTTCACGGCTTCCTGTTGCCGCAAAAGAGCTTCATTGAGAGCCTCTTCGGCCGCCTTGCGTTCGGTGATGTCGCGACCCACGCCCTGGAATTCAACAACTTCACCATGTTTATCGAAGATCCCCCGGTTTCTCCATTGGAGATATCTTGTCTCACCATTGGGAAGCCGAAACTGCTGTGTGCTCTCCAACACAGGGTTATCAACCGTGATCTGGTCCAAATTCTCGCGCACCTTGACCTGTTCTTCCGGACTTAGGAAGTCCATAAAACTGCTACCAATCAGTTCATCAACCGTCTTGCCTATATACTGAGCCGAAAACTCGTTTACCCAGGTAAAGGTTCCGTCAATCTGGAACCGCGAGATTATCTCGGTCTGATCTTCGACAACGCCCCGGTAACGGGCCTCACTTTTACGAAGATTATCCTCCATCACCTTGCGTTCGGTGATGTCTTGTAAACTGCCAACCAACCGAGCAATCTCCCCATTTTCATCGGTTTGTGATTGCCCTCTAGCAACGCAATACCGAATATCACCATCCGTTCGAATAATCCGTAGTTCTAATGCATATGGTGTACCCTCTGAAATGCAGAGTTGAACAGCATTATCTAATCGTTGCATGTCCTCGGCGGCGTAGAAACTTGGGTGTTCGGCATACGAGGGAGCCCCCTCAGAAGGATCTCGTTGAAATATCCGAAACATCTCTTCGGACCAAAATACACTGTCTTTTTGAATATCCCATTCCCAACTTCCGATATGAGCAATGGCCTCAGTGCGTTTGTGCATTTCAAGGCTTTGTTTCAAGTAAATTTCATTCCGTTTATGCTGCGTAACATCTAATCCGGTACTGATAAAGAAATTCTTAAACGGAATACTAATCATGTGGAGAAATTGGTCTGTCGCTGGAAAATAAACCTCCCACTCGTGAGGTGTTACTTCTTCGAATATCTTTTTAACAATGGGCATGAAGAGTTCTGTTGCATTTGAATCAGGGAATATTTCATCTGTTGTTTTACCTATTATTGTTGATAGAGACTTGCCCCAAGATCGAAGGGCGCCAGGATTAGCGTCCACTAATTTCCAGGTCTTAATTGAACCGTGTTCATCGTAGATGACTTCCCAAATATGGACTTCATGCAACATGTTCTCAAACAAATGCCGGTATGTCTCTTCCTCCATTAAAAGAGACTTTAGCAAGTCTTTCTGCTCGAAATCGGTTAATGCAAGTTCTCTTAGTTTGTTCTTGATCTCTTCACGGGTTGGTTTATCAGCCATCTCTATAACCTCATAACTCTTAAAAGACATACAGGAGATACACAATATTCAACGTGTTTGTTTAGATTGTTGTATTTTAATTAAAAAAATACTATCCTTGATTGACGCCCCGGTAAAAAGTCCGAATTTCGATTTATCCCGAAATACTCGTTTCTCATACCCTATGCAGTATGTCTATAATAAATTCTAAAGAACCGGATTCCAACTATATGTTTTGACAGCCTCCCGGGTGGTTCTCACGTCGAAAAAGGCCGAAAACGGGCCTTTTTACGCCCGCGCCGCCTGAATGATGTTCCAACCCAGCGCTTTCAGCGTGACCGCGAAGCGCACTCTCGCCAGCCCTCTCACTCGCAAGCGCCCCAATCCCAGCATTCGTTTCAGTTTCGCGTTCAGGGCTTCAATCCCTGAACGCAATCGGTACCTCTCCCGAAACTCATCCGACTCCTCCGCCACACGCCGTTGCGCCAATCGCAATTGCTTTGGCGTGTATTCCAACTTACATTCCGCGTTCATTCCCACGCTGCAATAGTCATGATGTTCACAGTTGGCGCAGACTTCTGGATCAAAGTAAATTTTCAATTCATCGTCTTTCCCGCGCTGGATCTCACACGGCGCCTCCCCGGCTGGACACGCCGTCACTTCCCCCGTTTCTTCATCGACCGTAAAGTCATCCAAGATGAGTTTGGTCTCTTTGCTTTTCGGTTTCCCCATTGTGGGCGCGATCAAGTCCACTCCTTCTCCCGCCGCCTTCTGCACGTTCTCGTCGCTTCCATACAGACTATCAACCAACAACTCTTCCGGCGCGCAGCCCCGCTCTTTCGTCTCTTCAATGGCTGGCAGCGCCGCGTCGCTGTCACTGCAATTCGCCGGTTCCACGTCAACGTACGTGATCAAATTCGGTGCCGCCGGTTCGTCCTCGGCCGTCTCGTCCTGGCATGTTTCCATCAACTGCGCTTGATAGCCTTGCCCTTTATGACCGCTATACCCCGCGTCCTCATCCGATGGATTCTGCAGACTGTCGGACGGAACCTCCTTGGGATTTTTCACTTCCACCTTTGCGTCTTCCCCTTCGCTGCTGACATGACATTGTTCGTCAAGCACACGCTGTAATAGGCGAAAGACTGGCATTCCCCGGATCTTGCGATGCAGGCGAAAGATCTCCACCAAGACCAGTAAATCCTCGGCGGCTTGCTGCAAAGCGGCTTGAGCTTCCGACGGTTTGACCTGCCCAAAATACCCGCTTGTCTTGCCCAGATACCGCTCGATCAGTTCGCTGTCCACTCTCTTGGTTAACAGAGTCTTGTGTTCTTTGCTCATCACGTTCAAAAATTTTCGAATCGTTTTGAGGAACAATTCCAACCGGCTCAAGCGCCGCATGTCGGATCGAATGTGTGTGGAATCCAAGCGCTGTTTTTTCGTCGGGATATTCAGTTTGGTCAGCAGTTCATCGGTCAACAACCGGAAGAGGATCGTATCGATTTTCAGTTCCGTCGCAAGCGAACGATAAGTTCGTAATGTGCGCTCGCACAGATATTTGGACTCATCGTCTTCCAGACGGATGTTCAACGCATAATGCCATTCGGTGTTAAAGGCAAACTGGCGGACCGTCTCTTGATCAGTTAGGTCGAACAGTTGTTGCAAGATAAGCACACCGAGGACCGTCCGGATTTCTTTGGTCGGCCGACCCATGTGGGTATGGAAACTGGATTGGATCTCATCGACGGGGAGTTGATCAATTATGTTAGACTGGAAAAAACCGGCCCAACCTGAGTTCAGAAGTTCTTTCCGCTTGGGCCCGAGGTAGTCAAAGGGATCGATCAAAGAGCCTTGCTGATTGTCATCAATTCGGAACATCTCTCAACCTTACACATTGAATTTACATAATTTAAGTATACACTTTTTTGGTAGTTTTTTCAAGAATTATTAGTCAGTTTTAACCATTTTTACATACTTTTTCTGCAGACTTTTTGCCGCGGCGTCATAAAAGGATCATATCGACAATTTGGAAATGATTGTTATATAATTAGTCCTCCTATTGTGATGCGTGCTACTCAAAGTGAGTATGATATTTATGAATTACGTTTTTGGCATTGGTATGACTATGAAAATGGTGATGGTGGGATTGTTCATATAGGAAAGTATGATGATGACTATAAAATATATGAGTGGATACCCATTAGTTCTTGTTTTTCAGGTTCATCTATTGTTTGGTCCCCTTATCATATAGATATAACTCAATTTGCAGGAGAAAAAATTTCAATTGCTTTTCATCATATTAATGATGATGATCAATATGTGGGATATGGTTGGTATATTGATGATATCAGGATTGTTCCTAATGATATTATTGATAAAGCAACTCCTCCAACACCATATAAAACTCAATATACTTTTAGCGCCCCAACTTCTGTAGACAATAATCTCATTTTACAGCCACCTACCGGTTTTCAGCTGGGGAATGTCTCATTTGATGTGTTAAGTATAGAAAATGAGGATTTGGAATACACTGATGGCGCCGGGATAAGAGTTAATATAAACAAGAATGAAGGTGCAACTTTTTTTGGAAAACCATTTGAGGTTAAGGAGAACGATATCGTCTATGTTCGAGTCAGTACCCAGACAAGTGATTCTAATGTGGCTCTTGCTGTTGGCGCATTGGATGCTGTTATGGCTGATTCCATTGAAAACGCCGCATTAGATGGTTCGATCGGTGTCAATATGATTATAAATTCCGAACAGTACGTCGATCAATTTGGCTATTTATGGGCGTGTTATGAACCAAAACGCAACGCAGTCGTCCCAGTATTCCAAGTAGCGAATAGTAATGAAGAAAATACGGTAACTGTTCAATTCGACAATCTTGAAATCTATCGTTTTTCAAAAAATCAATTCCCAGAACCCATCCGCTCTACAACATCAACTTTAGGGAACACCATAAATGGTTTTTTCCAGATGGGGAATGATATATATGGATATGGTGACAAAATATTTATCAATGTAAATCAATAAATAATATGATTACTATTTTAAAGGAGTAGGTTTATGAAAAATCTATTGGTTTCTATAGTTATTCTTTGTATTTCGACATTTAGTGTATCAGCAGAAACACTCATCTATGAGAATGATTTTAACGAGTACGGAGATTGGTTTCCTTCAAATGGTGTATGGGAAATTGGAAATGTGTCTGATGCTACTGGAGTCGCTGCAACAATATTAGATGGAAATTATCCAGTAGAACAAACAAGTCTTTTTGAAGGGGATAAAATTACATTACCGGAAGTGAGTGGGGATTTTGAAATTCTTCAATTACGTATATGGCAAAAGTCATGGTATACTTGGTATGACTATGGAGTTGTAAGAATTAGGATATATAATGGATCAACTTGGGAGGAATGGTTTGATATTGGTGATTATTATAATGATCATACTAATAGTAGTTATTGGTATGAGAGAAAAATCGATTTAACATTATATGCTGGAAAACAGATACAACTTGGATTATATCATTGTGGTGTTCATGAACATTATGAGATATTTGGGGTAAGTATTAATAATCATTACGAATCCACAGGATGGTATATCGATCACATAAGTATTTGGAAATGTGAACCAACATTTTGTGGTGAAGAGACTTTTGAAAATGGTTATGGTTTTTGGGATACTCAATATGGAGTCTGGCAAATTGGAGAACGAGATCCTAACTGCTCTAATTGTGTGCACAGTGGTGTTTCATGTGCTGCAACTATACTGGAGGGTAATTATCCTCTAGATACACCTAGTCGATTAATAAGTGCGCCATTTATTTTACCTGCTACAGGTAACAATGATGATGAATTACAAATACGTTTTTGGCACTGGTATTCTTATGTATGGTATGATTATGGTCAAGTACAAATTAGTTATAAAGTTAAACCTAGCGCTACAACTTGGGAAGCATGGGAGGATATTGGACCAAGATTTTCTGGTACATCAGGTGTTTGGACTCCATATCGGATTGATATCACTAAGTATGCTGGAAAGAAAATCCGTATTGCATTTTACCATCATGAAGAACATGAACATTACGAGATATTTGGGGTAAGTATTAATAATCATTACGAATCCGAAGGCTGGTACATAGATGATATAGAAATATATCCTCCTCTAAATGATATTATAACAATAGTTCCTCAATCAAAAATATATTCTTTTACAGCTCCAACAGCAGAATATAATAATATTATTATTGCAGTTCCAACGGGCATGAATCTTGGAGATGTATCTTTTGGAGTATTACCAAAGGAGTCTGAAGAGGATATATTTACGGATGGCCAAGGTATAACTGTTAATGTAAACAAAGGTGAAGGCGCCACAATATTTGGAAAACCATTCGAAGTAGAAGAAAATGATATTGTCTATATTAAGATAAGCGCAAGATCAAGTAATCCAAATATATCCTTAGCAGTTGGCGCCCTTGATGCCGTAATGGCCGATACAATGGAATACGCAGCGCTAGATGGATCCATCGGTGTAAATATGCTAATGACTGTAAATCGATTCGAAAACCAATTCCAATTCCTTGAAGCATTATTTATACCAGAAAGAAACGCTGTAGTTCAGTATTTCAAGTTGCAAACAGTGAAATAGACGATACTGTAACAGTAGATTTTGATAACTTAGAAATCCATCGTATATCAAGAGACCTTTTTCCCACCCAAATGCAAATAAATCCATTTCTTCAAGCCAAAAAGATGAACGGATTCTTCCAAATAGGAAACATCTACGGATATGAAGATAAGATATTTTTAAATAAATAGTATATTGATAAAATAGAATTACTTTTTTTCTAATCAATGTGATATAGTCAAATCAAGTATGACAACAACATAATTAACCGTTTCTTTATTATTAGAAGACCTTTATCGACCAGCAATATGCAAAATATTGGTTATTAGAAATAATAAAAATTAATGGTATGGTCTTTGAGATGTATCTTTATTTTTTCTAGCGTAATTGATAAATTGACAATTAATCTGAAGTAAACACAGGAGTAACTATGAAATTGATCAGAATTTTCAACAAAATATGTCTAAACTCAATTATCTATTATATTTTACTCTTGATATTTTTTATCTTATCAACCGCAAACGCGATAGATATATCCGTTGTAAAATATGATATGCAAACTCGTAAGGAAATCGTTCAAACGGTATCCGTTACTGCAATTCAAAATGCAAGTCAAACCTTGAATAATTCAGTACAAAATATAAAAGAGAAAATAAATCCTGCGTCTCTCTTACATACGGTTCTTCCAAAAGCTATTATTCCTCCGGTTGATGGAAGAACCATTGTATACGATACGGAGCTTTATCCATGGCGTTGTATCTGTAAGCTTTATTTAGAGTTTCCAGATCAACCGGGAGTGTTTCGTAATGGTACCGGTGCGATTATACAACGCGGAGATGGAAATACCTTTCATGTATTGACTGCGGCACACTGTTTATACGATCCTGAAAAAGGTGGATGGGTCGATTCAATCAAAATTGTTCCTGGTTTGTCAGGAGATGAGCAACCCTTTCATTATGCAAGGGAGAATATCTTGCGGTTTCTAAGCGCCTATAATAATAATCGAGAAAGGAAATATGATTTTGCATTAATAACATTGGATCGTTGCATTGGAAATATTACTGGAGCAATGGGAATGTGGGCTGGACCGGCAGGATCTCCAAATTATCAGGATATTCTTAATGGCGCTGGATATCCGATCGATATTAATGATGGTACCTATCTCTACCGCGATTCGGATTATGGTATCGGAGCGATGGATGAACTCCTTATATATAACATCGATGCAGAAGAAGGACAAAGCGGGATGCCAATTTATATATATGATCCTTCTAATGGCAGGCGAGATATTGTTGCCGTTCATGGTGGAAGTGGATATTTAGATGATGTTCTTGTCAATGCAGGAGCTAGATTGACTAATGAAAGAATATCACTTATAAATCAGTGGATGGATGAAGATGATCGTCCTGTAGACTTACCTGACTTAATCGACGCAGATACAGACTACAAAAATTTCACACCTAACACAGTTGTCGTTGACAAAGATTATCTTTATATTTGGACAGAAATAAAAAACGTAGGAATAAAAGAAGCCGATCCATTTACGATTTCATTTTATGCGGTACCTTCAACCACGAGTCCAAACGCATATTTTATAGGCGCCTTAGACTTTACTTCGACTCTCGCTCCATTCGAGACCGCCCGTGTAGAATGGGAAAGCACCGTCCCCAGTTCAATCCCTGAAGGAGATTATTGGGTAGGATGGTTTATCGACAGCGAAGAAATTATCGATGAATATGAAGAAACAAATAACCATGCCCGTGCTGGTGATAGAAAAATTACTATACAGCATCCCCCGACGCCGACTCCAACCCCGACTGCCACTCAAACTCCAACAATAACACCGACTAACACGTATACTCACACACCGACAGAAACTCCATCTTTGACAAAGACTCCAACTTCAACTTGGCCTCCAACTCTAACTATAACACCGACACGATCCGGTACGCAAACACCCGAACCTACACCGACAAATACAAACACATCGACACCAACATACACACCGAGTTTTACTCCAACTTTTACAGTTACACCAACGCATACTCCAACTGCAACACCGACGGATAGTCCAACTCCAACAAATACACCTACCAACACACCGACTCTAACTCCAACGATTACTTTAACACCAACACCTTTTTTGAAAACGGATACAGCATCCGAATTTAATATCGAGGTGTCACTCAACGGTAGCGGAGATGGACATCAGCATTTGGATTACAATGATGGAGATTATGATGATTTACGATGGAGTTTAAGTTTTGAAGGAGATACCGAAGGTACTGCGTCACGGCCGGAACATGAAACAGATCTTCTTGAATTTCAATTATCACGCTTTGAAGGAAAATTTGATTTTGATTACACATTGGTTGAGCATTATTGGAATGCTACAAACACTTATCACGATGTAGGAAACCACGAATTTCTATATGAGCCTCCCAATGCGTCTCTGACCTATTCTATTTCAAAACAAACAGTAACAAGTATCGATCTATATTTTTCACCTGTAGTAAATGGAGATTATATACGGATTGATCGTTTCCATGTTTATGGAGATCTCACAGATCCGATATTTCGGATTTATGCAACGCTGCCATATAAATGGATTTTTGATGATAATTATCGATTTCCGGGAGAGATCACTGTTGAATCACCACCAGTTGCGGCATTTAATGCTACACAATACGATAATTTAAATATATATTTTGATGCTTCACCATCTTTTGATCTAGGAAATGACATCACGAAATATCAATGGGATTTTGGTGATGGCACAACCACTGAAGGAATTGAATGGACACATCAGAAATTATTTCATCAGTATAAAATTCCTAAAAAATACAATGTAATGTTGACTGTTACTGATAATGATAAATTATCTGATTTAGTGAGAACTGAAATCGATTTGAGTTCGAAGAGCATAATCAAAATCGGTTTAATGAATCCTGGCAATTCCCATTTTACAAAAAAATATTGGGATAACAATGTAGATGTATTGAGACGAGCAAGTACATTTAGAGCGCAAGCTACGATCACTGGAAAATTTGATCCGAATATTCATGAATTAAAGTTATACCTAATTGATAATAATAATGACTATCAACAAATCAATTTGATTCATACAGATTTTACAGATTGTCTTTTCCAATTATTTTCATATTTCCGCATTCTTGGAAAAACCTACAACCAAGATATTGATAACACCATATTAGATCTTCAGATTCTTTTACCAACAGAAATACCAATCGGTGAATATAAATTAAGAGGAATACTATCCGAGCAATTAAAAGAAATCGCTCAAGATGAGACGCGTGAATTCTATGTAATATTCAATCCTTATAATGAAGATCGATACGATCAAATCTATGACGATGATGTCTGTTTCTATCCCTATGGACTCTCGACCAAACAACTAGATCAATATGTGCTTGGAGAAAAGGAACTTTCATTTGGACCGGATTATATTGTTACACCTTGGCATAAAGAACAATTTTTAAAGGTAATCCAACTTGTCGATTATGAGAAAGATGCAATAAAAGCAACTCAAATAATAGTTGATTTATCACAAGGTGGCTCCAATGTTAACATCCGTGGAGAAACAAAAACAAATGATAGCGGATTTATTAAATATGCAACAAATCCTCAAAGCCTACCATCAAAAGATGCATCGAATATAATTGCAAATGGAAAAATATATGGCCTTACATGGCATGAGGGTCAATGTAATCATATTGCCACAGTTGTTACAGCCATGTTGAGAAGTCTTGGGATTCCATGTCGAGGTGTTGTTGCTTGGAATGCAGGAACTGATCGTATTGAACCTTTTAATTTATGCAGATCATGGTATCTATACAACCAATCTCAAGGACGAGTTTTACCATATAATGATCTTAAATATTTTGAACGATGGGAAAGATACCATGTATGGAATGAAGTCTATCTATTTCCACAACAGTTGGGTGATTTGGATTGGAGAGTAGTAGATGGAACATTTGCATCTCCTTGGGGTCCTTTATTATATCCTGTTAAAAGAGATGTGGTTCAGACTATCAAAATAGATCGAGAAGAAGACGGACTTCCTATGGATCCTGCTCGATTTATATGGGAAGAGATCAATTTACCATGGGAAGAATACCGTGAATTAACACCTGGGCAAACACCAGGATTGTGGAATATATTCAAAGGAATCATTGAGACAAAAGGACCGGATAATGTAACACGCTTGTGGAAAAAAGAAAATGGAAATCAATGTTCTTCAAGTGTGAATGTTTATAATCCCGATTATGGAAAATCTATAAATATCATTTCTTTTTATCAAACAAAATGGCCTTACAATCTGTTTTCAAAGCAAGATAATGATAATAATTTTACTAATCAAAACATATATCCAAAACAATACGAGAACCGATTCAATTTGACGATTGAGACATCTCCACCAAATGTTTTTATGGAATCTGGATGGATGCAGATTCATATCACAAATCAATCCAATTCTTTCGAAACGATTGGATGTCTTGTATGGATGAAAGATAAGATTGATGAAGTAAGTAATTTCAGTACTATTGGAACTCAAATGATATTAATGTTCAGTGAGATTATTGAACTCAATATGAATGAAAATCGTCAAATAAATATTCCGATAAATTATGGAGACTACTTATCTCCTGGAGACTATGAGATTGAAGTACAACTTTTAACCGAAACTAAACAAATGGAAACTACAGTTATATTCCATGTTCCAAGTCCAAAAATAAAGTTGGATATACCAAATCGAATGAATGAAAATGAATATTTCCATTTGACTTGTACGCTTATCAATGATGCATCCATGGATTTACAATTGATTCCTCCCATGCTATCCACCGGTTCTGACGGAGTATTTACATTAATGGGAGATGCAATCGAATATATCGTATCTGCATATTCGGAAAACACGTTTGAGTGGACCTGCAAAGTCAACAGAATGGGTACACATCCCTTTGAGATCGCATTTCAAAGTTCAGAAGGGCATGTTCTTGCTCGAATTTCTTCTATGCTGACTGTACGATCTAAAACAGCGATATTTGATGGAATGATTAGTGCTCCTAATCAAATTAATATCGATGAGCCATTCAATATAACTTTTTCTGCCATTAATATTGGTTCGATTGCAAAAAATGTAATTATTCGTCTTTATCTACCTGATTCATTTTCAACTACGGATCAGATTTCAATCCCTTTTAATATTGTTAATGAAGATGAAACTATTATATATGATTGGCAGATCACACCCGGCAAAAAGGAAGGGCCATATAGCATTTATGTAACAATAGAAGAACTTGGATTGCCAGCTCAGTATTTTGTACATGAACTTAATATTTCTGCAGATACAAATATAAATCGTTATAGGATATATTAACACTCTACTGTACGGAAAAACTCATTAAATTTATAGATTTTATGTTATGTAGTACGATTTATTAGTAAACCATATATAAAGGAGAAAAATTATGCATTTTTGTTTTTATTTGATTCTCTGACTTCCTAAAAAGAGTAGAAAAATATTACAAGTTCTAGGATATACCTGTAAACTGCGAATCGTACTACGGCTAATCGCTTGACGTTAATAAGGTTATAAAATGATCCACTACAGAGGAGGATAATTTATCATGCTCAGGATATCAGTAAAAAAAATCAGACTAAGATATTTACTAGATTTATGAGTTTAATATTAGTTTGTTTTATTCTACTTTCATGTCAAACGCTTACTCCTTATAAAGAAGTAAAGCACCTAATTCCACCTTTAGATCCAGAAAAAGGTAGAGTTTATTTTCTCTCTCAAGCTACTGATTTAGAATTTACAGACATTATGTTAAGTAAAGTAAGTAGTGATATAGAGAATGAAATTGGTAAACTTAGTGGTGCTTACAAGGTTTTTTATGTTGATATTTCTCCAGGAGATTATGAGTGTTGGAGAGGCAGTAAAAATTCATTTCGAATGTTTCATGGAGAACGTAAAGAATTTACAATTCAAGCTAGTCAAGAGATATTTATTGAATTATTTTATAGAAAGCCTCGGAATGTAATGACATCCTATTTTATGATTTTAGACAAAGATTATGGAAGAGATTTACTTGAAAAGCAAATCTTTTATTATACTGGAACATTACTCAAAAACAATTGAAGAAAGAAAAAATAATGTACTTTTATAAATTTATTAATCATAAAAATGTCAAACCAATGAACATTCTAATGAACATTAAAAAAAATAAAAACATTTATTTTATAAAAATATTTTTTTTATTATTAACAATTTCTACCATTTCCGCTTGTATTACAGAATACAAAAAGAAAACTCCAAGGAATGAAATAGTATTGGAACTACCGTTAATAAAGATTGGCTATGGAAGAGTTGTTTTTTACGGAAATAATACAAAAAGATTTTTAGGAACTTCTAGTGTAAGAGATGTGTTTCTTAATAGAGAAGTTATTGGTCAATCTGCTATGAAAAGATTCTTTTTCTTTGTAGATCGTATTCCTGGAGAATATGAAGTTGTTGTCGGAAAAAGCGATTTTCTAACAGATCCAAAATCTTATAGAAGTGTTTCATTCGTTTTACTAGAAGGTCAAACACGTTATGTTAAATTATCTCCAAGTCGTACAAAAGGTGGTGTTAAAACATTTCTTGATAGGGATGCTTATCATCCAAGATTAATTGATCCGCAGGAGGGAATTCGTGAAATACAATTTTTAACATATATTGGTAACATCCCATTAAAACAATAGAAACTCAATCAAAATTTGGACTTTAAATGAGGCGTCAATATTGAAAGCGATTGACATTGAAAATTTATATTTAACCAAATTTTGCCCAAATATCTAGTAACTATAGGTAAACAAGGGTACAAATGGTGATATTCAGAATAAGAGAGCCCTTTGTAAGTTTTTACCAGTTCTTCCGAACTCAATGGAGGATTCGGAACACTGGAACGAACGATGTAAATCCCATCCAGGCTTTCTTCCAAACGAATCTTTTCTTTCTTTCGTTCATACTGAAAGTTGGCGTCTTCGATGGTGGCTTTAAAATGCTTGCCAACCTTAAACCGGTTGATCACTTTTCCCACTCGCACTCCAATTTCCGCTTTGCCTCGAAGAGGCCGATGGGAACGGCGTACAGCGGCGGCGATCTTGTCAAGTTCTTTCTCCGTGGCCCGAAGAAGTTCTTGCCGCGTGCGGGCGCGTTCGGACGCCAGTAAAGGATTGCGGCACGCCACAAGACGTTCCCCCGGATAGTCCGGCGACTGAATTTCAGCCAAATCCCGATCGTCAAACAAGGACGGTTGAAGAGTCTTTTTTTTCATCAACTGTTGGACTTGTTTCGCCGTTAGAGCGGTAATCCAGTCCAAGTGTAGCTGTCAAGGGCGAATCGGTCCACTGCTAATCACTTGATGTTATTAATGTTATATCATATGATCCCCTTTCAATATAGACTCGTAAATGGGACCTCTATGAACGTAATTCATGCAGCAATTCTATTGATCCTCAATGCTCTTATACTCTCGACTCGTTGAGTAGGAAGGAATCTGATCCAAAGATTACGTAATTTCTTTGGACAGTATGAGGGAAGGGAAGATGAGATTCGTTTTTTACATGATCGAATTTTCCAGTTGGAAACGGAATTGAAAATTTACAGGTACCAACGAGAAAAATCATAAATCTCGTGCTGATGGCGGTTGAAAAGCGTCTGTTTGAATCTGGTCCGAGGACACTTTCTCTTTATATTCTTACTCATTTATCATTGGTAAAAACTATCCAAGTTATCACTAGAGCGTAACAAGGCCACAATCCCCATGCTTTACAATCGTTCGATCCACACTTCAAACATGATTGGGATACAACGCCGAAACAGACCGATTGGCTCAACAATTTTGAAGATTTCCTTTTTTTTTGGGGGGGGGGGGTGGCTTTCCGGGGGAGAGGGCTCAGGGCGGTCGAGAATATTTCGAACCGTGGAGGCCGCCATGAAAACTTGAAGAAGACTCAATTGAAGGGAGATACGAATGCGACCCTAGTGAGAATTGACTTTCGCTATCTGAAAAACCAATCGTACTAATTCGATCGGCGTCTTATTTGCCGGTTCTGTTTTCTTTGAAGACGCGTCTCCGATCTTCCTTATCCATCGATAAATCATTGCTCGTGCAACGCCAAGTCGTTTCGTGATCTCGCGTGTCGATACTTGAAAAATATTCCTGTACCAAAGAATCAGCAATCTTTCTCGAAGTGTGTAGTGCGACTTTAGATTTGTATCGTTTCTATATTTTCAACAAATTTCCAGTTCGGTTTCCAATTGAAAAATCCGATCCCGGAACAATTGGATCTCGATTTTGAGATAATTCTTCTCCCCAGCAAGATTCCACATTTGCCTGATACGAACAGTTCCCGCCCAGCGAGCAGATAATATATTAGCCTTCAAGATCAATGAAAACAGCACTTGAATTCCATCCATAGTGGTCCCATTTACGAGTATTTATCGGAATGAGACTCTATGATATAACGATAATGTCGTCAGGCGTTTAGTGGTTGTCGGATTCGCGGTTGACAGGTCCACGATACCCCATACAACAGAGGTGATCCGGACCACGAAGGACACAGTGATTTTACCATCGGTCCGGGACCGAGTCTGGGCGATGATTGGAGCGACGGACGGGGCAACCTGTTTGTGCGCGTGAAGAAATTCATGCAGCACCAGCCGGATATTGTGCTCTTGCTGCTGGGTGTGAACGACTACAATAACATCGGAGATCGCCAGCCCGGTTACGATCCGGAAAAACAGGGCGCCGTGCGCTTGATGGGATTGGTGGACGCCATCCATAAACGCAAACCGGATACGCTCGTGCTGGTTTCATTCCTGCTACCGCACGAGTTCGATGACAACCTGGCCAAGTAATTCAAGGCAACTTTGCCTAGACTTATAGATCAACGCACGAACACCAAATTCGTGATCTTGCCCAACACCGTGTGCTTTGTACACGGTGACTGGCAAAAGGACGGCCAGCGCTTAACCGAATCAGGCAACAGTAAACTGGCAATCGACTGGTTCAAGGCACTCAAACCGTAACTATATTAATGTTTCAAGGAGATATTTTATGGAACATTCTAAAACTTTAAACTATCGACTGATTTTATTTTGTGTTGTTTTGACTCTGCTGCCCTCCAATTTATGGGCCGACGCGAACAATCCGAATACGGACTGGTTTAAAGACGCCCGTTTGGGGGTGTTTATGCATCTGTTGCCCGGCAATGCCAATGAACTGGAACGCGTCATAGAATTCGATGTGGATGCCTTGGCCGATCAACTTGAGAAGGTTGGGGCGAAATATTTTGTGTTGACTCTGGGACAGAATTCGGGATTTATGAATTCGCCCAATCCGACGTATGAATGTATAACCGGTTATAAAGCGGGGGAACGTTGCTCTACACGCGATCTGCCATTGGATCTGTATCGTGCCCTTTACCCCAAAGGGATAAAACTGATGTTGTATCTGCCTTGTCAGGCGCCCAATGGAGACAAGCGGGCGCAAGAGGCGTTCGGCCTTGCGCAGGGCGCAAAAGATCAATCGATTGATGTGACGTTCGCCCAAAAATGGGCGGAAGTGATTTATGACTGGTCTGCGCGCTATCATGACAAAGTAGCCGGTTGGTGGTTCGATGGTGGATACGAATGGATCGGATTCAATAACGAGATCGCAAAAATTTACGCCGTCAAACGTGGCAACTCAAAAGCGATTGTTACCTTCAATCCGGGAATTAAACTCATCCATTGGACCGACGCGGAAGACTATACGGCTGGAGAATTGAACGAACCGCTGGATTATGTTCCGGATTCCCGCTGGATTGATGGATCGCAGTGGCACACGTTGACCTATCTCGGTCCGGGCTGGGCCAAGAGAGAAGTGCGTTATCCGACCGAGAAATGGTCTCAATGGGCGATGAAAGTCGTAGAGAATTCCGGCGTCATTACGCTGGATACCGGGCCGAATTGGAATCCCGCAAATGGCCCAATCGGAACCATCTCCGCGATGCATATGGATCAACTCCGGCAAATCAGTGCTGCTCTTGCTACTATTCCATCTGGCAGTACAAAATCCGCCTGCACTGTTTCCAGCAATTCCAACCTTGAACGAAATATCTTGGTCAGCCAGACGAAGAGGGACGCAGCGGAAGTTAGAAACAGTAAGGTTGGAGTGAAGTTGCGAAGCCGATTCTGGCGTTTCGATACCACGCAAACTCCAGTCGGAACATTGAATGTCCAGAATCCAAAGGCTGCCTTTGCTGGACCGTCGGACGCAACCACCGGTTTCTCGGTCAAACTCAATCTCAATCTGAGGGAGCCTGACCAGGACAGGGACATTCTGTCAATACCTGGTGTTTTACATGTTAGTCTTCATCTACACGATCCAGAAAACCGTGACCGCCAGAACTATCCAGCATTCAAAATGCGGGATGGATCGGTTCCTGTTTTAGAAGCCACATTGACACTGCATTCCATCGAGCATCCCGACTGGCAAAACATGACCATCGGCATCCCCCTTGCTATGCTGCCCCAGCCCTTTGGCGAACATGAGGTTGTTCTTCATTTCACGGGTCCGGATTGGCGGATGTATGTGGACGGTGAATTACTCGACAATGATTTCCCCTTTGGGTATGCACGATGGGAAATGATGAACGCGTGGAAGATAGACCCCGCGCTGGTAAAACAGGCGACACTTTACTTCCCTGCCATCAGAACCGAACTGGCATCTGCGAAAACGATCCGATTGGATTCAGACATTCAGTACTGGACACCTCCCGGACATAATAATTGGGTTGGTGACGTCGAGACGTGTTATTACAACGGGCGGTATCATGTTTTCTATCTGTATGACCGGCGGCATCATGGCAGCAAGTTTGGCTGCGGAGCTCATTACTTCGAGCACCTATCGACAGCAAACTTCAAGACATGGACCGAGCACGAGGCGTCGACACCGCTGGAAGAACAATGGGAATGCATCGGCACGGGAGTACCGTTCATCCTCGACAATCAACTCTATATTAGTTACGGCCTGCACACAACACGCGTCTATCCACAAGAAAAAACAGCGCTAAAAGCGCAATGGGATTATCTGAAACAAAATGGACGAACCGGCGCCTTTCCACGCGCAACCACACCTGGTTTTCCTGCGGGTTCGACCTATTCGGTTTGTACCGACGGCATCGCGAGTTTCAAGAAATCAGGAATCATGTTTCACCCGTGTGAGAATCCCAGCGTGTACATCGATCCTGACGGACGATTGCGCTTGCTGGCAAACTATCGATCTCAAGGTACCTGGGAGTCCGAATCCCTGGATGGCGGCTGGCGCTGTGTCAATGATGAGTTCCCGCCCGGCGGCGACTGTACTATCTTTTTCCGGTGGGGCAGATTCGAGTACGTGATCGGAGGCTTCAGTGGTTTGTGGTCTAAACCGGCCGACGCGCCGGACTCGGCCTACGAGGATGTCGTCCGCAAGGGGATGGATTTCTATGACGGCTCGAACGTTCCGGCCGTCACAAAAATTGTCGACGGTCGATTTCTGATGGCGGCATGGGTGCCGGTGCGCGGTTGGGGCGGCGCCTTGCTGATTCGTGAACTCATTCAGTTTCCCGATGGCCGGATTGGTTCGAAATGGATGAAGGAAATAATGCCTGATGTCGGAACGACGGTCCGTTTAGCGGCGACGCTCACTAAACCTACCCTCTTCTCAACAGACTACGCTTCGTTCCTGCTCGAGTTCACGGTCCATCCCGGCAAGTCCGGCAAAGGCGGATTCGGTATCTCGTTCCTACCGGGAAATGGAGAACAAGCCGGATGCGAGTTGGGGATATCGTTGGATGGTCTGCGGGCGCAATTCGGACCGGGATCATTAAATGGCCAGGCGCAAAGGCAAAAGTCCCTGCGGGAAGGTGGATCGCCCCACAGTGCGCGCGACTATGCCATCGAGAATCTGATTGGGGTTGACAAGCCGTTTTGTATGCGTGTGATGGTCAAGAGCAATGACAAGCTAGGCGGATCGCTGATCGACGCCGAGATCGCCGGACATCGCACGATGATCTCCTACCGCCCCGATCTGGATGTGAAGAAACTGGCTATTCGTACAGAAGGGACTGAGATCAGTGACCTTAGCATCGCTCCTTTGGCTGTCTTGTCCAATAATAGGTTGCCACATTGATATGTGATTTGTTTATTTTATACGAGAGTAAAATAGAGAAGAGATTTGTAATTCGTTACAGTAAGAATTTTAAACAGGATAGAATATGAAAATAGAAGATAACAACTTTACACCAGTACCCGATAGGCCAATGACAAATCAAAATAGTAAAGAACCGGATGTAGACAGCCCACGGAGCAGACTGTCTCTTATTCACGCCCATTAACCGCGACAGGGGCGATTGTTGGAAGACCTCCACCAGCATCGAAATGGCGCAACTATGAATCAATTATTTATGAATTTTTTTGCAGGCGTTGTCTTATTTTTTTTAACCATGCGCAACGCACAATCTGCGACTTGCATTTTATCATCACCAGACAGCAAGATAACTGCGGTTGTAACTGTGGATGACGCTCAGAGACTGACACTGGCTATGCGAAATGGTGACGTGGATGTTGTACTCCCATCACCATTGGGCGTTCTGGTTGATGATCACGATACGGGATTGGGTGTGACTGTCGGGGCTGTGTTTCAGCGTACGATTCACGAAGAATTGCCATGTCGTGGCGTGAAATCGACAGCTGTCAATCATTGCATCGAATACCGTATCCCCGTCACCATGACCGATACCAGCCAACTGTGGACCCTAGAGGTGCGCGTGTTTGACGACGGAGTGGCTTACCGTTATCGTGTTCCAGGTGACGGACAGCGACGCCTCCGTGGGGAAAGCACTGCGTGGCGTTTGCCCAAAGATGCTCCGATCTGGTTGCAGAATAATACCAGAAATTATGAAGGCAACTACTATCAAAGCACCTTGGCGGCTCTGCATGGACAAGCGGAGGATAGTAGAAAATGGATCGGATGCCCGATCACTATGGAACGGCCCGGCGGTGGCTATGCATTGATCACCGAGGCCTGTGTTTATGGCTACAGTGGCATGACATTAAATGTTGTGAACGATTCCACACTACAAGCCGTGGTTTCAGGATGATGAGAACGGCTGGACGGTCGATGGGGAGATCCTGTCACCATGGCGCGTCACAATTGTCTGCCCGGACTTGAACGCGCTGGTCAACTCAGACCTGATCTACAGTTTGGGCGAGGCACCGGATCCGGGCATTATTTCCAAAAGGACTCCACACGGATTGGATTCGGGCGGGCAAGTCCATTTGTACCTGGGCTGTATTCCTCAACGACGGCGCGCAATGGTGGCGGCAGAAGTGGTTCGTAGACCAGTGCGCGGCTATGGGGGTGCGAGTACCTGCTGGGTCGACGGCGGTTGGCGTACCGAAAAGTGGGGTTTCCTGCGTGATGGCGGCGATTTATGGGCACGATTGACGGAACTGTGCCGGTATGGCAAAGAGCGAAACGTAGGTATCGTTGTGTGGAACGCCTATCCGGAAGGTCGCGACGATGGTCCGGGTTTGACGAATCCGACAGTGCGACGCGAGTTCTTCCAAAAGTGCAAAGACGCGGGCGTACAGGGCGTCAAGATCGATTTTTTCGATTCCGAACGTAAGGAGATCATCGATGTGTACGAAGCCATCCTGCGGGAAACGGCCGAATACCAACTGACGATCAACTTCCACGGGGCCAACAAACCGGCCGGCGAGATGCGTACCTGGCCGCATGAAGTCGCGCGTGAAGGCCTCCGCGAACAGGAATACGTGTTGTGGGATCAACTGCCGCTGGAGCATTATGGATCTCTGCCATTCACGCGTATGGTGGTTGGCCACGGCGATTTCCTGCCCGGTTTTGTGCGGTCGAAGTACCTTAAAAACACTACATCCTCATTTCAGTTCGGCACGACCGTGGTCTTCAGTTCGCCTTTTAGTTGTTGGCCCGACCATCCGGAGGCGTATCTGGAGAGCCCCATGCTGCCGCTGATTCGCACTGTGCCGACGATGTGGGATGAAACTCGCGTGTTGGACGGATCAGCGATTGGCCGCACCGTCGCCATGGCACGCCGTTCAGGTGAAGACTGGTACGTGGCAGTACTCAATTGCCAGCGGCAGTCGCATGACTACACATTGAACCTGTCGTTTCTGGGCGACGGCGAATATCGGGCCATGCTGTGCCGGGACGCCGACGGCCCCAACAGCGCCCTGCAGATCGAGACGGCTATTCCGGTCAAGCGCAATAACACGATCACAATCTCAATGAAACAGGGCGGCGGTTTTGTCGGCAAATTCAGTAGACCGCCGGAGTACTCCAAATAATTGAGGATCTATATGGCTGATCCAGCGGCGGTAAACTGGTTTATGTTTACAATAATGGGTTCGCATGGAACCGGCATGCGCTTCGTTAAAAAACCAACTCGTGTATCCGGTTGATTTTCCCGGTCAAACGCCTCTGAGATAGGTGAAACATGACTGGAGGATCACTATGACGCATCCGCATCTTGTGAACCATTGTCACACGTCCGGTTCCGTGAGTCGGCGGGACCTTCTGAAACTGGCTGGTGGGGCCGTTGCGAGTGCCGCAATGACACCGTCAGCAGTACATACCCCGCAACCGGCCCGATCCGGCGGAAAAGGCTACGATTTCCGCCTGCTTTTGGGATGGATTAACGATATCTGTCACCGTCCCCTGGTTGGTAAACGTTGGCCGATTACGGATGTGGATGAACGGACTGTCGAGGAGTACAAACAATTCCTGCGCATTGCCTGGGATTATGGCTACAACGGCATGACCATCTGGGGCCTGTATGTCTCCCATGCCTGGCCCGTGCCCTTGAAAAAGGCCCTGGTCCCGCAACGCCGCCGGATCATCGACCAAATTCTGATTGAGGCCGATAAAGTGGGGATCAAGATCCTCCACGGCCTGGGTGTGTACAGTTGGAGCTTTGAAGAGATCATCAAACACGACCCGACCACAGCGCGCAACGAGGGACGCCGCGCCTGGGGCGGCTTCCAACCCGACAACGGCGTGGCTATGTGCTATCACAGCGAATCTGCGCGTCAATGGATGCGGGATATTGTGGATCTAATCGTGCAGGAGATGGGGACACAAGGTTTTGGTTTCCAATCCGGCGATTTGGGCCGCTGTTTTTGCAGAGAATGCAAGACGCTTTCGGATACCGAGTTTCATTCCCGCGTCATTGACGAAACCGCCCAATACGTTCGGCAAAAGTATCCGGATCAGATCCTTGGGATGAGCGCTTGGGGAGTGGACTTGGGATGCGGCGCCAATGCGCTGCAAAAAATGATCCGTCACTTGGACTATCTCACCGACGTCACGGATCAGTCGAAGCGACTGGGAAGTGAATACCGTCGAACGCTAACTGCCGGCCTGCCATGCGCGCTAGGATCGCTGGGCGGCGCCGTTGTCGTGCCCCCACAACGCTGGAAACGCGACCGTTGGTTCTTTCCACATGCGCGATTAACCGACGACGCCATCCGCTCTTTGAGCGCTGATGGAGGTCGAGCGTTTGAGTATTTTGTAGGCCCGTTAAATAACCCGGGTTACAACCTGATGACTCGCTACACAGGTCTGCTATTGCAGGACGCTTCGCTATCAAACGAACAGGTTTTGTTGCAAGTAGTCCGCGATTTATACGCTCCCAAAAACAGTAGTGCAGCAGATAATCTTGTGCATTGGCTACTAAAGGTTGAAAAAGCCTATACAAGCCGTGTTGGCGATATCATGACCGGTGAGTTAGATTTTGAACCACTCAAGAATGAAACCGCCGGTGAATCCATCTACCTGTTGCGCTTATCGGATAAGGCGCTTGATGCCTACGACCGGGACCTGGCGCATCTGGCCGGAAAACTACACATTCTGACCGAACAGTGCCGCCAACCGGATGAATTGCACTTGATCGGCCGCTGTCTGGATAATGTCCGCCAGGATGTGCGCTATGCCCGGAAAAAGAAACAGGCTTCGTCATGACCTTATGACCGTTGAAATGTTGGCGAATACTTGATATTCGTGAAAGAGGATTATAAGGCCAAGGTGCTCTTCACATCTGACAATTACAATATGTACAATGAATGTTTTATTACGGTCCAAATTTAGGTGTTGTTGACTGTGTTGTATGCAGTAGTGCAAATTATGGTGTCAAAGGGGGAAATCCCGGATGATGAACATTCAAAGAATTGGATTGAAATTCATGATCAAAACAACCTTGCTGCTCCTGATATTGATCGGTACTGTGACCGCTGCTGATCTTTCGGCCATAAACTGCTTATCACTTCCGTGCGCACCGGCGACACCGAGGTGTTCATTGCCGATCCAACCACAGGCGATATGTTTAACGTCACCCGTGCGCCAGACTCGGAGGATCGGTATCCCTGCTGGTCGCCGGATGCGAAACAGATTTGCTTTATGTCTGATCGAAAAGGGACACCGAACCTCTGGATCAGCAACGCGGACGGTTCGCAGGTTCGACGGCTTATTGATGTCCCCTGCTGTAACTTATATGCCCAGCTGGCAGAAATCTCCTGTGGGTGAATTGATCGTGTTTGGCATGCATGGCGATAAACCCGAGATGGCCAGCATCCGGCCCGATGGCACGAGCTTGAAAATGCTGGGTGATGGACATGATCCGTGTTATTTCACCCGATGGCAAACGGATCTGTTATACCGGCCATCCGCCGGAAGGCGGTGTGACGGTTTACGTCATGGATTGGAATGGTGATAACAAGCGACGGGTGGTGTCAGGCACAAGCCATGTAGGGGCGACCTTTCCTTACTGGTCACCGGACTCGAAGCAGATTGTCTATTCGTTCCCGGTCGATGAAGCCCTCGAGTTATTCATTATCAACGCTGACGGCACAGGGAACCGACAGCTCACGACTTTCGGCTATACAATGATCAATACGCCGGCCGCTTGGTCGCCGGATGGGAAGTGGATTTCCTTCCGTCAAACCGACGAGCGGTATTGGAGCGATCCCGATCGCATGAAGCTGATCTATGACACCAAACCTGCGGACAAACGTCCGGTCTGGATTATACGCCCTGACGGCACGGACGCGATGCGCATCGAATCTCTGACCTATCAGATGGCTATCGACGGCAGCCGTGCGAGTTGGAAGCCATAAAGTAATCCCCCGCATTAAATAATACATAATGGTGTACTTGTCATGATAAAATAAAACCAGTCTTAATCATGCAATAATAGAAAATTACAGTTCGGATGAATATTTTGACTGTACGTAGCATGGTTAATATTACCTTGAAAATCCGGTTGACATAACAGAGATATCTAGGTATATTTATATCATGATAGGACGAGAAAAAGAGCAAAAAGCTGTACTGGATCTATTAAGGCGACATCCCGTTGTTGGCATTGTTGGAGCACGTCAGGTAGGGAAAACGACTCTAGCGCGTATGATATCCGAGCGCCGGAAACGTGGAATTGCCTTTTTTGATCTTGAGAATCCTGAAGACTTGGCGCGTTTGAGTGATCCAATGCTCGCCTTAAAAGAATTAAAAGGTTTGATAGTAATCGACGAGATTCAACGGTGCCCAAATCTGTTTCCTGTTTTGAGAGTACTTGCTGACCGCCCAAAAACCCAAGCGCGTTTCTTAGTGCTTGGCAGCGCATCTCCAGAACTCCTGCGTCAAGGTTCGGAGACACTAGCGGGACGAATTGCCTACCACGAATTGGGAGGATTATGCCTTGAAGAAACGAGTGTTAAGCATTGCAATCGTCTTTGGCTTCGCGGAGGTATGCCTCGCTCCTATCTCGCACGTTCATTGAAAGAAAGTCACGAATGGCGGCGTAACTTTATACAGACCTTTTTGGAAAGAGACCTTCCTCAACTTGGCGTCAATATAAGCAGCAATACAATGCGTCGATTTTGGACCATGCTTGCGCATTATCACGGGCAGACATGGAATGCCTCCGAGTTCGCCCGTTCCTTCGGCGTGGCTGACACAACTGTCCGAGGATATCTTGACCGCCTTACCGCCGCTCTCGTCGTAAGGCAGTTACAGCCATGGTACGAAAACATTTCCAAACGACAAGTTCGCGCGCCAAAGGTCTATGTGGCAGACAGTGGACTGTTACACACCTTGTTGAATCTACGAACTCAAACCGATCTCGAGAGCCATCCAAAAATCGGTGCTTCCTGGGAAGGCTTTGTCATAGAACAGATCCGATGGCAGCTCGGAGTGGAACGAGATGAATGTTTTTTTTGGGCAACACACGCGGGCGCCGAACTTGATTTACTCGTCGTTCGTGGAAACACTCGGTATGGATTTGAGATCAAAAGAACTACTGCACCCCGAATAACCCCCTCTATGCGAAGCGCAATGAGTAATTTGAAACTCACAAACCTCGAAGTAATTCATGCAGGAGAGAAGACATTCTTATTGTCAGATAAGATTCGAGCAATTTCGTTCTCTCGTATTCTTAGCGATATTAAACCGCTAAGATAGCCTATCCTGAATTTACATGCCGAAGGTAGAAGTAACTTGGATTGTTATGGGGGAATCGGTACACTGCTACTACCCTGACGATATTGACTTTATATCATCATACTCTACTTTTCCAATTAATAGTGATTCAAATTCTCACGGCAAACAAGAGGCAATCGAGTTCGGTGACTGAGGTCCGACAGAACGCTTTAGGTACTCTTCCATCCAAGAATTCTTCATATATTCCGAATTTTTTCTATACGACTTTAGATTAAGTTCATTGAATTTTCGCAGCGTCAACGATGAAATCTGTTATTTTTTGCATTGGTACACGTAGCCTTTCAACATCCGTAATGATATAACCAGCCGTCACATCCCCAGATATTTTATGGTTCAGCAAACGCTTTAGCGCATAGGCTGGGATATCAAGGCTTTCCGCAATGCTTATGAATGTTCTCCGAAGGTCATGGATCATGAAATTAATACCAGAAGTTTCGACTACTTTCTTTACCGCTTTTTTTGGTTCAACAAGATGACCGGTCTTCCCAGTTCCGGGAAAAACAAATTCCCCATCTATTTCACGCACGTTTAGGAGATTCCAAAGAAAATCGCTCAATGGAAGGACAAGCGGTTCGTGTGTCTTCGTCTCTGGAACCACGAATTTCTTTTCTTTTAAGTCCACATCCTTCCACTTCAACTTGGCCGCTTCTCCCTTTCGCATCCCGGAGAAAAGGAGAAGAATCAGATAATCCCTTATTGTTGGGTTAGGGAGATTAATAACAGCCTGATACCAATCATGAAGATTATGATTTTTAATGATATTCCTTCTACGCTCCACTCGATACCACGCCCTTGTCTGTCCCAAACGAGATACTGGATTCGGTGGTAAGTTTTCATTAAGCGCTTTAGCATGATTGTAAACAGCTCTGAGAATCCTCATAACTAAATTCGCCGTAGAGTGTCCGATCTCTCCCAATTTCCTGTGCCTTTCAAAGACCATATCCTTGGTTATTTTCTCAAGAGTCTTTCTCATCCAATCTTTTAAGTAAAGGTTTAATGAACGGGTATAGTCATTAATCGTTTTTGCACTCAACTGCTTTCTTGTTTCAAGGTAGGAATCAAAGGCATCTTTCAGGGTGATATTATCCGGCTTTATTTCCTGTCTCGGATCATCTCCATTAACCATGCGCACTAGGATTTCCTGGGCTTTTTTACGTGCGAGTTCGGTTGTAAAAACACCGTGCCGCCCAACCGTTACACGAACGGTCTTCCCATCAACATCGCGTTGTACAATATATGTCTTCGATTTCCTTCCAACACAGACACCGAATCCCTTCAATTGAGAATCAAAATAAAACCGCTGCCCCTTCTCTTGAAGAGGAATTTCTTCAACTTTCGATTTAGTAAGTTTCATTTTTTTAATAAGGTTATAATAAGGTTTTGAATAAAAGTTCAAAGGCGGACCTTCTAACTCATTAGGGGTAATTATATCCGTTTTTATTGAATTTTTAAACCTTATTAGAAGGATTTAAAGGTAGATAAAACATGGGACATACTAATTTGTAATCAGCAGGTCGCGGGTTCAAGTCCCACCGCCAGCTTGTTGAAAAATAAAGACTTACGAAAACCTAAACAATATCAAATTTTTATTAATAAGGTTTTGAATTAAAAGAATTTCCCTCTAATTCCTTCTAAAATCCCTTAATCCTTTGTTCTCTTTGGAGCATTAATTGATTCAAGTTGAATCTCTGGATAAGCAAGATTCACTTTGAAACTCCACCATCCACGCCTTTGGATTTGCTTGATCTTGTCATGAATATCCTTCATACTCAAGGCTATTCATTGAACATTGATCTTGAAAATTCAGTTGGTAATAATAAAAACACTTAAGGGATTGAATTCATGCCGGATGATCGCATAACCAACCTGTTCCAATTTTCATTTCTCCTTTTTTCGCTTGTAATCTCATTTGTTTTTCCCGCGCATACTGCTGATGATCGAGTATTGGCGAAATGGGAAGAAGAATTCTTGAATCCACCGATGGATTGCCGGCCCTACACCTATTGGTGGTGGCCGGGGAATGCTGTTACTAAAGATGAAATTACGTGGGAAATGCAGCAGATGCGTGAGAAAGGGATTGGCGGTGTGTTGATTACTAGCGCCGCGCCGAAAGTGTATGAAAAGGGCAATATTGAATACCTTTCTGATCTCTATCTCGATATGATTGAGCACGCCATCCAAACCGCGAAACGCTTGGATATGAAAGTCTATCTGAATTTCAGTTCTGGATGGGCGTTCGGCGGTTCCTGGCTTCCTTGGGAAGAACGCAGTAAAAGTCTGGTTCCAACATTTGTGAATATCCAAGGCCCGAAATCGGTTACCATCCAGCTGCCTAGATTCAAAAAAGCGCCGGATCACCGGGGTGAAATACGAGTAGAAGATATACCGGACAATGACAAATTAATTGCTGTCGTAGCAGAAGAATCGATCAAAATACAATTGTTGAATCTTCCTTGACGATTCTGACCGAACGTGTAAACGATGATTTCATGCTCACCTGGAAGGCTCCGGAAGGAGAATGGCGTGTGATGGCTTTCTGGTTGAATAATACTGGCCAACGAAGCCATGAAGAGCACTGGAGCCTCGATCATTTCAGCAGAACCGCTGTTCAAAAGTACTGTGACTATGTTGGAGGCAAGTTCTTTCAAGCGTTTGGGGATGAATTCGGGAAGACTCTGGAAGCGTTTCATTGTGACAGTTTTGAATTGGCCAATTTACCGAATGGAATTTACTGGAGTAATTCTCTTTTAGATGACTTTCAAAACGATCATGGCTACGATCTCACGAAATATCTACCTGCGATCTGGTGGGATGTGGGAGAACTCTCTCCATACATTCGCTATGACGTCAGTGAACTTCTTCATCATATGGGCTTCGAGGCGTTTTTCCACCCATTTCTAGGCTGGTGTGAGAAGCATGGAATCAAGGGAAGTATGGAACCAATTGGATTTCCAACAGATGTTATCCAATCCGCCGGTTTGGCGCCGCTGCCCATGATGGAAGTCACTCCGGGGAGAAAGATATTGTGCCCTGGTTTGACACGCGGATCGGGCCTAAAAAATATATCGCTTCGGGCGCGCATTTGTATGTACGGAATGTCGTGGCGGTTGAAGCGTACACCTACATTCATTGGGAACTGTATCGCGCAACACTCGAAGAACTAAAGATAGCCAGTGATGGATTTTTCCGGTCCGGCGCTAATCGTTTTATCAATCATGGCTATAGTTACTCTCCCGAACGGGATGTGACGCCCTCCCGATCAATCCCATTCGCCGCGCGGATTACTCATACCAATTGCTGGTGGGATTACTATCCATTACTTGCGGATTATGTGTCCCGGTGTTCATATTTACTGCGGAAAGGCCATTTCACTGCCGATATCGCAGTGTACTC
Organism: bacterium; assembly: GCA_963663405.2. Classification (GTDB taxonomy): domain Bacteria; phylum Hinthialibacterota; class Hinthialibacteria; order Hinthialibacterales; family Hinthialibacteraceae. The sequence continues at coordinate 16,014 of CAXXSM010000164.1, read as the reverse complement.
GCCTCTCGCTAACCAATGGACGTTAGATGTTTTAAACGCCCGGAAGTGGACGCGCGAATTTGATTGGGGCGAACTGGGGAAACTTCTTATCAGCAACGGATATGATTTTGATCTACTCAATGATCATATCCTTCAAAACCGCGCCGTTATCAGTGATGGCAAAATTAAAGTGAATGAGTTGGAATACTCGATTCTCATCTTACCGGGTGTCGAGTCTGTGCCTTTAGAAACTATACGTTTCATCAAGGAATACGCCCGCGCTGGCGGTGTTGTGATCGCGTTGGAAAGAATCCCCAACCGGTCAACTGGTTTTTTGCGTCACGAGCAAAATGACAAGGAAGTGCAATCCATCGCCAACGAGATGTTCCGCCCTCCCCGTTACGGGGAGGGGTATACGATCCGGATCGACACGGTTATGGATCGCAGCGATGTTCTCGACCGGCAAAGCAGCGCGTTCGATCCATTTCTGAACGCCATACGAAAACACATACCTCCGGATTTTGGAATCGACTTTGCGTTGCACAGTATCTGTGAAAATGATGGACTTACATTTCTACATCGAAAAGACGGCGATATCGATATCTATTTTGTTTCGAACATACAAGACAAACCAAGCCGAATTCCCGTTACTTTTCGCGTCAAAGGAAAGGCTCCGTGGATGTGGAATCCTTATACAGGCGGTGTATCCCGTATTTGGTGTTACGAGTTGAAAGAAGAAGGTATAACGATTCCTCTTTGTCTATCACCGTATGAATCTACGTTTATTCTATTTTTCGACAAACAGGATGAAGGCTTTGTCCACGCAAACCCATTTTGATGAGATCACTGGGCTGAGTGACTTGCATGTCGAAGCCATCGCGTCTGAAAATGGCACACACTATGTAACCTTGGTTCAAGGCGACGTAACTTCCCAGCACAGCACAATAGTTGATAACCTACCTGCGCCATTCACCGTCACGGGACAATGGAAAATGGTTCTGGAGGATCGTGGTTTTCCACGGTTGGAAAAAACTGTCACTCATCTGGAATCCTGGACAGAAGATCCAGTCACAAGGAATTTCAGTGGAACGGGGCAGTATGAGATTGATTTCAATCTTCCTGCGATGTATATCGCCGATGATATACTGCTGCGACTCGATCCAGGAACCGTCGGGAACATCGTGGAAATCAAGATCAATGAAATCCCCGTTGGTGTATGCTGGATGCGGGATCAAACACTCGACATCACTGGAAAAGCGCGAGCTGGCGCAAATCATCTAACCGCGCTAGTCACAAATACGTTAATCAATCGCGTCTCGGCGTTATCAGAGCCGTCTTCGATCCCGAATAATTTGAGGCTCTTCGCTGAATCGAGTGGGTAGATTTGGGGAAGGCTTTCCTCCATCCTCCCGAAGATATATCGCTTACGTACCAATCCCGACGAGATAAACTAACAAGAAGGGCGGTGCTAGACCGTCCTTCGACAGTCTTCTTGGTCAGCACTCAGTTCGCGTCCCCGCAAGGTCCGATCCTCCGCCCAGGCTAAAGGCAAAGATCCCAATCCCAAGAGAGAGAGAGAGAGAGAAGGAAGAGAATGAAGAACCAAGAATTATTCCGGTTAGCGTTAGGTTTGAGTGAGCCATGGCAGGTCGTCCAGGCCGAGTTTCCTGAGGAAGAAAAAACCTTGCACCTCACGCTGGACTTTCCCGAGGGGAGTCTGTTTCCCTGTCCCGAATGCGGGAACCTGTGTGGAGTGCATGATACGAAACGACGCACTTGGAGGCATCTGAATTTCTTTCAGTATGAGACGTATTTACACGCCCGGCAACCTCGTGTGAAATGTCCCAATCATAAAGTCAAGACAGTGAATCTTCCCTGGGCCCGTCCGGGGGCGGGATTTACGTTGTTATTTGAAGCGTTGGTCATGGCACTGGCGGAGAATGGGATGACGGCCAATGCGATCAGCCGAGTGGTCGGAGAATATGACACGCTGATTTGGCGAGTGCTGACTCATTATGTGATGGACGCGCGAGAGAGGGAGGATTTTTCGGGAGTGAAGGCGGTGGGGGTGGATGAGACCTCAAAGGCCAAAGGGCACAATTATGTCAGCGTATTCATGGATTTGGACGAGCGCAGCGTGATGTTTGCCACCGATGGAAAGGACGCTCAAACGGTGGGGGCGTTCAAAGAGGATTTAGAGACGCATAACGGAAAGGCGGAGCAGGTGGAGGAATTTTGTTTGGATATGTCCCAGGCGTTTCAATCCGGGATTGAAGCCAATTTCCCGGCCGCCGAAATGACATTTGATGAATACCACCTGATGAGGATTATCAATCAAGCTGTGGACGAAGTGCGCAAACAAGACCAAGCGATTTATCCCGAATTATTGAAGGGGACGAAGTATATTTGGCTGAAGAATGAATGGAATCTCACGGACAAGCAAGAGAAGAAACGGAACGAAATTTTTCAAGATGTACGAGGGAGCAAATTGAAGACGGTGAAAGCCTACCATCTGCGATCCGTGTTCCAAGACGTGTTTTCGTTCGACGATCCGGAGGAGGGGGAATCGTTTCTTAAAAAGTGGTATTATTGGGCGACTCACAGGCCGGATTGAGCCTATGATCAAGGCCGCGAAAACGATCAAGGAGCACTGGGCTGGTGTGGTGCGTTGGTTTACTTCGCGAATCAACAATGGTCTGTTGGAGGGGATGAATAGCCTGATCCAAGCCGCCAAGGCCCGTGCGAGAGGCTATCGCAACGTCAACAATTTAATCACTACCATCTATTTGATTGGAAGCAAGTTGGAATTCAATCTTCCCAAGGTTCTTCCCTCGCCCCACACGAAATAGTAATACGGCTTGAATCGTTCCCGTTTCTGCAGGCAAGCCGCCAAACTAAGCAAAAGACACCGGATGAAACCGGCTGAGTCTCTCCGGTCTGCGATTCATGATCAGTAATCCGAACGAGTGAGGGCTTGTGGATTCTGCCATCTTATGGACAAACCGCCGATACTCTGGGTGAGAAGAGAAAGTTCCTGCCGGTTTGCCCACAAGATTTGGACAGCCACCTGCGAAAGATTAGGGGGAATGAGAAAGATTATTGAGGCGCCTGACCACAGACTCCACAAGCATGCGGCACATAAAGATATGGTTCTTTTTTCTTCGATAAAATCCAGACCCGCAAACGGATCGATGGAGGGCAATCCTACTGCAAAATACTTGTCGCTTAACAGATATCGAAACGTCTACAAGTTGATCGTAACCATCTGTTTGGCAGAGGAAAATTGGAATGTAATCTTCTCGAGGTTCTACCCTCTACCCACATGAAATAGCGAAGAGGCTAATTTGATCAGCCATTATGGAAGGGGAACCACTCCCTTTTCTAGATATGCCCGTGGTCCCATGGGATTTAAGCATCTTCCCTCTTCCGGTTTGATCGGACCGGTACGCATTATCGCACAAAAAAAGGTGAGGATTGATTTAAAGTAACTATACCCATTAAATAGCCAAGTTTTTTTTTTGTGGATTTTCAAATAAAGAACAATTCACCTCCATTCTCTTTGAATTTAAGGTAGGGAAATCAAAAAAATAGCACTTCCATAAGTGATGGAATCAGTTTCATGCTTCCCCTTCATCATCGGTACTCATCGCAGTGTTTCTTCTTTTCGGATGTGATTCTATCCAGGCCAAAACATCCACCTCACGATATCTGACGACTCTACCCAATTTCAGGAAGGGAATTCCGTCACCTTTCCATCTGTGATACTCGCACCATGCGACAGAAAGACCAAGCATTTGGGCCACTTCACGGCTTGTTAGCAATTTCTCGTTCATGATCTTACAAAACTCCTAATTTCTTGCTTCTTGTCTGCTTTATCTCATCCCATAACGGTTTGTAATCCGCGTCACATTGTCTTGCCTTCGATGGTTTCTTCCCAGCGGTTCGAAAGATGACTCGATAGACACTGAACCGCTGGGAAAAAAACGAAAGAGATATGTTTGAGAATTCTGAATTCCTGTTTGGGAGATACTCACCCTTGGATTTTCTCAACCAATCCGTACAGCGAATGGAACGTCATTCAAATTGTCTTTTTGTATGAATGACTCATTTACTATTTCTCTTCCACAAACATGAAGAGATTCTCCTGCGCTCCTGGATCATCACCGATCAGCGAAATTGGAAGCATGGAGCCCTTCATCAAGAGAAAATGGATTTCCTCTTTGGCTTTTTTGAAAAGAGCTGGATCCAAGGCGCCTCGATGATATCCATCGCCATTTTCATCCTGCTTCTTCTCAAAGACACTGACGAGATTGACTTTCGGTTTCATGATGCTTTTTCCTTTCCGGTTTATTGGGATTTTGTCCTTTGAAACAAAGGACAACCTTTGGAACAAAATGATTTGATGACAGGCTCCCCGCAGCCGTAACCGCGATACTCTTTTTCATAGGCCCATAGCGTCTGGGATTTGATTTCATGATCTGTAATTCTCTGCTTTCCATTGACCGGCCGGTTTTTCAGGGACCACACTTTCAAGACCACCATCGCTATATCAAATGGAAGGCCGATTCGCTTTAGGTGAACGGCCAGTCGGAAACAGGCGACGCGTTGATTCTCACATACGCCTTGATCGAGTATTTCCCGGGCGCAAGGAGGTGATAAAAAAACAGCCCTAACAAGCAAAAGAACAACGGCTCCGAATCAACACGGGGGGTCACATCAAACCGACTCCAAGTGGGTCAAACCTACTCGGCTATTGACATCAGATAATCGGTCCTCTTATATTTGTAACCTCGGATTCCGAATATACGATATAATAAACTCGTGGACATGCTTGCTCTCCTTTTTCTAACTTTATCCAGTTAGGAGGGGTAAGCCTGTCCACTCTTTTTTTGAAGTTTTAACCCAATTTCCGGATGAACCAAAAATATTAATTTTTGACTAGATTTTTATGGATTTTGGCGCCTTAATATATTAGGTGAATCGAATCGTTTCGATATGAACGAATATGACATATAGACCGGGGAGTGAATGTGATGAGTTATTCAGCTATGATGCGGCAGCAAAAAGCTGGGGTGCAAAAATTTTCAAATCAAGATTTTCATGAAGCCGAAACCTGTTTTCAAGCGGCTTTAAAAGAAGCAGAGAGTTATTCCTATCCAAACGCGTACACGGCGAAGTTATATAAGATGCTGGCGGTTTACTATTTTGCGTTGGAAAGTTTTTCTCAATCCGAACAGTGTTTTAAAAACGCGCTGGGTATAGAGAGAAACCTTTTGGCGCCCAATTCATTGGCGGCCGCCCGGAGTTTGAACCAACTCGGTTTGCTATATCAAGCCTGGGGGCAAAATCGACGAAGCGAAACGCGCGTATCATCACGCTTTGGATATTGAGGAAAAAGCGCATTATCTGCGGTGGCCTGAAGTGAATTCGAAGTTGCAGCATTTCAGTCTTCATCACTTGGCGATGTTGCTCTGCGCGCAAGACCGGCACAGCGACGGGATAAAATTATGTCAACGCGCTAAGGATATGATGGAAATCACCAATGGAGTGGACGACCAAGACCGATCGATCGTGGATCACTGCCGGGCGGTAAATTACTGCTGCCGTGATTGTTACCCGCAAGCGAAGGAAATTTGCGCGTGTGTCGTTGGTCCTTTGTATCGAGCAGCTCCAAAGGGATTATCTAGGCAGCGCCATTCGTCCAGGGAAAGAGACTTAAATATTCCGGTTTTGGTATTGGTTAGCAGATTAAAAGCCCTCATATTTATACTCGCCAACAAAGATTAGTTATTTTTTCATTTTCATATAATGGCAATGGCGCCATTTAAATATGGTCGTTTTACCCGGAAAGTGAGTACGCTTTTGTGTATAGTCCATTCACTTTTCAACGGGAGATTGTGAAACGATTTAGGCGCCCTATATTAAAATCCCTGACTATATAAATATCCCTGCGAGATAGAAAGATTCGTCCAGTTTTCACTTTGAGAATTTGAAGAAATGACATTTTTGTTTACTCCTCTCTTTATGCGGGCACTTTCTGGATAAACCAGATTGTATCTTTTTTTTGCTTGTATTTGGTAAGACCGAATCACCGCTGGTTAGGATTGGATTCGGATATTATCGAATACCGTCAAGTTCCGTGGATCGATTTATTTCCCGGACAAAATTGTTTCCAAGCATTGACTAAGCATCCAAATTCTGATAATATTGGCCATACATTTCCATATTAAATCGATAAATTCTTTAAAAATAGATGAAATTTTAACTCGATTTATAGAAAAATAAGTTTCAATGGATCGCCTCTAGATGATCCATCGAACCCATGAATCATTCCCAGTGGATCAATCATGCGAGATCCACCCTATTTTTCTAAGGAAAACCTAAGGATTCAGGAACACAAATGAGATTCGAGTAATGCAGAGTGGATTGTCTCCGCCGCCGTATTCGTACATTCGACTTTGATTCCTACCGAACCTGTAAGGACATAAACGATGAAAAAATCCCCATCCGCGGATGTGATTGTCTATATCTGCCATAACTGTATCCCCGCCGGCGGACATTTACCCCCGTCAATGGATGGAGAATGGCGCGCGGATACAGATTCAGCATGTGCCGTGCAGTGGAAAAATCGACACGCAATATCTCTTTCACGCATTGGAAGGGGGGCAGCGATGGGATATTCGTCATCGCGTGTTCCCGTGGGGAATGCCGTTTGGGACAGGGGAATTACCGGGCGGAGATTCGTATCAAGACCGTACAGCGGTTGTTGTCGGAGATTGGGCTGGAATCCAAGCGAATCGAACTTATGCACAGTTCCCCGGACGTGACGGCCGATGAACTCATGCAAGCAATTCAAGAGGCGGCGGGCCGGTTTTCCGCATTGGGCGCCAATCCAATTCGGTCTGCGATTTGAATCATGGATAGGCATGATCCGTTAATTTGCTCAAAATATAAATAACAAATATCGCCGTTCGCAGAATGAAAATTTATCCAGGATTGTAAATACAATGTCAACAGAGAAAACAGCGCTTCATCAACGAATTGATTCGGGAAAACCGATATTGACGGTGGAAATCGCGCCTCCTTCCTCATGCGATCCCGACCTGGTGAGATCTCGCGTGAAACAATACGCTGGGAAGGTAACATGCGTTGGGGATCAGTGACAACCGCGAAGGGACGCGTATGTCGGCCTTGGCGGCGGCGGCGCTGACTGTTGCGGAAGGGGTGGAACCCATCCTTCATATGGTGACTCGTGACCGAAACCGGATCGCGCTGCTTTCCGATTGCCTTGGAGCGGGGGCATTAGGGATTCATAACATCCTCTGCACAACGGGCACGCACCAGACTCTCGGGCGATTCCACAACGCAAAGAGTGTGTTCGATATCGATTCGATTCAATTGATCCAGTCCCGGAACCCGCCTTGCGGCCGGGGAACCGGTTGTGGAAGAGATTAGATTAAACGGAACTACATTCTGTTTCGGTGGTGTGGCGGCTCCGTTTGCGGACCCGCTTGAATTACAGATCATGCGGTTGGGAAAAAAATGCGAAGCCGGGGCGCGGTTTTTGATCACGCAGCCGGTTTACAACCTGGATCGTTTTGGAGAATGGTGGAACGAATTGACGCGAAGCGGGATTCATGAACGCGCCGCTATTTTGGCGGGGATTCGCATATTGACGAATGGAGAAGAAGCGAAGGCCTATGCGCGCGAACGTCCTCAGCCCCTGGTTCCACAGGCGCTGCTCGACCGGCTTGGATCGAAATCCAGCGTGGAGGAACAGCGGGCGGAAGGGATCGCGATCGCGAAAGAAACGATCGAGCGGCTTTCATCGTTCGACGGATTACGTGGTTTTGAAATCTGCAGCGCCGATGATGACGGCGCTGTGTTGGAATTGATCGACAAATCTGGACTGAGAACCGATTAAATCATGCCAGCTAAATATAGCATTCATACGAAATCCGCCCCTCCCCGTCTACGGCCCATAGGGAAATTGGGGATCGTCGACTGGCGGGAGGATTGTTCCAATTGCCATAATTGCGTCAAGCAGGGCTGTGTCTATGGTTTCTACCGGGAAGAAGCGGATACGTTGCGGGAAGAGATCGGTTTTCTGGATTATATCTTCCAATGCAAAGGGTGTCTGAACTGCGTACAAAATTGCACGAAAGGCATTCTCACACGGGTGGAAAATCCTGAATACAGCCGTCTCGGTGACGAATATTATACGCCGGAGATCGTTCTATCCACTTGGTTTCAAGCGGAGACGGGACGGATCCCCGTATCGGGTTCGGGGGTACGGCGGCCCATTCAGCGGCCCCGGTTTTGATTCGATGTGGACGGATATGTCCGAAATCGTACGCCCGACACGGGATGGCATTCATGGACGCGAGTATATCAACACCAGCGTGGATATCGGCCGGACATTGCCCCATCTCTCGTTTCAGGATGGAGCGTTGCGTGTTACGCCGCCCCCATTGATCGAGAGTCCATTACCTCTGATTTTCGATATTCTACCGGAGCATTGGCAGCGGGGCCCGATGGTTGAAGCGGCGGTGAAAGCGGCGGAGAAAATTGGAGCGCTGGCTGTGCTTCCCACGCAGACCAGTCATCAATCCTTATTTGAAGAATCGAACGGCATTGTCCCTCTCTATGCGGATGGGGATGAAGCCTTGCAGCAATCATTCTCTTCTACGCCATTGGTGATGGTTCCAGATTGTGAAAATATCATCGCGGTCCGGGACCGTTTGAAAGCGGATAATCCAGGGCAGATCATCGCGGTTCGAATAGATGTTACACCGGAAACTACGTCACGCGTTCTTGAATTAAACCGGGATGAGATCGAGGTGATTCATCTCGTTTTTGATTTGCATGGGCGGGAAACCGCTCCGTCAAAGCCACGTCATGCGCGAGACGTATTGCGAGAAATCCATACCGCTTTGTTAAAAGACGGGACGCGGGATCAAATTACACTGATCGCGTCGGGAGGGATCGCGTTGCCCGAACATATGGCGAAAGCGATTATTTGCGGGGCGGATTTGATCGCCGTTGACGCGCCTCTTGTATTGGCGCTGGAATGCAGGCTGTGCCTGGAATGCGAGCGAGATGAACTGTGTCCAATCGATCTGGAAGGCGCGGAGATGGATTACGCCGTCCAGCGCATCGTGAATCTTATCGGCGCCTGGCGCAATCAATTGATCGAGCTGCTAGGCGCGATGGGAATCCGGGAAGTCCGGCGGCTGCGGGGTGAGACGGGCCGCTGTATGTTCTTCGAAGATCTCGAACGGGAGACGTTCGGCCGGCTCTTTGGAAAACGAAAAGATCAAAACGGAGTTATCTGATCATGAGCAGTCCTTCCGTCCTCAGTCCAGAAGCGGTTTCTCAAAAGAGTGAGGATTTTTTGTCGCATCCCGCCTATGCGGACGTATCGCGGGAGATCCATCCCGCGCTGCCGCGCTACCGCAATGAGATCGGGAAATTCAGTGTGCACCGGGCGTCGTTTTGCGTAAATTGCGGGAAATGCGTTGAGATCTGTCCGCATGATGTTCATATCCGACCAAGTGGATATAAACGGTTAATCCGGCCATTTGATTACCGGTGCGTTGGGATTCGAATGCGCGGAGACGGATCATTACTGTGTGAACGCCTGTCCACAGAACGCGCTCTCGGTCACCCTCAATCCCGCCTTTGAGACGATGGGGGATTACCGGTGGACGCCGGATCTTTTGGCGTCGACATGGATGATGGCTGAGACGGGTCATGCGCCTCCCTCCTATCTTGAAAGCGAAATCGGCGCGTCCGGCGGAGGATTCGACCGTCTTCGGTTCCGAACTCTTCCGGCGCCTCCATCCGATCTGCGCCGTGAAGATATATCCACAAAACTGCTTCTTAATCGAAGTAAAGATAACCGTCCAAAAGTTGAAATCGATGTGCCGTGGTATGGTGGGGGGATGTCGTTCGGATCGACCAACTTGCGGGCGCTCTTAAGCAAGGCGCGAGTGGCGAAGGCATGGAATTCCTTCAGTTGCACGGGTGAAGGGGGCTATCCCGACCGGATGATTCCCTATGCGGATCATATGATCACGCAAGTCGCGACAGGGCTTTTTGGCGTGCGGGAAGAGACGATTAAACGCGCGCGGATTGTGGAATTTAAATACGCCCAGGGCGCAAAACCGGGACTCGGTGGGCACCTTTTGGGGGATAAGAATACACCGGAAGTGGCCGCGATGCGCGAGGCGGTTGTCGGCTCATCTCTGTTTTCTCCGTTTCCATTTCACAGCGTCTATTCAATTGAGGATCATAAAAAGCACCTCGATTGGATCGCGCATATCAACCCGCAGGCGCTGCTCTCCGCGAAGGTATCTACACCGGCGGATGTGGATATGGTCGCTGTGGGGGTGTACTGCGCCGGGGCGCATATTGTGCATCTGGACGGCAGTTATGGAGGAACGGGAGCGGCTCCCAATATCGCAAAGAAAAATATCGCCATGCCGATTGAGTACGCGATCAATATGGTGCATCAATTTCTCGTCAATGAAGGCGTGCGGGACGAGATTACATTGATCGTCAGCGGCGGCATCCGAAGTCCATACGACGTCGCCAAAGCGATCGCTTTGGGGGCGGACGGTGTCGTGATCGGCACCGCCGAATTAGTCGCGCTGGGCTGTATCCGCTGTGGTTGCTGCGAGAGCGGGCGGGGCTGCGCAAGGGGGATCTGTACGACCGACACAGAACTATTGGAAATGGTCACAATCGAATGGTGTACACAGCGGCTGGTAAACCTTTACAACGCCTGGCGTGAGAGATTGATCGATATTCTCTATCAGTTAGGGATTGATTCCGTGGGCGTCCCTGCGCGGCCGAACCGATGTATTGACTCATCTTGATTATGAGGGCAAACCAACGCCATGACTAGGAACTTATATACACCATCCAATATCCAATCTTCCCGGCGGGTCTCACCTCACAGCCGGGCCGAGATATATGAGGAAGCAAGAACACATTTCCGGCCGGAACCAGGAAGAGAATGGTTCCCTTCTTCACCGGAAGCGGAAGGCGGCTGCGGCGTAACCGGTTTCGCCTGCTCTATACCAGTGGGTGGACGTCATATTTACGAACCTTCCATCCAGATGCGCAACCGGGGGAATGGAAAAGGGGGCGGAATCGCCGCCTGCGGACTGGTTCCGGAAGACATGGGTGTGTCTCGAAGCGTTCTTGATGAAGATTACATTCTACAGATCGCGTTGCTCGATCCGAACGCCCGTGGCGAGGTGGAGAAAAACTGCATTGAGCCTTTCTTTAACGTGGATCAGGGCGGAATGATCCCGACTGTCGATGACTACCGTGATATTCCACTTCTCGACATTCAACCGCCTGACGTGGCCCGTTATTTTGTAAAGGCCAAGCCAGAGGCTCTCGAACGTTTCGCGGAAGAGAAAGGTCTTAAGAATCTTTCGGACCGGGAGATTGAAGACGAGTTCGTCTTCCAGAATTCCTTTCAGTTGAATCAACAATACTACGCTTCGCTGGGGGAAAAGCGGGCGTTTGTGTTATCCCACGCGCGGAATCTGTTGATTATAAAAATTGTGGGATATGCGGAAGCGGCTGTGCAATACTATCGCATGCCGGATATGCGCGCTCATGTATGGATCGCCCATCAGCGCTATCCGACCCGCGGGCGGGTATGGCACCCAGGTGGCGCGCATCCCTTTATCGGCATGAACGAAGCGCTCGTTCATAACGGCGATTTCGCGAATTATCATTCTGTCAGTGAATACTTGGCGCAGCATAATCTATTTCCGCAATTTCTGACGGATACGGAAGTGTCTGTTCTGCTTTTCGATCTCTTTAACCGGACGTATGGCTATCCAACGGAATATATAATTGAAGCGCTGGCGCCAACAACGGAACTCGATTTCGATCGTTTACCCGCCGATAAGCGGCGTATCTACCGGCATATTCAAGCGTCGCACATTCACGCGTCTCCTGATGGACCGTGGTTCTTCATTATTGCCCGCAGCCTCGATCCCGCGAAAGGATTCCAACTTGTGGGGATCACCGATACCGCGATGCTTCGTCCACAGGTTTTCGCTTTGCAGGAAGGGGAAGTGTCGATAGGTTTGATCTGCTCGGAGAAGCAGGCGATCGACGCGACCTTGGCCAGTCTGGCGAAAGAGGATTCCCGATTCACTCCTGTGGCGGATCAATACTGGAACGCGCGAGGTGGGAGTTATACGAATGGCGGCGCGTTCTTGTTCCACATTACTCCAAAGAATGGTGATGGGACGAACGGGCAGTATGAAATGCGTGTAACGAATAAATTTGGGGAATCGGTGACTACGGCGCCTGGACAAACGCACTGCGATCTTTCGTCTGCCCCCACCGTGTCAGCTAAGAATGAAGAAGATAAAGCGAAAATTGAACGGGCTATCAAGGAAAATGATCCCGTTGGTTTATACACTTATTTCCGTGATTTGATCGTCGAGATGGATTACGACCGTCTGCGCTGGTTTGTTGATGAATTAGTAGACCAGACCGCGAAGAAAAAACCATCTTTTGGGATTGAGGCGCTAACGTTATGTATGGATCGGCGGTATCCCACTGGAGATAAGAAACGCAGTTCTATTTATTCCATACTGCGGAATGGTCTAGAAACTCTTTTTGAACGGCAACATCTTTGTCATGAGACGGGGAATAATGGAGACTCGACTCACCGGCGGATCACGTGGGATACTCGTGACCGGCTGCGAGGCCCGGAAGGGAATGAAAAAAACTCTTCTCATTGACGCGCGTGGCTTTTCACCGGAAGGCGCAAATTGCGACGCGAGGCTTGCGATTGAGGCGTATAACGTAGGGTGGAAACATCTGATTCATTATAACTCGCGTGGAACCCGTTTCCATGCGGCGGGATTCGGCCCATCGACGGAAGGGCTGCGAGTCGATTGTTACGACAATCCGGGGGACTATCTTGGTTCGGGAATGGATGGGCTGGAAGTCTATGTGCATTGCAACGCCCAAGATCAGCTCGGTCAGATTACGAAGAAAGGCAAACTCGTCGTTTATGGTGATGTCGGACAGACGTTTCTTTACGGCGCTAAGGGGGGTGAGATTTACGTGCTGGGCAACGCCGCCGGTCGGCCGATGATCAACGCGGTCGGCTCTCTGAAAGCCATTATCAATGGAACCGCGCTGGACTTTCTGGCGGAATCGTTCATGGCGGGGGATCCTCTCAATGGCGGGGGATTCGCGATTGTCAACGGTGTTGAATTGGATGAAAATGGGCGCGTGGTTCCGTTTGTACTGCCCTATCCTGGAAGCAACCTTCTCTCGCTCGCTTCCGGGGGCGCGATTTATGTGCGCGATCCTCATCGCACACTTGTAGAAGAACAGCTGAATGGTGGAGCGTTCTATGCTTTTAAGCCTGAAGACTGGAAACTGCTTTTGCCTTATCTACGTGAGAATGAACGGCTCTTCGATATCCAGATCGAACGCGATCTTCTGACCGTTGACGGCGTTCTAAAAACACCGCGAGAAGTATACCGAAAAGTGGCGCCGAGTACGGATAAGGAAATTCAAGCGGAATTGGAAGGAATGGGTGATTGATATGGAAGGATCGCTTGCATGGAAAGGCGCCACGTTTCTGCGTGAAGTCGAACGCCGCAGCGGAACCCCCGTCAGCGCGTGTTTTCAATGTCATAAATGTTCGACCGGTTGTCCGGTGGGACCGGAAATGGAGTTATTATCCAGCCAGGTGATGCGGTTGATTCATCTTGGAGAAGAAGAAAAGGTATTGGAATCGCCTTCGATCTGGTTGTGCGCTTCATGTGAAGCCTGTACGACGCGCTGTCCAATGGGAATCGACATCGCGGGAGTGATGGATACGCTGCGAATCATGGCCGTTGAGCGCAAAGCCGTTTCACCTGACGCGCGGGGTGAACCTTTCAACCGCTCGTCGTTCTTGGGCAGTGTGAAACGGCATGGGCGTGTATTTGAATTGGGGATGCTGACCGCTTATAAAGTCCGATCCGGGCAGTTATTCGCCGATATGGATAAAGCGCCTACCATGTTCAAGAAACGAAAACTGGCGCTGCTGCCAACAAAAAGCGGGAGCGTCAACGAGGTGCGGGATGTGTTCCGTAAAGCGGAAGAGGAGGAGAAGAAAAGGTGAAATACGCCTACTATCCCGGTTGCAGCCTGGAATCCACCGCTTGGGAATTTGATAAATCCACACGCGCCATCTGCCGCGCTTTAGGAATTGAACTGGAAGAGATTCCTGATTGGGTTTGCTGTGGCTCCACTCCCGCCCATACGAGCAACACGTCGCTAGCCGTGGCTTTGGCGATGATGAATATCGAAAAAGCGCGGGCGATGAAAATGGATATTCTCACAGCCTGCGCGTCGTGTTACGCCCGTCTGCGGACGGCGAACTACAAAGTCAAGAATGATCCAGCGGAACGGGACCGCGCGTCGGCGATTCTTGGAAAACCTTGTGAAGGGACGACGCCCGTCCGTCATATCTTGGATGTTCTTGTGAATGATTTAGGCCTGGATGCGATTCGTTCGAAGACGCAGCGGGCGCTGGAGGGTTTGCGGGTGGCATGTTATTACGGTTGTCTGCTTTCCCGTCCGCCGGAGATCGCCGCGTTTGATGATCCGGAACATCCAACCTGCATGGACGATCTTCTCTCCGCCGCAGGCGCAACGCCAGTGGAATGGCCGTATAAAACTGAATGCTGCGGGGCCGCGCTCTCGATCACAAACGCGGATATTGTATGCCGTCTGGGTCATAAATTATTATCAATGGCGCGGCGGGCGGGCGCTGATTGTTTGGCTGTCGCTTGCCCACTCTGTCAGGCGAATCTGGATCTGCGTCAATCGGACGCGAAAAAAGCCTATGGGGAGATTCCTGACACGCCCGTTTTGTATATCACACAATTACTTGGATTGGCCTTGGGTCTCACTCCAGACGATCTTGGTTTAGACGCTTTGATCGTCAGCGCGGCGTCTCTTCTCGAACAACGGGATACAGCGAAGAGCGCCGCAGGCAGTGGAGGTACGCGATGAATGCAAACCAAACAGTTACCGCTGGATCGAACGGCAAAGAACCTTCCGGCGCGGTGCTTGTCTGCGGCGCGGGTGTCGCCGGGATTCAAGCGTCTTTGGATCTATCCGCCGCGGGATTCCGCGTTTATTTAGTGGAAGAACAACCGACTGTCGGCGGCGGCATGGCGCGGTTGGATAAAACATTCCCGACGGGCGACTGCGCCACATGTATTATTTCTCCTAAACTCGTGGAATGTATGCGCGACTATAATATCGACCTTTTAACAATGTCGGATATCGTTGAACTGAAAGGCGAAGCCGGGAATTTTGACGTAAAAGTTCGGCAGAATCCAAGAGGAGTGGATGCGGAAAAGTGCACGGGATGCGGTGAATGCTGGCAGAATTGCCCTGTGCGGTATGTTCCTGAATCCGTCGCGCCATTTGCTCCCAGCGAATTGCTTGAAGAAGATGATAAAGCATGGCTTGAAGGAGTTCTTTCGCGGTATAAAGACGACCGGGCTCCTTTGATCCAGATTTTACAGGATATTAATGATAACCGGGGATATCTTCCCCGTCCGATGTTGGAATATTTAACGTTCCAGCTGGGGATTCCTTTGGCTGAAATCCTGCGGGTGGCGAGTTTCTATAATGCGTTCAATTTGGAGCCGGTCGGGCGGCATACGATTGAGATCTGCATGGGGACGGCTTGTTTCGTGCGTGGATCAGGACTTGTACTCGATCAGTTGGTGCAGGAACTTGGCGTTTCCGCCGGGGGAACCAGTGAAGATCTGCGGTTTACTCTCCGGACGGTTCGGTGTATCGGCTGCTGCGCGCTGGCTCCAGCGATGCGGATTGATGGGGTGACATTCGGCCATGTGAAGTTGAATAAGATCGCGGGTATTTTGGAGGCGTTTGAATGAACGAAATAATACAAACCGAAGAGCAGCTGAATCAAATCGGCTCGATGGGCGCCTCCACGCTCTATCCGGAACGATTGAA
>CAXXSM010000163.1:0-39236 GCA_963663405.2 bacterium | reverse complement strand
TGGTTGGTTCGCTTGTGGATATCGCTTACATCTGTGGAACGGATTTCGGCACGCAGTCATCCGCCTTCTGTTCGGTGGATACATTCCGTGATTTATATAAACCATATTATAAACAGGTCAATGACTGGATTCATATGAATACGAGTTGGAAGACGTTTAAACATTCCTGCGGTTCCGTGGAAAATTTTCTAGATGATTTTATTGATTGCGGATTCGATATCTTCAATCCCGTGCAGTGCTCCGCCGCCAACATGGAACCTAAAGGTTTAAAAGAGAAATACGGAGACCGGATCGCATTTTGGGGAGGCGGCGTAGACACACAACGAACTCTCCCATTCGGCAAACCGGAAGAAGTGTGTGATGAAGTTCTCCAACGCTGCGAGATTTTTTCAAAAAACGGCGGCTTCGTATTTAATCCCGTCCACAACATCCAAGCGAAAACCCCCGTTAAAAACATCATCGCCATGATCGGCGCCGTTCATGAATATAATGGGTGGTAGATTTCAGTCTGTTTAATCCGAAAGGAGCATCATGAATTTGACGAAGTCAATCAGCATGATTCTGGATACATCCGCACAAATTACTCTATCCCAAAACCAACATTCCAATTCCATATAATAATCCATTAATTTGACACTACGACAGTAAAAAGACTACCATTATATTCAATGGGATCTAATGCATTGTTTTTGTAATAATAAAATCATGTCACAATTCTGGGGAAAGGCGCGTTTGCCATGATGACCATCCTGCGAACGGGAAATAGCACCTATTACAGCCTCCGCATTCTACTCTCTTTCATCGTGTTTCTATTCATCCGCAGCGCATGTGCGCAAATCCCATTGGGTCTGGAGAATAAAGAAAACGCCAAAAGCGTAGAGGAATTTACTTACAAATTCACTCCACAAGGAAATCTGTCTATCTACATCCACTATCCACCCGAATGGACGAAAGATGACACCCGGTCTGTTATCCTTTATTTTTGTGAAGACAAAAGACCAAAAACCTCGCTTGATCCATTTCTCTATCAGGCGCAATACTTGGCCCAGCGCGGTATGGTGGCCGCGCGGGCGGATTATCGAGCTAAGAAGGGAACCGTCGTTCCATTGGAGAAATGTGTCGAAGACGCGAAAAGCGCGGTTCGGTGGCTGCGGGAGAACACCAAGAAACTCGGAATCGATCCGGATCGTATCGCCGCCGCCGGAGAGGGAGCGGGAGGACATCTCGCCGCTTGCGCGTCAACGGTGGAAGGTTGCGAAGCGAAAAGCGAGAATCATACCTTTTCATCAAAACCGAATTTACTTATCCTCTTTAATCCCGTTCTCAATCTATCAACAGCAGACTTAATCCGCACTACTGGTTCTCCGGAAACCGCCCGTTTGCTTTCTCCCAACTTAAATCTATCCACGGATACGGCGCCCACATTGCTTCTCTATGGGACAAAAGATCCCTTATTGGTTCAAGGACAAGTTTATGTAGCGCGAGCCAATCGATTGGGCGTTCCGGCGACTCTTTACGCGGCGAACAATGTGGGCTTTGGATTTTTCAAAAATGAACCTTTTTACAGCGCGTCTCTCTTTTTAGTTCATCAATTCCTCTGGCAGCGAAAATGCAGTATCAGCGAACCTTTCGCGCCGGCCTCGATGGAAGAGGTGATGCGGGAAATCCCCGCGAGTGAATGCGCGGCGCTGGCCGATAAAACAGGAGAATTCCGCGCGCAATTCGTCCTAAATAGCCCTTTTTCAAATCTTCGCGCGCTTTCAGATCGGATGCAGTTGAAATTGGGCCCAAGAGAAAACGGTGGTCATTACTACAATATCAAAGAAGAGAGTTTCAAAGTCTATGTTCCGGATTCATACAATCCACAAAACCCCTACGGCCTGCTCGTAAATATCTCGCCGGGGAAAACAGCCGATATTCCACTGGAAGGCTTTAAATCCTTGATCGAAAAAATGAAATTCGTCGTCGCCGGCGCTGATAAATCCGGCAACCAAGAGGAAGTTTTCCTGCGGCGGATCCCCTTGGCGCTCGATGCGGCTTACAACATGCGGACATTGTACAATATCGATTCAAACCGGATCTATGTATTTGGTGTCTCTGGCGGAGGGCGGGTTTCCAGTATGACGGCGTTTCATCATCCAGACGTATGGGCGGGTGGATTATTTATCATCGGAGCGAATTATTGGAGTTCGATGTCCAAACCGAGTAACCCGGTTACCGCTGGCCCGCCACGTTTAAAAAAACCGTTTCCAAACATTCTTAACTGGGCGGCGAATCATGGACGATATGTGTTACTTACAGGAGATTATGACGCGAATCGGGAGGAAATGTACACGTACTATAGGAGGAGCTATAGCAAAATCTTAAAGAACGTAATCTATCTCCAAGTCCCCAACATGGGACATGAAGCGCCCGATATCAGCTGGTTCGAACGCGCGCTGAAATTCCTCGACGATCCATCCACAGAGAAGAAAAACTAGTCTTCCCTGTGATAAATCCCGTATGTGATTAATTACCGGATATGTCGTTGAGGCTTGGATTTCAACAAGCCCTGCATTTTGTAGAGCTGCGCTAATCCCTGGTTCACCAGATGTTCTCCCGCGCCCACTTCCGGCAGTGTCGTATCGCTTGCTCCATATCCACCACGGGCGGCGGATTCAAGATCGGGAATATACCAGGGCCAATCCTGATATGATTCATCACAATACCCGAACAAAAGTGTAAAGGGCAACGTCGACCGTTCCCGAATCTGAAACTGAAAATCGACAAACGGCTCGCCGGGCATAGTAATAATCCCGATATCATCATTGATTAATATAGATGTTACACCCAGCTGCATCGTTTTATCGCTTTCCCATCGGTGATCGACGGTAATTACCTTTGAGGCGCATGCGAATTGGTCGGACTTGCCTTGGATTGATTTCATGCGGTCAAATGTTTTGTTCACTTCCTCCGCTAGGAGTTTGCCCATCGTTTCAACGATGGGAAAATCGAGTTCCGGATCGCCTGTTCTAGCGAGAAAGAGTGGATTGATATCCCCCGCGCCGCCTTGTACAAACATACACTGCGCGTCTCCTCCGATGTGTTGTTCCACTTCCCGGCACATGACGCCTGGATAATCGGCGGAAATCTTTCGATTTCTTGGCCCCAGCACAACCGGGTGACAGGCGTATTGAACGAGAATCACCCGGACCGCGCCGGTGTCATCGGTAATACGAAGAACGCTGACGGTTGGATCGACCGGCCCATAGGGAATTCGTTCGGGATTCTCGAAATGCGTGATGGCGTGACCTTCCGGCTGCCGCACGAGACGATTGTATCCCAGCTGAATGCTTCCTTGTCCAGCGGCGATGTATGCGGGGAATAAATCTTGTTTCGCTTTTATAATGGTCTCAAGAATACGCTCTTCGACGGTGCGCCGCCAAGGTGTATCCTCGGAAGGAAAATCTTTTTGATTTAAATTCTGCGACGCATGGGTGTGAGTGCTCAGCATCAAGAGATGATCGACGCCGACAGCTTCCATCTGGTCCCGCAGCCACGGCGATTGAAATTCACAAACATCCCATGAAACAAGAGCGGCTGTCGTATCGGTTGACTGAAGAATCAACACTTTCGCAAACACCGGATCGTGAACGCCATCCGTCGGTTTCGCCGACGAATACCCCATATTAATCCCCCCCGTCGGCGCGGTGATATCCACCTTCGCGAATCCAGCCATGATCCCTTTCGTGTAGCCATCAAGGGATACTGAAATAAGGACAAAAGGTAACACGATCGCTAGTACGCCTATTTTTCTCATCATCTTTTCTCTCCCAACGAAAAAATTGGCTGATCAAACAGATTTGATCATAGCATACAGGTAAGGTTTGGCGCAACCGTGAAGACTTAGGATTGAAATTAGAATGATTATTGATAGCGGCCATCGTGAGTTATCTAGAAAATGAAGCAATAGCTGGTATTGTGAACTGTCTGCCTATATCCTCTCTGCTGTTGGATTATAATGTGCGCAAGACTGTCATAACTATCAGTCAAGGAGGTATGATGATGTCAGAACTCGATCAAGTACCATTTGAAGGAGTTGAATTTGCTGATAATCCAGAACCACGATGCCCTTGCGTTCTTCTTCTTGATACTTCGTACTCAATGAGCGGTAAGAAGATCAATGAATTAAACGAAGGACTTAAGACTTTCGCCCAAGAAATTCACTCCGATGCTATGGCTGCAAAGCGTGTAGAAGTCGCAATTATTACTTTTGGCCCAGTTCAAACCGTCCAAGATTTTGTGACTGCGGATGATTTTGAGGCGCCTGCCCTTGTGGTTGGTGGTAATACACCGATGGGTTCTGCAATTATGGAAGCAGTTTCAATCGTAACTAGTCGAAAGTCTGTTTATAGAGCCAATGGTATTGGATATTACCGACCCTGGATATTTCTAATCACAGATGGCGCTCCAACGGACGATACCAGCGCAGCGACAATGGCGATTCAAGAAGGTGAAGATTCAAAGTCATTTATGTTTTATGCTGTTGGTGTTGAAGATGCTGACATGGACAAACTTAAACATATCTCGGTTCGAAAGCCAGTAAAACTCCGTGAGTTGTTATTTCGAGAATTATTCGTCTGGCTCTCCAACTCACTTGGCAGTGTCTCGAGATCACAGCCTGGTGAGGCGGTTCCTTTGGAAAATCCCGCTGCACCAGACGGTTGGGTGGTTGCTGATTAAATTATGTGGCGGTTTATAGCAGCTAGTACAACAGGAGGATCACACCTCAAAACGAATCAACCATGTCAAGATTGGCTCGCCTGCGAGGCATTTGAGAATGGTTCTTTAATCGCTGTGATTGCGGATGGCGCAGGCTCAGCCTCCATGGCTAGACGGGGCGCAGAGATTGTCGTTGATACAGTATTCGCATATCTAAAAATAGGTCTTTTAGAAAAACGTACAGAAATAGAGTCTATTCTTCGTGAAGCTGCGGATCTGGCACGGAAGAAAATCAAAGCTGAGGCAGATAGCAAAACAATCGCGCTACAAGACTATGCTTCAACACTTCTCGCGGTAATTCTTACTCCAAATGATGGTGGATTTATGCAGATAGGCGATGGTGTCATTGTAGTCAGTGAAGGTATTGATGATTGGAAATGGGTGTTTTGGCCACAACGAGGTGAATACGCCAACACTACGTATTTTCTAACGGATGAAGGTGCTCTCGACAATTTAGTAATAGATAAGATAGTAAATCCTGTGACCGATGTCGCGCTTATGAGTGATGGTCTCGAACATTTAGCCTTAAATTATTCAGATAAAACTGTTTATAATCCCTTTTTTAAGGGCATTTTCCAACCACTTTTGAAGACTGAAGGTAGCGGAAAGATTTCTACGCTTTCGACCTCTCTTAAACAGTTTTTGACTTCCGAGCGTATTCAATCTCGGACCGACGACGATGTATCTTTGATACTTGCTACATGTCGTGAGCATCAAGATTTTCAATGAAACAGTATGCGTTAGTTAAAAGAGGCAATTACGTCCGTCTCGGTAATGAACTTGGCCGAGGAGGAGAAGGCAATGTCTTTGAAATTGTAGGTCAAAGTGAGCAAGTTGCAAAGATATACAACCGTCCTCCTGATGAACAAAAAATTCACAAACTAAGAGTAATGACCGATTATGCTACATCAAGTCTTTTAAAGATCGCAGCTTGGCCAATGGATCTTTTAACAGATAAAAATAGTGCTATCCGTGGTTTTATAATGCCACGTGTAAATGCGCGCAGAGATATTCATGAACTTTATAGCCCCAAAAGCCGTGCGGATTCTTTTCCGGAAGCGGATTTTCGATTTTTAATCCACGTTGGCGCTAATATAGCAAGAGCATTCGCAGTTGTTCACGAACATGGTCACGTAATTGGTGACGTTAATCATGGAAATCTCTTAATCGCACCCAATGGTACAGTGATACTAATCGACTGCGATTCATTCCAGATCAATGCAGGAGATCACGTTTACACTTGTGATGTCGGAGTTCCATTATTTACTGCACCAGAACTCCAATGTCAATCTTTTAAAGGTTTTGAACGAAAACAAAATCATGATCGATTTGGTCTAGCTGTTCTGTTATTTCACCTTCTCTATATGGGGCGCCATCCCCTTTGCTGGACGTTATTTAGGTAATGGCGATATGCCGATCGAAAAGGCCATTACTGAATATCGTTTGCGTATGGATCAGATCGGGCAACACATAGAATGGAGCAGCCTCCCGGAACTATTTCTCTCAATACAATGGGATCGATAGTATCAAGATATTTTGAAATTGCTTTCGGAAGGCTTGGAGCAGAGGAAGCACGGCCAAGCCCTAAGATTTGGATTAGAGTCCTTAGAGAACTCGCAGAGAGTCTTCATATATGCTCAGATAATGTTTCTCACCAGTACCCACAAGAGCTTAATTCTTGCCCTTGGTGCGTATTAGAAAATCAAACTTCTGTCCGCCTGTTTGGAATACGTATAACCACCACTGATCAGACAGGAACTATTGATGTTGGTGTACTGTGGAGTGCAATAAAAGCAGTCAATGATCCTGGCGATGATCCTGCTCTACCATCTGAACGCCCATGGAGTTTACCGTCCGATGTCGAACTTCCGGATACAACTCTAAAAGGTTTTCGCAAGATTATCAGTATAGGTCTCGTTTTAACTGGGATTATCGCTTGTAGTTCTTTGGCAGAAGACGGAGGACTGTTAGGTGCATTTATTCTCTATGGCCTAGCTTGCGCTGTTTGGCCACGAGTATCGTCTGAAGAACTTTCGGCTGCTAATCAAGCGTATTCCGCAGCAAAAGCCGAATGGGATTTTGCACTGGGCAAATGGAAACAAGAAGCATCCCGAAACACCTTCTCAGAAGAGTATAAAAGTTTGGATATGGCGCGGATCGAATTAGTCGATCAACCAAATGAACGCAGAAGACGCATAAAGAAACTAGAAATCCAGCGCGAAAGCCTGCAGCGTCAACGCTATCTCGATCGTTATCGTATCGATCGGGCTAGCATTGATAACATCGGATCAACAAGGACTTCAATTCTGTCTTCATACGGAATTGAGACTGCATCTGATGTGGACTACCGAAAAATTATACAGATACCGGGCTTTGGTGATTTTCTGACATCTCAACTTGTTGAGTGGCGAAAATATCATGAACGGAATTTCCGATTTAATCCCAATGAACCTATAGATCAGAGAGAAATCAACGAACTCAATCGAGAATTGGAAGTTCGCCGTAAAAATTTATTGTCGAAGTTACAGCAAGGTCCGAACAATCTAAAAAGGATAAGTAATAAGATTGTAACAGCGCGTTCACGTCTAATACCAGTTTTGGAAAAAGCATGGAACTCATACAAAATAGCTGAAGCGCGCCGGAATGCTTTATAATCATTCGAGCGCCTTCATTCCATGCAACGCAGCCGTAGTTGGCCGCAGGCGGCTTCGATGTTGCGTCCACGGCTGTGACGTGTGGTTACGTCGAGGTGGTGTTCGCGCAGACGTTTCCGGAATTGTTCGACTTTTGCAGGGGGAGGTGGATTGATAGGATTCCTGCGGTGTTTTGTTGTAAGGAATCAAGTTGATGTGACACTGCAACCCTTCGCATAATTCCTTCAGGCGTTCGGCGTCGGTTGGACGGTCGTTGAATCCATTGATCGTCAGGTATTCAAACGTAATACGCCGTCCATTACGGCGCTGATAAAAGAGCAGAGCGTCTTTTAATTGATCCAGCTGATAGGAACGCGCCAACGGAATCAATTCGCGCGCTTGGAATCCGTGACCGCGTGAAGCGAGACCGCCAGTTTCACCTTCCAATTCTCCAGCGCCATGCGGTAAATCTCAGGAACCAGCCCAACGGTCGAGACTGTTATATGGCGGGCGGAAATTCCTAGACCGTCTTTATGACAAAGAATAGTGATCGCGTCACGCAGCGCGTCAAAATTATTCAGCGGCTCTCCATCCCCATGAAGACGATATGGGAAACATTGATCCCCTCACGGATAGCCGATAGGACCTGCGCGGTGATCTCTCCACTGCGTAAATTCCGCTTCCATCCCAATCGCCCCGACGCGCAAAACCGGCAGGCGAAAAGGCATCCCGCCTGGGTCGACAGGCAGAGTGTGTGAGTTCGCGCTTCGGAAGAGCCCACCACTTTACCAGTGGCGGGGCGGATGTGGATTTTCCCCGTATATCGCGGCATTTGCACCGTCTCGACGCCTTCACCATCGGATAACTGAAGGAGCATTTTCACCGTCCCGTCAGTTTTGTCTTCCCGCCGCTCGATGATGGAAGGGAGTTCCATCGAAAACGCTTCTTGCAACTTATCCCGCAAGGAACGCGAGAGATCCGTCATCTCTTCAAACGTTTCTACGCCACGTTTATAGATCCATTGAAGAATCTGGTGTTTTCGGTAAGATGGCTGCCCAATTGTTTGCAGCCAATCACCTAATTGATCTGGACTGTAATCAAAAATGGAAGACACTGTTAAAGTTGATTGTGAAACTGTTTTCGGGATCATACGTACTGGATTTCTTGATTCTCGCTATCCATGTGGAATTTTTTTATTTGCCAAAAACCGTGTTTATACTCCGTTTCTACATAAAAATAATCGAATTAAGGAGCCGATTAACACGAATGGCTATGGAAGAAGTATAATTCTATATAGGTAAACCGCCTAGCGTCCGGTTAGTCATCTCATCCTTTATTTAGGAGAGAATCTGATGTTCAAAACATTCACAGCTGATTTTAAGACCTGCTTGGAAAACGATCCCGCCGCCCGTGGTTTTGTGGGTGGATTGGAAGTGTTTTTCACGTATGCGGGTTTTCATGCGGTCATCTTTCATCGAATCGCTCATTTCCTTCATACCGTATTGCGCATTCCTTTCTTTCCCCGTGTCATCTCCCAATTCAGCCGGTTCCTTACAGGAATCGAGATTCATCCTGGCGCAAAAATCGGCCTGGGCTTATTCATCGATCACGGCATGGGGGTTGTCATTGGTGAGACAGCCATTGTTGGAGACAACTGTGTCCTCTTTCAGGGCGTAACTCTTGGTGGAACGGGAAAAGAAGCGGGTAAAAGGCATCCCACCCTGGGTAATAATGTGATGGTCAGCGCTGGAGCCAAAGTCCTGGGCAACATTACAATTGGAGACAATGTCAAGATTGGCGCGCAGTCTGTCGTCTTGAAAGATGTTCCCGATAACTGCACCGTCGTCGGTGTGCCCGGGCCGGATTGTAATCCGGGAGGGGCTTAAAATCCCGAAAGGGATTGATTTGGATCAAGTCAACTTGCCCGATCCCATCATGGAACGTTTGGAATTATTGAAAGAAAATATCCTTTCAATACACTGCGAAATGGAAGAATGCCAGCGGCGGCAGAGAGAGCGGTACAATCATTTAGCCGCAGTAACGGGAAACACGGAGGACGCCGGTGAGTGAACGGGATCCTTTATGGGTATCATTTCCCCGCTGGCTTGAGGAAAGCGGATTGCCGGAATTTCTCGTTTCCCAACTGGGAATGGAGAGTTGGCTGATCTTTCGTAAACTAGTGGAATTGGATTGTGACTTCAACTTGACTCCCCAATGGTTTCCATTCCAAGTCAACGATCTTACCCGTTGGACCGGTCTGGCTGTTTCTCCTATAGAACGAACGCTTACCGATTTAGAAAAGGGAGAATGGATCGAACGCGCGAACACAGATCAAGATGTGCAAACATGCCGAATCTGCACACCACTGGAGGTTCCATTAAACGAAGCCGCGATCCGGGAGAACCTAAGCGGCAAAGAGGTCCACGGTGGGGCCTTCATTCTCCGCTACTATCAAAACCAGGAAGGTTTATCCAATGTGGAGCGGATCGTATACCTCTATCAAATGCTTTTCGGCGCGCGTTTTTCCCCCCGTATCGCCGAAGATCTCGAAGAAATCGCCAATTCATACAACATGGGAGTGATCTACGATATTTTTAACGAGGCGCATCTCAAAAAAGCCAAAAGCCTCGCCTGGATAAAATCCCACTTGAAAAAGGTTGTGGAAACAGAGCCGGACTGATACTCTGTACCTAACTTTTTTTGACGTCCATATTTGACGCGGGTTGAGGAACGGATATGAAACGATTTTCATCCATCAACAAAGATTTGGAAAACCTTTTAGAGAGAGTAAACAACCAAGATACTCTTCCCGAACAGGATCCCCGACGCCCGGTGTGAACTCTGTGACGGCTATGGGAACATCATAGATGAAACGGGCGCGCGCCCTTGCCGATGCGTGATGCGGAAGTGATTCAAACGGAAATCGATGACGCGCGTATTCCCCAGCGATTCGCCAAAGCAAGCCTGGATACCTTTGAAACCCGAACCAGCGCGCTGAAAGAATTGAAAAAAAAAGCAAAAAAATATGTGGAGGAATATTCTCTCGAAAATTCAAAAGGACTCTATATCTATGGGCAGACGGGAGTCGGGAAAACACACATCGCCGTCGGGATCTTGAAAGCCCTCATTGCGAGAGGATTCGAAGGTGTTTTCTATAATGTTGTCGATTTATTAGATGCGATCCGGTCCACATATGATCCGAAAAATTCTGGGATCCCCAAAAATCGTCTTGAGCGTGATTTGAAAAGGCAGATTATCGTCTTAGATGATTTCGGAATGCAAAAAATGTCAAGCTGGGTCGCGGACCGGTTGTATGCGCTGATTAACCGCCGTTACCAGGACTGTAAAACAATCGTCATTACGTCCAATATCACAATGCAGGACGTGAGAAACAGCGTTCAAGTTGACAGATCTCTCGCGTCCCGTATCATCGATATGTGTGTAGAAATTGAAATTAAAGCGGATGATTTCCGGCTTGATGAAGTCCGAAGTCACCAAAAAAGGGGCCGTGGACGATCCCGCCATGCGGATTGAATGAATCTGGCTCTTGGAGGTAAGACAACGTATGAATTCTGAATTGCATTCCGGTGAAGTTCGAAAAGCCGTCATCCCAGCGGCGGGATTGGGGACCCGGTTTTTACCCGCCACAAAAGTGCAGCCAAAAGAAATGCTGCCATTAATTGATAAACCGACGATCCAATATGTGATCGAAGAAGTGGTGGATTCGGGAATCACGGATATTTTGATTATTACGGGGAAGGGCAAACGGTCCATTGAAGATCACTTCGACCGATCTCTCGAATTGGAAAACGCATTAGAGGAATCCGGACATACGGAATTGCTCAAAAGCGTCACGGAAATCTCCAATCTCGTCAATATTCATTTTATCCGTCAAAAGGTCTGCAAAGGATTGGGTGATGCGATTTACTGCGCCAAGCAGCATGTGGCGGGTGAGCCTTTTGTTGTATTGCTTGGGGATACGATTGTCAAGTCTCCCTCACCTTGTACGAAACAGCTGATGGACTTTTTCCGGGTTTGGCGCGGACCGGTTATCGGGGTTGAAAAAGTGCCTGATGATAAGGTCATTAATTACGGAATCATACAAGGTAAACCGGTGGATGAACGGACCAGTATCGTACATGACCTGATTGAAAAACCGGATGTGGAATCCGCGCCGTCCAATCTCGCTGTAGGTGGACGTTATATCCTCACAGCGGATATTTTTGAATACATTGAAAAAACGCCGCCCGGGAAGAACAACGAAATCCAACTGACCGACGCGTTAAAAATGATGTGCCAAGATCAACGCATGTACGCGTATGAATTTGAAGGCAAACGTCACGACATCGGGAACCGGTTGGATTATTTAAAAACCACGGTTGAATTCGCTCTCTATCGCAAAGATCTTCGGGATGAATTTTACGCGTTTCTTCGTGACGAAGTGCCAGGTCTACAAGAAGATTGGGAAAAAAGAAGCGCCGCTGAGACTAAGAACAAATCACGTAAAAAAAATATATAACTGGCGAAGACCAATAGCATGGTGTGCGCTGGACGCCAAGTTGAAGGCAATACTTTTCACTTACGTCCTTTTAGTCTGCAATACAAAAATTGTCTTTTCTGAAATAGTGATGCTATGATAAGCGTATCCTCTTTTTAGAAGGGTTAAACGATGGAAGATTTTGGGCAGATCATAATATTCATTATTGTAATGGTGTTCTACGGATTATCCGCACTCAGTAAGAAGATGAAGGAGAAAGCGGCGCCTCCAAAGGATGAACCGATGATGGATCCAATAAAATCAGCAGAAACGACAAGACAAACAACGCCGAATCCGTACGGTCAAGCTACACGGCCCCAGCCACAGACAACTTCTGTCAGAGAGCCCTCACCGCGTCCCAGTCCTGAGCAGCCTCGTACTGTAACGCCACCAGTACAGGAATCTCCGTGGGCGAAGATGCTGCGTGAACTGATGCAGATAGATGAGCCACAACCCGAATTAGTCGAAATTCCTGTTCCTCCTCCGAAGCCCAAGAAGAAAAAGGCCATTGTAAAAAAAGAACCGGTTGAACAAACTAAGAGCGTTGCGCATAAACGAAAACCAATTTCGAAACCCGCCGCTCCGGCGCCTTTGCCACGCTCCCCGATCCTAGTGCGGTTAGCGAAAGAAGGGGAGCGGGATCCGCTTCGCAGCGCCGTGATTTTATCGGAAATCTTGAAACGGCCCCGTTGCCTGCGGAATTACCCTGGACATTTTTAGTCAATAATAGCGTAAATCGATGAAGAAAACCCTCCTAATCGCAACCACAAACCCTAAAAAACAGAAAGAGCTGGAACAACTCCTTGCGGAAACAGGTTGGAGTGTACTCACATTGTGTGATTTTGATTCTATTCCAGATGTAGTAGAAGACGGACAGACGTTTATGGAAAACGCGGTTAAAAAAGCGATATCCGCTTCCACTCATTCCGGCTTGCTTACGCTCGCTGACGATTCGGGTCTTGCTGTGGACGCGTTAAACGGCGCTCCCGGCGTCTATTCCGCCCGGTATGCGTGCGGTGAAGAGTCAACTGATGAAGAAAACACCGTTCGCGTTCTGAGAGAAATGGAAGGAATACCGGAACCTCAGCGAACGGCGCGATTTATCTGCGCCGCCACCCTTGCATTTGAAGACGATATACTCTTTTCGACCGAAGGCGCCGTAGAAGGTTTCATCACTCACGAAACCGCTGGATCGGGAGGTTTCGGGTACGATCCTATCTTCTTCTACCCGCCCTTCGGGAAAACGCTGGCGCAAGTCAGCGCGGACCAAAAACATAGCGTCAGCCACCGGGGAAAAGCGATGCGCAACATTGTGGATTTCCTCAAAACCTTGGAGTAACGGCTACCGATCTTCTTTCATTGCCGTAAGATTAATCGTTTCTTTCGGCATAAAAAATTCCATTACGGTCTTTCCATATTTCTTTGTTCTCAAGTGTTCTAATATTGTCCACTCCAGTTTCATTTCTTCTGTAAAACCTCGTTGCGCGTAGATTACTGTCTCTTCGTGCAGCAACCGGGGATTGTTGTCAATGATCTCCAGCGTGGCGTCGGCGAGTCCATGCCCATACGGTGGAGTGACACTGATCACATCGAACGGTGGATTCTGAACGGCGATTTGGGGTAGCAAGGTAATCACATTGCCGCGCAGAATGCGGTAGGTTTCTTGCGGACAAATTTTCTGATGGTTATCTTTTGCGGTCTGCAGCGCCACCGCGTCGGAATCGACGCTGATCGCAAAAGAAGCGCCCCGGCTGAATGCTTCCAGCGCCTCGGCTCCTGTGCCCGAAAAGAGATCCAACACCCGCGCGCGGTCCAAATAGGGCTGTAAGATATCAAACAGCGATTTCCGTATCCGGGTGAGCATCGGGCGCGTCACTACGCCGGGCGGAGTCACGAGCGCCCGGTTCTTATATTTCCCCGCAAGAATTCTCATACAAAGTTACCTTTCCAGACCATAGAGAAACCAAATACATTTTATTTCTATGAGAATAGCGTGACCTGACAACGATGCAACAGAGGCGCAAAACAATTCAAAACGCATCCCCCACATATCCATTATCAATGAACCTCGCAGTAGTCCATTATCTCCCGCGTTTATTTACAAAACGATAGTTAGTATTTTGTTTATCAACGCCCTTCACCATGTATAATTCAATCAAATCCTACATTCTACAATCCAATCAAGATATAATCCTCTCTGGCTTGATAGAAGACGATTCATTTGTGAATAACGCTATTCATTAATATATTTATTTCAAAATGGAAAGTAAAAAACGATGTACATTTTTTTTCTCATATTCTATATCGTTACTCAAACTGGAACCACAACTTCAACGAGTATCGATGAAATCCTTGACAAATTGCGGGATAATCAGTTTTCCAAAGCCTCGGTTATGTTGCAAGAGTATCCCCATACTCTGACTTCGGCGGAACAAGAACAATTGGAAACGTTTCTCAAACAACATTCCCCGCAAGGAGACTGGATTCCCTTTTTAAAGTGCCTGGCCGAAAAAAGCGGTTCCAATCCAGATTTCTTGTTCTTTTTATCACAAGCCATGTGGCGGTCGGGGGATATTGATGGAGCTATTGACACGAGTGGAAAAGCGATTGAAGCGGCGCCGGATAATGCGGATTTGCTCTACAAATGCGCGGCCATTGCGCGCACGTTGGGAGAAATCGATGTAGCGAAAAATCGGATCAACGCGATTCTTAAATTGGACGCTAAACACCCCGACGCGCGTTTCTTGCTAGGCAGCATTTACGCCGAAGAAGGAAACAACAAAGAAGCAAAACTCACGTTGGAATCCGTTCTCGCCACACATCCAAAACATCTCCGATCCCTTTTCGAATTGGGAAAATTGGAAACCCGCTTGGGCAATGATGAAAAGGCGGTTTCGCTCTTAAACAGAGCGGTTGCGGTTTATCCCTTCTTTCGCGAAGCGTATAGCGCCATGCGCACGTCATTATCCCGCCTTGGCCGGAACGAAGAGTTCGACCAAGTACAGCAGCGATTGAAATACATGCGGAACTGGAATCCAAACCAATACAGACAATTACGCTATATGTACGAAAACGCTTACACCATCCCCATAGAGATGCGCGAAGTTCTGACGCGGGAACTGATCGCCATCCAGCAGCATAACCAAGCGATCCAGTATTTAACGAACTTACGTCAACACAATTTAATCAACGATCCCCTGCGAATGACTCTCGCGCAACTGTGGTACGATCGGAAAGAGTTCCGAGAGTGCTTACAACTATTAAATGAAATTAAAGATTCGTCTATCCAAAATTCAGAACAGTATATCGGAATCAAAGGGTGGTCACTCTTCGGCGCAAAGGAAGTGACAAAAAGCCAGGCTATCTATAATCAACACAAAGACCGGTTTGCAGAATCAGACAATTTCAAAGCATTGGGAGCCGCGTTAGCTAAATGGAACGCCGATTCAAAAACTTCAACCGATTCGGCGCCGCAGGACAATCGATTTCAATTCAAAGAAGTCTCCAAACAAACCGGACTGGATTCCTTTCAACATCGATTGGGCCATAAGGATAAACGGTGGATCATCGATGCGATGGGATCGGGCGTCGCGGTTGCGGATTATGATAACGACGGAGATGATGATATCTATTTTGTGAATGGCCGGCCAGATCTCGACAAACCCGATCCCCAATGGCGGAACCGGCTGTTCCGCAACGATAACGGAAGATTTACGGATGTCACCGAAAGCGCCGGTGTGGGTGACATGGGATGGGGCATGTGCGCGATTTTCGGGGATGTCAACAATGATGGTTGGCTGGATTTATTTGTCGGCAACTACGGCGCCAACACCTTCTATCTCAGTAACGGTGATGGAACGTTTACAGATCGAACCGATGAAGCCGGATTGAATCATCACGGGTACGCCGCGGCGGCGGTTTTTGGGGATTTGGATTTGGATGGCGATCTGGATTTATATGTTGGCAATTATGTGGAATTCAATCCTGCTCAACATGGGGATTTACGGGATCACTTTCATGGATTGGATGTGATGAAAGGCCCGATGGGATTAAAGCATCAAGATGATTTACTCTATCTCAATAAAGGCGACGGCACATTTACTGATTTCTCTGGCCCAAGTGAAATCAATGTCTCTGAAGGGCGGGCGATGGGCGCCACGTTCGCGGATATCGATCTGGATGGCGACTTGGATTTGTATGTTTCCAACGATTCGACCTATAACCATGTGTTGAAGAATAAAGGGAATGCGGTTTTTGAAGATTTCAGTTTCTTTTCAGGCGCCGCCGTCAATGAATCAGGGCGTGAAGGCGCCAGCATGGGTGTGGCGGTGGGGGATTACAACAATGACGGTTTTCTTGATTTTTATATAACCGCTTACGAACAAGAATCTGACGTCTTGTTTCAGAACAAAGATGGAAACCAGTTTCTCGATATGAGAGGACCCTTAAAACTAATTTCTCCCACGCGCTGGTTAACAACATGGGGATCTGGATTTTGCGATTTTGATTCTGATGGTTTTCTTGATATATACACTGTCAACGGACATACCTATCCCCAAGTCGAGGATTTGGATAACAAACGCACGTATCCCCAAGGCGTTTCATTTTACAAAAATCAGCACAGTGAATTCTTTACAAATGAAGAAATCTCTTTTGAGTCAATAGAAACTATCGCGGGAAGAGGAAGCGCGCTATTGGATTTTGACGGCGATGGAGATATGGATATTGTTATCAATTGTATAGACGATTCCCCCCGGTTGTTGGAAAATAAGACACCTTCAGGCAATTGGCTTCAAGTCAAACTGGCAGGAACATCAGCGCAAACGTATGGCGTTCGGGTTGTGGCGAAACGTGGAGAACGGCAATGGACTCGAACTGTCGATGGAGGATCTGGTTACTTATCACAAAACTCTCACATTCTCCATTTTGGATTTGGAGACCTGAAAAAAATCGATAATATTACAGTATATTGGCTTCATCAACCTCAAAAAACATACACTGATTTCGAATTAAATCAAACCTTCTTAATCCACTACTAATTATTCTTTAATACGATTCTATTAAATGTAATAAAAATCAAATTGAATATCAGAAAAATAATTATTACAAATAGTATTTTTTTTATTTTTAACTTGAATTACTCCTTTTTTAATGCTATTTTCAGATCGTTGATCTCCAGTCAACAAATTATTAAAGGAGAATATTCATGAAAACAAATGTATTACGCGCCGTAGGGATCATGGCCTTATGTATGTTGCTTGCCGCGCCTTCCCAATCGGCGACGAACAACAACGGCAATAATCCCACCTTTCTGGTCGTGCAAATGGTATCCAATGGGTGGGCTTTGCACGCGGATCAAACCGCGCCTGATACAACAATTGACATTGGTGTCGATGTCGGAGCGGATGGAACATATGAATATTGGATGTCCGAAGATCCTTCAATCGTACGGGAATCTAGAACCAATCAGGACACAATTTTTGTCGACAATCTAACATCCGAAGCGGGATGGATGAATGTAATCATTGCGCTGGAGGAATATGCGGGAGAAACCGTAAAACTTCGCATCGTCGACAAAACGCCCGATGCGTATATCGCGGTCAATTCGATCCGTCATAATAACGCAGATGGATTGGTTGTTCCCAATAACGTTCCAAACGGCTGGTTTGATGCAGAGCCGAACTTGAATGGTTGGACGATCGTTGAAGGCGATGCGACCGCCGATCAGCTGATTACCGTTGATACAGAATTCAGCCTCTCTTCAAACACAGATAAATTCTATAACACCCAGATCAACGGCGATGAAACCATCGCTGTCATTGAATCCGAACCGTTCGTATTAAGTCCTGTTTCGAGTTTTGTCTATGGGACATTCGCCGGTCCAGTTTCAGCGTATTTTGACAAACCAGGCGCTTGGTTGACGGAAAACGGATTGATGGTTTATGTCGATGTGGGAACTGAAACCGAAGATCCCGATGGGGAATACACCGAGGGTGTGGATGTGCCCTTGAAAGGCGTCCTTTTTGACGATAGTGACGAAGACCGAATCACCCTGCAAGCCAATATGTTGAATACGTCCGGATTGGAAGGACGCCGCGCGCAAGTTGTTGCGGTTGATAACGATACGTTTGATGGAATCGGATTGGATAACATTCGTATGAACTACGATACCTCCGTCATCCGTAACGGGAATTTTGAAGAAGGCTTCGAAGATGAATTTCCAGAAGGATTCATCGATAATCCAAGTAATGGCCGCATTCCCATCCGCGCGTTGTCCGATCACCCTTCCGGCGGGCTTCCCGGGTGGACCCAAATTAAATCCGCCGGCGCGGTAGGCGATTGGACCTTTTTCGCATGGCCTGGAGCGAATTTCTCTCGCGAAGGCCGTGTATGGGTCGCTTCCGGCTCCACACCAGGTGACGCGAATAACGATCATGGAGTGCGGGGAAACACCGGGATCGAACTTCGCTCTGATGTCTTTGTCATCCAGCCGATCCCCGATGCCGCCAGCAGCGTTTTTACCTCCTTTGATATTGGACAGACGGGATATAAAGCGCAGCCGGATGGGAATGTCAAAGATATCCAGCTGCAAGTCGATATGAACGCCAACGGCGAATTTACCGATTCCTCCGACTACGCCTATAAAGTGCGCAGCCAAGGCGGCGGTTGGAACCGCGAGCAATATGCCAATGGCGGAATCGATGAATGGAACTATCCCCCGTACCGTTTTTATATTCAAGAGGAACACCAAGGCAAGCAAGCCCGGTTTTTCATCATCGACCAACTGACCAGCGAGTGGGCATGGTTGGGCGTAGATGACTTTTATTTCTGGGATGGCGAGACCGCTGAATTGGCGTTCCCCAATTCTGACTTTGAAATGGGCGACATGACCAACTGGGAAGAAGAAATAACGGGCGCGGAAGGTTATGGAAGTACTTGGTTGTCAGGCAATCAAGTCGCGCAAGATCTTGGTCTCCATAATTCACTGAACGACCATATCGCTTATATCGACGGGAATTTCTCGGCTGATTCCGCGAACTCAGGTGATGGCCCAACCGGATACTTGCAATCCGTTCCATTCACGATTCCATCAGCCGCCTCCATTGTTATAGACTGGGAACTGCAGTAATAAATATTCATTGATCGACAATTGAAATTACTAGAGCGGAGAGGAGGTGAGATTATCCTCACCTCCTCTCCATTTTTAAAATATCTTTTTAGGGATTCTTGTTTCTTGTCTCGTTTTTTTCATCAAGTCCAGCGGTATGATGCGCTAATCTCTAACTGTATTACCGGGCGCCGTATCCATTTCCGCGTTTTGAATTTCCAAGAATCGTGATTCCCCGGTTATTCCGGCGGCCGCCTTGATTGTTGGTGTTGGCAAGAATCTCATCCACAATCTCCTGTGAAAGGTGTTGCGCGTTGTAGGTTTCACCCAGGAATTCGATTTGCCGGACGAATGCGCGAAGATGGTTCTCTGAGCCTTTCAACAGGTTCGTATAAACTTGTAACAAAGCGGGATTCTCTGTTTCGGTGATGGCGATTTGAAGATCTTCGATATCCACTTCCTCAATTAGAGCGCCCACTTTCAACGCTTCCAATACAGATTGGCTTCCTTGAGTCAGTAAAGAATCATACAGGGATTGTAATTCTCCGTTTGTGAAGACGCCTGTATCTTGAATGGGATCGGTAAGACCATACGTGTCCAGCTGACGTTTGATCGCATCCATATGTTTTTGTTCGGAACTGGCGATCATTGAAAACACGGGATTTGACCATAAGTCGTATAGGGCTAGATAGACATCACGGGCCAGTTTTTCCTCTTCCCGCATAAATGTGAGAGTGACTGCCTCAGCGTCACTTAATGGATCCAGCGCTGCTTGCCCGTTCGTGTTATCACAGATCCCGTCTCCATCAAGATCGATGAAGAAATATCCCTGACCCAAACCTTGTCCTTGAATTCCTTTGTTTTGGAAGGCTCCCTGGTTTGTTCTCTGGGAGCCGGAAATCAAAAGTCCTTTTCCCCGGCGGCCTTGCGCTTCGCTGATATTGGCTGCGCAAAGAAAACTGATCGCGAGGCCAATAATGACGGATTGATAATACCATTGCTTCTTCATGATTCTTTACTCCTTGCTTTGAAATTATGTGTTTGAATCTATGTGACAGGATATAAATACAAGACTCGTGCCAAGAGTTTTTTATTTTTCTATTTTCTATAACATATTGTTTTTATTGAGTTTATGTATTTTCTATTTCAGAATTTAATAGTAGGATGAATCGCGTGTTGTTCGACGAAATGGTCGAACGATTATAGAGGAATAAAAAGGATTGGCTGTAAGATTAGTGAATTGAGTAGATTAGAGATCGCCGGATTCGTCGAATTGATCAGATTCACGATCGGAATCGCCGTATTTTTTGATTTTGTAGCGGAGGTTGCGTTCGCTGATTCCCAACAATCGCGCCGCCTGGGATTGGTTGCCGTTTGCTTTTAGGAGCGCTTGACGGATGAGTGTCTGTTCAAGGTCCTGGACCAACTCGGGAAGGGAACGATCTAACGATATTGTCCGCTCGCCGGAATCTGCGGCAATGTGGGAAGGTAAATCGGATGTGGAGATTATGTCTTCACGGGATAAAACGACCGCTCGCTCAATTACATTCTCCAACTCCCGGATATTTCCCGGCCAATGATATTTCATCAACCGGTCCAGGGCTTCACGGGAGATTTCCAATGAACGGCCTGGGGCGTAGCGTTTTAGAAAATGTTGGATCAGGGGCGGGATATCTTCTCTCCGTTTTCGGAGGGGAGGCAACTCTACGGTAATCACTCCGAGCCGGTAATAAAGATCCTCTCTGAATTCCTGGTTTTGTATCGCTTCTTGGATATTTTTGTTTGTGGCGGCGATGATTCGTACATTAACGGTTATTGTTTGATTGCCGCCGACACGTTCGAAATTCCGTTCTTGAAGAACTCGTAATAGCTGAACCTGTATGTTCAGAGGGATGTCGCCGACTTCGTCGATAAAGACGGTTCCCTGATCAGCCTGTTCAAATCGTCCTTGACGCCGGGCTGTGGCGCCTGTGAACGCGCCTTTTTCATGACCGAATAATTCGCTTTGAATCAATCCTTCCGGCATGGCGGCGCAGTGGATGGGCACGAACGCATTATCCGCCCGTGGGCTGGCGGCGTGAACGGCGCGAGCGAGAATTTCCTTACCTGTCCCGCTTTCTCCGAGAATGAGAATCGTGGCGTCTGAATCCGCGGCGCGTAACGCTGTATTGACGACGTTTTGCATTGCCGGGCTGTTGGCGACCATATTCTTGGCGCGGCTGTGTTGTTCGACGATTTCACGCAAACGCTGGTTTTCGGAGACCAAAGTGGAGTGTTTCAATTCGCGTTGGATGATCAAATCGAGTTCATTGAGATCGAGTGGCTTGGTTATATAATCGGCCGCTCCGTTGCGCATCGCGGCTACAGCCTGCGATGTATTACCATACGCGGTCATGATAATCACTGGAACATCGGGCCGGATTTTCTTGACATGTTCCAAAATTGTTTCGCCGCTGCCGTCAGGAAGGCGCATATCGCTCAATACGAGGTCGAATGTTTCTTTCTCAAAAAGTTCCAGCGCGTTTTGTTGATTGGCGGCCTCATTGATCTGATACTTTTTTTTATGAAGAAACGCGCATAACGCCTTTCGCTGTGAGGCTTCGTCTTCAATGACGAGAATCGTTTTTTTCAGCATTCACCGGCTCCTTAACGGGAGAATCATCCTTTTTATCGTATGGAAAGTGAAACGCGATCGCCGTTCCTTCTCCCGGTTTACTATGGATGATGATTCTTCCTTGATGAGATTCTATGATTTGTTTTACGATACACATCCCTAAACCTGTGCCTTCGGGTTTGTGTGTCACATAGGGATCAAAGATCGTATTAATTTGTTCGTCCGTCATCCCTGTTCCATGATCCGTGCAGACGCAGCGGATTCCATCCTCTCCTAATTCCACGTGGAGATCAATGACGCTTCCTTCAGAAGAGGCTTCGATCGCATTCAGGATGATATTGAGCAACGCCTGGCGGATCTGTTGCGCGTCCGCCTGGAATTTCAAAGGACCTGAGGATTTGAATTGTAATTCGACGCTTTTTTCCTGTGCGGCTGGTTTCATAAAGGATACAGCGTCCTCTAGCAAAGCGCCTAGATCGGTTTCCGAAAAGACAGGAGGTTGGGGCCTTCCATAGGCGAGGAAGTGTTCCACCATTCGATTGATGCGTTTGATTTCATCCCGCAGGGATTCAAGTGTGATGCGATCTTCCTCGTTGAGCGTCGAGGGTTCCATACACATCGTCTGAATCGTCATATCAATGGCGTTCAAAGGATTTCTCACTTCATGAGCGACGCCGGAAGCCGCCCGCGCCAGCGCTTCTACATGCTCGCGTTTCTCTTTTTCCCGTGTTGCGTTTTCTACAGCGGTCACATCGGAAAGCAGCAGCAAACGAGTTTGGATAGGTTGCTCGATATGTTGTTCGACTACCCGGAACCGGCGTGGGCCTTTCTCTTTATCTTCAAGGTCGAACACTGTTTCATAATTGGGCTCCCGCGCTTGGTCTGCGATTTTCGCGATTGGAGATGGCAGTTTACCCGTGGATTTGGCATTCCTCAATTCGGGAAACAAGGATTCGGCTTTCGGATTCCAAAATGTCATCCCCGCGTGTTCGTTCCATGCGAGTACAGCGTCATCCATCGTTTCCAACACGGTTCGATGGTAGGATGAGATTTGCGCCAAGGTTTTCGCCAATTGACCATGACGTCTGGTCAGTCTCGACCATATGATCAACAAGGCTCCTAGAGTCGCAGCTAAACCGGCGGATAGGAGTAATCGCTGCAACAGTTCGTATTCTGTTCTGCGTATGGCGGTGTTGTCAAATCCTACGATGAGTGAGGAATCATCTTGGTCTGGAATGTTGACTTCCACAGCTTCAGCGTTGGATTCATTCTCGGTGGGATCGAAATGGCCCAGATCGATATCGATCGTTCCCGCCTGTTTCCGTCGTAAATAAAGAATCTCCGGTCTTTCAGTAAATTGGCTAAGCAACGCCTCTGGTCCGAAATCCCGGCGCAGTTGTTCCTGAATCGCCGTATCTAGATTGATTAAAATCGCGCCTCCGTTTTTTCGCCGTACAAAAACAGAGAAACGGAATTCCCCCATCCGGCCGGCTTTGTGAAAACCTTCAACAGCCGCTTCCTCCCCGGATTCAAGGAAACTCGTTGTGGAATGTTCGTGCTGGGAATTTTGTCCTCTCCCCATGCGGCCTCTTCCCGCCCAAGGAGGCGCGCCGTACCTTGGGCCTCCTCCTCGCAATCCTATGTCACGCTCTCCAGTGGGCTTGAACAGCACTATATTGAACGCGCTGCTTTCATCCGCCACTCGCTGGATTTCGGTAAGCGAGAGTGTCTGCCGGGAATCCAAATCGCGAAGCCAATATCCAATCGCTGTTAGCCGCGACGCTTGTTCGTCTTCGATTCGTTCTAACGCGCGCGTCATGGATCGTTCGCTCAGGGCTAACATAGAAGCCATCTCATGCGCTTGACGCCTGAATAATTCGCGAATTTGCCGTTTGGACTGCAGGTAATGCGAAGCGCTGATTCCTATCCATGCAATCACGAATATCAGAACAATCAAAACAATTGTTCGAAACGTGGAAAATCTAAAAAACAAGGCGGGAGATTGTTCTCCATGAGGAGTTGTTTCCATTGGATTAAAACTCCTTAAAACATTCAATATTAGACATAACAATATTATATATAATACAAGCGAGAGACGATGAGGTGTTGAATAACCTCATCGTCTCTTTTACCGAATCGCAAATTGATTTATAACTGGAATATGAATTGAGTGGAATCAATACTATTGTTCATTCTCTACTTCGTCACTATTTATTTTCTCAATTCCATATTGATTACCCAGACGCCTTACTTTGCCCTGACCCTTGCCATGAGGGCCGGATTGCGCATTAGCGGATAGAGCGCCCTGCCCACGTCCATTGCCCTGTCCCATCATCCGTCTGCTATGAGGTCCGGATTGCGAATTGGCGCAAAAGGCTCCCTGCCCACGTCCATTACCTTGTCCCTTCATCCGTTTACCATGAGGGCCAGATTGCGAATTGGCGCAAAAGGCTCCCTGCCCACGTCCATTACCTTGTCCCATCATCCGTTTACCATGAGGGCCAGATTGCGAATTGGCGCAAAAGGCTCCCTGTCCACGTCCATTACCTTGTCCCATCATCCGTTTACCATGAGGGCCAGATTGCGAATTGGCGCAAAAGGCTCCCTGCCCACGTCCATTACCTTGTCCCATCATCCGCCTGCCATTAGAACCGGCTTGCAAATTAGCGCAAAAGGCTTCCTGCCCACGTCCATTGCCCTGTCCCATCATCCGTTTACCATGAGGACCGGATTGCGAATTGGCGCAAAAGGCTCCCCGCCCACGTCCATTGCCTTGTCCCTTCATCCGTTTACTATTAGGGCCGGATTGCGAATTGGCGCAAAAGGCTCCCCGCCCACGTCCATTGCCTTGTCCCTTCATCCGTTTACTATTAGGGCCGGATTGCGAATTGGCGCAAAAGGCTCCCCGCCCACGTCCATTACCTTGTCCCTTCATCCGTTTACTATTAGGGCCGGCTTGCGAATTCGCGTTTTGAGCGCCCTGCCCACGTCCATTACCCTGTCCCTTCATTTGGACTCCATACTGTGCTGATTCAACTTGGCAATTGGATGGAGTGGCCAATAACCTTTGTTTTCCATTTCCATTATTTTGGGCCAGTGATGTGAGCGCAAACAATCCCGCTGATAAGATTCCTAAAGTGATGATTACATAATGTTTCTTCATGATCTCTCTCCTTGTGCGTGTAATGTCTTTTATTCCTCTTGCCTCTTCATAAAGAAAGAAACATGCCACATTCGTTTTTTTAAGTAAAAAGATTATAAGTCATTGAAATTTATGAGTTTAGTGAATTATATATCGATCAAGGAGATCGATTGGACCTGATTTTAGATTCGGCGATTTCGTCGAAGAAATAGAGACGTGGAAAGGATGATTTTTCTTAAGCGCTTATAAATGAAAGAGTTATCA
The DNA here is from genome assembly GCA_963663405.2 of bacterium. Taxonomy (GTDB): domain Bacteria; phylum Hinthialibacterota; class Hinthialibacteria; order Hinthialibacterales; family Hinthialibacteraceae. The sequence continues at coordinate 14,177 of CAXXSM010000163.1, read as the reverse complement.
TTCGGCAGTTTTGTCTGTTTTTTTTTGGTTCATCCGGTAAATGAGTACGTAAAGCAAAAAATAATTACCTTTTCATGAAAGAAAGCGGAACTATGTTCAACCAGACTTAAAAGTCTAGGCTAGTATCTAATGTCCCTCCGGGACAATAAATAATAGCCTAGGATTTCAATCCTGGGGATAGAGGAATGCGCTTTCTCATTAGAAATAACATTCACTAATAGTACTCATTTACCGGATGAACCAATAATATGAATCATTTCATCATATCTTTTCACACCAACCTTTTTTCTTCGCTAAGCCGTATCCCATATCCCAAATTTGATTGTTGTATTTCACTCGTATCTGAACTTCATCCGATCCAGGTGTATGTTCATGAGAGAACGCAGCGGATACGTGGGGAGCCGTGACTCCTTGATACGGAACCACAAGCGTTAAAAATGTCGCTGGGGCTTGGTTATTATGGTGGAAGCGTATCGCTTGGCGGGGCTTTCTCGAACCATATTTCCAAGCAAACCATCCTTCTTCTTTTTCGAGTGATACCGGGGCGTTCATATCCGCCCATACAAGAACATTCGCGTCTTGAAATCGAGTGGCCGCCCATTTTTCCTCCGCATTGATTTCCACAGCGCCAGGAGCGAATTGAAAGTGAAGATCCAAATCCCCATCCGCCTGACCAATCGCATCGTCTAGAATCACAAAGAAAGTTTTATCCACAAACCACACAGAGCGCCGATGGATTAAGTCTTTATACGATGGATTTTCCACAACAAGGAGATCGTAATCGCTGGATGTTCGCCAAAGAAGTTCTTTGCCATCTACTTTTGTGTTGTCATTATTCAGCGTCAGTGTTTGATGGACACAGGTCTGCCGGTGCCAGTTCCGCGCTTCCCGGTCATGACCATACGTGTAAAATCCAGTGTCCGGCATCAACCACCGCCCAAACGCGTACAGTTCAAACGTTCCGTTATCCTGTTGATCGTGGCTGGAGATGGCGGGCGGCGCGCAATGCAGCGTCATATAGATCTGGTTCGGCCCCCATTCATTCCGCATGGCATAAATACCGGCTTCAGAAAACGCGTAACTGGTCTGATCTGGAAGATTGTTGATATCCAGTTCCGCTCGCGCTTCATATTTTTTAGCATCAAGAATTTGGGACGCTTCCTTCAGTGTTTTATAGAGTGGCCACCGGCTTCTTTGTTCATCCATATTCACAAGCGGCCTACTGGCATCACCGAACATGGGAAATCCCAGATCGGGTGACGCGATCGCGAAAATGTAGTCATACATTTTCCGTACTCGATCCAGATATTCTGAAGACACATTGATCCCCGCTGCTTTCATCCTTTGCATAATTTCAACCGCGTCTCGAAGAACGCCCAAGTGATACCCACCCGACCACTCACGCTGAACTCCATCGCTGGTCGTCTGCGCCAATAAATTCTCTTCTACCCGGTCCAACGCGAGTTCTAACCATTCCCTCGATTCTTTGAACTCAGGGAAGGTATGGGCGATATTGATAAAACCACGCTGCTCGAATATCGCTTTGTTGTGTACTTTGTTCATAGGAAGGAGTTTGGTTTTAACTTGGTGATCGTACAGGCTTGCCATGAGAACGCCGAGAAATTCTGGAGTGAAAGATTCCGCATGGATAAAGGCAGGAATCACTTGGCAAAGGTTCGTGGCGCGGATACCGGTTTGGATATCCAGCCACGGAAATCCACGCCAGTGAGTATATACCGGATGGATTTGTTTATAATTTTCGAGCGGATGTTTTTGAATCCAATCCGCTGTGAGTTCAACAAACGCTTTTGCGTATTTTTCATCTTGACTCGCTTCATAAGCGGAAGCGAGTGTTTTCGCCCAGTAGAAACGATAAATAGCGGCTACCCATTCAATATCGCCTCGAGGATCCCACTCCCAATTGATCTCTTCCCCATAATCGGCGGATTCATAAGGCCCCCATTGGAAAATATGATTGACAATGTTGTCTGCATTTGTAAATGTACCCGATTGGGGTGAAAGCGTCTTTTTCGGGAATTTATCCCGATAAAAATGGAGTAGCGCGTTAAAGGCTTCTGAATGGTTTCCTTGTTCAACCGATTCCTTGACCGGCTCCAATCCAGGGAGATTCAAATCGATTTTCTCAAAAATCTCATTAGGATGGAGTGAGTGTAGCGCAATCGATTGTGTAAATCCTGAAAAACCAATACTTGTTAGAAGAATGATGATGTATGCAATACGCTTTTTGAACTTCATTGTATTGTTTCCTTATGATAAATATTATTGTTCAGCTCTCTGACTATCATCAGTTAGCTGACCCGGCGCCAAGTGGAATCGTTTGGTTCCAAGTTCGATGAGTGATTCATCATGCGTCGCCAAAACGATCGTTTTTCCCCGCGAGTGTTCTTCGCTCATGCATTCGGCGATTATACGTTTATTCTCTTTGTCCAGATTCCCCGTTGGTTCATCCGCCAGGATCAGTTCTGGATTACCCGCCAAAGTCCGGGCCAACGCGGCGCGTTGTTGTTCTCCCACACTGAGTTCCTCCGGCCGATGATTCATCCGCTGTTTAATCCCAAGTCGTTCCGCAAGCGAAAGGATTCTTTCTTCAGCGCCATGATTCATTTGCCGCAGGGATAACGCTAGACGTATATTATCCTTCACCGTCAGATAGGGCATTAAGAAGAATTTCTGAAACATGAATCCTACAATGGATTTGCGGTATTTTTGACGAAAAAACGGCGCATGGGAGTAGATGTTTTTATCCTGAAAAAGGACTTCACCGGATGTGGGATGGAGCATGCCGCCCAATAGGAGCAGCAACGTGCTCTTTCCACAGCCGCTGGGGCCGTAGATCACGGTGAAATCTCCTTTGTTGATAGATACGTTCAGTTTATCTATGGCAATAATATCTTCGTTTGATTTCGTGTATATTTTTGTCAGTTCCTTAGTTTGTATCATCGGTATTTAGTCCTCAATTAAAGTCGCGGTTGGATCCATTCTCACCAGTTTCACAAGTGGCAGGAACTCGGCGATTAGCGCGATCGCGCAGGTCATATAAATCGTATTCGGTAAGTGTTTCCACAAAATGCGCATGGAGGATGTGTTTACAATTAGCAATGGCTCGTTTAAGGAGATCGATAGATACGATCCGATGAAGAAACCGGCGATCGAAGAAACAAGCGCGAGTATGAATATTTTAACGAAATATAAAGCGGCGATATAGAAATAACTCGCGCCCATCGAAACAAGGATCCCCAATTCCCGGCGGCGTTCCGCCACTTCTTGAAATCCAGTAATTGTGATCAGCAAAACCGCCACACCGAAAACAATCGCAAGTAAAAATTTTAACGATTTTTGTGTTGTTATCCGGGCAAGATAGCGTCCTTGAAATATGTCAGTTTTGGTAATCTGTTTGATACCCGGTACAATTTTTGGCAGTTCTCGATTTTGGAACGCTTCGGTTTGCTCCAAGTTGCCAACATGAAGGCAGGCGAAGGACATGATCGCGTTGATCTGACCTGGTTGATTTAATATATCTTGACTTTCCGGCAAGGCGATATAGATCCGATAGTCATCCAGTGTCCCTTTGGGTGGGAGTATTTCGGATACGAAGCAGCTCTTGCCAAGAATAACAATTTCCGATTCCTCTTTTGCGTTCAATGTTTCCGCCGCCGTATGGCCCAGGCGAATCCTGCCACGTTTCAATGGCTTGATCAGGTTTCCTTTTTCGCGGGTTTCATCTTTTCGTGGAACCGGTTCAATCCCGGTCAGGATTAATTCATGTCCGTCTATATTGATTTTTTGTTGGAGAACGGAGACATAGTATCGAGAGGCTAATCGCGTGTGCTTGGCGAGTTCGTGGGTTACGTTTTCCGAAAAAAGGACTTGCTGATTCGTACATAGATAACTGTCAAGTGGATTTGATTCTTCGGGCAGCAGTAATAAATTGTGTCCCATATTTTTCATAATCAGCTGCATGGAACGGTTGGCGAATTGGCTGGAATTTTTGAGATAAATGTAAAGCGAAACAACGGTTGTCAGCGCCAGGAAAATCAATAGATTGATCCCCCATTTATGCGCTGCTTGGTTCAGAACAAGTTTTAAAAACATTCTGGTTCCTCATAGTGTAAAATGTTGGTACTCAAAAGAAACAATGACAAAAGGAGGAAATGGCGGAATGTATTCATTCCCCCATCGAAGCGGTAAATCACCCCCTGATTCTGTTCCCGCAAAAAAACAGCGTCTAAAAAATAAGCCTATTTTGATGAAATCGCAATGGTCTTGACCACATTTTTTTTCCGCGGAACATATGAAAATGGTATTACAACATAAGGTATTGGTTGAATATTTCTGGATGTGGAAAGGATAGAACTAAAATGAACTCAAGAAGACTGATTGCACTTTTCATTCTTATCTCAATCACAAATACTCCAGCGTTTTCCGCCGAAACAGAGCTAGCGAAAGAAAAAGAATACAAATTGGTCTGGGCCGATGAATTTAATCAAGACGGCCGCCCGAATCCACAAAACTGGACGTATGAAAACGGTTTCGTCCGCAATCAAGAATTACAATGGTATCAACCAGACAACGCGCGATGTATAAACGGCTTGCTGATTATCGAAGCGCGACGTGAGAAAAAGAAAAACCCAAATTACAATACTATAAGTGGAATCTGGATGTATGAAAGAGCCTATGCGGAGTACACTTCCGCTTGCTTGAAAACAGTTGGTCTGCATCAATGGCTTTATGGCCGGTTTGTCATGCGGGGCCGTATCGATACGCGGCCGGGTCTCTGGCCTGCGTTCTGGACATTAGGCTCCGCGCGCGAATGGCCCGGATGTGGAGAAATCGATATTATGGAATATTACCGGGGTATGCTCTTGGCCAACGCCTGTTGGGCCAGCGGAAAACGATGGTCAGCGATTTGGGATAATTTAAAAAAACCGATTTCAACGTTTAATGATCCCAATTGGTCCAGTCAATTTCACATTTGGCGTATGGATTGGAGTCCGGATTTCATCCATCTCTATGTCGATGATGAATTATTAAATACCATTGAAATGGAAAAGACTGTGAATCAAGACCGGGAAAAGAAAAATCCGTTTCACGAACCACACTACATTCTACTGAATCTGGCCATTGGAGGAACCAGCGGAGGCGATCCCTCAAAAACAAAATTCCCCGCCCGGTTTGAGGTCGATTATGTTCGCGTATACCAGCTGAAATAACATAATTCCATTTGTTGAAAGCAATCAATTTTTATAAAGAAGACAACATTATGTATATGGAGATCCGTTTGAATGGTTAATATTAAACAACTTTTACTTCCTCTCTTAATCATCGTTTTAATAGACAGTGTAACGTATGCGTCTGCGCTTTGGGAAAACGATTTCGCTTGCCAGCGGCCGGGAAATGTCCCTAAACTGGAAGCGCGCTATATGTCTTCAAACCGAGATCGTTTTTTTATTGATGCGGAGCGGTATTCAATCTTACTTGACTTGAAAAACAATAAGAAAAATGCGGTTCATTCGCTTAGCGTTAATGATAGTATAATATATAATGAAGGCCATTTCGAATTGATCGATCAGGCTGGAACCGTTTGGTCCTCGTTACATACATCATCCCCTTCACGAATCAACTTGTATCGCCGTGGACCGTATTATAACGAGATCCACTGGCTTGATGTTTCGTTTTGTAACGGCGATGATGTCACAGCGCCTATCCGAGGTGAGATTGTTTTTTATAGCTATGCGGAAACATGTAGAATCGGCGTTGTTTTGCATGCGACCGAAGAAATTCAGATCCAAACCCTCTCGTTTGTTTTGCAGAAAAACCATGATACTACTATAGCGCGACAATCTGACCTCCATGAACGGCATCTAGTCACCCATCAAAACAATGGCTCAAAAATCGCCTGGTTTGCGACCACGAATCCATATGCGAAATATACACAGATTGATGACAAAACGTTTGCCATTCAATGGCATGATGAAAACGCGCCGTACGCACTTATTCCCAAACAGCCCAAACAGTTTGATGTGGGAATGATTTCCCTTGCAGAGGGTGAGAAGGAACTGGAAGCGGCGCTCAACCCATTACAAGGCGATCGTTTAATCCTCAAAGAGGGGCTTGAACTGCGGTTCGATGCCCGGCGTGGAGATTACGTGGTATCGTCTCATAATCCTGGTGGATTCAACTATCATTATTACGAAAATCAAAATGATTATCGCATGGCGCATATACAGTTTCTCAACAATCATATCAAACGAAAAATCTATGTCCGGCATGAAATAGGCAGCGGCAGCAAGGGGCAGGTTGAGTGCGGTGTTGTTTTAAACAACCAAAAGGAATTGTTGCCGATTAGAGTGCAAATCAGTAAAAACTTCGCTGGCGAGAAAGAAGAGAAATTCTATAATCCAGGCGATGACGCATTCAGTGAAATCTATTTCCCTTTACTATTAGAACCCGATGAAAATGTCGAACTGTATAGTCTACAACTCTATCAAAATTGGGGAAACCATCCGCTAAAGCAGTTTTCCTCACTCGGCGCATGGATGGATTATTTTCACATGTCAACAGGCGTAACGGAGACCACCTGTTATGTCCCATTTCGCTTTTATACCGGTATCAGCATCGCCGATCTGCGCGGTATGAGCGGGCGCATGTGGGAGAGCCAACCTCAACACGATAATGTAGGCGGACATATCTTTATGGAATATACGGCGGCGGATCGTCCGAACGAGAAACAAACCATCGTTTATGAGGGAACAACCTACCATTCGACCGGCCCTAATTGGGCGGATATCACATTCAACTATCATTCAAGTGATGAACGCTTGAAAATCGAATTAGAAACATTCGAATACGCGCAGTTGGATGAGTTGCGTAATTTTATTCGATTGAAATGCGCTGTGTTGGAGGATATTCCAATCAACGATTGGGCCACTGATTTTCGTATCATGCAAATCGACACGCATACACAACATTTACGTTATCAAAACGTAACTTACATTGACGAAGAGGATAGGATCGTAACTAAGCCGATTCAATTTGATGGATTATGGACGCTGAAAGGGACGCCGATGACGGCCCAATCACCAACCGTGGTTTTATGGAACTCCCCCAAAGGCAATAACGCTTTTATCGTCGAAAAAGTGAAAGGAACAATCGGTGGGAAGCCACTCCAATCATTGGCTGTTTCATGCGAAGGCAGAGAAAACGATGAAAGCAATCTAGTATTGGCGCCTTACACAAACGCAAAGGGATTACAGAAAGGCGACGCATTTGAAATAGACTTATTCATCATGCCGTTTGGTAAAAAAGGCGATGATTATACTGCGGCGATGACCGAACGGCGGCGGTACGGTCTCAATCCAGTTAGAATCAATCAAGTCCAAGGAGGAAAGATACGATCTCATTTTCCACCAAAAATTCAAATACTTGATGAACATTTAGAGTTTTCCATCCAGGGGGGTTATGCGGTTATCGGTGTTTGTATTGAAGGGTTGAATCAGTATGACGGTTGGATACTGCAAAAAGAAACTTCCACCGGTTGGAAATCAATACCCTCACAAAGCGGCCGTAATCTTGGGATCAAAGGAGAAGGTCAACAACGGTATGTATGCGATGATGGCCGTTTCGGTGTTGTTTTTCGAATCAAACTTGATGGGGAGGCAGCGAACTATCGATTAGCGCGTGAATAACAATTTGTAAACAGGATTTGGTTATTGGTTCTTCTTCATACGATTCGATTGCGCGTATTCCTGATACATTTTATCCAGCGGAATGTCGTCTTTCGTATGAACGATGACACGGTAATTCAAAACCAGGGGCACAGTCTGTGAGATCGGCGCCTTTTCACGTCCCGGAAAGACCGGATTCTGCATACTCCCTCTTTGCCGTAATATCCACTGGTCTGTATCCCCCGGATTCTCCGGATGAACAAAAACCGCCACCCCGCTTCTCCCTTTCGATGGATCAAACGTAGCCATAAAATCCATCCAGTTTGCCGCTTTGACCGCTGTGTTCTCCGGTTGGATTGTTTTTCCACCGGAATGGAATGTCAGATCTTCCGGCATCATTATACGGAGCGAAAAACCACCATATCCCTTGTCGTCATCAGAACCGCCGATCGCGGCGCCCTTTTGCAGCGCAAGCAGCTGGATGTTAAAATCAATATTGCGGTAGTTCTCTTCCTTGGGATGGATTGTGATCCGCGTATCTTCCTGTACGATTGGAATCGGCTTTCCTTCATTGTCTACATAATCCGGTGATTTCCATAAAACGGTGACGTGAAGTTCTTTCGCCCCATTGGATAGAGAATCGATGCGTGTCGATTTAACATCCCATGAAAACCGTTGACACGCCCAAGCGTCTCCACACTTCACATCTCCAACCACTGTTTGATGCCAAGTCCAAAAGATCCCACGTTGGTGAAAATGATCCCCCGGCGCGTCTTCCGTGATGATGGAGCCATCCAAGTTCCAAAGAGGATGGATATAATTGTTCCGTGTGTAACGGCCCTGAAACGATTTTGGCGCCCGTTGATAGAAGAGAATTTTTTCTCCATTCTCTTGAAATAAAAATCCTTGATCATTTTCAGTGAAAGATACTGGTTCGGTGTTTCCTTCAAATGGACTCAACACGAAGATGGGAAGGAATACGGTAAATACAATTAAGAATCGTTTCATTATTCTTCTCTTTTCTTATACAATATTTGATTGTTACGTAGAACGAGACAAAAAGAAGATTGTACTCTCTCGAATCAATCGCCTACTGTACAGCATTAATCTATACGTTATCTTGATCAATCATTCCACAGATTCAAACTCATTTCAATCTCTTCATACTATTTGTGAAGCGCTCTTTCCATTTTGAGCGTATCACAGGTTTTTAAAAAATACGTCCACTGATCGATTTGAATGAACATCGTTCTCACAATATCACGGCAAGCAACCAGTTTCCCACATTCCTTTAATTTCATGAACATTTAGTCTACATTCTATCTTAATCTGAACTGTTTGATTTCTAAAAAATAGAGGTTTTTATGAAAAAACATTACCAATTTGAATTTTTGAAAATGATTGTAGTTGGGATAATCGTGTATGGCGGAGTGTTGGAATCCATGTCGAATCCCGCGCCGGATTGGATGAATCCCTCAGTGATTACAAAAAATACAGAACCGCCTCATTGTACTTTGATGCCCTATCTGGATGTAGATGACGCCTTGGCTAATGACCGTTTCGCGTCTCCCTATTGTCAATCATTGAATGGTGTATGGAAATTTCATTGGGTCAAACAACCTTCTGATCGGCCACGCGATTTCTACAAACCTGAATTTGATGTCAGCGAATGGGATGAGCTCCCTGTGCCATCCAATTGGCAGTTACATGGATACGGCACGCCCATTTATACCAATATTGTCTATCCATTCAAAGTCAATCCACCTTCTGTGATGGATGAACCCGATGAGAAATTCACTGCCTTTACAAACCGGAATCCAGTCGGTTCCTACCGGCGTGAATTTACAATTCCATCTTCTTGGAAAGATCGACAGGTCTATCTCCATTTTGAAGGCGTCAAGAGCGCTTTTTACGTATGGATTAACGGGACGAAAGTTGGCTATAGCCAAGGATCAATGACTCCGGCTGAATTTGATATAACGGAATATTTAAAATCCAGCGGCAATGTGATCGCCGTCGAAGTCTACCGCTGGTCGGATGGCAGTTATTTAGAAGATCAAGATATGTGGCGTCTCAGTGGAATCTACCGCAATGTCTACCTTTTTGCGACACCGGCTGTCCATATCAGCGATTTCTTCATCCGAACCGATCTGGATCAAGAATACAAAGACGCTGTATTACAAATTCGCCCTCGAATCAAGGCAAAGAAGAATGTGAACACAAGGAGATGGAGTATTCAAGCCCAGTTATTTGATGCGGACAACAAACCTGTTCTTGATCGTTCTATCGACCTAAAAGTCAATACGATCCTCAATGAACAATATCCCCAAAGAGACAATGTTCCCTTTGGATTGTTACAGGCGAAAATACAATCCCCACACAAATGGACAGCCGAAACTCCTTACTTATATACCGCTGTGTTAAGTCTTACCAACCAGCAGGATGAAATGATCGAATCTGTCAGCTGCCGTGTTGGTTTCCGTGAAATCGAGATTAAGGATGGTCAGTTTTTTATCAATGGAAAATCCATCAAATTGTTTGGAGTCAATCGTCACGAACACGATCCCTATCATGGACGCGCCATTCCACGTGAGCGGATGCTGCAAGACATCAAACTGCTCAAACAACATAACATCAACGCGGTCCGGACCAGCCATTATCCCGACAATCCATATTGGTATGAGTTATGTGATGAATATGGCATTTATTTGATGGATGAAACCAATCTGGAAACCCATGGTGTGGGTGGCTTGCTGTCAAACAATACACAATGGCAAAACGCCTTTGTAAATCGGATTATACGAGTTGTGGAGCGAGACAAGAATCATCCATCGGTTGTCATTTGGTCGCTGGGCAACGAATCAGGATATGGCCCCAATCACGCCGCGATGGCCGCTTGGGCGCATGAATATGATCCCACTCGCCCGGTGCATTATGAAGGCGCGCAAGGATCTCCCACAGATCCCCCCTGCGTCGATATGCGAAGCCGCATGTATAGTTCCATCGAAGAAACTGTAGCGCTGGGTGTGAGTACCATCGATGACCGCCCGGTTGTCTTATGTGAATATGCGCACGCGATGGGCAATTCCGTTGGAAACTTGAAGGAATATTGGGACGCGATCCGGACGCACAAACGCCTGATTGGTGGATTTATTTGGGATTGGGTGGATCAAGGTCTGTATAAAATGACGGATAATGGCTCTGAATATTGGGCGTATGGAGGGGATTTTGGAGATTATCCGAACGATGACAATTTCTGCATGAATGGTCTGGTCATGCCGGACCGCCAGCTGCATCCCTCCATTTATGAAGTCAAAAAAGTCTACCAACGTATCCATGTTTCTCCATTGAATCTCTCATCAGGAAAAATACGTATTTATAATGAATACGACTTCATTGATCTCCGTTTTGCCGATGTAAAATGGGAACTTTCCGAAGACGGCAGGATCATTCAATCCGGCGCCCTGCCAACGATGCCGATTGAGCCGAAACAGAGCCTAACTGTAACAATTCCTATCCAGCAGGATCTAATCAATCAAACGTCTGAATATCATTTGAAAAATATCCTTCTCATTGAAGAATGACACCTCATGGGCCAAGCGCGGCTATGTCATCGCTTGGGATCAGTTCAAACTGCCCCAATGGCGTTCGCCGGATCACACAGTGGATGCGAGTGGTTTTCCTGAACTGACATACAAGGAAAATGACAATGCGATTCATGTAAACGGTGATGGTTTTTCCGTACGAATCAGTAAAGAGACGGGCGTTATTGATTCCCTCAACTATGCGGGGAATGAATTCATCAAGACTCCATTGACGCCGAACTTCTGGCGCGTTCCAATCGATAATGATGAAGGAAATAAAATGCCGGAACGGCTGGGCATATGGAAAAAAAGCGGCGCCCAACAGATCACTGTTATCGATTTCGGCCCAACAACTCCAATCCCAAGTTATTGAGATACAGGCGCAATCCTCGCTTGCGGCCTCGGATTCCCTTTTCATTAACACATATACAATCTATGGTGATGGCTCCATCATCGTAGGCGCATGGATCGAACCTAAAGGCGCCCTGCCCAATATACCCCGCCTCGGAATGCAAATGGCGATTCCCGAGGGTTATGATCACATGACATGGTACGGCCGTGGGCCACAGGAAACCTATTGGGACCGCAAGACAGGAGCCGCTGTCGGACGGTATAAAGGGTTGGTGAATGACCAAATTCATCACTATACACGTCCGCAGGAGAATGGCAATAAAACCGATGTCCGCTGGATTTCGTTCACAAATCAAGAAGGCGCTGGTTTCGCCATCGTTGGCATGCCACATGTGGATGTCAGCGCTTGGCCATATACAATGAAAGATTTGGAGCAGGCGGCGCATCCATTTGAAATCCCCGAACGAGATTTCATTACGATTAATATCGATTATCGCCAAATGGGGGTAGGGGGAGACAACAGCTGGGGTATGAGAACCCATCCAGAATATACACTCCCAGCCAATCGGCCATACGGTTACCGCTTCCAAATCAGACCGCTCAATCAAGGAGACACCAAATTCGCAGTAAAATAAGTAACAAAATGAGCGATGAAGATGTGGTAAAACGCCGAAAAGAAAATCCTCACTGGCATTGTTTCTGCAAGAATAAAATTACGAAAACGAAAAATGATTCGATTAAACCGCTGGTAAGAGAGTAAGTATTGAACCGCGTATGAAATGATCCTTGACGATATTCAAAAACCAAGGAGAATAAAATATAAGCGAATCGTATAGATAAACCAGGCAAACAAAAAAGAAAGATGATTCAAGTAATCTGAATAAAACAAAAAGCGCCGGTAGCTCAATTGGATAGAGCACCTGACTTCGGATCAGGCGGTTGGGGGTTCGAGTCCCTCCCGGCGCGTTTTGATTTTACTGGACTTACGGCACATCCCCTCATCTCTCTAAAATCCTGGAGTCAACCAGGAGTCAACAACCGAGAGAAAAATACAAATCTTTTTCAGAATACTCTTTTCAAACTAAATCCCCTGTTCGTCTTCATGGAATATTGCGATAGAGGATTTAGTACACCACTATCCCATGAAATTCAGTCTTAATCATCAAAATTTTTAAAAAACGATAGATTTCGTACCAATCTAACTTCAACATCCTTTCTTTATCAAAATAGTAGAGTGTATCACATTACTCACATCAACTGTTCCCGAACCATATCCGCGTTCATAATACCGCTCGTGCTAAAGAGTCTTTGAATACCGTCCGGGCCAAGGGGATAGGTTAAGCGGTGAGCGCAATTTTGCATCCACCATGACAACGAGGGCGCTTGCTTCTACGAGACAAACTTCACTCACATCGGTTTCCATCTTTAAAAGCTGGATTGAATCATCGTAGTCATCAGCGAATTTTGAGGAAATGATAGAGTAATAGATATTCCTCAATAAAGAACGTTTTTTTCAAAGCCCGGCTTTGTGTGCTGATGTATTCACGTATGATACGATCATCAGTCCCAAGGCTATAGGTATTTGAGCGTACTTTCGCATCCCAAATGATGGCATATGAGTTGTCTCTATCAATGGCTGTACCATCAGGCACACGTCCCTGTCCTTGGCCAAGGAGTTTGGTTTCATAACCCAAAATTGTAAATGCTGCATTGACGTGCTTTTCAAATTCTAAATTCGTTGTAGATGATTTGGCAGACTCTTCAATCTCTTTATTTCGCTCTGCCATTTTGGGAAGAACAGCCACAATAGGTGGAACATAACTTTCTGGGAGTCCGATTATTTTAGAGGTTGGTTCAATGAAAGATTCTTGCTCTCCGTTGGTTTTCGCCACAACTTTCGTTCCATCAAATGGATTTCCGCTTTTGTACCAGAAAATATGTTCAACTGTGAAATAGTCATAGGGGTGACCGGTCTTTTCAGAATATAATTCAATTAGTTCATCGTGAATTTGTTTGAACTGGATGTAATCTTCGGCTAATTCTTCTTTGGGTTGCCAAAGATTCAAATCAATCATAGAGTTCACGCTGATCGTATAATAAATCGGCCATTTATCTTTATCTTGTAATTGCCAGAAATACGAAAGGAAGAATGGAATACTCCCTATTTTTGGGCGGCTATGCTTTGATCCTCCCGACTCAACACGTTCATCACCAATTCTTTTTACGTAGCTTTCGAAGGTCTTAATGCGGCTTGATGCCATCTGTTCGCTATCCGGAATAACTATCGCGGTCTTCAATTCGGCATCCGTTTCACCGATGACTTCGGATACGTTGATTAATTGGTTAAAAAACATTTGGCCTTTTATGCCCTTGAATCCCCAATACTGAAAGCGCTTGTTGTAACTATCAATTTTAGATTTGAAAGCCTGAATATCGATCTTACTTGAGAGATAATCTTTGATTAATGGCCCTAGTTCTTTTTGAATTAATGAAACCCGGTCTTTATCGAGTTGCGCTTCTTCTTCACGGAGTTTTACTATTTCAGGATCTGTTGATT
>CAXXSM010000162.1:0-44329 GCA_963663405.2 bacterium | reverse complement strand
ACCACTCTTCGTCCGTGCCCGGCTCGCAGAAGAACTCGACCTCGGCCTGCTCGAACTCACGCGTGCGGAAGATAAAGGCCTTGGTGGTGACCTCGTTGCGGAAGCTCTTGCCGATCTGGGCGATGCGAACGGCACTTCACGCGGGTCGAGTCCAGCACGTTGCGGAAGTTGGCAAAGATGCCCTGGGCCGTCTCGGGACGCAGGTACAGGGTCATGGAGTCCTCGGCATTGGCCCCCATCTGGGTTTCGAACATGAGCTTGAAGGGCATGGGCTCGGTGAACTGTCCCTTGGTGCTGCAACCGGGGCAGACCTTGTCGGTCAGTTCGCCCTCGGTGCCGCCGTCCTCGTTGAGAAGGTGATCCACGCGGGTACGGGTGTTACACTTCTTGCACTCGCAGATCAGGTCGGCGAATTTGTCCGCATGGCCCGAGGACTTCCAGATCATGGGGTGCATCAGGATACTGCAATCCAGGCCCACGACGTCGTCCCGCATGTTGACCACGTGCTTCCACCACTCGCGTTTGACGTTGTTCTTGAGTTCCACGCCCAGGGGACCGTAGTCGTAGCAGGCGGCCAGCCCGCCGTAGATCTCGCTGGACTGAAAGATAAACCCGCGTCGCTTACAGAGCGAGACGATATCGTCAAGTTTTGCCAGTTTTGCCATATCCGAGTTCTCCGTAGAATTAGGGTTCAAGGTTCAACGTTCACGGTTAGTAACCAAAGGAGAAGCCCATAGTTAAGGCCCAATCAATCAACCCTGTAACCGTGAACCGTGAACTGTGAACCCTTTAAAATATTAAAGATTGCCCCATTATACGGGATGCGGAGGGAACACAAGGGGCCGATTTTTTCTTTGGATGCTTCGATATCTCCCTCCCCTCACACCTTTTATGGAATAAAAGGGCTTGGATCCTCCTTAAGTTTAGGATGTGATGAGATTTTTGCAGGTGAACCCTAAAAACACTGGATATGGGATCAAGCTGGTGCTATGTTGGTGGTAGACAATTGAAAAGTGGAGAAGGCAAGCCAAAATTTCATAACCCAGTGGTGTTATCATATCTTTGAGCTTCTTTCATACCGGCACTGCCTCCCCAATGAACGGCCTTTTGGGCTGATTAGCGGATTTACATCTAAATGACGTTAGAGTTTCGTCCTGCGGACGAGGTCTAAACGCTAGTCATCATTGGTTTTATAACAGGAGAATACGTATGAACCGGAGAATGAAAGCAAACACCTACTGGATCGTTCTTTTGATCTGGAACGCCACCTTGACCTGGCGGCTAACGGCGTTTTGGGCGGAGGAACGGGTGATCCCAACAATCCTTATCTTATCGAGGACTTCAATGACTTTGGGGTCTTTTGTGCAGATCCCAACTATTGGGCTGAAGGCCTGGTCACCTTTCTGATGACCGACCTGGATTTGGATCCAAATCTACCTGGACGGCAGGTTTATAATGAGGCGCCCTTTGGGAGGATCAAGTATTTGAGATACGATCAGATCGGTGCACCCTTTGCCGGGACCTTCCAGGGCAATGGTCATGAAATTCGAAATTTTACCTTTATATCGGAGTCGGATGACCACCCGGTCTGGTGGGTGTTATCGACTGCAACGCCACAATTTCAGCTCTCTCTTTGCAAGGGATCCGGGTAGATGGGATGAAGATGTCGGCGGTTTATGCAGTATCAATAAGGGGCGGATCCAAGGATGCCGCGTGGCTGGGACCGTCAAGGGAAAGTGGACGATAGGTGGAATTTGTAGCGACAACCAGGGAGGAATCCTGGTCGATTGCGAGGTCGATATTCGTGCCTATGCCTCTGAGGACGTCGCCGGAGGAATATGTGGATATAATCATGAAGGGACTCTGAGAGGCTGTCAGGCCCATGTCCTGGTTTGTTCCCCCATTAATGCTGGTGGATTATGTGGCTTTAATAGCGGCCGAATCGAGGCCTGTTGGGTGAAAGGAGAGGTGGTCAGTGTCTCCTGGGGCGATGACGAACCAGCGGCATCACCCTCTTACTATTCGGTGGGCTCTGCGGTTCCAACGGGGGACACATAAGCTATTGCGGTGCGGTCGTCGATGTCAATGGAGGGGATTATGTCGGCGGGGTTTGTGGAAGTTATGCAGGGGGGCATGATGACGATTCACCCATTTCCCATTGTTATACCCGGGGCCGGGTTGTTGGCAGCGGTGATTATGTGGGTGGGATATGCGGATATGTGGATGGCGATGGGGCTAGGATAACCGATTGCCTTTGGGACGTAACCACCAGCGGTCAGGTCGAGGCCGTGGTAGTGGATGATTCCGATGAGGTACAACTCTGGAACCTTCGGGGCGAACCTCGGTTCAAATGCTCATGTCCCGCACCTATCTGGATGCCGGTTGGGATCTGGTAGGTGAATCAGCCCATGGTACCTGTGATCGTTGGGTGATGACCGAAGGGCAGACACCGCTTCCTGTGCAACTCGATCCCAATTTCACCCCGCATGCTTACCAAGGTGCTGGTACCGAGGCTGATCCCTACCGAATTTTCGATGCAATGATTTGGGGGCCATGTGGCAACAGCCGGAGGCCTGCTATGCCCTTGCTGGTGACATCGATCTGCAAGACATTGTCTGGTACAGTCCCCTAGTTGAGTCCTTTGGTGGACGCTTGGATGGTCAGGGGTATACATTGAGTCACTTGCTCATAGAGGGTTACAGCAAGCTCGGACTCTTCAGTCGTATTGAGGAGGGGGACGAGTTACGGACATCGTTATCGAACAGGCCTCCATCTCCGGCCAAGGCGATTACATCGGGACTCTCTGTGGAATAACGAGGGCACCCTTTCTCAATGTGTTGCACATACCTCGGTGATCGGCAGGACTATATCGGTGGTCTCTGTGGTTACAACGCCAGCACTGGGAGTTTGATTGAATTGGAGACCTCCGGGGCCGTGGTGGGCCGTGATCGCGTTGGCGGGATCTGTGGGATGAGTCGGAGCATTTGTACGGACTGCAACTCTAAATGTACGGTTGCCGGGCGTGAAGATGTCGGACAGACCCTGGGGGCCTATAGTGCCGGACGTTGAACAATGGGGACTATTAGCGATTGAATGATTTAATCTTTTTCAGAAGGGAGAAGATCATGAAGCGGGAAATGCAAGCGAGTAAGTGGTGGATAATCCTTTTAGTCTGGAACGCTACCTGGGCCTGGGCCGCCAACGGCGATTTGGGAGGTGGGACCGGTGAGCCCAACAATCCCTATCTCATCGAGGACTTCAATGATTTTCAGGTCTTTTGCGGGGATCCCAACTACTGGAGCGAGGGGCGTGGTAACCTGCCTGATGACCGACCTGGACCTGGATCCCAATCTGCCCGGACGGCAGGTTTATACCGAGGCTGTTTTTGGTCTGAGTTCCTTTGCCGGGACATTTAATGGTAAGGGGCACTGCATCAGTAACTTATACAGTGTATCTGAGGCCAATGGTCTGGCCTTGGTAGGCAGGGTTATTGAAAAAGGATCCTTGTTCAATTTGTCGATCCGGGACTGTTTTATTCGCGGGATGGATACGATTGGTGGGTTATGTGCTATCAATCAAGGAACGATTCGAGGCTGTTCCGTGACTGGAACCGTTGGGGGAGGGGAGAATGTCGGTGGGCTCTGTGGTATTTTGGAGGGAGGGAAGATTCAATGTTGCTTTTCAACGGCCTGTGTAGTGGCCTGGGGCAATTGGCAAGGGACTGATTTTGTTGGAGGGGGGCTATGTGGTCAAATGAATGAGGGAGAGATTCGCTATGCCTATGCTACCGGTCCGGTGTCCGGGTTCTACAACGAAGAGGACAATGAGTATTGGGGGACAGTAGGCGGACTCTGTGGTGGCTGTGATGATGGAATTCTGGAGCAGTGCTATACTACGGGGCGATTGCACAGCGATGATCACATCGACAATGGTCTCTGTGGAGATGACAGGAGTTATACGACGATTCATTGCTTCTGGGATGTCAATACCACGGGTATTGAGCCGTATGATTCTAGAGAGCCTGGAGGTGTGGGAATGACCACGGCAGAAATGAAGACTTTGGAGACCTATACCGAGGCCGGTTGGGTGTTTGGTTCTTTAGGTGACGGTTCTGGTCTCTGGGTGATGGCCGAGGGGGATTATCCCCGACTTAATGGTGCGGCTGGAGACGTCCCGGTGGGCCTGGCCCGGGTGCCGCATGTGCAAGGTCTTAGTGTTACTTCGGCTCAAGCCGCCTTGAATGATTCTGGTCTGACTGTTCGTGATATTGTGACGGTGGCCAGCCTGACGGTCGAGGTCAATGAGGTGGCGGCAGTATCGGCCTGTGTCCATGGTTTGGTGACTGCAGGGACTGCCCTGGATCTTTATGTGTCACAGGGCTGTGACGCCAACGGCACGGAAGAATCTCCCTGGCCCTTGGCCTGTATCGAGGACTTGGAGGCCGTGAATTTGGATCTATCTGCTTGCTATATCATGAGCAATGACCTCTATTGCCCGGCGGATGCCTGGTATGTAAAGAGCTTGATCTCCTCAGATACGAGTGCTACACGCGGGAGATCTCGTCGCGGATCCTCTAGCGTGACATTCAATGGAAATAACACATGTATCCATAACTTGATCATTATCTCTGATGCCAATTACCTTGGTTTGATGGGGGCTTTGGACGAAGACGGGGTGATACTGAATTTGTCTGTTGTCAATAGTACAATTGAAGGGGGATCGTATGTCGGCGGTTTGTGCGGCTATAGTGAGGGGACCATTCAGGGGTGTTGTGTTGTGGGAACCTTCATAGGAGAGGAAATGGTTGGAGGAATTTGTGGCCATAACGATGGAGGTTTGATAACCGATTGTCAGGTAGAGGCGACGATTGGAGCCACGTATCGATGGATAGGTGGTCTCTGCGGTTCCAACAGTGGGGAGATTGAGACCTGTATGGTCAGTGGAAAGGTTTGGGGAAGGGAGTGGGATGGTGATGAATTCAGATCTTATTGGTCGGAGTATGTTGGGGGGCTGTGCGGTGTCACAACAGGCTCGATCAGCTATTGCGGTGCCATTGTGGATGTCAATGGTGGTGATTATGTGGGCGGTCTGTGTGGAATGAATGGGAGAGAAGATGTTAATGTCGATTCACGTGTGTCGCATTGCTATTTCGTAGGTAAGGTGGCTGGAGATTATGATAACGGGTGGGATGACGACAAGGTCGCAGGACTTTGTGGATATCAGGTCGGAGAGGCGTCTTGTCTGGAAAATTGCCTTTGGGATGTACTTTCCAGTGGCCAGGTGACTGGATGCATCTATGACGAAGTGGAACCTGGTCAGGGCTGGTATTTGCGACCCTGTATGACGAATCAGATGTTGGAGGTACAGACCTACCTCAATGCAGGTTGGGATTTGGTCGGTGACTCGGCCAGCGGAACCCGCGATCGATGGGTGATGGTTGAGGCGCAACTCCCCATTCCCGTTCAGATCGATCCCAATTTCACTCCATATCCCTTTGTCGGTGCGGGTACTGAGGACAATCCCTACCAGATCGAGGACGTCACCGACTTGGGCGCCATGTGGCAACAGCCAGAGGCGTGTTATGTTTTGGCTGCTGATATCGATTTAGAGGGGATCTCTTGGTACGGGCCTCTGGTGGAAAGCTTCAGTGGCACCTTGGATGGCCAAGGGCATGTGCTTAGTCATCTTTCCATTGAAGGTGTTGATAGGCTGGGTGTTTTCGGTGTTTTATCTGGGGAAGTGGAGAACCTTGTCATCAAACAAGCTTGCGTTTATGGGTTGGGTGACTACGTCGGGACAATTTGTGGGATCAATAACGGTATGATTACTCAATGTAATGTCGATACGACTGTCATTGGCTATGATTATGTTGGAGGTCTCTGTGGAGAGAACGCACGTGGTGGTTATGATCGTGGATCTGTGTATCATTATTTTGTTACAGATTCCCACACCGGCGGCTCTGTTGTTGGGCACGACTATGTCGGTGGCATTAGTGGGGGAGGATATGATTTAGAGAACTGCACATCCAACTGTTATGTGGCCGGCCATGACCATGTGGGGAAGCTTGTGGGCGATTGATTCTACCGTATCTTAACGATACGCAGAACCTCTTCATATTGGCCGTAATCAGTGAAGCTCGACGGTGAGCTGAATTGACGGGTGTTCTGGAAAGCAAAGGGAATGGTGCAAAGATAGAGGACAAAGCAGACGACACAGGCGAAGGCGAATTTCTGTTTTAGGGTGATGGGTTCCATGTTAATCCTAATCTTATAAGTGTTCGAGTCCATGAAGGTCTACCTCTTGTAGGCCTATGCTTATTCTTATCTTGCGGTTGCGGGGAAAAACTAAAGAGAACTTTGCCATGATTGACTGTGAAAGCCGTGTTCGCAATGATTGGATCCTGGCAATGGAGGAGCGGGGGTAGGATTGCTCGGCAGCCCCCGGGCCGATAAAAGCATTGGCTTATGGGGTAGCGTCGTTTTCGGAGGGCAAAACTGTACCGAAAGAGACTGGATTAAGGGGTCTGTTTGGAGGGGCTGTAGGGATGGTAGGGATTATTAAAAAAAAGTAACCTGGAGCTAGGGATGATTCATAAGGTTATCGGTCGATAAGAGAAATTCAGCTTTGTCTTCTCCCTGAGGTGATTAATCTGCTACAATGCCCCTTTTATTAGGATGTATATGCAGAAGAAGTCAAAGAAACGACGCAATAAGCCCCAGGGCAAGGGCAAATATACCTATCAGCAGAATCGGCAGTATTTTGCTCAGATCGGCGAGGGGCTCGAACCCCTGGCTGAGCAGGAGTTGATGGAACTGGGGGCGACCGAGGTCAAGCCAGGTTTTCGTGGGCTCTATTTTTGGGCCAGCCCTGAGACTCTTTATCGCATTACCTATCATACACGTGTGATCCAGAAGATCATCGCCCCGATCACCTTTCTGGATTGCCACAGCACCAAGTATCTGCACAAGCGGGCCATGGAGATTGACTGGACCGATTTTCTTTCGTTGGACACGACCTTTGCCATTGTGGCCAATGTGTCCAACAGTCACATCCGCCACTCCAAATACGCGGCCCTCTGTCTCAAGGATGCCATAGCCGATTACTTCATGGCCAAGTATGACAAGCGACCCAACGTGGACACGGACAATCCCGACGTCTGGTTCAATCTCTACATCCACAACAACCGAGCGGTCATCGGTCTGGAGGTTTCAGGTGGCTCCCTGCACAAACGTCACTACCGGGTGATGGGACATGACGCCCCCATGCAGGAGACCATTGCCGCAGGCATCGTACGCTACAGTGGCTGGCAGGGTGAGGGGCCGTTGGTCGATCCCATGTGTGGATCCGGAACCTTATTGTGCGAGGCCTTGATGCAGTATTGTAGGATCCCTGCGGCTTACTTACGCGAGCGTTTCGGTTTTGAAGCCTTGCCTGACTTTCAACCGGAGCTATGGGAAAAGGTCAAGCAAGAAGCACTAGAGAACATTCGTCCCTTGCCTGCGGGCTTGATCTCCGGCAGTGACATCTCGCATAAGGCCCTGGAAGCGGCTCGGGCCAACTTGGACGTACTACCGGGTGGAGATCTAGTGGCCCTCAAGTCCATTGATTTTCGTAACATCAAGGATCTATCCCATACCACCATCATCTGCAATCCGCCTTATGGCCTGCGTCTCCAGAAGAAAGAGGGCATGGAAACATTCTGCAAAGAGCTGGGTGACTTCCTTAAGCAGTGTTGCATGGATTCATCGGTTTATTTATACTTTGGCGATCGTGAACTCATCAAACACCTGGGCCTGCGTCCCAGCTGGAAGAAACCGATTGCCAGCGGTGGCTTGGATGGGCGGTTAGTCAAGGTCAAGGTTTTTGGACCGAAATCAGGAGAAACTAGTAAGACATAGTGGCGAGGTAACTTATGGAGAGGAAGAATGTAACGTTGAAGATACGAATTCTGCGAATTGTACTCGGTGGAGTCCTCGTGGGGGTGTTGGGATTGGGTCTGTTGTTGGGCGGATCAGTTTATGCCTTGAAACTACCGACCTGGGGAGCATTGCCTGCGATTGAAGGGGGACAAGCCGATCCCAATCGTTTGCAGAATCATGTGGTGTATCTCTCGCAAGAGACCTATGGCCGCCATGCCAATAATCTGGAGGTGTTGAACCAAGCAGCGGATTATGTGGAGCAGGCTTTAACCCAACCCAACAACCATGTCACGCGGCAAGCCTATTGTGGCAATGGCCTGGACTATTACAATCTAGTGGCCCGTTTTGGTCCGGCCAAGGGGCCGCTGTGGGTGGTGGGGGCGCACTATGATGTCCATAAGAACCTTCCCGGTGCCGATGACAATGCCAGTGGCGTGGCGGGTTTGTTGGAACTGGCTCGTTTACTGGGGCAGGTCGAGGTGCCCCACCCAATCGAGTTGGTGGCCTATTCCACTGAAGAGGCCCCGTTCTATGGCACGCGTTCCATGGGGAGCTATATCCATGCGGCATCGTTGAAACAGACACCGACCGTCGTACGCGGAATGATCTGTTTGGAGATGATCGGTTACTACAGCGAGGTGCAAGGCTATCCCTATCCCCATCTACAATATATTTATCCGAAAGAGGGAGACTTCATTGCCGTCATTTCACGCTGGCAGGATCGGGATCTGATTCGCCATGTCAAACGGGGTTTCTATGGGGGTACGGATCTGCTCGTCCAGAGTGTGACCATGGCCATCGAGAATTCCGATCACATGAATTATTGGAAACAGGGTTACCCGGCCGTGATGATCACGGACACGGCCTGGGCCCGCAATCGTAATTATCACACGGACAAGGATACCGCCGATACGCTCGACTACGACAAGATGGCGGGCGTGGTCGATGGGGTATTCTGTACGATTATGAATCAATGATAATATCTTGAGGTTCACGGTTGAAAAAGGTTCACGGTTCACAGTTAGCTATAAAAGAACTTCCTTATTCAACCAACGGTGAACCTTGAACCTTGAACTTGGAACCTTAAAAGAGGAGACTCACATGGAGTTGATTAATACGGATCAAGCCCCACAGGCGATCGGACCCTATTCTCAAGCAACGAAGGTCAATGGACTGGTTTTTTGTTCCGGTCAATTGGGGCTGAACCCGGCCACCGGCAAGATGGTAGGCGACGATGTCAAGTCCCAGACCCGTCAAGTACTGGAAAACCTCGCGGCCGTATTAAAGGCGGCTGGATCCAGCTTGCAGCAAGTGGCCAAGACCACGGTTTTCGTGGCGGACATGAATGACTTTCCTACGGTCAATCAAATCTACGCCGAGGCCTTCGATGCACATAAGCCCGCCCGCGCCACCGTGCAGGTTGCACGTCTACCGCTGGACGCCAGGGTTGAAATCGAGTGCATCGCGGTCCAGAATTCATAGAAAATACGTAGATGCCGCAGTTGGAGCGACAGATCAATTGTCTATAATGCAGGGGTAGGCCATCCAACCGGGATTTTCCACCATGAGAGATATGGCACGGTTGCGAAAGGAGAATCCCAATGCGAAATGGTGTCTACTGGTTGTCCGCTTCAAGACTTTTAGCATGTCTGGTGATGTGGCTCGGGCCGGTGTCGTGGTCCTTGGCTGGCGATTTAATCATTACGGGGGTGGTCGATGGTCCTTTGTCCGGTGGGTGTCCCAAGGCGGTGGAGTTGTATGCCCTGGCCGACATTGCCGACCTGAGTGAATACGGTTTGGGATTCGCTAACAATGGTGGGGGAACCGACAACCAAGAGTTTACCTTTTCAACGGATTCAGCCGTCGCGGGGAGCTTCCTCTACGTCGCATACGAGGTCACGCAGTTCGATGCTTTCTTTGGTTTCGATCCTGACTATACGAACACCAAAGCCAATATCAATGGTGACGATGCCATCGAATTATTCCACAACGGCGTGGTGGTGGATGTCTTTGGCGATATCAATACCGATGGTTCAGGTCAGCCCTGGGAATACACCGATGGCTGGGCTTATCGTGTCAGTGGGACTGCTACTGACGGCGACACCTTTCAACTGGCCCACTGGATTTTTAGTGGGATCAATGCCCTGGACGATGAAGAAGGCAATGCCACGGCAGCAACGCCTTTTCCTTTAGCAAGCTATGTCCCGCCTATGGCGGATGCGGACGCCGACGGTGTGCCGGATGATCTGGACAATTGTCCCACGATCGCCAATCCTGACCAGGTCGACCGTGACAATGATGGGATCGGTGATGCCTGCGACGACGTCACGGAATTCATCTTAACAGTTTCTTCCAGTAACGGTGGAGAAGTCACTGAACCAGGCGAGGGTAGCTTCCTTTATGCCAGTGATACGGAGGTGCCATTAGTCGCCACGCCAGACGAGGGCTATCGCTTCGTCGAGTGGGTCGGGCCGGTGGCTGACACCACCTCGGACAACACCACGGTCACATTAGTTGATTCTGTCACGGTTCAAGCCGTATTTACCATTAACACCTATACCGTAACTGTCCATTCAACAATCGGTGGTCAGACCGATCGGGACGGCAGCCATTTGATACCCCATGGCGAGACCTTAACCCTCACCCCCAATGCTCAAACCGGCTATCATTTTGATTCTTGGAGTGGGGATGTCGGGGGAGCGGATGATCCCTTGACGATAACAGTGACGTCCGACATGGTGATTACCGCCAATTTCTCGATGGATCAATACACGGTGACAGTGGTTTCCATGGTGGGGGGGAGCACGGATCAGGATGGGACGCATACGGTTAATCATGGCGACGACTTGACCATCACCCCGACTTCCAATACGGGTTACCACTTTACGGGATGGAGCGGGGATGTTTCCGGTGCGGACGATCCCTTGACGGTAACAGTCAGATCGAACATAACCCTCACTGCGCACTTTGAAATCAACCAATACCAGGTGACTATCGCTTCTAACCCCGGTGGTCACACGGATCAGGACGGCACCTATATCGTCAATCACGGCGAGACGTTAACCATCGATGCGATCCCGGATATCGGCTATCACTTTCAGGGTTGGAGTGGGGATGTTTCTGGAATGGATGATCCCCTGAGCGTTACGGTTACTGCGGTGATGACCCTGACGGCCAACTACGCCATCGATGTACATCAGCTGGCCGTATCGTCTAACGATGGAGGTTTCGCCACTGTTCCAGGTGAAGGAATCTTTGATTATGATTACGGTACGGTGGTGACTCTCGAAGCCATTGCCGAGGCGCACTATCACTTTGTCGAGTGGGTCGGTCCGGTCGCGGATAGCTGTGCTGCCGTGACCACCGTGGTGATGGATGGTAAAATCAGCGTTGAAGCCGTTTTTGCCATTGATAAACATCTCTTGACGGTGTCGTCTAATGATGGTGGATCGGTTTCAGTTCCGGGGGAAGGAACCTTTGATTATGACTACGGCACAGTGGTGGATCTGGAAGCCGCTGCCGATGCCCATTATCACTTTGTCGAGTGGATCGGACCTGTTGCAGATAGCAGTTCTGCCATAACCACGGTGTTGATGGAGGGTGACGTCAGCGTTCAGGCTGTTTTTGCGATTGATCGACATGCCTTGACGATAGTTTCCAATGAGGGCGGTTCGGTCGTAGCTCCCGGGGAAGGGGACTTTGTCTATGACTATGGTACGATCGTGGATTTGACTGCCATGGTTTTGCCTCATTATCATTTTGTCAGTTGGGCTGGGACGGTCCTGGATGCCCAGTCTCTTGCAACGATAGTCACCGTAACTGATGATCTGACTGTCGAAGCGGTTTTTGCGATCGATCGTTATGCCTTGGTGTTGACTTCCAGCGTGGGTGGTACGGTTGTGGATCCCTGCGAGGGGGAGCATCTCTTTGACTATGGCATGCAGATCCCATTGACGGTGAGAGTCGATGATCCTTTGTTCGAGTTCTCTCATTTCGAAGGCCATCTCTGGGCGGGCTATAGTCCCTATCACTCTTTTACTGTAAGGGGTGACGCTCACATTCATGCGGTTTTTCATAGTCTCTTAGATGTTCTTTGTGTGGATGCCAATATCCCAGCAGGTCAGTACGAAAACGGCACGGATGAATACCCCTTTGGCTCGATTCAAGAGGCCATTGAAGTGGCTGCTCCAGGATCGACGGTAATGATCCGAACGGGCACCTATGCCGAGAATCTGAAGCTATCCGGTAAGTCCTTGACCTTGACCGGCGTGGATGTCAATGATGCCAATGACTGGGGCTTTCCTGTGATTCAAGGTGTGGGTGACGACCCGGTCGTTACGGTGCGTAACGTTGCCGATTCCAACACCCTGATCCAAGGCTTGGTGATCAGTCGAGGCGATGGCAAGGTGGCTGGAGGGCTTGATTGTCGTGGTGCTCAGTTGACCCTGGCTAACTGTTTGGTTGTAGGCAATCGTTGCGATCCAACCCATGGGAAGGGCGGGGCCTTACATGCCTATGAGAGCCAGGTGAACTTAATCAACTGTACTCTCAGTGGTAATTTTGGCGGATGGACTGGCGCGGTTCTGTATGCGGATAGCAACAGTGTGGTTACTGTCTCCGATTCGATTCTTTGGGACAACGAACCTAACGAGCTTTATCGCGATGTTACCTCCGTGATCCTCATGCAATATAGCAGTCTGGATATAGATCCCAATTTTGTGACTCCCGGCTATTGGGAACACGCTTTGAATTCAGGGATGCTGGTGTCTCCTTCACATGCCTATGCTATTTGGATGGATGGTGATTATCACTTGGACCCCAATTCATCCTGTGTCGATGCAGGGGATCCCAATGCCATCTATAAGTTAGAGCCGGAACCCAATGGTGGTCGTATTAACCAGGGAGTTTATGGTGGAACATCACAAGCGGAAGCTTGTAAATAGATAGGTAAATTGCCTATTTTATCTTTTCTTCCGGGTCGTGAAATATTTTTATGAGTTTACTTGCTACCTGCAAGAGAGGTTCCTATAATTACGGACGTTTTGGAGCAGGATAAGACTTGAAAGGATGTTTTCGAGTCATCCTGAATGGAAATAATCATCCTATGGAGGCCCATTCTAAGGAAAAGTGACATGGATTGAATCGCACTCAATTCGTGAACAACACCATTAACCAAATGAAGAGGAGAATGCTATGTTAAGGAAGATCAGTGTGTTAATCCTTGTGTTTGTGTTAGGGCTCATAGTCTGCCCGTTGGTTTCGGCGGATATCATTATGGCCAATGTAAGCTGCCGTACCGATATTACCAAACCGGATGAGAATCGTAGTGATGGCAGCAAACTCAGTATTCGTAGCGATAATAAATCCCAAAAATCATGGATCAAGTTTGATCTAGATGGTCTGGATGTCGCCAATCTCTCTTCAGCGACCCTAACCCTGACCTTGCAGGGAGACAAGGGAGGGAGCCAGCACTTTGACGTCTCCTATGTCAAAGACAGTTGCATGGACAACATCAACTGGGCCGAGAAGGACCTCACCTGGAATAATGCCCCCGGTAATAATACCAGTGATTATGGAGCACTGAATAGCAGCAAAACGACCCACATCGGGACCCTCTATTTCACGGATGGGGTGGCTGGTGATTCCTTTAGTATCGATGTCATGGACGAACTGAAGACCGACTCGGATAGCATTGCTCAGTTTGTACTCCATAATTCTACCGGTTACATGAACATCGCCACCCACGATCACAGTGATGCGGACTGGAGACCGTTTCTCGATGTCACCGTAGCTGCGGCACCGGACAACGATAATGATGGCATCCCGGATAGTGTCGATGACGATGATGACAACGACGGGCATCTAGATGTTGACGATGCCTTCCCCTTTGACGAGACGGAATGGGACGATACCGATGGCGACGGAGTGGGTAACAATGCCGATACCGACGACGACAATGACGGTCAATCCGATGCCGATGAGATTGCCTGTGGCTCCGATCCGCTGGATGATAGCAGCATGTCACCGGATAACGATTTAGATCATATCCCGGATTGTGTGGATCCTGACGATGACAACGATGGGATTCTTGATGGTGATGATGCCGAGCCGTTCAATCCGAACTGGGCCCATGCCTTGACAATCTCGTCCAGTGATGGGGGAGACGTGACCGATCCCGGCGAAGGGATTATTCCTACAGGTGACGGAATCGCCCTCGGTGTCGTTGCAACAGCCGATTCTCATTATCATTTTGTGGAATGGACCGGGACGGCCGTGGATGCCGGCAAGGTGGCAGATCCTGGCCTAGAGGTCACGACTGTGACCATGGATGGCAACTACACCTTGATGGCCCATTTTGCCATTGATCAACATGTGTTGACGTTGTCTTCCAGTGCCGGTGGGGCGATCGTTACACCGGGTGAAGGCGACTTCCTTTATGACTATGGTCAGAAGATTCAACTGGGTGCCCAGAGTGATGATCCCTTATTTGAGTTCTCCCATTTTGAGGGTTACCTGTGGGCCGGTTACACACCTTATGGCTATGCCATCAGAGGTGATGCTCGTATTCGAGCGATTTTCCGTAGCGTTTTGGATGTATTGTATGTTGATGCCGGGATTCCCGAGGGCCAATATGAGAATGGGTCCCTAGAGAATCCGTTTGATTCAATTCAAGAAGCCATTGAAGTCGCGGTTCCCGGTGCGACCATTGTGATTCGCAGTGGAGTCTATGCCGAGAATCTTTCCCTGTTACACAAGTCTGTGGTTCTTACGGGCATGGATGTTAACGATGCCAACGACTGGGCCTTCCCTGTGATTCAGGGTGTTGATGAAGCCCCGGTGATTACCGTGCGTAACGTTGCAGATCCCAATACCCTATTGCAGGGATTGATCATCACCCAAGGTAACGGTAAGGGGGCAGGGGGACTTGATTGTCATACCAGTCAATTGACCCTATCCAATTGTTTGATTGTGGGTAATCGTTGTGACTTTGCCCATGGCATGGGCGGGGCCCTGCGTGCCTATAAGAGCCAGGTGGATTTGATGAACTGTACTGTCAGTGACAATTATGGGGGGCAATCTGGAGCGGCTCTCAACGCCCTGAGCAATAGCACGTTGACCGTATTGGATTCGATTCTCTGGAATAATGTCCAGGGTGAGGTCCTTGCTGACGAAACTTCAAGTGTCGTGATCGAATACAGCGATGTGACAGGTGGCTATGAAGGTGTGGGCAACCTGGACGTGGATCCGGGTTTCGTGACCCTGGGGCACTGGGAGCATGCCTTGAATCCAGGAATGGTGGTCTCGCCCACACAGTACTATGCGATATGGATGCAAGGTGACTATCACTTAGCCGAGAATTCTCCCTGTATTGATGCCGGCGATTCCAGTGCGGCCTCTGATCTGGAACCCGAACCCAATGGGGAACGCGTGAATCTCGGAGCCTATGGCAATACACCGCAGGCAACCACGAGTTCTGTGGAGTGAAGGCAAGAAGAAGAGCTTTGAGTTTTCTTCGGAAATGAACACAAACAGCCGAGTCATCCAGTGGATGCTCGGCTGTTTTTTTATTGGGAATGTCGGTGAATCGGCTATGAAGGTGAGAGTGATCTTTGAGCTCATCATTGACAAATAAACGGTTTATCCTAGAATAAATAACAGATTGCGATGATTGTAGACAGGAAAGAGTTGTAATGGCGAGTGTTTTGCTAGGCTTTGTGTCGCTCGTTCTGAACAAGCGATTGTCGGTTGGATACTCTTTTTCAACTTCGCACGCCATGCTTTGCGCCTGACGAGTTAGATTGCTTGTTTTTGTTACAGATACCCCAGATCACAAAAATATTTAGTTCCATGCATGGAGCCCCTCATTCTTTGCGTATCGAAACAATATGGGCTTATTTGCTCATTTATTCAATCATACAGGATCGAAGGTAGGCTGATAAGAGGAGAAGAATCATGAAGCGATGTGGTTTTCAAGCATGTATTTGTGTGTCGTTTGTGCTGGGGTGGTGCTGTTCCGTGGGTTGGGCTCAGGAGGATTGGGTCTATGTCGGTGAGCCTGGATTTTCGGCGGGAGGGGCATCTTATCCGGATATTGCCTTGGACAGTAGTGGTCTGCCTTATGTGGTCTACGGTGATGCCACAAATTCTAGTAAAGCCAGGGTGATGCGTTTCAATGGTAGTGCCTGGCAAACCGTGGGCACTGGGTGCTTTTCCGATGGTGCGGCACTGGATACCCACATTGTCCTGGATAGTAGCGATAGGCCCTATGTGGTTTATCAGGATAAAAGTAATTCCGATAAGGCCACAGTGATGCGTTTTGATGATGTAAGTAGCACTTGGCAGACCGTTGGGATAGCTGGCTTCTCCACTGGACAGGCATCTACTCCAAGTATCGCGTTGGACAGTAGCAATGTTCCCTATGTGGTCTTCCGAGATTACGACAATTCCAACAGGGCCACGGTGATGCGTTTTGTTGACGGTGCATGGCAGACAGTGGGGATAGACAGAACAATAAAATTCGATATCTATTATTTGATACAGTCAAACAATAGGCGGGGGTCTGCATTAGGTACCAAAATTGACCAATAATATTCATTTTTACAAACCACACGAATACGAATGGGGCGAAGAATCCAAGATACTCTTTTGTCCGGATCGCTCCATACGCACATCCTAGCACAAAGACAAAACCAGCGATCCAATGCGCGAGGATCAGCCAAAACGGATAGGATTGGTACAACGATGGATCGCCTAAATTCCATGATAGTGGATTGTAATTGGGAAGGTATCCAGTCCCAATAAATTGAGTCAAGTATCCACTTGTAACCACCGCAATCAGGCTGGGCGTGAAACTTATGATTCCGAATCCCCATTCCCATGCCAGCTTTTTAGGATTTCGCCAAGACATTTTGGATAAAAAATAGGGGCCTAAAAAAACGGGGAACAGTTTTGTCTGAATGGCAAGGCCTAATAACGCGTACGCATAGGCTTTCTTGTTTCGAAGCGCCCACATGGCGAGAACAATCCATAAGACAATCAATCCTTCAAACTGCCCTTCTCTGGAAGAATACCAAAGGCTCATTGGATTGATCCAGTACAATAAAGAAATCAAGCGGCTGTTTGTCAGTTTATAAATGTATCTCGCGCTGACCGTGTCAACCAAAGTTAACGCCAGTTTCCCAAAAAAAACCGAACTCCAAACTCCTGCGACCGCGGCGTAAAATAAAATGGTAACGGCTGGATATGGATATTTTCGATTCGGCCAAAGAAACTGACTTGGCGCAGGAGAAAAATCGAAAGGGACTAAATCATAGATCCTATAGCCCCATGTGTAAAACGCTTTTCCATATCCAAGATTCCTGAGAAGATCGGTTGTGTAAACCGGTAACTGAAAACAATAATAGATGCGCAGAAGCCCTCCACAAACAAATAACCAAAATAGTGGACTTTTTATGGCGGAACGTAGATTGATTTGGGTATAGATAGATTGAATGAGTTTCATGAATGATTCTTATTATCGTTAGAATCATGAACAGCGCAAGATCGATATCCAATCTTTGAAGATAAAAGAGTTGTGTAGAGTACGGTCAGGAGTAGGAATCACTCAGTGGCTGGCCGCATTAGCGGGAAGAAGACTGTATTTTTGATATTTTCTTCGTCTGTAATCAACGCGGTGAAGCGGTCGATCCCGCATCCCCAGCCGGAAATGGGCGGCATTCCATATTCCATGCACCGCACGTAATCCTCATCCGTCAGCATGGCTTCATCATCGCCTGCGTCTCGTAATTGCTGCTGCGCTTCCAAGCGGTTTCGTTGTTCGATTGGATCAACCAATTCGGAATACGCGTTGCAAATTTCCATTCCTGCGACCACCAACTGAAAGCGGTCTGTGATCTCTGGATTCTCGTCATTCGCTCGCGCCAGAGGAGAAAGTTCTTTTGGATGTGAGGTTAAAAAGAAAGGTGAAACAATTTTGGGGCGGCAGGTTTTCTTATACAACGCGTCGATCAGAGCGCCCCATCCCAATGTTTGGAGATTGACGTCATCCAAAACAATTCCCTTCTCGTTTATACTCGCCATGAGGGCTTCTTTGGTGTTTGCCACGCCGATATCGATGCCGGTCTCTTCCAAGATGAGTTCTTGCAGGGATTTCCTTGGCCATTCGCCTGAAAAATCGATCGTTTTGTCTTGGTATTCAAAAGTTGATTTACCGAGAACATTTGTGAGCAGCGTTTTGAAGAATCGCTCCGTGAAATTCATATTATCGATGTAGTTCCAATACGCCGCATAGTATTCCAGCATAAGAAATTCCTGCAGATGGGCGGTGGAGATGCCTTCATTACGGAAACACTGCGCAAACTCGAATACGCGGTCGTACCCGCCAACGATCAACCGTTTGAGATAGGTTTCCGGCGCGATGCGAAGATAGAGATCGATATCCAGGGTATTGTGACGCGTGATAAAAGGACGCGCCAGCGCCCCCGATGGCTGCGTCTGCAGTATAGGGGTCTCGACTTCGATGAATTGGTTATCTTCGAGGAAACGCCGCATTTCGCGGATCACGTTTCGACGGATCTGGAAGCGTTTGCGGGAATCTTCGTTTACAATCAAATCGAGATACCGCTGGCGATAGCAGCTTTCCTGGTCCGTTAAGCCATGCCATTTTTCGGGAAGGGTGCGCAGGGCTTTTGATAGAATTTGCACAGAGTGGGAATTGATCGTTTTTTCTTTAGTCTTTGTTAAAAAAAGAGTTCCCTCCACTCCGATGAAATCCCCGATATTGACCATCTTTTTAAAGAAAGTGTAACCCTCTTTTCCCAGATCATTCTGAGTGAAGCTGACTTGGATTTTCGCGAAAGCGTCTTGGATGTGGGCAAAACTGAGTTTGCCCATTTTTCGGATCGCAATCACGCGGCCCGCCGTCCGGATGGTCTCATCACCTTCCGGCATTGATTGCGCGTCTTTGATCGTATGGGTTCGTTCGAAGCGTTCAGGGAAGGGATTAACGCCCTCTTCGCGAAGTTGACGAATCTGTTGGATTCGTTCGTCCCGTGTGCTTAACTTAGTTTCGGACATGGCTAAACCTCGTAGTTTTAAATAATCATGATCGAGATCACAACTGCAAATGAAAATGAGTCGCGATAGAATTTGCGAGTGAGATAGTTTTGGAGACTCATTTTCATATATAAGAAAACCCCGAACGAGCCGGGGTTTTGATTACGGATTATAACAAACACACTAAAAAATGACCAGTGGGGGATAGAATTCAAGTTATAATTAAGCGCCTGGGTGTCCACCATAGGGGCGATCGAGCATACCGGGGCCAAACCGGTTGATATCCCCGTTGCTGTGCAGACCGTTGGTGGCGTCCCAGCGCATGCCATATTCATTGTAGCGATTCGGACCGATGCTGCGGATCTGATAACGGACGACACCCGCCATTGTTTCGTCGTCGGATCCACCGGTCCAGTGGTTTGGATAGCCGGTCCAAATATTAAAATCAGCGACGAGACTCCAATTGATTTCACCCGGATCCGGTTGGGTTGTGATGAAATAAAATGGATCATAAGCGTGAATAAAGTTAAATCGGCCTTCCTCGGCGGGCGCGAATGGGTCTGGATTTAAACTGGCGATGTAGGACATGGGAGACGTAAGCCACCAGATCATATCTCCAAGAGGATATTTTCCTCCATGATCGAGCTGATACATTTCCATCGCCGTCGCATATGCCCGCTGATCGGATTCCACTCGCGCTACTTTCGCTCGAATTTGAGCGTTCATGAAATTCGGTACAGCGATCGCAGCGAGAATCCCAATAATAGCCACAACAATTAACAGCTCAATTAACGTAAAACTCTTGGTAAAACGTGTCATTAAGAGACTCCTATGGATATAAAAATTTCACTTGTAGATATATTTATATATTAATTCAAATGGTGGTTAATAGTAATGGGAATGGAGCGGGAACTTGTCTACGAAATTAATAATACTAAGGTTGCGTTTCAATCATTTGTTTGAATCGTTGAATGATCTCTTTTTGCATTGTAGGAGAGAGATGGTTATAATCATCCGCGATATAGAGTTGCAGGTTGTTTGCCGCCTCAAATCTTTCGTATACCTTCTTCGCTTGTTCTACACAATATTCGATATCCTCTAACGAACTCAAATAGTCAATTTTTGGGGCGACTACCAATACAGGGCGCGTCGCGATTAACGCCAACACATCATGATAGTCGTAGGGGATTCGGTTTTCGTATCCAATGAAAGCGGCGAGACGAGGTTGGAAGGGGAACCATTTTGACAATCGAGCGATTCCTCCAGTTCCTTTGTCGGCTGTATTACGGCGCATTGGGGTGAATCCCGCGATGGACACAACGCCCGCGAAATGATGATCCAAGGCGGCGGCGTGCAGCGCGGCGACGGTGCCGGTGTCGTATCCCACCAGGTAAATCCGCTTCATGTCGACAAACTCAAATTGCTCGAAAACCTGCCTGGCCGCTTTGATATCTTCCACGGTTTTCCCCAGCAAAGACCATTGCGGATAGCGTTGGTAGAATGAAGACGCTTCTTCCACGCGCAATCCGTGCCCAATCTGATCGAACGTGAAGACAGCGAAACCTTCCTTCGCCAAAGTGTGGTGGAATTGTTGGCCGCGGAAATAACCTGCGTGATAGCCTGATGGACAAGAAAGAGGATGGAGCCAGATTATACCAGGGATTTTTTTATCATCCTGATCGGCTCCCTCTGGGAAAAATAGATTACCTGAAACATAGTTTCCAAAGTTGAGTTTCCGTTTTTCAATACCGCGTTGCTTTTTGAACCGCCAAAGCATGACTGACGCATATTCCGGTTCGGAACCATAGGTTCCTCCATCGTCTTGGGCGAGAGGAGGCGCCTCACCCAATCCCCATTGTACGCGGCGGATCAGCCATTGGCGTTTGTCACGCCATTCATCAATGGAAGCGATTGGTTTGTTTTTTTTATAGAGTAATAAATCATTATACACACGGGCTGGAAAGCCTTTTGGATCGATGGTCTCTCCGCTTGCTTCCAGCCAATCGTCGTATGTGGGATAAATCGGTTCATCCCCAATATCGAATGTCCCGCGTCCAAATTGAACGTCAAGCCAATCGAGATAGCGCTCGATATCCTCCGCACGGGTGGAATGGCCGCCGGGACGGTAGAGAAGTTGCAGGTTATTCGCCGCGCCTAGGAATGAATAGACTTTTTTAGCCGCATAATATGTTTGTTCAATAGACCAGGGATTTTCGTCTTGATCGTTCAAAGCGGTACTAATCAAGCAAGGGCGTGGCGCGATACAAGCGATCATTTGATGCTGGTCAATGGGCAGTTTATTCTCCCTTCCCGCAAAAAATCGGAGGCGTGGATGCAGCCAATCCGGGAAATCGCGCGTGATGAGCTCAATCCCCTCACCAAACTGGGTTTCGGAAAATAAGCGATACGAGCAAGCGCCCCCTGCGCCGGAACTGCTTGAAATGACGGCGGTGATCCGTTCGTCAATAGCGCCGGCGATCAGAGAGAGTTTTCCATTGCGGGAATGACCCGTGATGGCGATTTTGGAGCGATCGACCTCTGGATAGGTATAGAGATAATCGATGCAACGGCTGGCCGCCCAAGCGCGCCGGGCCAGTTTGGTCCAATCATAATCTGGCCAGATGGGTATGAAATCACCGGTGTCGTCGTTGGAATCCGCCCCTGCATAGACGCAGCCGATATACCCCCGGCTTGCGGCGATCAACGCCCAGCGGCGGTGGTTGTCCTGCGTGATAAAAACCGGGAACGGGCCTTCTCCATTGGGCATAATCAATTCTAAATGGAGTCTTGCTTTCCGCTGTGGGCCGAAAGCGATTTCAATCTTGTGGCAGGTGAGTTTCTCCGCTCTGGTGTTTTTAAACGAGAGATCCAACATGTTATCCGGCGCCGGTGGAACGGAGCCAATCACATAGTAGTGGAGCAGTTTCATCAATTCCGCCCGGCGTTTCGGCCAATCCGACGCGGATCGAACGGCTTCACCGTTCTCAAACTGGAGACAGTCTGGAAGAAACGGGCGGCTTGGAAGCGCGTCGAAATCCGGCGGCAATTCACCGGTTTCTTCCAGCCATTGTTCCCAAGGCTCACTTTTTGGAAATAACGTAAGCATTTCCTCCAAATCACGGCGTTGTTTATTTGATTTCGTTATTTCTTCCGCCTCACACACACATGTCACTAGAGCGGCTAGAAGGATAAACGCTGAACAAAGACGCTTCATGGGTTCAAGCCTCCTATTGATTCTGTCTATGAATAAGGACTACGAATATGGATTGTGCGAGTAACAACGCAATGGCTCAAGGGTCAGGGATCAATTCGAGAGGGAAGAAGAGTGGAAAAAGGAAAGCGTCAATCACAGCAACGGGATTCAATAATGGAAAAAGTTATTAAATCACCTTCAGTCTTCAGTCTAAAACCTTCAGCCTAGTTCACTGCATCTCTTTGAGTTGATCGGCGACCGCCTGGTGGATTTGATCGACGCTGACACGGACTTGATTCATTGAATCACGGTTGCGGATAGTTACGGCGTTGTCTTCCAGGCTGTCGTAATCGATTGTAATGCAAAGCGGTGTACCGATTTCGTCCTGACGGCGGTAGCGTTTGCCGATGTTTCCGGTTTCATCGTACATTACCCGGTATGGGCCGCGCAGGTCCGCTTCGATTTTCCGGGCGAGTTCCTGCAACCCCGGTTTTTTGAATAGAGGGAAGATCGCGATCGTGTTGGGCGCGACTTTGGGGGAAAAGCGCAGCACAAGGCGTTCTTCCATTTCGCCTTTGTCGTTCGGGGCTTCATCGATGTCGTACGCGTCGCTGAGTAGAACGAGGATGGTTCGATCCACACCCGCCGAGGATTCTATGACCCAAGGGACGTATTTCTCGCCGGTTCCATCATCGCGGTATGAGAGGTCTTTTTTGGAAAATTCCATGTGGCGTTTCAGGTCATAATCGGTGCGGTTGGCGATGCCTTCCAGTTCGCTCCATCCCATTGGGAACTTGTATTCCACGTCATAACAATCTTTGGCGTAATGAGCCAACTCGTCCGCATCGTGTTGCCGCAGGCGCAGATTTTCTTCTTTTACACCCAGCGCGGTGTACCAATTTTTCCGTCGTTCCAGCCAGAATTGAAACCATTTATCCGATTCATCTGGATGGACGAAAAATTCCAGTTCCATCTGTTCGAATTCCCGTTGACGGAAAATGAACGATTTCGTTGTGATCTCGTTGCGGAACGATTTCCCAATTTGCGCGATGCCAAATGGAACACGCTGCCGTGTTGTGGTTATAATATTTTTAAAATTGGGAAAGATGGTTTGGCAGGTTTCCGGACGCAGGTAGGTGATGTTCGCCGAGTCTTCGACCGGGCCCCAATGCAGTTTGAACATGAGATTGAAGTTGCGGACTTCCGTCAATTCACCACCACATTCTTTCGGGGATTTGCTGGGTTTATTTGGGCAGCGTTCTTCGTCGAGTTTGTCCGCCCGAAATCGGTGTCCGCAGGTTTTACAGTCTACCATGGGATCGTGAAAACCTTCCACATGTCCTGACGCCTCCCAAACACGGGGATGAGTGGTGATGGCGCCGTCCATGCCGACGACGTTTTCATGTTCGGTCACTACGTCCTGCCACCATAGGTTCTTGACGTTCTGTTTCAGTTCCACGCCCAAGGGACCGTAGTCCCACGATGCGGCGAATCCGCCGTAAATCTCACTGGAGGGGAA
The DNA here is from genome assembly GCA_963663405.2 of bacterium. Lineage (GTDB taxonomy): Bacteria > Hinthialibacterota > Hinthialibacteria > Hinthialibacterales > Hinthialibacteraceae. Next base: position 20,643 of record CAXXSM010000162.1, on the reverse strand, counting down.
GATGAATCCTCTGCGTTTACATAACGCTACAATATCATTGAGTGTCGGTTCCGCTTTTTTTGTGCCGGCCATTATGATTCTTTTATCCTCACGATTAGAGTCGGTTTTCCGATATAACGAATCCGGAATTCATCATCATTCCTAATAATGAATCAAAAATAGGAGTTTGCTTGATTCCAAGAGAGGAATAGCCCCGGATTCTATGCAACGCGCTTGATGAAACTGTTTCAGCAAAGCGTCAGAATGCGTTATAGTATAGCCATCCGTTATCATTCAAAAGAGGGAAACGATTGGCCTTTCGCCGATTGGAAGGAAAATATGTTTTGGAAAAAACGCCAACCGGCGCAATCAAAAAAATCCGTGGGGAAGAGAAATCCCCCGCTTCCACCGAAGCCAACGCCTCGCGGAAGGTCGAAGCGGGCGAAACGGATTGACTTCAAACTGTCCTGTTACCTGATTGTGATTAAAAACCAAAATTTCTTTGAAACCGCGACGGTTAACATGAGTCATAGCGGTTTGCTGATCCGTTCGCTGGAAAAATTGGAGGTTGGGCAGGAGGTGCTCTGCTATCTTTCCCACAAGGCCAATTTGTCGTATCAACAAGTGCAAAGTGAGAAGAAACTGATGCGGGGGAGAATCGTGCGTGTCGAGCCGCAGGAGATGATGTGCCGCATGGCGATTGAGATCCTCTGGGGGCGAGTCAATCCCATCGCTTCCCAGCCTCTGGAGAATGAACGGAATTACTGGTGGTCCCGTTACTGGCAGAGTTCGGGGAAAACAGCAAGTCGGCAGACGAGTTTGAGAAAACGATTGAAATCCTAGGCGTGAATTATTTTCGGAATAATACGATTTTTATTCTTCAAATTTAGCCCGTTCCCATTTTTCTTTGAGATCGGTGTCCAATACTTTCCCTTCCTGGAAGAAACCGTTTTCTTTGACCGAGATTTTGAATGTGAAAGATTGGTTCAACACGTTTTTGGAATTCTCGCTGGCAAATTCAATATTCTCTACGTGTTTCTCCCCATCGAATGTATACGAACCGCCATGGAGTGTATAGATATTGTGTGAATTACGGTTTAGCATGAGAACGATCACCATGCCGTTTTGTAAGATTTTTATGATTTGCCACTCGCTCAGCATTTCGGATTGATCGGTATTGTTGTATTCGGCTTCTTTCAGTTCCCAAACGCCGGAGATGGAATCATCGCATTTGTCCGCTGTTTTAGATTTGACTGGCGCCCATACTTCATTGATGTCAGTGTCCTCTAATGCGCCGGATTGATACAGTTTTCCATCTTTAATGCGAAAGGTGTAGGCGCCTTTGTTTCCAATTCCTTCAGCATTTTCATCTAATGAAATCTGATATTGGCTGTTGATTTTACCTTCATCAAATGTGTAGGATCCACCATGAATATATTCAGCCATGTTTGATTCCTTGTTGATTACTACGACTAAGTATTTTCCATCATGGTGAATTTTCAAGATTCGATAATTTGTTAAGAAATCATCAGCAAGCCGTTTCGCGGACTTCATTTCCCAAATCCCTTCGATTTCGGATTCAGAAGTTGGAATTCGGCCGATTTCTTCCGCTTTGGATTCTTCTGACGCGTTGTAGTTCAGCATTTTGAGATTGCGAATGCCGATTTTTTGATCCATCTTTCGCACAAACTGTCCACCTTTGGCGTAGATCGCTTTCGCTTCATCACCGAGGAGTTCGTTTTGCTCTTTCGCTTGTTTTCCGAAATCTTCGATGTTGTTATAGGTTGCGATAATTACATAGGAGGGAAGATCGTTGCTGAAAACCGTTTGCATTGCCCGATAGCCGACTTTCGCTTTTTTCTCTTTGCAAAGTTCTACGAATTCCTTCATACACTCTTCAAATTCATTGTCTTTCCCCGGCAAGGTGAAATATTCCACCCGGGTTAAGAAAAGAGGTTCTTCTTGATCTGGATCGTAATTAGGAACTTCAGGGATGTAAGATAAATCTTCCCGGTATGCGACAAACCAAGCCTCCGCCGATTCGATCGTATTTCCTGCATCGCTATTTAATTGTTCCCATTCTTCCCCGATTTGCTTCTTTATCTTATCGAACGTGGCTCCAGCTGTATCTATTTCCGCAAAGCTTTGTAGAGGGATCACATTGTAGACGTCCGTTAAGTATTGATAACAAAACACGGACCAGGGGAAATTGGTTTTTTCGTAGATTTCTTTGAACTTGAGCCCATATTGGATATAGTCTTGCATCATGGGCGCTTTGACTTTATCTTTCCACACTAAAAATAATCCTGGTTCTTCATTTTTCTCCGCCGCTGAAATGACAGCCGCTGATAACGTGAAGACTCCGCACAACAAACAGAAACACCATACTTTTTTCATGTCACTTACCTCTATTTTTATTGTAGTCTTTGTAAATTGATTGCTATTATCAACAATAAATCCGATTTTGCTAGGGAATTATGGAGAAAAATTGTTAGTAATTTGTGAGATAATTTTTCGGTTTTAGTATCAAAAAAAATGAAACTTTTTCTGTGGCTAAACGAATTACTGATTGAGACTGCAAAACAAAAAGGAACGCATGAACGTTTTGAACTGGGTGGACAATCGAGAATCGCGGGGTGAATCTGAGTTGGAAAGAACGGCGGATTCACCGGCTCCGCCGGATAACGAACACGCTTTTTCCGCAATTGTTTCCCGCTTTTCTGAGCCAGTGTTCCGTTTTCTATACCGGATGCTGGGCAGCCGGGAGGATGCGGAGGATTTGACGCAGGAGACTTTCTATGCGCTGCATCGAAATCAAGAGAAATTGAGAGAGGGCGCTGATGTCACTCCCTATCTATTTACTATCGCTCATCGAAAAGCGATTTCCATGATCCGGTGGCGCATGGTCCGGCGGTGTCTTCTGCCCATTTCCACTGAGCATGAAAGTGTGATTCCTTCAGACGCGGAATCCCCCCGTGGGACTATGAACGGGACGCAGATTGAACGGATCGTAAACCAAGCGGTTTCGGAATTAAAACCGGATAATCGAGCGGTGTTAATCCTGCGGTTTTTTGAGAATTTGTCTTATAAAGATATCGCGAGAATAACCAAGAAACCGGAGGGAACCGTCAAATCTCTTCTCTTCCGGGCGGAGCGGGAATTGCGGAAGAAATTATCAAGAATTGAAGGCGTTTTGGAGAGATAGATCGTGAATGCAACGTGTCAGACATACAAAGAAAAACTATTTCTCTTCGCGGAATCACGGCTGGGACGATCCGGCGGGCTTTCCGGGCAGGAGGCTGATGAGATTGAGCGGCATCTCCAGTCGTGTGAAGACTGCCGGAATGAAGTCAATAGCATTATCAATCATTTACGGACACTCAGCCAGCTTCCGGCGCTAAAGCCGTCGGCGTTTCTTGCGGCGCGGTGTCTGGCCGTGACCGCCCGGCGTGGAGTCCGATTTCCATTATGGAATTTTGGAATGGCCGGAGCGGGATTGCTCGTGGTTGTCTTTACCTGTGGTTTGTGGGCCGGAAATTATTTCCATCACACGCCGGCGCCGGTGGATCTCTTTCCCATTCTTTTAAACGAGCAGAACGCGTTAATCGCGCAATTGGAAGAACGTCTGTTGGATGTGTATCAAGAAGAATCCATGACGGCGGACAATCCCTGGCTGTATCCACTGGCCAAACTGAAATATACATCCAATGTCATCGCCACATGCTATAAAAGCGATGAGATGGATCTCGTGGTCAAGCGAGGACTGACGCAAGCGATCTACCAAAACATTTTGGTTCTTCAATCTCTCTGCGAATATTTAGAGAACAATCCAGATATCCCTGAAGAGGATATGGAATTATTGACTTTATGATGCTGGATTCAAGAAAGCGGCCCTATCCCGGGTACACGGCCCGCTCGATGAAACATAGAACAATTATTGAAAGGAAAAAACCATGATTCGTCAAATTCAAACGTTGCAATTTCCATTATTAGTTATCCTATCCGTTATTCTTTGCCTGGGCGTGTTCCCATATGCGTCTATTGCGGAGGATGAGAACACAGTTGATTTAGAAGATTTTCACAAGTCTCTTAACAAAGAGATGGAGCAGTACAGCCGCGAGATGGAGAAATTTTCCAAAGAAATGGAAAAGATGTCCCAAGAGCTCCAACAGCATTTCCATAAGCAGTTTAAGAATATGGATCATAAGGTATTGAAAAATGTCCAAAAAGCGCTGAAAAACCTGCAGCACTTGGAGAATTTGGATCATCTCGAACACCTGAAAAACTTAAGTTCCCAGATCGATATTCAAATTCCACCGATCCCCGACATTCCTTCGCTCCCAAACATTCCCCCCATTCCCAAGATTGAGTTTCATGTTCCCGATATGAATTTCGATGGCAAAGGCCGCTATGAGGATTTCGATGGGGAAATCGCATCGGAAACAATTCAAAAGACGTTCAGCGCCGGTGAGGATCTCGAATTGGATATTGAAGCGGAATTTGGCTCGATTCAGGTTCTGCGAGCGACCGGAGAAGCGAAGGTGGATGTGAAAGTCGTAATGAAAGCCGGCGCCGATACAATAGAGCGCGCTCAGGAGTTACTTGATGAATTCGAGGTGTCGATCGAGAAAGAGGATAATGCGGTAAAAGTTATTGAAAAAATTATAAAAGATGAGAAAAAGGAAAAAGAAAGAAAAAAGAGAAAGGAAGAGAAAAAGGAAAAACAAGAAAAGACGATGCAGCAATGCGACATCAAAGTAATCGCTCCAGCGGGCGCGCCGATCCGGATCGTTAATACATTTGGGGATGTTGTCATCAATGAGATGAAGAGCCCTGTCGATTGTAAAAATACGTTTGGCTCCACGACAGTAATCGGCTCGAATGACACGATTCGGCTTAAAACAGAATATGGCGCCGCGCGTGTAATCAATCACACGGGAAGCGGTCTCTTGAAATCCGAGTTTGGTTCGCTCATGGTTGATGGTTGGAGCGGGGATATGGACGTGAAAGCCGGTTATGGGAAATCGGAGATTAAAGGCTTGGCTCCCGAAGCGAACGTAAATGGGAACTTTTCATTCGGCAAAGTCAATCTGACGATTCCCGCTGATTTTACCGGTTTGGTGGAAGCCTCTTCTTCCTTCGGAAAAATCGAAGCGCCGGATGATTTCCAAAAGAAGAAAGCTATGATGGCGGAATCCGTCCGCGGCGCGATGGGGGAAGGCCGGGGGAAAATCCGGATTTCCAGTTCGTACGCGCCGGTGATCATCGCAGTGGAAAAATAAAATATACAATATACGAGAAGGGGGAAGGAAAAGAGGGCCGTCAAGGTCCTCTTTTCTCATTCGGTGAATGGTTATTCGTTCATCTTCTGCAGAAGGTAATGATCGGCCATCACAAGCGCCGCCATCGCTTCGACGATCGGAACGGCGCGGGGCAGCACACAGGGATCATGGCGCCCACGGGGTTTCAAGATTGTCTCTTCACCATCAGGATTCACGGTTTTTTGTGGTTTTAGGATTGTCGCCGTCGGTTTAAACGCGACGCGGAAGATGATATCTTCCCCATTGGTGATCCCGCCTTGGACGCCGCCGGAACGATTGGTGCGAGTCCGGAACCGGCCTCCCGAAAAATAGAACGTGTCGTTGTGTTCGACGCCCGTCTTTTCGATCGCGGAAAATCCCGAACCAATTTCGAAACCTTTCGTCGCGGGAAGCGAGAGCATCGCTTTGGCCAGATCGGCTTCTAACCGGTCAAATACCGGCGCCCCCAATCCAACCGGTGAATTGCGGATGACACATTCAACGATACCGCCTACGGAATTTCCCTGTTTGCGCATATCGTTGATATGTTCGATCATCTTTTCGGCGGTTTCTAAATCGGGACAACGGACGATTGTCTCTTCGACCTGATCGTATTGCACATCTTGGGGATTGATATTAGCTTTAATCGTGTGTACTTGGCGTACATAGGCGAGGATTTCCACACCGCACCGAACGCGCAGCATTTTCTTGGCGATCGCTCCGGCGGCGACGCGTCCAATTGTCTCGCGGGCGCTGGCGCGTCCTCCGCCCCTGTAATCCTTGATCCCATATTTCGCGTCGTAGGTATAATCCGCGTGGGATGGACGATACGCGTTTTGGATTTCCGAATAATCCTGAGGTTTCGCGTCTTGGTTCTTCACCATCATCGAGATAGGGGATCCTAGTGTAAGGCCTTCAAAAACGCCGGAGAGGATGTTAACCGTGTCGGTTTCCTTGCGTTGAGTGGTGATGATGCTCTGCCCAGGCCGGCGCCGGTCGAGATCTTTCTGAATCTCCTCTTCTGAAATCTCAATCCGCGGTGGACACCCATCCAACACAGCCCCCACAGCCCCCCCATGCGATTCTCCCCATGTCGAGATACGAAAAACACGTCCAAAAAAACTACCCATAGTGATGCTCCGATGTGAGTTGATTTATGCCGCAGTGATCGAGTATTTTTCCCGCGAGCGTTTCAAATTCGTCATGACAAGATCGTACTGCTTTTACATGAGCGCCGATCACGCCATCCGCAGGTTTTAAGAAGAAAATGGGTTTTCTCGCCTCCATCGCCATCGGCATTAAACTTCTATAATGCTTCAATAAAGAGAGGCAGTGATGATCATTCTCATAGGTTGGGATATTCTTTTCATTTTCATTCAAAACAGACAATCGATATTCGCCGGGGATTCGGACGATCCATTTCGCATATGCTTGTACGGGACGATCTATACGAGTAGCATGCTGTAGAATAATATACCCGGCTGGTTCCATTAATCCTTCTGGTAACGGTAAATCTGGCATAGGTTTTTTTTGCAGACGCTCTTTCCATTCCTCTCTCCACCTGCGTAGGGTAGGGCCCAGGTTACGCAGTCCTTGAAGGGAAAAAAGATCAGGTGCTAATGGAATAACGATAAAATCAGCTGCAATGAGCGCCGCGCGGTTGATAGCGCCTAGATTCGGTCCTACATCAATTAATACTAATTCAGAACTCGTTTTTTCCGCGGCCATTTTAAGTAAGCGATAAAATGCGGAGATAATTCGGAAGGCGTTTTCTTTCCTATCCATACATTTTGGCCAGTGATCGCTTAAATCATCTTCAAATTTGGATAAACCCAGATCCCCCACGACAAGACTTAAATCTCCAGAAAAAAAACTCTGTTCTTTTGAAATCTTTTCAATGTAAGGATTTTTAACGTCTCCCGTTCCTTTTAATATAGGATCGATTGCTCCCAAAATCGTATTGCAATGTTCTCCATCGGGCCATAATTCTTCCAATCTCTCTTCGTTTAAGAACATAGAGGTGAGATTGGATTGGGGATCCAAATCCGCCGCGACAACATTGTGCCCCATGTTGGCATACATCCAAGATAGGTGATATACCAAAGTTGTTTTTCCCACCCCCCCTTTATTATTAAAAAACGCAATTGTTTTCATTGATTTCGCTCCATCTTCACGAGAAAAAAGGTATCCCCGAATTCAAATTTGGCAACAGGATTTCCATTTTTTTGTAAAGCGGCTTGGGCTCGGCTGACTCCTCCACCAAATTTATTCACGTATCCCAGTGTTTTCATGGCTTCCGCAATGACAGGATTTCGATATGAGTTTTGCCGGGGGAAATTATCAGGAGTGACATCTCCATAAAGACTGCCGGGATTTTGTATTTCTATATGATCCGAAAACCAGTAAAAACGAATCGGCGCCGTCGAGCCTTCATATGACCGATGCATAACGGCGTTCATTAGAAATTCGCGTATTGCGAAGGTGGGATAATCATGTATCATTTTCTCCTGAAAAGCGTTCTCCAGTTTTGGATACGCTTCAATTTGAAGAGGAACGAATTGTGTTATTTGTTGCAAGACAGTCCTCAAATCTCCAGTAAAACGAAGTTCGTTTTTTGCATCCGCTTCTAATCCTGCGCCATCAAAACGGACAAATTGAATATACGCACCGGGCAGCCATCGCAAGGGATCTTCACCAAAAAGTATCATTCCCGCATTGGTCGGACAGTTGTACTGCGGATCATAGAAACGAAGAGAAGCCATTTGTTCTTCCACTGTTCGATTATTTTCTTCGATGACTTCTTTGGAAACGGCGAATGGCAAGTATTCATTCAAAAAAAGATTGACACTTAGATCATCTATTTTGCTGTCAAGACATGGACGGGAATCGAATGTCTTTGCATACGCCGTTCTTCGTTCCGTTAAAATCCGCTCCTCTTGTTCGCTCGCAATCGCCTTCCTTGGGCCAACGCGAATGTAGACGCGGCCCTTATAACGAACCGGCGGCATATCGGATGGAAGCGTTTCGACAACCGCGATGTCTCCTTTGCCGGAAGGAAAGGAATATTTTTGAACATTAATAACGGGTAAAGGTTGGATATTTCCATCCGACCGGATCGCGGCGAGATTTTGCAGTAACTGATCTGTCACTTCCAAACCGGTTGGTTGTCCTTGATTATCAATTCCGATAATCAAATATCCTGGGCGCCGATGATCAGGCAAATCATTCGCAAACGCGCAGATCGCTTGAGCGAATTTATCTGTGTCCTTCATGGATTGTGTAAGTTCAACTCGATCGGATTCATGGTCTTGAATCAAACATTGAACTTCTTCTAAGGTCAACATGGTTCTTTTATCTTTATTTTGATCGGCTCTGCGCGCGCTCATAAAAGGCGCTAATTTCATTGTCCCTGATTTAACGCGTTGAAGCAAGCAAAATCACTTACTTATTTCTTGGATCATCCGGTTCAGCCGTTTGGCGATGGCGGTGTGGCCTATGGCGTTGGGAAGCGCATTGGAATGAGGGGCGAGGAGATGGGCGTAGGGGGGACGCCCGTAAATGTAGAGCAGGCTGTTGTAACAATCTCCATCCGGAATGGTACGCAGTGGAATTCGTACATAATGAAGGGTGTTTTTAAAAGTGTTTTCGCGGTCCGATGGATTCGACGGCCATTGTCCTGGTTCTCCGCTGTTTGTGAAAGCAAAATCAACCGGCTCCACGCCGTTGAATGTAAGCGACAGCGACCATACACGGTCGTTTTTCTGTTCATCGCCGTGTGTTCCATCATCGTAAAGTTTGACTTTGTTGGGAACGCCGCCGCCAAGTTGTTCATGGGCGCCTGTGATATACATCGTTGTAGAGACGGATGTCTCCGGTGGAACAAATATGCGGAATCGGATCTGGCGGGAGTTGGAATCTTGGCTGTTCTTTAATCCACTCGGTTCCAATTCCAGCGCCACGCATTTTTTTCTTTCTTCGATTCCTCCGAGTTGGTCGAAAAGAGGACGGATATTTAAGAGGCGGAGTTTAAACTGATCTCTTAACTCATTCAACGCGGAGAGCGTTTGAAAATGAACGAGGTTGAGATGCGCGAGTATGACGTTCCCTCCTTTGGAGCGCTGATGTTCGATGATCGCGGAGAGGTTGGCTTTGAACGATTCTTCGTCAACTTTCACGCGCCATTCTCCTCTTGCGGCGCGGTTTTGGAAGAGTTGGTTGATTTCATCCCGGCCGCGCTGGAGTTTCTTCGAGATCACCCAACAGCCGAATGCGCTGTAGTCATGCCAAAGTTTGGGGAATCCGGTAAGGCCTTTAGTCAAGCCGAACGAATCAAGAAGGGTGTAATATTCCCGTTCACTTACACGGGATTCGTTGAAATCATAAAGACCGAACGCGAGAATGAGAATATCTGGATTAAAATTATGAACCAGCCGCTCGTACTGTTTCAAGCCGTGGTATGACGTATAACCGGGAGCGGCGAAGTTGAGGACTTCGTATTGCTTCTTGCCGGATTGGTTGAGCAGCGTTTCCATGACACGGGGAAACGTGTTTTCTTCCTGTTCCATCCAACCAAAGGCAGTGGAATCTCCCATCACAGCGATGCGGATTACATCGGCTTTTTTTGTAATTCAACTTCACGCATCCTCATGCCAAATTGGTTTGTTCTGATGGGGATGGGATTCTCAGAGGAAGAATTTGGCATTCCCGTGTCCAGATGAGGGCGCATGTGTCCGTATGTGTCCGGCAAGTACATATCGGAATAGGCGTTAGGGGAATAGATTCCATCGGCGTTGGTTGACGCCGGCCCGATGATTCGCGCGCCGAAATCGATAAGAGCCAAAATGACTAGGACTAACAGGGCGGTTAACAACCGCTTTTTAAAAACTGATCGCATTGATTGTATTCACTTACGGATTGGATTTACTGGATACACCGGCCTTTCCCGCAATCGATTCTTAAAAACAAAATGACAAGCGGGAAGATTATCCTATTATTGCGCGTTGTTTTGAATCGTCAACGTGATACGAAATTGTCCATCGGATTCGGTTTCACTCTCCGCTTGAATATCGAGCGGATGGGACGATAAACTGCCTTCCCAACGAAATTGATCTTCCACGTTCGGTACTCGCTGTCCGCCATAAGTGGATGCGCTGCTTCCTCCTCCTTCCCGTTCCCGTATCCGTAGAGCGTATGGGGAAATGTTATCCTTCAACGGATTGGGAAGCATGTAGACTGAGATTGTATTGATTGATCCATCGGGTTTGAGCCAGTAGTAGACAATTGGATCCATAAGACCAACGATTTCTGTCCGCTCAATTCTCTTTTTGTCCGGTAAAGGGATGGCGCCTAAGGATTTGTAGATCTCATCTTCATTCTTTGTAGGATTAAAATCGGGATGTTCTTTATAGAATCTTTCTAACTCTTGCTTAATTCCGGTATCTTGGGATGGCTCGCTTCCAATTGTGTTTTCCATTGCTTCGGCCGATTTCAGCGCAATCCACTGCCGTTCTGTTTCTTTCATCGATTTCAATTGATACGCCAATTCGAGAAAGACAGTGGGTGATTTTGTCTCTGCATTGATTAACGCTTGCCGGTATCGTTTTTTGAGAGTCTCGTCACGATAAATCCAGTTCTTCATTAATAAAAGGAATTGAAGATCGCAGTCGTTGAATTCGAGTTCTTGCAAGCGGTGGATGACTTCTTCCGGCCGAATCCATACATTGTGTGTGACGACGATCTTTTTTTCCGCGTCTTGAATCGTGTCGAAATTGTATACCGATCGATGTGGGCGCCGCGCTGAATAGATTTCGATTCGTTCATTGTCTTTCTCGTATCGCGCGTATGGATTCTGTTCCGATCCATCGGATTGCTTTTTCCAACCGGCTGTCTCTAATTCATTGCCAATCAGGTTAATCGGTTTTTTAACGTCACTGGTTGCGCTGATGATCCGGTGAGATTCGCATAAGGTGAGAGGCCGGGTTCCATAGACGATCGGATCTATCTCTTGTAGAGAGGGAATCTCAATCGCCGGCGGCGCCGCTGATTCGAGTGTAAATAGCGCAAGTTCAGATGGTGGCGTTTTATACTTTGTTTTTAGATCACTGACTGTATTCTTAATTTGTTTCAGTAATTCTTTTTCGATCTCATCCGCGGGAAGTTTGTATTTTTTATCTCTTGAACTTACAGCGGTTGTCTGACTTCTGTGAGTCAGGTCTGCATCGGTCCAAAAATCCACAACAGGAGGAGAAAAAGTCTCATGGTAACTGTGAGTGGACTGATAGAGACACGAAGAGATTGTCAATGTAATTTCCCCGTCGATTTTTAATTGGGGAGGAAAATAGATCTCCCTATAGTTTTCAACGCCGATCCGGATATAGATATCGGGAAGAATTCCCCCCGATGGAAAATTGGAAGACGAGGGAATTAAATCAACTCGTTCAACTGAGGGAAGCGATCTTAATTCCTCAATCAGATGGTCAATGCACGTCAGTAATAAAGGATTCTCTGTTTCTAGAAAAAGGGCGATTCGTTTGATCTCAAACACATCGGATGGGCTTGAACTTGATACTGAAGTTGTTGAGATATTGGTAGACGAATTAATAAAACCCATATGCCATGAATGTTTGTAATGAAATCCATTCCCGCCGGAATTTAATTTGCCCCCTGTTTCAGGAGTCAAGGCCCATTCGCCTCCTTCTTTCTCCCACGAGATGGATTCATTCATCGTTGGGTGAGAAGGAAGGAACGGCCAAGCAAGATAAAAGAGACCAGCAAGAATGCATATAGAAAGAACGTGAACTGCGGGCCGGGGCGTTTCTCGATGCCTTAGGATCAGTCCAAATGGCAGATACGCTATCAGCGCAATTGGCGATAACGTGCAGAAAAACGTGATCCAAAACAATTTGACAATCCAAGAAGAGAGATTAAATGGCCGATAGATGTTTTTACAGCGAAGACAGTGGAAAAAGAAGAAAAGCCAAACAATAGCGAAGAGTCCCACCGCCAGCCAAGGTAAATAGATTATCATTTGTTTCATATGGATATCCCCCATAACTTAGTTGTCTCTGGTATGAATGAAAGAAGCATATTAGATACTACGAAAGGAAGAGAATTACTATTTCACGAAGGGGAAACTGACGATATGGGAATGGTTTGGTTTATTGAACCGCATACTGTAATTTGACGAATCCTTTTCCGGATTGGATTGGTCCTTTTAGGAGGATGGATTGAACAAAACACTGCCCTTCATTATCCTCACGGCAGTAATAAAAAGTGACGGCCGCTTCTAATGTTTGCGGTTTGGAAAGGGTTCCTGTTGAAATGGGAAACTCGATTTGATTATTATTCACTTCTGGATGGAACGGTTCTCCGATCCATTGTTCATTCTCTGCGCCAGTCACTCGAAACTGAACGAGTGGTTTCGCGAGTGGGTTGAGATGGTGATTCGAAGGGAGAGCCAACGCTAATGAAACGGTTCCTTGCGATGGAAAGGCTTGGTCTTTCAGCGCGATTTCATCTGGATTTCCAATTGGTTCAAAGACCGTTTGTTTGGTACGCTGGTTCCATTCAGAGAAGTCGAGGTGGAGTGTGGCGGCTTGTTTTGTATTGAGATCCATGATCCGGATCGCGTTGTTGTTTGTGTCAGCGATGTAGAGTTTGTCTCCAGCGACGCTCAATCCTCCCGGCTCGTAAAATTGAGGCTGGGTGGAACTTCCTAGACCTGGTTGTCCCGTTCCTGCAAATGTTTCAATCTTCCGCGTTGCAGGATCGGCGATTTTGATTTTGTGGTTGTATGTGTCGGCGGCGTAGATTTTCCCTTCATGATGGGCCACGCCCAACGGATGCTGAAGCAGCGCTGAGTCGAAATCGCCATCCCGGTCACCGAAGTCAAAAAGCCCTGTCCCGATCAAGGTCTTCACTTTACCTTCCCGCATATCCACCATACGCAGCGCGCTGACTTCGCTGTCTGCGAAATACAAATGCGTTCCATCGGTACAAATCCCGCTGGGCTGAGCGAGCGCGCACTGTGAGAGGGGGCCGTCGATGATATCTTCCCGGCCCGTTCCCGCGAAGAAATCCACTGTTTTCTTATCTGGGTGATAGACCCATAACTGATGGGGGCCCGCCATCGCGATGTAGATTTCCGGTTTTCCCTCGATCTTCGTCAGGTCCCAGGGAGAATTTAATCCTGTTTGCAGCGCAATACCACCCCGCCGGTTGTAGGATTGTTCCCCTGTTCCCGCCACGGTTTCGACGGTTTTTCTTTGTAAATCAAGACGCCGCAAGACATGGTTTTCTGTATCGGCCACGTAAAGGAAATCGTCCGCGAGCGTCATGCCTTGTGGATGGTCGAATTCCGCTTCCTCGAAGGAACCGTCTTTCAGCCCGATTGTTCCATTCCCCGCAATATCGAGTACGTTGCCGCGCTTATCCGTGATGAGAATCCGGTTATGATTTGAATCGGAGATGAAGAGGCGGTCTTCTTTTTTATCCGCTAAAATTTTGCCTGGATACGCTAATTGTGAGGGGGGGATCTTATCTTTCTCCAACGCCAGGGTGAACGGTTTGCGATCGAGTTTCGTTTCGAATTTTTCGATCAAGGCGGCGATCATTCCATCCAGTGTTTTATATTGTCCTTCACCAGAAATCGCTGTCACGACTTTCCCGTCTGGATCGATTAAAACCTGATACGGCCATCCACGAGCGCCATATTGTTTCCAGATCAAAAAATTCGCGTCGTTGACGACCGGGTGTTCGATTTCATACCGCAAAATTGCAGATCGGATATTTTGCGTCTCTTTTTCGTTGTTGAATTTCGCGGAATGCACACCGATCACGACTAACTCGTTTGGATATTTCGCTTCGAGTTTCTTTAAATCGGGAATGATATGCATACAGTTGATGCAGCAATAGGTCCAAAAATCGAGGAGAACGATTTTGCCGCGAAGGTCTTTGATCCGGACTGGTTTATCGATATTCAACCAGCCCAATCCACCTTCCAATTCAGGCGCGTTGAATTTACCACTGATATCATAAGAACGCATCGTCACATGTCCTTGTTGAGCGAAGGATGAATCCCGGTTCGAATTGCATTGATAAATGAGAATAAATCCGAAGAGTAGTACGAGTAATATAAGAATCGCTGGTTTCTTTGTCATCATACATAACCTCAATTCATGCTGAAATACTGAGTGAATTGTGATGACACAAGTACGTATAATAATCTGCGTCATATACTGCTAAACAATAGTAAACATTATATCTGTTGAATGAGAGTTTGGGTGAATTAATGGGTGGGGATGGTTTGATTGGATGTATGAAGCAGGGATAAAAAAAGGTTGATCCGTTAAGTACGTATAGTTTGCGATAATTTCCTTTTTATGGAAGAATGCGGAAAAATGTGCGCTCGGATGAAACTCAAATCATATCTAAGGGGTATACTCCGCAAGAAACCGATTCAATCGTTCCAGTTGATCGGTGTTAATCAAATCCACGCCAACGTTCAACGCCAAATCCCAATAGGCTTCCGTTTCGGGCGTGGCGTAGAATCGCACTTTTTTTCCCTTCGCGTGGATGCCGTTTACAATGGCGATCAGTTTTTCCCGTTCCTTTTCGTTGAACGCGCTTTGGCCATTCCAATCAATATAATTCGACCAATTGAGCGCGTACCACCGCCAGCGGTGATCGGCTTTGGGATCGTTTTCTTTGTAGTAATTGCTATCCCGGCAGACGCGCCGGACTTTGAATTGCTCGACATACGCGGTCTTTGATTCCGCGTCCCCGGTTAAGATCACCGTCACAGGGCCGGGTTTGATTTCTTCGTCTGTAAAAATAGTGAACATGGAATAGTTTTTCAACAGCTCATGCAGAGCGGTTCTTAACTCCGCGCTGCCATCTTTGATATCCAGCCAGAGATAGAAAGGTTCATTATTGCCATGAATGGTTTTATTCTGGTCAATTCTTTTTTGCAAAGGTTCTAAATAGAGTGCTTTCAAACTGCCTTCGTAATTCCCCGCGTGGTGGGAAACGAGTATTTCTCCATCCACCAGCCAGATATCCGCTTCAACGCTGTAGAATTGATTCGCAAGCGCGTCAAACAGTGGCCGTTCATGTTCATAATCATTATGCGCGTGCGCGTGAACGTGGAATCCAGCGGCTACCGTTTCCAACTCGGAGGTAACTACAGAAAGTGGAGTTAGTGGTAAGAAAAGAATCATTGATAGGATATAATATTTCTTCATTAAGTATTCTCCTTTAATATTGAACTGTAAGAACATCATAGTACGTTTTCTTGGTTAATGGATGGCTAGATTTCTGTTGGATGGAGTTTATTGTGTGCGGACGGTTCGCGTTAGTCTCTCCCGCTGAATTGCTTGTGAAGATTCTTCTTTTGAATCGAACGCCTGACTTGCAACCTCGCTTCAACATCTCTCCCACGCAGAACGCGCCCGCTGTGCGTGTGGAGCCGAAAACGAACGAACGTGAATTGTCTTTTCTGCGATGGGGATTGGTCCCGTCCTGGTCGAAAGATATGTCGAAGAGCGCCCGGATGATTAACGCGAAATCCGAAACCGCTTTTGAAAATCCCGCGTTCCGAAAAGCGGCGCGGAAACGCCGGTGCTTGATCCCTGCTGATGGATTTTATGAGTGGAAACGGATGGGAAAAGAAAAGCAGCCGTTTTACTTCCATCGAAGTGACAAGACTCCATTTGCATTCGCAGGGCTTTGGGAACGATGGATAGGACCAGATGAGATCACTGTGGAATCATATACGATTCTTACCACGGAATCCAACGATATCGTAAGTCCCATTCATAACCGCATGCCTGTCATTCTTCCGCCTGAACACTATAGCCGCTGGCTTGATCCTAACATCCATGAGCCCGCCGAACTGCAAGACCTGTTCGATCCCTATCCCGCCGAAGAGATGAACGCCTATCCCGTCAGTTCCCATGTAAATAATCCACAACATGACGACGCGCGATGCATTGAAACGGCCCCCAGTCAATTTCTTTTTTGAAGTTGTGAGATTACATACTGGAACTTGGTTTCAAATTGTGATATATCTAATTTGAGTTTTAATTGATATTATATTTGGGCAAATCATTTGGGACCATTCTTGTTGGGATGATCGATGTTGGAAAAGAAATGGGTTAGTTATGAGAATCGCCTATGTACTGGTTTCTTTGTAAAAAAAAAGAAATGACGGAATTCATATATCCAAGGAGGAAAATCCATGTTAAACCGTTTTCATGTTTGTGTTATTGCAATGGCTTTATTGGCTGTGTTCGTTGGCTGTAAAGGAATGAGCCTGAAGGAGGATACGACAAATCAGATAGTCTTTTACGTTTCGGTGGATGGTGATGACGCTTGGACGGGAACACTCCCTGATCCTGCGCGAGACGAAAGTGACGGTCCGTTCGCCACACTGGAACGCGCGCGGGATGCGATCCGGGCATTGAAAGAAGATGGGAAATTGAATCAGCCCGTCACGATCTATGTCCGGAAAGGAAAGTACACATTATCCGCGCCGTTTGTATTGACGCCGGAGGATTCCGGATCAGCGCACACGCCAATCACCTATGCGGCCTATCCCGGTGATGAACCTGTCTTCAGCGGTGGGCGTGAGATCCTTGGCTGGAAAAAAGGACCGGGGGATCTTTGGATCACACATGTCCCTGGTGTGAAAGAAGGCGCATGGTATTTCCGTCAATTGTTTGTCGATGGAAAACGCCGCGTTCGAGCTCGGACGCCGAACGATGGCTTCTTCCTCATCGATGGTCCCAGCTCGCAGGACAAGCCGTTCCAATTAAAGTATCGAGAGAATGAGATCAAAAAAGAATGGGTGAATTCAGGCGAAGTGGAAGCGATCGCCCTGTTGGCCTGGGCGGAACTTCGAATGCAGATCAAGTCCATCGATGAAACGAACCATATCATCACGCTTTCCGGCGATCCCCGCCCCTCGAATCGTGAGAACAACGCCCGGTATTACATGGAAAACGCGCCGCAATTCTTGGATTCGCCGGGGGAATGGTATTTGGATCGAACCACGGGGACGTTGTCGTATTGGCCCCTGCCAGGAGAAGTCATGAACCACGTGGAAGCGGCCGCGCCGGTTCTTCAACAACTTGTTCTCTTCAAGGGGGATCCCGCCAATGGAAAAACCATTCATAACATCTCACTGTGTGGACTCACATTCAGCCATACGGATTGGACGCTCGCGGAGACCGGCTACGCCGACACGCAGGCCGCTTGGGATATCCCCGCCGCGGTTTCGGGAGATGGCGTGACCGCCTGCCGGATTGAACAATGCCGATTCATTCATCTAGGCAACTATGCTCTAGAATTCGCGAAAGGATGCAAGCACAACCAAATTATAGGAAACGAGATGACTGATCTCGGCGCAGGTGGCATAAAGATTGGGGAAATAACCGCTCGTCAACCGCAGCAGGAACGAACCGAGCACAATCTGATTTCTGATAATCACATCCATGATATCGGCATTGTTTATCCTGCCGCGATCGGAGTCTGGATCGGAAAAAGCAGCGGGAACCGGATCGCGCACAATCACATTCATGATACCTACTATTCCGGGCTCTCCATCGGCTGGACCTGGGGCTATCAAGAGAATACGAACACGCATCATAACATTATCGAATACAACCTCGTTCACGATATCGGACGCCGAATGCTCAGCGACATGGGGGGATCTACACACTTGGCGTTCAGCCTGGAACAACGATCCGGAATAATGTGTTCCATGATATTTCCTCGTATGGATATGGGGGTTGGGGCATCTATCCCGATGAGGGCAGCTCGCATATCCTGATCGAAAAGAATATCGTCTATCGAACCAAGAGCGCCGGATTCCACCAGCATTATGGGAAAGAGAATATCGTCCGCAATAACATCTTCGCCTTTGGGAAAGAAAACCAAATCATGCGCACCCGCATGGAGGAACACCGCTCGTTCGTCTTCGAACGGAATATTGTCCTTTGGGATGAAGGGAATTTACTGGGTTCCAATTGGAAAGACGACCAATACGCCTTTGACTTCAATGTGTATTGGAAAATGGGGGGCGGTGATTTTACCTTTAAGAATTGGACGTTTGAAGAATGGAAGAATCGAGGCATGGATCAAAATTCTCTCATCGCCGATCCCCTGTTCGCTGATCCTAAAAACGCGGATTTCACACTGGATCCCAATTCTCCCGCTCTCCAACTCGGTTTTGAACCAATCGATACAAGTCAAATCGGTCCACGGGCGGAGTATGTAAGATAGAGTCAATATTCTCTACGTTCCTCTACTCTCCAGTGTTTTAACTAAACGTTTTGACCTTGGATTCAATCTCGTTCAGCTTTCCATCACGAAAGAGAATAGTCTTTTTACGAGAGGTTTCTCCAGAGAGAATCTCGATCTGACTTTTGGGAATTGAGAAGGTTTTCGAGAGAACGGCGATCAATTCTCGGTTCGCCCGTCCGTCCGCGGGTGGAGCGTGGAGGGAGACCTTAAGTTCTCCATCCATCACACCCGAAACGCGGGATGCGGACGCTTTTGGAGCGGCTCGCACTGCCAGTACGATTCCATCTTTAGTTGTACGCAAGAGCGGTTGATTCATTGAGGTTTTCCAGGAGATCCAGATTGTTGGAGAATAGACAGGAGATGTATTGCTTCACTAACAGTTGGGATTCCTGCACAGTGGATACTTTAAGCAGTTCTTTTCCAAATTCCCGCAGCCGATCCATTTGGGTTAAGCGGACAATCTCTTTAATTGTTGGGATTCCATGCGGCGCCATGGAAAACCGTTCGATTCCCAACGCCATCAGCATGAGGGCGCAAACCGGATCGCTGGCCATCTCTCCACACACATCGACTGGAATGCTGAACTCCCGTCCTACATCGACGACATTCGCGATCATGCGCAAGACCGCCGGATGCAGTGGTTGATAGAGATGAGCAATTTTTTCGTTCCCCCGGTCTACGGCCAGAGTATATTGAATCAGATCATTCGTTCCAATGCTGAAGAAAGAGAGATCTTCAGCCATCTCCCGCGCCATGATCACGGCCGAAGGCACTTCAATCATGGCGCCGATGGGGATATTCTCATCAAACGCCACCCCATCGTTCCGCAGTTCGTCTTTTAAGGATTGCAAGAGTTCATTGGCGGCGCGCAATTCCGAGCATCCGGACAGAAGTGGATACATGATTTGGATATTTCTTAAGGAACTGGCGCGGAGAATCGCCCGGAGTTGGATTTTAAAGATTTCAAGGTTTTCTAAGCAGAAACGTATAGCGCGGCAGCCTAAAAAGGGATTCATCTCATCTGATGTATCCAACAGATGCGCAAATTTATCCCCACCTAGGTCGAGTGTGCGAATGATTACGGGATCGGGATAGAGTTTCTCCGCTACTTCTTTGTAATGCGAGTATTGTTCCTCTTCGGAGGGGATTGAAATATTATTGAGAAACAGAAATTCGGTCCGGTACAAACCTACGCCATGAGCGCCGTATTTGTTGATGGATTCGATTTCGGACGTGAACTCGATGTTTGCCGCAAGGTCGATGACATGGCCATCCACCGTGACGGGTTCGAGTTTGCCCATTTCGACGAGGCGCGATTGCCGGACTTGGTAGAGATCCTGCTTTTTATAGGATTCGTCGAGATCTTCTTCAGAAGGCTCAAGAATAATTTGTCCGGATTGGCCGTCCAGAATAATCAGATCATCGTCTTGGACAAATTTTGTGATGTTGTGAACGCCGACGATCGCCGGGATTTCAAGCGCGCGGGCGAGGATGGCGGTATGGGATGTTTTTCCGCCGGCTTCGATGGCGAAACCGAGAACCTTGTCTTTCCGCATGGACGCCGTGTCTGTTGGGGAAAGATCGCGGGCGATGATAATCGATTCCTCTTCCAAATGCTCCAAGGATTGGGTGTGCGCTCCCCGGAGGTTATTCATAATCCGGCGGCCGATATCCTCTACATCTTTGAAACGTTCTCGAAAGAGATCGGGAAGACCGGCGTACCGTTTTTTCACTTCTTTGAGAGCGCAGGAGAGCGAGTATTCCGCGCCAAAGCGGGATTCCCGGACGAGCTCGATCGTGCGGTCAATCAGCATCCGGTCTTCTAAAAGAAGAAGGTGCATGGTCAGCACCTCGCTCAAGGCTTTATTTTCTCCGCGTTCGGTGACCCGTTTCCCCAGTTCTTCGATCTGAACCCGCGTCAGGGCGACCGCGTTTTTAAATCGATCGATTTCCGGTTCGATATTTTGTTCGAGAAGGATGGATTCTCCTACATCAACCATTGATACATGGAAAAGACGCGCGTGCCCAATCGCCACGCCGGAGGAAACGCCAAGTCCTTTAA
>CAXXSM010000161.1:0-41845 GCA_963663405.2 bacterium | reverse complement strand
TGTTTTGTGCAGTAATGCGCCGACTAAGGCTAATCCACTGTGACTTGACAGGGATTCATCCCCTTGCTTGATTTCAAAGATCATGGTTTCTTGATCATCGGTGGGGTGTTGATTGTATGAGATACAGTATAGCATATAAACCTTTATTTTTCAACGCATTAACTTCGATTCACGACTCTTTTCTTTACGGATTCAGGGATGATATAAGGATAAACAGCAAACATAGAGATCGTATTTTCATTATGCGTACTCCTTAATAGTATTACTATCGGTACTAATAAATTTCTCTCATCATTTCTTTTCCCAATGAAATGAATTCCTTCATTGATTACTTTAACGACGTAAAACTAATCGACACACAACATTGTACGAGTATGTAACAAAACCAGCACCCATACATTGAACCAATCGAACAAGATGTTAAATCTCTCGATTGGAATCCACCTACATCATGTACTATTCAATTTCTGCCAGGCTTTCTTCTTCGATAATCTTTTCACTGTGTTCCAGGTAGTGAGTACGCGCGCCTGCAGATTAAGCGTTCCGGGCTTCTTTTCCCACTTACTGATCGTAGATGCGCTTACACCGAGAAGCCTTGCGAACTCGCCTTGAGACATACCGTACTTTTTGCGTAGCTGGGCGACGTCTTTGCTGGTAACGGGCTGGATAGTTCGAGAAGGGCGCGGTGTTTCTTTCGCTTTCGCTTTCGTTTTCGTTTTCCGTATTGGAGTTTTCTTCTTATCCGGCGATGGATTTTTGCTTGCTTCCGCCTTGCGTTTTACGATCTTTTTTGCTGTCGCTTTGGAGGTTTTCTTTGACTTGGCCGCCGTTTTCTTCCTGGATCGCGGAAGTTTTGGTTTGACGGGCGCCTCGTCTTCGGATATTTCGATGCCGAATACATCTCCTAGAGCGTCATCCGCGATGCGCCTGCCTTTCGTTCCCGCCGTGGTGGCGGCCACACCGGCCTCGGTGTCAATCAATTCTTCATGGTCTACTCCCCGAAGAAGGAAAAGTAGCTCCGGCGTTTCGTCAAGCCGCGCTCCCACCCCATACAGCACAGCCGCCACATGCTTACACATAATGGCCCAATCGGGGCAGCTGCATCGCAGGCCGATCTCATCGGGCAGGGGAAACAATCCCTTTTTACGGTCGGTTACAACGGACATCACGTTCTTGGACAACTTGCCCTGGAGCAGTTCAAGAAGCGAACCGACTTGTCCGGCGCAGCGCGACTTTACGCCTTTCCATTTTTTCTGGGGAAGCGTCTTGATAGCGATTTTTACCGTATAGATCTCGGAACCGCTGACCATGGCGTTGATCTCCCCCTTGGCGATATCAAGATGGCATACAGATCCGTTGCGGACATAGGTGCGGCCGCGAGGCAATCGGTTTTCATAATCGCTGAACGATTCGAGGTGATCGCACCAAGCCTTTCCCCAAAACGTTCGAGCGATCGTTCTTCCCTCAATCTCTACGGGTTTGATATCCAATCCCTTCTTTCGGAGTTTTTCCATCTTTTGTAGAGCGCGCGCGCGGCGGACAGCCACAGGCACATACGGTTTATAACCATACCAGCTCATCTTTGATCTCCTATACTTTCGTCCGGTCAACATCCAAGGCCACGATATTGAGCAATTCCTCATCGCTCATCTCAGTCAGCAATGATTCGGCGCCAGCCTTTAAGATATCGTCTGCTAGGTTTGTTTTCTCTTCGATCAGAGCGTCGATTTTCTCTTCGACGGTTCCTTGACATATGAACTTGTGGACGACTACGTTCCGATGTTGGCCGATACGAAACGCCCGGTCGGTTGCTTGGTTTTCAACCGCCGGATTCCACCAGCGGTCGAAATGGACCACGTGCGACGCGGCGGTAAGGTTAAGACCTGTGCCGCCCGCTTTGAGGGAAAGTACGAAAAACGGCGGCCCATCTTCTTTCTGAAATCGGTCAATTAATGTCCTGCGTTTCTTTACCGCCGTTCCTCCATGCAAAACAAGGCCCTCCCGGCCGAAAACGTCACTAAGAAACGCAGCGATCGGCTCGGTCATTTCGCGAAACTGGGTGAAGACGAGAACTTTTTCCTGCCGGGATTTAATCTCCTCACAGATTGTCATAAGCCGGTCGAATTTACCGCTGTCAGCCGGCTCATAGGCGCCGTCGCCAAGAAACTGACTCGGATGGTTGCAGATCTGTTTGAACCGCATCAAGTAGGCCAACACAAGCCCACGCCGTTTTATCCCGTCAAGTCCTTCAAGCGCCACCGCGAGTTCAGCGGCTGACTTAGCGTACATCGCAGCCTGTTTTTTTGTCAGGCCGCAGAACGCTTTCATTTCGGTCTTGTCGGGAAGGTCTGAGATGATACTCTTATCGGTTTTGAGCCGCCGCAGCACGTAGGGCCGGACCAAATTACGGAGAGGCGCGTACCGATCATGCTCCCGCGCGTCCAAGCCCTTCACGAATTTTTTGAATCTGGCCGTTGAACCGAGGAGCCCTGGACAGAGAAAATCAAATAGCGACCAGAGATCGGAAAGCCGGTTCTCTACCGGTGTGCCCGTAAGAGCGATACGCGCGTTCGCTTTGAGTTGTTTAACTGTTTTCGTTTGACGTGTGGAGGGATTCTTAATGGCTTGGGCTTCGTCGAGAATAACCAGCCACCATTCCATCTCGAGCAGCCATTTCTGTCTTGGCAGCATTCCATAAGTAGTCAGAACCACATCGGTGTTCGCCAGCCCTTTGCCCGGCTTCCGCGCTAGAGCGGCAAGAGTCGCTTTGTCTGTTTCCGAAGGATGGATGAAAACGGCCTTGAGCGTTGGCGCGAATCGCTGTATTTCGGCCTTCCAGTTCGCCAGAAGCGACGCCGGAAGCACTAGAATTGACGCTTTTCCAGATGGCTTTTTCTCTTTCTTCAGAGCCAGCAAGAGCGATAGGACTTGAATGGTCTTACCTAATCCCATGTCGTCGGCGAGACAGGCTCCGAGTCCAAGATTGGATAGGAACCAAAGCCAGTTACGCCCGGTTTCCTGGTAATGACGGAGTGTACCGTTAAAATCCTTATCGTGTCCGCCGGATGTCAAACCACCAGGATCGCGCAAGCCCGCTAGAATATCGGAAAGCCAATCACCCGCGTCAACAAAAGTCCACTCACGATCCTCGTCACCAGGCCCATCGGCGGCAAGATCAGCGGGCGCGCCCGCCAGCAGCCGCATCCCCTCAATGAATGAGATCCCTTCCTCCGCCGCGTCCGCCTCTACTTGCTTCCAATGTTCGAGAGCCTTGTTCAGTTTCTCCCGGTCCACCTCGATCCATTGGCCTTTCACATACGCAAGACCATCCTCCGATTCCATAATCTGACGCCATTCTTCTTCTGTGATCTCGTGGTCTCCAAGAGCAAGTCCGACTTTGAAGTCCAACATCGCGTCGGCGCCAAAACGGCTCTGTTTTTGTTCACCGATGGTTACAATCACACGCGGACGGGCGCGTTTGCGCCACCAGTCAGGGAGACGAACCAGGAGGCCGCTTTCTTCGAGCAGGGAGACGTTCTTGAGAAAGTGATAGGCGTCGCCTGGAGTCCATGCGAGAGGGTGGAATATGTCACCGGTATCAACCAAATCCTTTACGAATTCGATCTTCTCCGACGCCCGATGAACGGGTGAAAGCAAATTGATCAGCGCCTTCTTGTTTCGGGCGCCCGCATATTTCTGCAGCGCCTTGCCCAAGGGCTGGTACTGCACGCGCCCTCCCTTGGAAAGGCTTGGCGCATACGTGGCTAAAAACGCGAAAGGAAAATCAGGATCGCGCTTGTTCTCCGCAAGGTGAAAACAGACACGCCCGACCTGGCGCCAGAGCGGCGCGCGCTTTTTCAGCCACCCGGACAAACCGTCTTTGGACGCGGCGATCTCTTCCCGCACCCACGAGTCCAAATCAATCCAAAGATCGCGAAAGACTTCTGCGTTAAGGTACTCCCCCCCTTGCATAGGCGGCGCGATAAGCCTGAGGTCTTCCAGTTCGGATTCAATAGGCGGTTCAACCGGATCGATCTGCTGCCCAGCAAATTCTGGTGTACGGCAGAGCTGAGTCAAGTACCGGCAGGCGAAATCCCGCCAGAATACAAATGATGATGGCGGGGGAGCGTCTGGTTTTGAGGCGGCAAGTGAGAAAAGGCCTGAAGCCTGTGAGGAAGAAAAAGCGGTCACAACTCTCTTCATCCAGGCGTCAGATTCCGCTTCACTAAATTCTCCATCTTCCCTCAAACGGAGGCGACCAGTGGGGGTTAGGATAAGATCGTAATTCATTATGATTCAAACAATCTGCCTTTAGAATAGAGATATTTTACATTATCAAATCAACAATTTAGATAAATTCAAGAACCAAGAGGAAGAGACTTCTACTACAAACCAGATTAATGTTTAGCCTTTAGCGAGATTGGATTCTAGGAATGGCAAAATCACTATGGTTCCTATGAAACGCCGTCGTTTAAGGGAGAACTCTGGACTTTGCCTTTCTATTGTGAAAAAATAATGATAAATAAATAATAAAATGATTGTGGTTTTGAGTGAAGTGAGGAAAGGGGTATGTTTTATTGTGAAATTACTTTTATGATTTAATAAATTGAAAAAAAAGAGATTATTCATATTCACTTTATAAATATTTAATGTATATGCGTCAAATAACAGGTAAAAGAGGAAATCATGAAATTTAATATCCGAAAAGAAAACGAGATCACGATCATTGAACCGGAAGGTGATATGGATTATAAGCAATTAGATGAGTTCTCATTCATAGTTGGACATACCATACTTGATGGAAATACAAAGGTAATTCTAAATTTTATTAATGTCAAATATTTTAATAGCGCCGGAATTCGAATGTTAATCAATAATGGTAAACTAATGAATTCTGCCTCGTTAAAAAAATCGGTGGGTAAATTTTGGCTCGGGTAAATCGCCAAGTGTATGATATAAAGCGATTTCCAATGCCCGAAAGGTGCGAAAACCATACGCCATTCTCGTCGTCACTTTCGCTTTGTTATTTAATCCTTCCACAACACCGGAAGAAAACTCTTTTTTCGCCCGAAACCAGTTCAAAATCAGTTCCCGATGACGCCGAAGCATCTTCGCAACCTTTTTCATTGGCTCGATCCGGGATCGCATGGTCTTGGTACACCATTGATCCAAAAAACGGCCCGCCCACCATGCCGACTTATAGTCCCAGAAAAATTGGAACTCTTCTTTTAAGAGATAACTACGCACGGTCCGAAGATTATACCGAACCACATTGGCAAGTTTTTCCACCTGCTTCTCGGTTAGATTCACCGAACGTTTGAGAAACCACCAACGGCTTCCTTTCAAGACCGGCTCCAATCCCTTGGCTTTTAATTCACGGGCTTCCCCGGCGCGCACCTCATCGATGGCTTTATTCATATGGGCCACGATGTGAAATCGATCCAAAATATGGATGGCTCCTTTCGCTTTCTTCGCCACGACTTTGAGATACGCTTTCCACATATCGCTGCAAATGAATTCCAACTTCGCGCTCCGCTCCTCACCCAACCAGCGGAAAAATCTCAAAAACGTCTTGGTCGTTCTCTTTTCCCCAATCCAAAGTAACCGCCTACATCCCTCATTGATTTGATACACCGCAGTCACGTAATTGTGCCCGCTTCCCCATTGCATTTCGTCCACTCCGATGGCGGTGATTCCTTCCAGGTCCCTATGCTCCCGCCCCCAATTGACGGCCCTCTCCACCGAGCAAAATACTTTGTGCCAACTCGTTTGAAACGCCTCCGCCACTTGCGTCCAATTTAACCGCTTCGCCCAACCCGCCAGAAACCACTGATACGCGCTCGTTAATTCGTGCTTTCCTTCGGCCCAGGGAACTTGCTCAATTTTCACCCCACAGTCTGGACACTCGACACGCCGCATCGTGTAGATTAAAAAAAACGCGATTCCCCACAGCGGGACCATTTCAAAACGACGCTTGTCACGCGTGTCGTATCCGGGTCTTTTCTTTCCACAGCCGGAACAGATTGGTCGATTTCCCTTCCGGGGGAGGACTTCAACCTCCAACACTATTTTCTTGTTCCATTCGCTAAAATAGACCGAATCATACACAAATCCCTTGATTTTATGAACGCGATTGAGGATAGTCTTTACTTGCATCCGGTGGCCTCCTGATTGATGGTTTGTCTTCGTCGACTCCATCTTCTTAGGATACGTTACCGGATGTCTTTTTCTATCTCTCCTTCTTCAGCATTCCCTTTTTGTACCCACTGATTTCTCTGAGGAACCTGAATTCTAAAGGAGGCGCTCTCGTATTCTGTTCCGTGGGCCCCCAGTTGCGCGAGTTGTTTGAAATCGTGGAATTAGACAAAATATTTACATCTTATTTAGATGAATCGGATGCCATTGATAAAATGAAACAATAAATCTTACCGATTATTTTATCATAAATGATATATATTTTTTCTTAATTTATTATCCTGCAAACGGATTGAATGCAATGTGGATATAGTGTTTATCGTTTTTTAAATAGTTGAGTGTACGCAAGTCATATTTTTTAATAATTAGTAGGCAAACCATATGTTGAATAACTAATCAGAAATGGTTAGATTTGCCCACATAGGAGATGGTCATGTCTATTCCTCGTTGGAATCCTTTTTCTCCCACATTTGTTATTCTCATTATCTCTCTTTGTTTACCGCTCTTAACTTTTGGGCATGATAAGGATGAAGGTTTGGTTGGGCATTGGATTTTTGACGTCACCCATATTTCAGCGAATACAGTTATAGATCTGGCTGGTAATCATGATGCGAAGATTGAGTTTCCCGTTGAGTTTTTTGATAAAGAAAATGATAGAGGATTGTGCCTCTCTCCGATAAAATTGAACCGTCAAGCGAACGCAGTTTTGATTTCGGATGATGGTTCTCAAGTAATTTTACCTCAAAAAGAAATTACCGTGGAAGCGTATTTGCGCTTAAATGACACGTTATATTGCAATAGTATCACTGGCTGTTTTGAAGACAACATAAAATACAATGACGGATTCGGATGGTTGTTGGGATATCATGGACATCGTTTCTTTTTTGCTATAGCCAGTGTAGGTAACGAGAATTCAGAAAACAAAGTAACCTATTTGTCTGCGCTATCCTCATTTGAAAACTATAAATGGTATCATGTTGTCGGTGTGTACGATGGTATCACTCAGCAAATCTATGTGAATGGTCGTTTACAAAATTCCTGTACGATACAATCGGGCGATATTAAATACCTACAGGGAACTCCGTATGTGATCGGCGCATACAGAGATTCAGATGAGAGCCGTGGTTGTGATGGTGTTATCTATGAGATAAAAGTTCACAATGTCGCGCTGAGTCAAAAAGATATCCAGACTAGATACGAATCACTGCCTCAACTTTCTACCTCTCCCATTGTTAAAAAGGTAGATATAATCGCAGAAGAATTACCGAGTGCGCCCGGGATTTGGCGTCACTGGAGTAGAAAGGAAGGAATTCCCCTCTTTTTCTTCCAAATGTCTTCCGGCCCTACGAATTCATTATTGACCGGAGCTAGATCTTGTTATTTTGATGGCTACATTGTTTATCCACTCCCTGATACACCTTTATCATTTGTTTTGGAAGAACCTGAATACTTTTTTTGGGCGTCAGATTGGAATGACAAATCCGTATTGCGCACATACGATTTCGCTGAGCATAAACTAGATGGCGAATGGAACGAACATACGGTAATACCACAATTATTGTTTTCCGCTTTTGGCCCTAGTTTCGTTCCTCTCGATAAATATCGTATGATATACATCTCCAATGATCAGAGAATTATGGAGTATACGTCACAAAACGCTGTTTCAACTCCTATTAAAGATGTAACAAACACGACTTTGGGTAAATTCTATAATTTGACGCTTGGTCAAGACCGAAAAACAATTTGGGTAAGCGCTCAAGATGGGATTGCCTGCTTTACATGTAAGGGTGTATGGGAAGAATTTTCTTCACCTGCTCCCTCAGGACCATATATTGTTGAAACCGAAACACAGAATGGGGCTGTAATTGGATATACGTTTGATGGTTTTGTCGAAGGAATTGTCTTTATGGGAAAACGTACCCCTTTCCTGTTTACAGGAAACGGATTTCTTTTGGATTTTAAACCGGATCATGTTGATTTACCGAACATAGATTTAGTCCAATATGATCCTATTGTTATTCGACACAATGGGAAACTGTATTCTGGCGGTATAGATTCTGACACCGGAGAGAAGATCGATATAAGTAATATAAAAAGCTATGATCATAACGCAATATGGTTTCTTTCAGAACAAGGTCTCTCCCGTTACTCGTCCGCCATTTGGGAGACACCTTACGAATTACAGAATAAAGACTCCATTGCGTATTCAATCATTCAAGATTCTTCCAATCGAATTTGGATTTCTTATGATGGTACTCTAGCGTGTCTCCACAACAATAATGAATGGAGTTTCGAGAATAATTCCGAATGGGGTTCTAAGATTGCTGTCTTGCCCAATGGAAAAATCGTGACGAATTTCTGGAGTGGAGTCGTTGAATACGAACCTGTGACAAAACAGGTCCATTATTTGTTCAACCAGCAAAACACAAAAATGAAGAATCGTCTGATAGGACAATTGAATCGAAATCAATTGTGGTTATGGAGTGGAGAATCAATCGGTCTTTATGATGGAACGCAGTATCAATCCATTATCAGTAGATCCAACATCCCTGGAACTAACCAAAAATATAATTCTTTGATGTATTATGGGCAAGAACCTAACTTTGTTGAAAAACTCGAGAACGAAGAATTATGGATTGGCACAGGCGCAGGACTGTTCCGTTATCTCCACGGAGAACGAATTTTGAGCGAAGACGAGAAGAAATACCCGGGAAGCAGCGCAAAAACAATGTTGCAGACACAAGATAAAAAGATCTGGATTTCTTCGCATTATGATATTTATCAATTTAACGGTAATCATTGGGAAAAATTAAAAAGCGGATTGGACAGGATTAATGTGATGCGGCAAATAAGGGATGGCAGTATATGGGTTGGAACTCGAAATGGATTATACATTTACTGGAATGGATCTTGGATTGAAAATACGATCCAAGATGATCTTCCCCATAATAACATCAACGATATTTTTCAAGACAATCAAGGCAGAATCTGGGTTGCAACACGAAAGGGAGTAAGTCTATATCATCCGGAAAACGATTGTGATCCGCCGGAAACCTACATCGATGATAATGGAACACGGATCTACAAAAACAGCGTAACTGAAGAAATCGTTTCTGGAGGATCTATACGAATTGCGTTTACGGGAGTGGATAAGTGGAAGATGACGAAAACCGATCGTCTTTTATATTCGCATCGAATTGATGACAATGAGTGGTCTTCCTTTACTTCCCATACCGTTGTTTCAGTTACAGGGATGACGGAGGGATCTCATGTTTTCCAAGTTCGAGCCATGGACCGAAATCGAAATATCGATTCCTCCCCGGCCCTTTATTCTTTAATCGTCTTGAAGCCGTGGTATAGAAAACCAATGTTTCTTTTTCTCATGACATTGTCTGTTGTTTTGATTATCCTTTTTGCTTGTTACGCGTTAAATCGTCATATGAAACTAGGTCATAGTTTGTCTGATTTACGCCGGGCAAACGAACAACTTCGTGAGCTGGATAAAATGAAATCGGTTTTCGTCTCCCAAGCCTCTCACGATTTACGCACACCGCTGACGGCCATCAAAAGCAGTATGGATAATTTAGTGCGTGGTGTCGGAGGAGGGCTTAATGAACGACAGCAAAACGTAGTAACTCGAGCGTTACGGTCTGTAAACCGCCTAACGGTTCTCATCAACGACATTCTCGACATCAATCGGATCGAGTCGGGCCGTGTCGTTCTAGACAAAACCGAGATCTCTTTTGGATCGCTCGTGAGAAATGCAATCCATGAAAATCAACCCGCCGCAGATCAAAAACGAATTGCGATCCAAACAAACAATCTGGATGAACGCTATCCAGTCTCTGTGGACGTTGGAAAGATGGAACGAGTCGTCGGTGAACTCATTAGCAATGCCATCAAATACACACCAGATGGGGGGAATATTGAGGTCTATTTGAAAAGAGAAGATAATAAAGTTATATTTGAAGTGAAGGATACTGGGATCGGTATGGCAGAAGAGGAACGTGAGAAGATTTGGGAGCGTTTTTATCGTACAAAATCGTCACAGAAATTCGCCAAAGGTTCGGGACTGGGGCTTTCTATTGCGAAAGAATTGATGGAAATGCATGAGGGAACGATAATTGTTCAGAGTGAAGTTGGTAAAGGAACAACATTTACAATAAAAATCCCATGTCAATGTCATTGATATTTCTTTTATCAAACCTTACAACCAAAAAAATTTAAAAGACAGGTATCGATCAATGAAAAGAGCCTCTTTTTTTTGTTGTTTCACCATTGGATTATCTTTCTTCACGGAAACCGGTTTCACTCAATCTCCACCGATCTGGCGGAACTGGACGCCGGTTGACGGTTTAAGAGAAGTATGGTGTTCCCGCATTTCTATGAGTCCCAATGGAAATGTCTGGATCAACCACGGTGATGTGAATGAAATCAGCGTGCTAGATGGATATACCGTGCGAGTCATGAAAAATCCAGGTATGTATTATGTACAAGATTGGGATTTCAGCACGGCAAATATTATTCATGAAACAGAATCCGGCCATTTGTGGACAAACGGTCCCAAAGGCCTGAAGCGATTTGAAAGGGGAGAATGGATACATTATGATATCGGTGAAATCTCACCCGAAGGCTTTTTCCCTTTGGATGCTGATCGGGCGCTTATTCTTAAACCAGCTCATTTGTCCGAATTCAATGCGCAGACCGGAGCATTTAATTGTATTAGTTCCGCGACAGAATCAAGCCTGGAACGATTCAACCATTTATTGAAAGCCAGAGATGGGGGTATTTGGATAACTGGTGAAAAAGGATTAGCTAAACTGCATTACGATCATTCGTCATCTCACTCCACACCTTTATGGTCCGAATACCCCTTTAATTCTCAATTCATGTTTCACAACCTTCACACTCCCTGGGAAGGAAAAGAAGGTCAAATTACTGGCATCGCCTACTCGATCGGATCCGCCAGTCGATCTATAGTCCACTTCAACGGCTATCAATGGAACATTCTGCTTGAACCAAGTCCCGATGTGAATTTCCGCGCGGGATGGCTGGACGAATACGATCAAATCTGGGGACTTGAAGAGGGCGTAGAAGGCACGGTCTTTTGTGAAAAAAATGGAGTCAAAAGCACAATTGAAAAAGAGCATTCTTTATCATCGCGGATTAATCATGAATTCGTAGCGTCTCACGGCGTATTTTGGCTTGCTACATGGTTAGGCGCCACCCGATATGCTCCACCACTCTGGAGAACCCCATCCTTTCTAACGGATCAGACATTTTATGAAATACACAAAGGGCCAAATAATAGATTGTGGTTCTTTGCTCGTGATTTTTTAGGTTTACTTGAAAATGGGCGATGGAAAACCTATCCATTTCCCACTGGATTCATAAGAGGGGATATTATGTCAAAGTGGATGAATATACTTGGAGATGGCCGTGTAGCGTTAATGTTTTTCGGACAAAAAGGACTCCTCCTTTTCGATCCCGAGAAAGAAAATTTCTCATTTATCCGCCATCCGAGGGGGAGGTATGTTCGCACTCCCTGCTCTCTACAAAGCGGGAATCTGTTAGTTCTTACTTACAAAATTATTGAGACAGCTATGGATACAAAAAATTTTTCTATTGAGATATTTGATGGAATGAATTACAAGCTTTTATTAAAGGAAGAGAAAAACTGGGATGTTGGTATCACGCCGTTTGTCAAAGAGATTCAAGCTGGTGACTACTTGATAGTGGGACTCGATGGAATCGGTCGCTATAAGAATGGCGAATATAGACTCATCAGCGTTGATGATCAGTATCAAGGTCATGGCGCTCGTTGCGCTTTGGAAGTCGAACCAGGGAAAATCTGGTTTGGAGAGGAGAATGGAATATTTGAATACGATCAAAATCGATGGAAGGTCATTCGTAGAGGTCTTAATTCGGTTTGTTCCATGATTAAAGCGAAAGATGGAAGTATATGGATCGCTACGGGGGATGGAATCCTTCGATTTTTCCAAGGTTCCTGGATCGAACACACGTTCGAAGATGGACTTCCCAAAACATCAATTCGTCATATCGTGGAAGATTCACAAGGACGAATTTTCACAGTTTCATTCAATCAAATTGTGAGTCAATATTATCCTGAGGCGGATAAAGACTGCCCGAGAGCAATCATGAATCCCGATAATGTTCAAGTCATAGCCCCGGGAGGAAAGGCGCAATTCGCATTTACAGGAGTGGATAAATGGAAGTATACGAAGGTTGATCGGCTTCATTATTCCCATCGCGTTGATACCAGTGAATGGACGCCGTTTACAAAGGAGAGAGTCGCATCGTATACAAGTCTTGCCGCAGGCGCTCACAGATTCGAAGTTCGCGCTATTGATCGCAATTGGAATATTTCCTCTCCGATTTCCTGGGATTTTGAAGTCTTGCTCCCGTGGTACAAAGAACCTGAATTCTTGATAATCATCTTCATTGGAATGGTCATAATATTACTACTCACCGGTTATGCGTTGAATCGTCATTTAAAACTCGGCCAAAGCCTTTCTGATCTTCGAGGCGCCAACGATAGTCTCAATTCCCTCAATGCAAAATTGCAGGAAACGAACGCCCAACTGATGCAACTCGATCAAATGAAAACCGCCTTTGTTTCCCAAGCCTCTCACGATTTACGCACGCCGTTGACCGCCATCAAAAGCAGCATGGATAATTTAGTGCGTGGTGTAGGGGGTGGGCTGAATGAACGGCAGCAAAGTGTAGTGACACGGGCATTGCGGTCTGTGAATCGTCTAACCGTTCTCATTAACGACATTCTTGATCTCAATCGGATCGAATCGGGCCGGGTCGTTCTTGAAAATACTGAAATTCTATTCGAGTCTCTCGTGAGCAATACCATCCATGAAAATCAACCCGCCGCTGAACATAAACGAATTGCGATCCAAACAAACGGTCTGAATGAACACTATCCAGTCTCTGTGGACGTTGGAAAGATGGAACGAGTCGTTGGTGAACTGATAAGCAACGCCATCAAATACACACCAGAGGGGGGGAATATTGAGGTCAATTTAAAAAGAGAGCATAATAATGTCATATTTAAAGTAAAGGATTCTGGCATCGGTATGAGGGAAGAGGAATGTGAAAAAATCTGGGAGCGTTTTTATCGTACAAAATCGTCACAGAAATTCGCCAAAGGTTCGGGATTGGGGCTTTCGATTGCGAAAGAATTGGTCGAGATGCATCAGGGAACGCTGAATGTAGAAAGCGCAGTTAGAACCGGATCCACTTTTACTATGACATTACCGATACAAGCGAGAGAAGGAGAAAACAATGCCGGAAGCGAAGATTCTGATCGTTGAAGACGAAGAAGATTTAGCGGAAAATCTGGCCGATTTGCTGGAACTCGAAGGCTACACACCCAAAATCTGCCTGTCGGGAGAAGAGGCCCTTGAGGAGATAAAAACATCCTTACCCGATATTGCTCTGCTGGATATTCAACTCCCCGAAATTGACGGGATCGAAGTGCTCCGCCGGATAAAAGAGTTACAACCAACGTTACCCGTTGTAATGGTCAGCGCTTCGTCGCAGCGAGGCATGGGTGAGAAGATAAAGGAATATGGCGCGGATGGAATGATAATGAAACCTTACGATCAAGATGAGTTGTTGCAATTGATCGAAGAACTGTTAACGCGGGGTAGAGAGTAATGCGAGACCCAGAGAAGAAGGACCGAGTGCTCGTCGTTGATGATGAAGAAGATATCCGCTTAAACCTATCTGATTATCTGGAATTGGAAGGTTATGAGGTATTTACTATGGAAAACGGCGCCAAAGCGCTGGAAATACTGGGAGAACAACAACCGGACGTGATCGTATCCGACTTAATGATGCCGGAAATGGGAGGGATGGAACTGTTAGAAGAACTTTCGAAACGAGAAAATCCTATCCCTGTCGTGATTATGACAGCGTTTGGTACGATCGATTATGCCGTAAAAGCGATGAAGGTAGGGGCGGCGGATTTTATCACAAAACCGATCGATTATGATTACATGCTAGCCGTCATTCACCGTGTGTTGAGAACAACCCGGTTGGAGCACAAAGTCAAAGAACAACAACAACAAATGGAAGCCGACTTACAGTTTGCTGGGAGTATTCAGAAAACACTTCTTCCTTCCCCGATAGATAACCAATATATAAGCATGAGTTATCGATTTGAACCGCTTATTGACATCGGTGGTGATAATCTGGCCGTCTATCAATACTACGAAGACCATATTGCTGTCGCCCTGCTGGATGTAATGGGGCATGGTGTATCGGCGGCCTTGGTCGCTAACATTACGCACAATGAACTCATGAGCCGGCTAAAAGAAGAACGTCCCCCCTTCAATGTGGTCCAGCACCTTCATCGTTTTATCGAAAAAACGATTGGTGATACATCGATCTTTTTGACACTCGTCATTTGCGATGTAAATCTGCCGACAAACACTTTAACCGTATGTAATGCGGGACATCCAGAACAATACGTATGGAAAAACGGTAAAGGTACATTGGATTCCATCCGTAATCACTTCCCTCCCGTGGGATTTCCAACGAAGATGGATAGTGATGTAACCGAATCGAAAATTGCGCTGGAAAAAGGGGATCGAATCATTTTATATACGGACGGATTTCCGGAAACGAAGGGGAAAAATGGCGAAATTATAGGTAAAAAAGGATTTCAACAAATCATCGAAAACAACATCCGTCTACGGTCGACTGATTTTCTGGATGAAATGTTTCAAAATATCGATTCTTTGCGACTCGGCGAGCCGGAGGATGATTGTACACTTGCGCTGATAGAAATCAAATAAATTCAGAAATAAAATTTATTCCTGCATACAGAGCGGATTCTATTGAAATATCACTCAACAGAGGTGTCCATGCATTTATCGTAACAAGTGACTGCCCAAATATTACTTGTATTTCAGAAAACTTGATTTTGGAATGTGTAGTAAAATGATATTTTGCTCTTCTATTGCTGATCCTGCGAGAGTATCCATATTTTATTTTCTCATACGAAGGGAGTTTGAAAATGTTACGCCGATTGTCTTCTATAAGATATTGTTGCTTGTTTTTCATCTCTTGTCATGCGTCAGCAAGTGTTATTATTAATGAAATATTTTACAATCCTCCAGATGAAAACACAAATGCTGAATATATCGAACTCTATAATCCTGATCCCGATCCGATTGATTTAACAGGATACAAATTCATAAAAGGTATTCAATACACTTTTCCAGAAGGCACGATTTTAGAATCGAAAAATTATCTTATTCTAGCCAAAAATATGTCAGAATATGTAATGTACTGGAGGAAAGTAGAAAGAAAAAAAGCCGATGTTGGCCCTTATGAAGGAAAATTATCTAATCGGGGCGAAACGTTGATCCTTTCTCGGCCGGATGGATTTATTGTTGATAGTGTACAGTATGATGACAGAAATCCATGGCCTCTTGGAGCTGATGGATATGGGGCCTCACTAGAGCGAATTTCTCCCGATCTTCCCTCAGGTGATTATCATTCCTGGCGCGCGTCTCTGGTCGAAGGTGGTACACCGAAGCAGGAAAATTCCGTTTCGGGAGTTCCTTCCCATCCATTTCTACAATCCATTCAATTTACGCCTCAAAACCCAACATCATCTGATTCAGTCGATGTAAGATGTACATTCGATTCCCCAGAGCTGATTTCAACAGTAAACCTTCAATGGGAATATTGCCAAACCGGTTCCAGGTTAGAAGGTCCTGTTTTTATTGATGATGAGTGGCGGTATTGGCCAGGGAATTCAGCGCCATCCGATGGATTGGAATGGACCACTCTGCCATTTGATGATTCAGAATGGGAAGTTGGAAAAGGAGCCTTCGGATATGCGGATGGGAATAATCTATCTCATGTGGTCAATTATGGTACTCCCCTTCCTCGCAATAATACAATCTTTATCCGCAAAATATTTTACGTCGAGGATCCAAGCGCGATGGGGGATCTCGATTTAAATATATACGCCGATTCCGGTTTTATTTGTTATATTAACGGTGTGGAAGTGGCGAAAGAACGCGCCCGGGATCGTTATAATTATCGCTCATTGGCGACGGAATTGAATTTAAGTTCTATCGAACAAGTCTATCCATTGGGGAGCGCAGATAATTATCTCGTTCCTGGTGAAAACTGTATTGCATGCGTTGGATTTGACGCCGGACATTTCTTTTTCGATCGAAGCGCTTTAGAGTTATATCTATCCTACGGGAAAAAGAGATGTTCCACGATTGACTCGGTAAAGATGAATCAAATTTCGCAATCCCTTGATTCAATCACTTTTGAAGCCCAAATTCCTCCTTTTCCATCTCAAACATTAGTACGTTTCAATACGGTTGTCATATTAATAGATGGCACAGAAGTAAGGTTACCTTTCCAAGGGGAACCTAAACCATACGGTTCCTACTTTGTTTATGATGGCGAAATCCATTCCTTGCTTCCTATTCTGTGGGTATATGGACCCAAAATGCAACGAACGACTCATCTCACGCAGGATCCTTGGAATGCAAGTGGTGTGGTCATTCAAAGACCGGAAGACGAGTATCCACGAGTCTTCGATGGAGCCTTGGTACTGCAAAGCCGGGGAGGCGCTAAGATCCGGTTCCTGAAAGAGGAAGAATATATGGGAAATCGAACTCTGAATATGACACCGGAACGGCCTCGTTGGGGAAATAATCCTGGATTGCGCACTCCTTTTCATGAATCGATTGGGTATTGGTTATATCGACAAATGAATGTATTGGCGCCGCAGGCGGAATGGTATCGAGTAATATATGATAGCGAAACAACCGGCGCGCCTAAACAACAACTGATATTTCAACAGATCAATGAATGTTTTTTAGAACTCAATGGAAGAAATCCAGATGGGGATTTATATAAAAGAGATTGGGATGTCTCTATCACTGGATATTTTTATACGTTTAAGAAAACTAATATAGATACAGGCTATCAATCATATGATGAACTCGTTAACCAGTTAGAAACGGAAAACGAGGATGAGCTGCATAACAACATTCAGAGATTATTCAATGTGGAAAACGCGATCGCGCACCACATTGTCAACACGTTTATTTCACATTTTGATGGTTTTAATAATAATTACTGGCTGTATTACAATTTAGAGCCGGATGGAAAATGGGAAATTCTCCCTTGGGATTTAGATAATGTATGGATGGACAGCGATCAAACGGGGATCCAAGTACCTCCAACGTATCCAAAAACCGGTGGATGGATATATGATCCAGATACAGTAAACGGTTCTTTACACAAGGATCCTGATTTCCATCAAATGTATCTTGATCAATTGCGTGAAGAATTGGATCATCATTTTTCAGAGGATTCTTTGTTTCCCAAAATAGAATTGGAACAGAATTTATTATTAGCGGATTTGGATTTTCTCGAGAACGAGATTGGGCAAAAGTTAAATGATCGACGCCGCCAAATCATAGAATCCTTCCAATCAATCAAGGATTACATTCAAAAACGTCGAGCCTATTTGTTAAGTGGGATTTTACCAGAGCCTACAGCAGTGGAAAACTGGAATATTTATTGAGTAAAAACATAATTGACCAGCCTCCCTCGCCTGTAAACAATCCTAAGGAAAATTTGTGGAATCATTTCCTGTTTTAATCGAGTTATTCTAACCGGCGCATTATCGGATATCTATTATACCTACGCAATGATCCCTTTACTATTTTATATATATCAAATTATTTCCGTCCAATAAGGTAGACTTTCTGGACCACCACGAAAAATCGTGGTTTAACGATAGATTTATATATAATTTCATGCATAGTTATCTCTATGCAACAACCCATTGATCCTATCCTCACTTTTCCAAATACACGTGGTAAGCGCCTTTCTCAAAATCTTGTTGTGTTACGAGAGCAAAGGAGTAACGGCCAATTCACTATCACTATCCCCTCTGGAGTGGCAAAAGCCCTTCGTCTTCAAGGAGGAGACAAATTACAAGTGTTTATCGATCGTGGTGATATTGTGTTTCGAGTGGTGAATGACAAATGAGGAAGAACGTATTTGGATATATAAGAGTTTCAACCGGCGAACAAGGGAAAAAATATTCATTGGACGGACAAAAACTTGAAATTGAGTTGTATTGTAAAAATAAAGAATTAGAGTTACTGCGGATATTTGAAGACCAGACCAGTGGAACCAAGTTACGGGAACGCGCCGGTCTTATGTCACTGCTCGATTCCGTCGATAAATCCTTGACAGCAGTCATCGTAACCGAGGCGGATCGTTTGTCTCGCGATGTTTTTCATTTCGGATGGTTGTACACACATTTTATGCAGCAAGGCGTTGAACTCATCCTTATCAATGATCGAGTGGGAACGACACCGTCCGAAAGAGCGTTTTCAAAAGTCCGAGCGGTATTTTCTGAGTTTGAGCATGAATTAAGACAAGCGCGTATTGAGCGTGGTTTGCTACGAGCGCGCGAAAACGGTAAATTCATGAACCGTCCTCCGCTTGGTTATCGAATGGAAAATAATCGCATAGTGATCGATGAAAAAGCAAGCGTAATTATAAAGGAATTGTTCACCCTCGCATCGAATGGATCGTCGCTTTCGATTATTTCTCAACGCACAGGAGTCAAACGCTCTACAGTTGCATCCATCTTGAAGAATCCATTCTACATTGATGGCGCTATTCATGGCCGTCATGATACGTTTCTTGATCCCAACCTATGGCGCTCTGTTCAGACGCGTTCATTGAAACGAAATCATAATCTACTCTCCCAACATTCCGATGAAAACAAACGAAAACTTTAATAAGGTGAACGATTTCTCAATTCTTATGGAAAGACAAAAAATCATAAACAAATACATCCTGTCACGGAAGATATCAGAGAACTTTGATCTCACATTGAAACGGTCAGGCAGAATAGTGAGTAAAATCTTTGATGTAATTTCGGAAGCGATTGTCAAAGGTGATCGAGTTCTGTTGGTCGGCTTCGGAACCTTCCACGCGAGAAATCGTAAAAGAAGACGAATCTTACATCCAAGGACTCGTGAACCGATCGAACTGCCTGAACGAAGAGTGGTGCAATTCCGGCCTGGAAAGAAACTCA
Source organism: bacterium (assembly GCA_963663405.2). Classification (GTDB taxonomy): domain Bacteria; phylum Hinthialibacterota; class Hinthialibacteria; order Hinthialibacterales; family Hinthialibacteraceae. The sequence goes on along the minus strand of CAXXSM010000161.1, from coordinate 22,518 downwards.
AGAGAATGACGGCAAATCAATTGGACTAGTCGGAAGGAGAAAAGTGTGATCAACATGAACATGCGCCCTCTCAGACTCAGTGTGAAAATTCAAATCAATCATACTCTGATCAAAATTCTCAACCAATGAATGAATAGTCGGCTTCAGGATGAGCACGAAATCTATCTTGTGAGAGATGGAATGTCATAAACCTTTATGTTATTTATATTTAAGTTCGTTTTATATGAAATCTAGAGGTATACGGATGCAAAAGCGCAGTACTTATTTCCCCACAAATCTGTACTGCTTTTTTATTGTTAGAGAATTCTTGTCGATCTAAGAAATGGTTTATTATCATGAAAATAACAAAATAACTTGACGCGGTATAATCAACCATGAGAGAATTGATTGAATAACAAGAAAGTAAACATTTTTTTCGTTTTAAAAGTGTAATTCCAAACTAAATCATTTGAAAATCGATTGCGAGAAATAATGTGAACAAGCGATTTGTGAAGTGGCTCTATAATGAATTACCTGAGATGGTCTGTCAAGGAATTCTGTCGGATGAGATCGCGGAAAACATTCGTCAATATTATGGACCAGTCCAGGAGATCAATAAACGGAAAATCGCACTCATTGTATTTAGTTGTTTTGGCGCGATTTTCATTGGTTTAGGGATTATCCTTTTAGTGGCGAATAATTGGAATGAGTTATCTCGTTCCTCACGCACCTTCGTATCCATGATTCCTTTGTGGGTGGCTCAATTTTTAACCGGATGGACTCTTCTATTTAAGAAAGACTCGATCGCATGGAGTGAAAGCGTTTCTACTTTTTTATTTTTAAGTATTGGAATAGCCATTTCGCTTATAAGTCTGACTTATCATATCGCCGGCAATACCAGTGATTTTATTTTTACTTGGATTGTCCTTGGTATTCCTGTGGTTTACCTGCTTAACGTAAGTCTTCCAATTCTATTTTATTTGATTGGAATTATTATCAAGGCCTTTTGATTGCCATCAACGCATTTTATTCTTAAACCATCTCTGAGTCGAGATGAATTGGATTTATTTTGTAATTGTTTCTGTATGCGCTAGGAGTACATTGGAAGATTTTCTTAAAAGTTACATTAAACCGGCTAAGCGATCCAAAACCTGAATTAAGAGCGATGTCTAAAATTAAATCGTTGGAGGTAATGAGAAGTTTTTGCGCGTGAGATAAGCGATGTTCAACAATGTAATCAGTCATTGTTATACCGAAAGTCTTCCGGAATGTCCGCATTGCATAATTGGGATGCAAGTTGACCGAGTCAGCGATTTCATTTACTGTCAAACTTTTTGTGTAGTTCTGCGCAATGAAACGGGCCATTTTCTCTACATTACTCAAATCCCCCTTCCCTAAATAAACGGTTGTATTTTTTTTATCGCTGTGACAAGATTCTAATTTACAAATAAGGCGCCTTAATCTCGCTTCGACTTCCAATAGACAAATCCGAATGAGTTCATCATCTTTGGATTTAAGGTCTTCTAACCATTTCGTTATTCGTAATTCATCCGCGTTATATTCTCTCGAATCCGGATCGATTATGAATTGATTTTGTAACACTTGTTGTACAAAAGTAGAGGGAAACTCAAACTGGAGAAATGTCGTTAATGGAATCGTCATCACGAAATAATCATCCAAATCAGTGAAGTCTATTACCTGATGTGGTATGACCGCCCAAAAAGCAACAAATCGATGATGAGGAACTTTTATTTTCTGACCGCCAAATAAATAGGTCAACGATCCTTTTCCTAGTAGATTGATTTCGATCTCATTATGACGGTCCGTACGGGACATCAATGTCGCTTTCCATCTAACACATGAAAAACCATAGGGTTGAAAGTCTTTTCTTGCTGGATCGAATGTGGTCATTGAGCTAGAATCCGACAGTAATATCGATAAAAACGAATAGAATACAAAGATTGACCAGCATATAATAACCTTATCTTTTAACTGTTAAAAGGTTTTCTTTAAAGAAATATTGCTCGTCAATTAGGATTTTCAAATTCATCAGGAATGAAATGAAAACAAAAAGAAGGTTTGATCGGCTTCTTTTTTTTAGTTTGCCCAGCGAAGCGGGCAACTCCGGCTTGTTGAAAGAAACAGGCGTCGCCCCGGCCAAGGGGAAGACAATCCAAATCGCAAGGGCGTTGCTGGCAACGGCAGGGTCTGAAGGAAGCGATAGGAAGTGAACGGCACATAGCGCAAGCGAACCTGATTCGGCGGCGCGGGTGGGTAAGCGTGCTAAATAGCGCAACGCCCAAAACTTGGTCAGACCCGTGACGTGTTTGAGGATGGGGCAGTTCACAGGAACCCGTCAGTAACTGGGGAAGCCTCATATCGTTCCGCCCGGCACAGCCGGAGCGGATAGTGAAACTCAAGAGGAGACTCGAGACGGATCGAAGCGGTGTGAGGTGGCAGATGAATCCGTAGTAGTGTTGAAATCCCGGCCGGAGAAAGCGGGTAACCGTCTGGAGGAGAAAACCGGGATGACCTGCGGCCAAGTTCGCAGGGGCCGACGGAGAAGCCAAAAGCGCCGCTGGTTGCGAAGGGAGGAAGTTGATTCGAAGGTTCTCGGAAATCGAAAGAAGCGTGGAACCGAACATAAGCCATTCGTCGGGATGGGGCACTTGGAAAGCGGTACGCTGTGAAAGGCGGTCTGCCTTCCTGGGCTGTTCGCCGGAGTAGTTTGGAAATGAGGCCGCACATTGCCCGAGAGGGATAGAAGACGACATCGTCCAAGCGAAGAGCCGGAGGGGAAGTGATGATTTCGAAAGAAGAGGATGCAGGAGCGAGACTTCTGTTTCAGTCAAATGAAGGAGAATCAACAGGAGCCGTATACGAGGCCCGTACGTACGGTTCTGTGAGAGGGATAAGGTAGGATTGATTTTCCTACCTTACCCTACTCGATAACAGAGAAATATTTCATGGATTCGAATTTCTAATTACATGTTTTATAAAAAACATTCTATCAAGGTAAAAAATGACAAAGTACCACAACATTATTACAATAACAATCGCATTATTCACGACTTGGTTTAGTACTTGTGGTAGCAATCTAACCGCTGAAACCGTCCAAGTAGAGCAGTGGGATGTATACGAACTCTGTTTGAACGGGCCTTCCTCTGGAAATCCTTATTTGGAAGTCGATTTCAAAGCAGATTTCAAAAATGGAACAAGGAAGGTTTCCATGCCCGGTTTTTATGACGGTCAAGGGGAATACAAAGTACGATTTTCTCCTGATACGCTTGGAAACTGGACATTTATCACGGATAGCAATAATCCTCAATTGGATAAAATAACTGGTTCGTTTCAATGTGTTAAACCAACTGGTAACAATCACGGTCCACTCAAAATCGTCAATACATACTATCTGGAATACGCTGATGGAACTCCATTTTATTCTATCGGAACAACCGCTTATCAATGGACCAGCGTCAAGCAAAGCATTCAAGAACAAACACTAAAAACTCTAGCCGACGCTCCATTTAATAAAATCCGTATGTGTGTTTTCCCCAAATCATACAAATACGGAAACGACACCGAACCTTGGGCTTATCCCTACCAATCCATTAAAGATTTTGATCGTCCGAATTACTCCTTTTTCCAAAATTTTGACAAGCGAATCTCACAACTGTTGAATCTGGGCATTCAGGCGGATGTCATCCTCTTTCATCCCTATGACAAATGGGGATATTCAGAAATGGGGGACGAAAACAATTTCCGCTATGTGCAGTATATGATCGCCCGGATATCCGCCTATCGCAATGTCTGGTGGTCGCTGGCGAATGAGTGGGATATCCCAAGGATCAAAGACAGTATTGATTGGGAAGGAATTGGGATAATTCTGCAAAATGAGGATCCGCATCAGCATTTTCGTGGCATTCACAACTGGTATGATACGGAAGATCATTTCTATGACCACACCCGCTCGTGGATCACCCACACCTGCACTCAAACATCTCATTTCTACAACGCAATCAAATGGCGGAACCAGTATAAACAACCGCTGCTGTTTGATGAGATGCGTTACGAAGGCGATGTAGAAAGCAGCTGGGGGAACATGTCCAGTGAAGAAATGGCCAGTTATTTTTGGATGGCGGGTCTCAGCGGTGGCTATGGGACTCACGGCGATACCTATATCAATTCTTCTGACAATGAGACGGAAGTACGCTGGTGGGCCAAGGGAGGTTTGCTGGTTGGGAAAAGTCCGGAACGGATCGCGTTCTTCAAATCATTTATGGAGACAGTTCCAGTGAAGGAAATGGAGCCGTTATTCGTGGCCAATGACCAGCCTAAAAACAAGAATAACAATGTCTATATCTTCAAAAAGGATGGACATATTTATCTGGCTTATGCAGCAGACGCCAATATAGAAATCAATCTGAACCTAACGGGGGAGACTCCTTACCAATGGCAAGTGATTGACACTTGGAATATGACAATCAAAACTAAAGGTAAAATTCAACCTGGTGTCTTTCATTATCGGACCCGGAATCAATATGAAGCTGTATGTTTAAAAGTAATAAGATAATTCTATGTTCAACACATTATCTGGTGAAATTCTAAATTGATAATAGGAGTATCCAATGTCCCGATTTACGTTGGCGGTCATTATTGGAAATCGAGATTTCTTCCCTGATATACTCATCAGTGAAGCCCGTAGAGATTTAATAAAACTGTTTGAAGAATTCGATATCCGGCCAATTTGGTTGAGTGACGATCAAACGAAACTTGGTTCTGTTGAGACATGGAATCACGCGAATCAATGCGCCGAACTCTTTAAAAAACAGAAAAGTGAAATCGAAGGAGTGTTGATTTGCTTGCCAAATTTCGGTGATGAGAAAGGGATCGCCGACACACTGAAACTTTCTGAATTGGATGTCCCTATATTCGTACAAGCGTATCCCGACGAATTAGACGGTTTGAATGTAGAACGGCGCCGGGATGCGTTTTGTGGTAAAATTTCTGTATGCAATAACCTGCGGCAATATGGATTCCCGTTCTCATTGACGCGCGAGCATACGGTTCATCCCTTGAGCGATTCATTTAAGGATGATTTGCGCGGATTTATCTCCGTTTGCCGAACGGTTAATGGACTCAGGAAAGCAAGACTTGGGGCAATTGGCGCACGGCCGAATGCGTTCAACACCGTTCGCTATAGCGAGAAACTGTTCCAAGCAGCTGGGATTACAGTCAATACAATTGATTTGTCTGAACTTCTTGGGCAAATCCAGAAATTGGATAATGACGATCCGAAAGTGAGTGCGAAACTCGACGAAATTAATGCATACGCCAATGCGGGAGACGTACCGCAAGCGTCCATATCGGCGATGGCCAAATTGCTGGTTGTAACAACTGACTGGATGGAAGAACTGGATTTAGACGCGACGGCGTTTCAGTGCTGGACATCGTTACAACAAAATTTTGGTGTGAATGCCTGTACATTGATGAGTATGATGAGTGAGAAATTCATGCCAAGTGGTTGTGAAGTGGATATTTCCGGTGTGGTTGGGATGTATGCCATGCAATTGGCTTCCGGTATTCCCAGCGCCTTAGCCGATTGGAACAACAATTATGGAGGGGAGGCTGACAAATGCGTATTATTCCACTGTGGAAATTGGGCGAAAACGTACCTTCCAAATCCAAAAATCGCGACCGCTCCGATTCTGGAAACGATTATTGGAAAAGATACAACCCACGGGGCGTTGGTAGGACGTACACCGGCAGGCCCTCTAACATTTTGCCGTGTATCGACGGATGATACTCAAGGATGCATTCGAACCTATTTCGGAGAGGGCGTATTAACGGATGACTCTTTGGATACGTTTGGCAGCCGCGCAGTCGCCCATATCCCACAGTTACAATCGTTGATGCGATATGTGTGTAAGGAAGGTTTCGAACATCATGTCGCTATCAATCTTTCACATTCGGCGCGAGTATTATCAGAAGTTTTTGAGACGTATCTGAAATGGGAAACGTACTATCATTTGCAATCTGAATAGTCCGAGAAATCCAGCCATGCAGAGAATCGAAATTCAAAAAAAATCGATTGAATACCGGAAGAAAATCTTAACCTATATCAAAAAAGCAAATGCCGGACACACCGGTGGTTCGCTTTCGTGTATCGATATCTTGAACGTTCTTTATAACAGAATATTAAACGTCAGTCCGGAAAAGTTTTCTGATCCTAATCGAGACCGGTACATTCAAAGCAAAGGTCATTCTGTAGAAGCGCTATACGTTGTGTTAGCGGACCGGGGATTTTTCCCCGAATCCGATCTCGAAACTCTCTGTCAATACCAATCCCATTATGTAGGGCATCCCACTCGAAAAGTTCATGGGATCGAACAAAATACCGGCGCGTTGGGACATGGGTTGTCCATCAGTGTTGGGCTTGCCATCGCTGGGAAGAAAGACCGCTTGAATTACCGCGTTTTTACATTGTTGGGCGATGGGGAATTGGTGGAAGGATCCAATTGGGAAGCGGCGTTAACCGCTTCTCATTACGATCTGGATAATCTAATAGCGATTGTCGATCGGAATGCATTACAAATAACGGGGAAAACAAAAGATGTCTGTAACACAGAACCGTTAGTCCAAAAATTTGAAGCGTTTGGTTGGTTGGTTCAGTGTGTTGACGGACATGACTTCGATGCGATGGAACGCACATTGCAATCCGTTCCGTTCGAGAAATCTAGGCCTAGTTTGCTTATCGCAAATACAGTAAAAGGAAAAGGGATTTCATTCATTGAGAACATCGCCAACTGGCATCACAAAGTTCCAAGTGACGAACAATTTGATTTAGCGATGAAAGAATTAGAAGATACATAGAAAATGATTGGCAATAAAGATGAAACAGTTTGAATTAGGAACCGAAAATCTAAAAATATTTTCAGCCACTGTTCAGGAGTTGGCGGAACGGGATAAATCGGTTTATGTGGTGACGAGTGATTCAAGAGGCTCTGGGCGCTTAGTATCCTTTGGCGATGCGTTTCCGGATCGAATTATTGAAGTTGGAATTGCAGAACAAAACCTGGTTGGAATCGCCGCCGGTTTGGCTTCAACAGGCAAAATTGTGTTTGTCGTCTCACCGGCTTGTTTTTTAACGGCTAGAGCGTTGGAACAGATAAAGAATGACGCTGCCTATTCAGATAATCCAGTAAAAGTGATTGGGATCAGCGCGGGAGTAAGTTATGGCGCATTAGGATCAACCCACCATGCGATTCATGATTTTGCCGCGCTTAGGGCAATCCATAACATCGATATTATCGCTCCCGCAGATAACTTTGAGACACAGCAGGCTATACTCGCCGCAGCGAAAACAGAGCATCCCGTATATGTTCGGCTTGGGAAACGTCCTATGGAACACCTCGTCGATCCGGAGACACCTTTTCAAATTGGAAAAGCCATTCAAATTCGAGATGGAAGTGATGTTGCTTTTGTCGCCTGTGGTGAAACTGTGTACCAGGCGGCCGAAGCGGCCGAATTATTATCAACGAATGGAATACAAGCACGCGTGATCAGCATGCATACAATCAAACCTTTGGATCGGGAATGTTTACTTAAAACTGCGCGGGAATGCAAAGCCATCGTGACCGTCGAGGAACATAGTATTTTTGGCGGTTTAGGTGAAGCGTGCGCATCGGTTCTGTTGCAAACTGGATTATCATTGCCTTTTAAAATCGTAGGCATACCGGATGAATATACCATTACCGGCAAGCAACTAGAAATCTTTTCGCATTATGATATAAGCGGAAAAGGATTGGCGGGGATCGCCAAATCATTGCTTTCGAAATGGTGAGAATCGATGATGAAAACTTTTTTAACGATCGATCAAAGCACCTCAGCGACTAAAGCGCTCCTGTATGGTGATAATGGGAATTGCCTGGATTCTGAATCGCTAGATCATCAGCAGATCTATCCAAAACCCGGTTGGGTGGAGCACGATCCAATCGAAATCTGGTCGAATACCAAAAAAGCCATCCAATTGTTACTAAAAAGAAATTCCAACCGAGTAAACGAAATCGCGTTTTTAAGTATCACCAACCAACGGGAAACAATTCTTGTCTTCGATAAAGAAACGGGAGCCCCCCTCTATAACGCTATTGTATGGCAATGCAGGCGGGGCGATCCCATTTGCCGCCAGTTGATTGACGATGGGTATCATGACCTGATTCGTCAAAAAACCGGTTTAAAAATCGATACATACTTTTCTGCTTCGAAATTGAAATGGTTGCTAGCCAATCAAGAAGAAATTAAAAATAAACTATCGCGCGGAGAAGCCATTGTTGGGACTATTGACACGTATTTGATCTATAAACTAACGCAGGGCCATACTTTTGCAACCGATTTCACCAATGCAAGCCGGACACTGCTCTACGATATTGTCAACTTGGAATGGGATGAAACATTATGCCAATTGTTCAATGTTCCAATACAATCCCTTCCAGCCATTCTGGAAAGCACTGCCAAGTATGGTGAAACGGATATCGATGGATTGCTAAGCTATAAAATCCCAATATACGGTGTCATGGGTGATTCTCAGGCATCCCTATTCGCTCAGCGTTGTTTTGAGCCGGGCATGATCAAATCGACGTTTGGAACTGGATCATCTGTATTGTTGAATATCGGATCGGATTTCAAATTGACGGATAGCGGCGCGATGACAACCATTGCCTGGTGTTATGATGACAAAGTAACCTATTCATTTGAGGGGATTATCAATTACAGCGCCGCTACGATCTCCTGGTTGAAGAATCAAATGAAGTTGATTGACGATCCGCAAGAGACAGAAACACTTGCTCTAGCCGTAAGCGACAATGGCGGTGTTTACTTGGTCCCGGCATTTGCTGGATTGAGCGCTCCCTATTGGAATCCCGAAGCTCGAGCGGCCATTGTTGGACTCTCTGCCCATAGTACAAAGAATCATATTGTCAGGGCGGCTCTTGAATCAATTGCTTATCAGATTCGCGATGTATTGGATATGATGAAAAACGATTCCGGTGTCAGTTTACAGTCCATCCATGCGGATGGGGGGGCATCGACAAATCAATTTTTAATGCAATTTACATCGGATATTGCGGGACTGGATTTGCAGGTATCCAACGATCCCGCCTTATCACCCTTGGGCGCCTTTATGATGGGAATGTTAGGCAGTGGCGTATATTCGTCGTTAAACGATATGGCTGCATTTCCAAGAGAATTAACACGCTATCAAGCCTCCATGGATTCATCAAAAGCAGACACGTACTATAAGGGATGGAAAACAGCGGTACAACGCGTACTCGGCTAATTCATGCTTAAAAAAAGGGGAGACATAACAATGAATCGGTATACACTTTTTCTCGTTTTAGCAATTGGATTACTCACGTTTGCTGGTTGTGGAAATCAGGCTCCCGAAACCAACCAGGTTGCGGTCATTGTTTCCACGTTAAACAATCCCTGGTTTGTTGTCCTGGCGGAAACGGCAAAAGAAGAATCGGAGGCGCTTGGTTACGACGTCACCATCTTTGACTCAATGAACGATACAGCCAAGGAAACAGAACACTTTGAAAATGTTATCGCCGCAGGTTATCGTGCGGTTCTATTCAATCCAACGGATGCGGATGGCTCGATTGGCAATGCGCAAAAAGCGAAAAAGGCCGGAATCCCCGTATTTTGTATGGACCGGGAAATCAATTCCACAAATGCCGCTGTTGCGCAATACCTTTCTGATAATTATTCCGGTTGTGTCGCATTAGGCCAGTATTTTGTAAAAACAGTTAAAAAGGGGAATTACATTGAATTGCTCGGTTTGGTAGGAGACAACAATACGTTTAACCGCTCCAATGGTTTTCACAGCGTTGTCGATCAATATCCTGATTTAAAAATGGTAGCCCAACAATCGGCCGATTTCGATCGAACCAAAGCGCTTGAAATCATGGAGAGTTTATTACAAGCCCATCCTGACATTCAAGCCGTTTTTTGTGGAAACGATGCGATGGCAATGGGAGCCTATCAGGCGTTGGCCTCGGCAGGCAAAGATAAAGATGTGAAAGTATTTGGATTTGATGGCGCGGGAGATGTTATTAATTCAATTATGGAAAAGAAAATTGTTGCAACCGTGATGCAGTTCCCAAAACTAATGGCGAAAATGGCAGCGGAAGGAGCGCATAAATACTTGGGTGGGAAACGTGATTTTCAACAAAAAGTGCCGGTTATCGTTGAATTGGTCACTCAAGAGAATATAAAAAAATACGAAGCCTATGGGAAAAAGGAATAGAGATTTAATGGTTTATATTCGATGGATATCGGCGGTTTTGTTGCTTGCCTTTGTTGGCTATATGTTCCCGCTATTTCACATTCACAAATTGGACGAGATTGAGCGGAAACAAAAGATGGAACAGTTTGATCCAGAAGAATTTTCGAAGGATTTTTGGAAAAATCAACTACTGCAATCCATTGATCAGGCGGTCTCTATTCAGACACTGGCGCCATTGATTAAGAATGATCCAGATCAAGCAAAGGAACAATACTCTAATACAATTGGCATTGGCAGTGTATATTATTATTATCTGAAGGGGACCGGTTATGTGAAATCGATTGATGAAGATGCTGTTGCTGTTGTTCTGCAGCAAGAGAATCTAAATCCGGATGTTCGAATCATGACGGGGAAAATTTTTGGAAACGCCATTCGGAATGGGAGCAATCAACTCAATGTAAGTGATTTTCCAAACTCGCAGCAATTCAATCGAATATCCATGAATTTAAATAAAATTGTCGAAAATGAAGTGCTGCCGCCATTTAAGGACAATGTTTCTCTCGGAGACCGCGTACATTTTGTAGGCTGTTGTGAAATTCTTGATGAAGACACAGACCTGCATCCATTAAAACTAATTCCGATTACTTTGAAGATTGAAAAAGGCCTTTAATGCATCAGAAACTATCCATAAAAAATACGCTTACGCGTTTCCAATCCGGAATTGCGCTGTTGCTCATGGTTCTCATCATGAGTTTCTTGCATCCGAGTTTTTTGACGGTCGATAATGGTTGGAATATTTTGCGTCAAATATCGATCAATTTGTGTCTATCTATTGGTATGACATTGGTCATTCTAACCGGGGGGATTGATCTTTCCGTTGGTTCTATTCTCGCTTTATCAGGGGCCATTACAGCCGGATTTTTAAAAAATGGAGTTGGCGTTCCATCACTTAACCTATTTATTGAGTTCACAGTTCATGGCGCAATTATCGGAGGATTGCTGGTTGGCGGTTTACTTGGACTTTTTAATGGTATCATGATTACTCAGTTAAGCATTCCGCCTTTTGTAGCAACGCTGGGAATGCTAAGTGTCGCGAGAGGTTTAACCCGGTTATGGACAGGTGGTTTTCCCATTACTGGATTAGGGGATACGTTTGTGGAAATCGGGACAGGATATGATCCCGTGATTGGATTCCCTCTCCCCGTATGGATTTCGGGTATTTTAATAATTCTATTTATCGTATTTACCTTACATACACAATTGGGAAGATATATTTTTGCTGTCGGTGGGAATGAACAGGCTGCGCATTTATCCGGAGTGAATGTGAACCAGGTGAAATTATGGGTGTATTCATTGGCCGGTGTTCTATCCGCTGTTGGTGGCATTCTCGTTACTGCAAGACTGGATTCCGCCCAGCCCAATGCCGGGATCGGCTATGAGTTAGATTCAATTGCGGCGGTTGTGATCGGGGGCACATCACTTTCCGGCGGCCGGGGATCAATTCTAGGTACAGTTTTCGGATGTTTAATCATCGGCGTGTTGAACAACAGTCTGACATTGCTGAATGTCTCTCCCAACTGGCAGCTCGTCATTAAAGGAATGGTAATCTTGCTTGCCGTTGCGATTGATAAAATGAACGTTCAAGAAGATTGAACGCGTTCCAAGAATTTGTTGTTTTTAATGAAGAATTAGTTCAATTGAGAATATTCCGTGTGGAGATTCGTATCGAGTGAGAATATTTCCTTATCCAAGTAGAACCACAGTCGAACAGGCCGGCGGTTATCCTGAATGCGGATCGTCAAACAATATCATAGAAAATATAAAGGATAGTTTCATGAAAATGCAATTCTCAATTATCGTTGTCTCGATTCTTCTAGTATTACCTTTCGCCGAAGCAACAGTTTCATCGAGTTATCTAAAGAAGTCCGATGAATGGTTCCGAAGCGAAGACGGTCGACGCATCGCTGACAATATCCTCGCATGGCAATCTCCCTACGGCAGTTGGCCTAAGAATAAAGACACAGCCAAGCAGCCATACAAAGGCGATAAGAAAAAAATAAGTGGAACATTTGACAATGGCGCTACAACTGGCGAACTACGGTTTCTGGCCCGGTCGTTTTGCATAACAGGTGAGCCACGCTACAAGCAGGCTTTTCTCAAAGGGCTGGATCACATTTTGGCCGCACAGTATCCAACGGGCGGATGGCCTCAATTCTACCCGCTCAGTAATGGCTATCATCGACATATCACATTCAACGATAATTCGATGGTTCGGATTTTAATGTTTCTTAGAGATGTTAGCGAATCAAGCGATTATGTATTTGTGACAAGCGATTACCGAGAGGCTGCCAAGTCTGCATTCGACAAGGGCATCCAGTGTATTTTGAATTCTCAGATTGTTGTTAATGGCAAACGTACTGTCTGGTGCGCTCAGCATGATGAAGTGGATCTGCGTCCACGTTCAGCGCGCTCCTATGAGTTGGAATCCCTAAGTGGCGGGGAAAGTGTTGCAATTCTCAGGCTGCTTATGAGTTTGGATAATCCCTGCCCTGAAGTCAAACAAGCGATTCAAGAGGGCGTAGAATGGTATGAATCCGCAAAAATAACCGGTATTCGTCTCATTAAGCAAGAAGGAGACCGAGTTGCCATTGAAGATCCCAATGCTCCGGCACTATGGGCGAGATTCTATGAGATCGAAACTAATCGTCCGTTTTTCTGTGATCGAGATGGGATAAAAAAGTATCACTACAATGAAATCAAAGCCGAACGGCGAAACGGTTATAGTTGGTATGGCTCATATGCGGCTTCACTTCTAGAAAAAGATTATCCTGCTTGGCAGGCAAAATACCTTTCGAAGAATTCTGACACACCAAGTGTAAATTTAATTCAAAGACCGCGAGTCATTGTCACATCCGACGGTGAAATTGATGACGAGTGTTCCATGGTCCGCTTCCTACTCTATGCCAATGAATGGGATATTGAAGGGATCGTCACTTCGAGTTCTCAATATCATTCGCATAGACACAATTGGGCTGGGGATGATTGGATTCAACCTTACTTGAGCGCTTATAGAAAGGTCTATCCAAATTTAGTGAAGCATGACAGTCGGTATCCCACACCGGAGTATCTGCAAGAACGCACATTTTTAGGGAATGTGAAATCAGAGGGAGAGATGGATGAAATCACTCCTGGTTCACAGCATATAGTCAAAGTCCTCTTGGATGAATCGGATGACCGCCCCATCTGGCTACAAGCCTGGGGAGGTCCTAACACAATCGCCAGAGCCCTCAAAACCATAGAAGAAGAACACCCGGAAAAAATGGCTTATGTGGCGAACAAGATACGATTCTATTTTATTTGGGAACAGGATTCAACCTATCAAGATTATATCCGCCCAAATTGGGGAAAGTACAACATTACCACAATCATTTCCGACCAGTTCATCGCTATGGCGTACGACCATCAGAGGAGAGAGATATCTCAGGAAATGAAGCGTTACTATTCCACGAAATGGATGAACCAAAATCTCCTGCAGGACCACGGTCCTCTGCTTGCCTTGTACAAAGCGCACGATGATGGGCGTTTCCGGTCCGAGGGTGACTCGCCTTCGTTTCTGCACGTCATACCGACTGGCTTGCACAACGCGGAATCGCCAGGCTGGGGCGGTTGGGGTGGTCGTTTTGTTAATGTACGCGATAACACGTGGCTCGATCCCGTACAGGAACCTGGGTACGAGTATCCAAAAGGCCGTTGGTATGGAAATTCGGCGTGGGGACGCAAGCGTGTGAAGGAGGATATCCCAAACGATGAGAAACTCACTGCGTATCTCAAACCCCAGTGGCGTTGGATTGATGTAATTCAGAATGATTTCGCGGCGCGGGCAGACTGGTGTGTGAAATCCTATGAAGATGCCAATCATCCTCCGGTAGTCAAACTAACTCATGCGAATAACCTTCAAGTCAAGCCGGGAGTAAAAGTGAAATGCAGTGCAGAAGGAACAACGGATCCGGATGCAGACAAATTGACTTACCGCTGGTGGCGGTATGAAGAAGCAGACACTTATGATGATGGCAACATCGAGATAACAAATGCCGATAAACAGGATACCTTCTTTTCTGTACCAAGCGATGCCTCAAAAGGAAAAACCATCCATATCATTTGTGAAGTAACGGATAACGGCGCCCCACCATTAACGAGATACCAGAGAGTCGTTGTCGAAATAGAGTAGTATTAATCGCTTTTTAAGAACAAATAAACTAATAGTTGGAGGATTAGGTAATGTCCCCTAAACATTGCACGTATATGGATCTCCAATTAATTCATCAAGAGACCAAAGATGATCAGTAATACCAGCTATCATTGCTGGCGTTCTTGGGGTTGTAGTATGGTCTGGATTCTTGCTCAACGTCCCATGTGAAGCTGTCAAGGGCGAATCGGTCCACTGCTAATCGCTTGACGTTATTAATGTTATATCATATGATCCCCTTTCAATACAGACTCGTATATGGGACCTCGTGTAGCTGTCATGCTTGAATCGGACCACGAAATACCGATTGGAAAAAGAGATTTTAGCAGTTTTTTAGGTTGTGAATGAAGCCAGTAACAGATGTTCTTTAATTGTTTTAACAATAACGTTTTAGATTTGATGTCTGGGGATACACCTTCCCCTGATGCATCGATATGGCAATATGCGATTAAACAGATTCTATGCCGCTTTTGGAAGACGAAAAGCAGTAGTATTTGTTTCTTCGAACCAGCGTCGTTCAATAGGGAAGGGAACTGTTTTCGCGTCACTGTTTAATGGATCTTTTTGGCATTCTGCATGAACTTCATTGGGAGTTCTTCCCTCAAATCGATAATGTGGTCGCCATTCGTTGTACCATTCCGAAAATGAATTGCAAAGAGATTCCAGATGATCAAATCCTTTGACAATCGCTACCCGGTTCAACCATTCATATTTCAGCGTTTTGATCACTCGTTCGGTCACGGCGATCGAACCATGTTTTCCAACCGCACCCAAACGCTGCTTCATGTTAAAGTTATCAACAAATTCAGCGAAAGCGTCGCTGGTAAAAATCGGTTCTTGATCAGAGATAATATGCTTCGGAGAGCCATGGATTTCAATTGCTTGTTCCAAGGCTGCAATTGTCCAACCGGCATTGGGACCTTCCAGGGGAGAGCAGCAAACCACCTTCCGGGAATAATGGTCAATTGCAACAAGAACGTATGTTGGCCAGAGACCCCACCGAAACACAATCGTTCGATCGATACTCCACACGTGATTGGGATACCAAGCCGGGATGGACCGCTGGGAGGATTGATCACTATTTTCTCCAGCCGGATTGGGCGCCAGAGATGGTTCTCCTGGTGGATAAGGTCGTTGCAGGATATTGCGAACCGTCGAGGCCGCCAAGAAAATGTTAAGAAGGGACAACTGAAGAGAAATCCGAATACGTCCCCAATGCGGATTGGCTTTGGCAATTTCCCAAACGAGTAGGGCTACTTCGATAGGAGTTTTGTTTGCTGGTTCGTTTTTGTTCCCACTTTGATTTTCGATATTCTTCAGCCATCGATTAATCGTTGATCGAGCCACACCGAGTCGTTTCGTTATCTCCCGAGTGGAAATTTGGAAATATTCCTTGTACCAAAGAATCCACAACCGTTCTCGAAGTGAATAGCGTTGTTTATGATTCTTATTTCTTCCTTGTTTGCGCAAAATTTCCAGTTCTGTTTCCAATTGAAAAATGCGATCACGTAAAAATTGGTTCTCGACTTCGGGATTGTTCTCCTTTTCAGCAAGATTTTTCATTTGCTTGAAACGAGTAACTCCCGTCCATCGAGCTGACAAGAGGAGAGCCTTCAAAATCAAAGGAATTGCCGCTTGAATTACGTCCATAATGGTCCCGTTTATGAGTATTTATTGAAATGGGATCATATGTATTAACATCAATATTGTCAACCGCTTAGCAGTGGACCGATTAGGCCTGGACAGTCACAACTGGATCAGAGTCTTGGTTTTTGAATCCGGACGCCCAACCACTCGCTGCGCCCAATCCTGCATCCGGTCAATCAGATCGCGTTCATCGTCCAAAAGGTCCCGGAAAAGCCGCGTTGTCACTTCAACCGCGTCATGGGTCAATTCTTCGTACTGCTCGTCATCATCGGTATCATCGCCGATGCGGTCGATCTGTTGTTGAAGGATTTTGATATTCTTTCGTTGTGGCTGTTTCTTCTCTCTCCGAACTGCGTTTTCGAGAGATTTGATGTGTTGTTCGAGCGTCGATTTGAACGCGGCGGGGGAGGAAAACAGGCGCTTCTTGAGCAATTTCAACACAAATTGAATGGCGAAGTTCTCGGTTTGATCTTTCACATCATGAAGACGGGATTCCGTGTATTGCTTTAGTTTTTCATGAACGTCAATTTCGTCCTCGGTGTAATCGACATCCAAAGGAATCAAGTTTCTTTTCGGGAACTTGAGCGATCCATCCCAATCCACGAAATCCGATTTTAACCGGCGAACCATGATCGAGTTGAGCGATTTAGGATCGGGTGTGATGCCCCGCGCAAAGCGTTGGTCATCCAATAACTCGAGAAGCGCCGAAAAACTCTGTGTATAACCGTTATGAGGAGTCGCCGTGAGGAAAAGTTTATGCTCAAAATGAGGCGTCAATTGCCGGATGGTCGATGTTCGCATTGAATCAATCGCATATAGCCCCCCGCCTGACGGCGCGATATTATGTGCTTCATCAATGACCAGTAGATCGAATTTCCGGGGATATACGTCTTCTCCTTCGGCTGGCAACACTTCTTTGAACAACCGGAGCGTTCGTTCCCGTTTCAAGAAATCGATTGACGTGATCAGCCGGGGGAAATGAGTCCATGGATTCACATGAATCCCCCGGCGGCGTCGAAGCGCCTTCATTAATTCCCGGTTCACAATCCTGAATTCCAAGCCAAACCGGTCACGCATCTGGTCCCGCCAATGGATTTGAAGGGAGGAAGGACAAACGATTAACGCATTCCGGATGCGGTGACGAAGGATGAATTCCTGGATGATCAACCCGGTTTCCACCGTTTTCCCCAATCCCACATCATCGGCAATCAACAAATTGACGCGGGGCATTCGCACAGCCCGCACCAAGGGATCCAATTGGTATTTCTCGATCTCGATTCCGCTCCGAAACGGCGCTTGTATCGACCGTATATCGGCGACAGAAGAGGCCCCCCATCGAACTGCGTCCAAAAAGGCGTCCAGCCGAATGGGATCGTCCAACTGGGAGGGATCGGGAAGGGAGATCTTTTCACGTATTTGAGCCCCCGGTTCAATCTCCCACACAACCTCAATTTTTTCTCCCAATGCTTCATCCTCGATAGATGAAAGAGTCACGAAATGCTGGGTTTTCTCCTGATCGACATGCAAACGCCCCGAAGGAAGAGCGGATTCCTTCACATCGACAACAACAAAACGGCTTTGCCGAACGTTCACAACTTGGCCGGGGACCGGTGGATCTCGATACGCTACCTGATTCATAGAATCTATAAATAATCCAGAATTATTGATCAGCATGAACAAGCCTTGGATATATTAACATGGATAACATGAGTATATTGAAGCCCTTCATTAAATAATTTAACAGAGAGGAAGTGAAAATTATTCATGAATTTAAGTAACGATTACGAATAAATGCAAAAAGATAAATAAAGACCATAGAATTTTATTTTCTAAAATTAATCGAATTATCAAAAATTACGGTTTTTATTCGGTGATAGAAACATCATTTTGGATCCTAAACGTAGATTAACAAATCTCATGAGTCACATCAAAGATTATGGAAATCATCCGCGTCCATTTTTCATTATCCAGGGAATTTCTATTAATATTTAAACTGCATTGTTTTCTATATAGAAAACAATTCGCGAAAAAAAGGGGAGTCTTTCTCCCCTTCAATTCAACACAATCAATCCTAACGCAAGAACAGATAATACCATCTCCGTTTCGACTTCTGGCTTTCCGTTTCACGATGGATACGCTGACGTTCCAGTTCTGAAAGCTTATGACCAATTTCTTCGGTGGTTTCTTCCTGCGATACAGCCCGATAGGCGGAGACGCTTTGGAAGATCACAGGTTGATACTTGGCTTCGACGATATCGATCAGTTCGAGGATCGCGGCGCCGATTCGGGCAGCTTTGACATGCTCTTGCAGGTCATTGAAATTGCTATCGAAGATCGATTGCTCGGACAGAATATCTTTCAATCCACGTCCCAAGGCTCTACGAGAATTGTTTGTTCGGTTATTTGTTTTCGTTGTTTTGTTTCCATTATCGTTCATGATTGATGTTCCTTTCATTATTAGATTTCTTGCCAGACCGATCCAGAATTGATGCCGGGCGCAATGGCGTGCGCGGCGGCGGTCAGCGTTCGATAGACGGTTCCATTGAACAGAATGGATCGGCCGTCGGAACGTTTGTTGGATGGATCGTCCACGATGATCGCTTCGTAAACTTGGCCCCGGTAGGTGGTTTGAATCGTTGAACCAACCGGTGGGATTTCCAACGGTTTGCGTGTGTGTTCGGGGATGTATTGCTCATCTCCAGAAGTTGTTATTTGTTTTTTTGCAGGCATTTTCTCCTTTCTTTTTGGTTTTGGATTCGATGTTGACGCCGATTCGACGCTCTGTGGTGGTTGTTTCGAATCACAATCACTGAGGCGTTTTTCTTGTTCACGCATGCAATCGGTTTGGATACCACAGCTCGCGCATTCCGGAGCGATAGGATCAAACAGGGCGAAACAAGATGGATTTTGGACACAGGTACCCATTGATAAATCTCCTTTCGATATTGAATGGTTATTTGTTGCAGGTTATTTGCGGTTTTTGCGGAGTAATTCCGAGAACTTCGTGTAGAACTCTTTGGGGAGTTCAGGCAGGTTTTGAACGACTACGTTCTCTTTGAAGAAATTCTTCACATAGTCCGTCTGGATGCCAACAGCCACACACTCGATTCCGGCCTGTTCGCATTTGCTCAGGTTCTCTTCGAGGTGTTTAATGACAGCCAGCTGCATCGTTGGATTTCCGCTGTACGGTTCCCCATCTGTGAGGACAAGGATGATCTTTCGGGTTTCCTTTCGGACGATGATGCGTTTCGCAGTGAAAATAATGGCGTCGTCGATGGGCGTGTATTCCAGGG
This sequence comes from bacterium, assembly GCA_963663405.2. Classification (GTDB taxonomy): domain Bacteria; phylum Hinthialibacterota; class Hinthialibacteria; order Hinthialibacterales; family Hinthialibacteraceae. Next base: position 3,071 of record CAXXSM010000161.1, on the reverse strand, counting down.
CGTTCATGGCGGGAACGCGGGGCTTCAGCGCCCGGAATGGTTCATCGAACGCTTTGAAGATGGAATATACGCAGGGAAAGAAGCGGGTATAGAGTTGCGAGAGTGCCTGTAAATCCATTCCCGTTTCCCTTGTCAATCGGGCAAAGGCTCGTTTTGAAGGCTCAGTCGTGAAGCCGATTACCTCGGAGGGGATACGCAGCTGGTTGAGCGTTTCAGCGAACAGAATGACGACCTGGCGGGCCAAATAGATCCGAGGGCCGTTCATCGAACCGGATAGATCGATAAGAAGCGACACTGCCACCGAATCGGATTCGCATTCCTGAATTTGTCGAAAGACTTTGTTCGAGCCCTGATTGAGCAGCGCGTAAAGCTTTTTGCTGTTGACTTGGCCTTCTTCCCGATCGTTGATCCAGAACCGGGTATCGCGCGAACGGAGAGTTCGAATCAACTGCTGACGAAGAGCGCCGACATGAGGCCGAACGGCATTGCTTAGATTCTGATAGGTTTCACCATTATCCAATGATAGAGGCGTAACGGTTTTATCCAGCGATGGATCGTATACGCGGTAGGCTTGGTTTGTTCCATCGCTGAATTCTTCTTGGACTTGCTCTCTTATAGTTCCCTGGAGCTCGAATGGATGGCCAGTTGATGAGTATTGTCCGGCTAATGCCTGTTCCATGGTGTCTCGATTTCCATTCTGAGAATCATTTTGTGGACTACTTTTCGAGTCCGAGTGTTTATCCGATTTCGAACCATCTTGTTGATCCACAGAAACATCCTTTTGTTCCTTTGAACCGTTTTGTTGATCGTCAGTTTCTTCTTGACCGTCAGGAAAAGTGGATTTTTCCGATTGCTGATCTTTCTCTGTTGATTCTTGTTTGGATTCACCAGATGAGGATTGTGACTGTGATTCTTGATTCTTTACCGTACTATTTGGTTGTTTTGAATTTGAAGGTTGACTTTCTTGCTCAGCTTTATACTTGAGGCGTTCCAGGATACTTTCCGCCATCTCACAAGCTTCGTCAGTGTTACGAAGGGATTTGAACCGCTCCGCTTCGTCCTTGAATTGTTCGACCATTTCGATCGCGTCTTCGCCATACTGGTCATAGGGCAGATCCATTCCGGTAAGGAACAGGCCACACAAGAACCGGACTGGGAGAGGCATTTGATCGATGGGATGGGTGTGAGTGATCTCCGCGATACTGTGCAGGATGTTATGACGTGAGCCCGGATACTCCTTTTGCATGGCGTAATTGACTCGAACGTCTTCAATGACGTTGAGTGTGTCGAATCCGAAATCGCCCCATTTCTGTTTGAAATTCTTCATGCGGCCATCAAAGTTGCTGTAAAGGATGTGGGCGGTCTCATGATCGAGTTCGCCACGTACCAAAGTCCATAACGACTCAGAGATATTGTCTGGCAACGCCGGCAGCCAGATGGTCCGGCCGTCAGTCTTGCATTCGTTGCCTTTGCATTGGACTGAGATGTTGTACTTACGTGACAAGATTCGTCCAACACGTTCCAAGGTGGTTTCTAATCCATTGAGTTTCTTCATGATTCATTTGCTCCTTTCTGTTGAGGATTCATCAGGTCTCCGAGGCGCCGCTGCGCGATCTCTTCAACGACTCGACGGTCATCACGGGAAAGCTTGTTGAGAACGGTCAGTTCCAACGCTTTGGTCAGGTTACCGAGTTGATCGTATTTCCTGGCGAACGCGAGTAAGCGCCGTGTAGAAAAACTGCAATAACACTCTTCGCGTTCCGCCGCTTCGCGGACCTGGCGGGCGCATTTCACAAGACGTCTGATGTCGGTCTTTTTCAGGCGGGAAACTTTTTGGGAGAGGATTTCGGTCTCTGTTTTCTCATCCGGGTAATCCAGGTAGATGACCGTGTCGAACCGGTCTTTGAACGCTTCGTTCAAAATCTGGGTACCGGCATATAATCCGGACTCATCTCCATTGCCGATCGTGTTGGCGGTGGCGATGATGCGAAAATCGGGATGGGGAGCGATTATCTCGCCGTCTTTTTCGAGAAGCGTGAGCTTGCCGCATTCTTCGAGCACGCTTTGGAGCACAAATAAAATATTTGGCAGAGCCGCGTCGATCTCATCGAGCAGCAGCCAATCTCCGTTCTTCATCGCGGTGGGCAGGATGCCCTCGCTGTAAACCATTTCTTTGCCACGAACGGTCCATCGGCCCAAGAAATCAGAGACTGTGGTTTCGCCATTCAGGTTGCAGCGTCGCAAAGGTGTGTTGGTCTGGGCGGCGAGCTGCATGACCAGCGAACTTTTCCCGGTTCCTGTTGGACCGACGATCATGACGTTTTCCTGATGGTTAATGGCGTGGATCAAGTAAGCGGCTTCGGGCGGGAATTGATAATGTGGATCAGAATTAGGCACTATAGCGTTTGTCCCATTTCTCTTTTTGAGCGCCGCGTCATGAATCCGGAACTCCGCTGTGGCTTGGACAGGTGTTCGTTTGACGGTTTTGCTGGATTGGATCTGATTGAGCAATGCCGGAGCCACCAAAGGCGCTCCTGGATATTGCTTCAGATATTCTTGGGCTGTTGTGCGGTGACATTCACCCAAGTGACCATACAACGAGCCATGGATTGACTCTCCGCAAAGTTGACAAGTGATAGTATTCATCTCTTTTTTCCTTTCTAATAAAAAAATCCCGGCAAGCGCCGGGACTATTAAGTTTGTGGGCTATAGGCCCTAAATTATTTGTTGACGGATTAAGATCAGCTCATTGGATCTTGATTCCAGGATCGGTAAAATCTCTCTCACAGTTTTGGCAGTAGAGATATTCCATTACTGGATTGATTCCGTCATCGACAGAATCGATATCCTCTTCCGCCCAGATCAAACCGCGATCGTCCTGATAGAGATTCCGGTAGATGCTGGAGGGAAGCACGACGCAGAGCTGGATACGTTTCACATCTTCATTTCCACAATGCGGACATTGGATTTCTTTGATACACATTTCCTTTTTCCTTTCTTTGATTCGTTTGGTTTACGGTGAAATTGAAAAAGACCGGACAGAACCTGAGTTCCATCCGGCCTTTTACCTA
>CAXXSM010000160.1:0-75865 GCA_963663405.2 bacterium | reverse complement strand
CCAGACTTTTTTATGGTTCATCCGGTAAGTGAGTACTATTAGTGAATGTTATTTCTAATGAGAAAGCGCATTCCTCTATCCCCAGGATTGAAATCCTGGGCTATTTTCTTTTGTCCCGGAGGAACATAAAATACTAGCCCAGATACTGGCGCTTGCGCCGGAGCATGAAGTCTGGGTAAACATTGTTCCGCATTCTTTCATGAAAAGGCAATTTTTTTTATGCTTAACGAATACACTTACCGGATGAGCCTTTTTATTGAATGAAGGTTTTCTAGCAGTTGGGTAAACATCTCATTCCGTATGGCTCCGCTGGTGATCAAAATGGCATAGGAACCCTCCATGCGCTCCAGCAGGTACCCGTGGGGATCATACAGTTGAGAAGCGGCGTCAGGTTGGATGATTTGTACAATTTGACCTACTGAAGAATCAAGAAAAGGACATTTCCAAACGCCCCATCCTTTGTTTTTTGTTTTATCAACTGGATGGCTTATCATTTTCAGTTTCGACCCATAGCGTTGATTTAAGGAGAAGGATTGCAGCAACAGAACCGATTGCCCGCCGGGGACATTAAAAACAGACGCGATCATCCGTTTGGAGGGATATCCAAAATCGAGAATGCTGGCCATGCCGGTGATTGGAAAATGAATTGAATTGGATTCTGGATAAAGAAATCCCTCCCAAACAGACTCGCGGATATCTTCCCATTCGATTTTGCGAATGTAGGAAGGAGCGTTGAGTTTCTCGAAACGAAACCGCTTTGTATATTCCTTGTGTAATTGAATATGGTTTATGTTTCGAGGGTATGCGCTCGCGCGTTCCCCGATCGTATCGACAGGCCGTATGGTTAACAAAGGGGTTTTGTGAATGAATGTATTGACTTCGAGAATCGAATTGGTGTCCCGGTCCAGGTCGAAGTAATAATAATAAGTACAATCATCGTTTTTATGAATTGTAGACTTGACCTGCTGAATAGGATTTCCTTGGTGTTTCTTGCCTGTTTTGGAATTGACGATTTTCACATCAGCGCTATCCACCCAAAAAGCGGAGAGAGTGGCCGCCAAATTTAAGAATTCTTCCGGTTGGGGAAGCGCAAACCGGTCCACATGGAATCGCTGCAGGCTGATTTCTGTAGAAGAGTCCCGGCGACAGGTAAGCGTGATTCCATTTTCATCATAAGCATTTATGAAAAACACTTTTCGATCAATGGACAACATCCGGAGAAAACAACGCCGGTCGAAGTCATACCAGGATTCATCCAAAATGATTCGTTTCCTATCATGTTCCTTACTAAAGGAACATTTTAGGTATTCGATTTTTCCTTCTTCACCAATTATTGCGATTGGGTACCATTGTTTTTCCTGCCAATAATCGTTTTTTTGTGGTTGAAACACGATCTCACGTGACTGGTAAAGAACTCCAGACCGTGGAGCGGGCGTAATTTCTCCTGCGAACGCTTGTGCGAGACGCAGATCGGCGGGAATACTCACTCCACTGTTCCAGATCAGCGGGATCCATTCTTGCGGATCAAACAAGATAAAACCAATCACAATCACAACGGACAACGCCCCGATAAATAGAGGTTTCCCTATTTTGAATCTTGCTGTAGGAATCAATGGAATGGCCTCTTTTTGGCTCTCACCAGCCCGGATTCGACACATGAGATTTGCTTTAAAATCCGTCGAGAGAGAAGGAGGCGCAGGGGGCTGGATTGCCTCAATCGCTTGCGCATGTTCCCGGTAAAACGCTTGGCAATCCGGACAATCCATAAGGTGGCGCCGTATGTCTTCCGGAAAATCTTCTCCCGGAGGCAAAGGGAGCCAATCGAGTATGCGGTTTTGGATGCGGTGGCAATTCATGGATCGATTTCTTCCTTGCGGATAATTTGCCGGAGTTTTCTCACTCCATACCGGTAGCGTGTGCGCGCGGTCGTTTCAAAACAATTAAGAATTTGCGCGATTTCGGAAAATGCAAGGCTGTCCATGACACGCAAACGGATCACTTCCGCTTGTTTCGCCGGGATATGATTTAAGAGACTATCAATCCGGTCAAGTTCCCCACAGCGCCTTGTTCTTAAATCATAAGGAATCTGTAAATTATGGGCTGGATCGTCAATCGAAATATGGGATACACGCTTCTGCTTGCGATGATGATCGATACAGGCGTTCGCCGCCATGCGGAATAAATACGATCCAGCCTGTGTTTTTACTTTCTGCAATTGAATCCGTCTGCGATACGCTTTTAAAAGCACCTTCTGCAACACATCTTCGGCGTCCTGTGGATTTTTCAACCGGTAGTAAATAAACCGGTAAAGACGTTCCTGGAATACTCCGGTAAAGGCTTCAAATTCAGACAGAGTTTGGGGCCAACCACCATCCCATAATTCAGAGAGAGAAGGATTTTGTTGGATTTCCACTGAACGGGAAATCACTATATCTCCAATATCCGTCTGGGTTTGAGTGAATACCATCTCTTCCGTTATAAATCCCAACACTTTCTTATTTGATAGGAGTAAAATATTTTTACTTTTTAAATTCTTTTTTGATCACATCGAATAATGGATTGTCCCTGCGTTGGATCAATTCTTCGTGTGATTTACCTGATTCGCGAGCCTGCCAATATTTCCATCCAAGTTTTTCGGTCCCCAGTTCGTAGTCCAAGCCATCCCAATCTGGAGAACGAAACGAATAGAAAGCCCAGTGCCATTGACGCGCGTTGAATTGATCGATCAAATCACCAATATATTGCTTTGCGCCGGACACACGGCGGTCACACCCAAATTCACCGGCGGCAATCCGGTTCGCGGGTATCGTATGACGTTTCGCCCAATCAACAACAGGTTGCAAGCGATCGCGCAATGTGTTGAGTGTCCAGGCTTGTGTCTCATCGGTACCGCCAACAGGCATTTTAGCAGGATAAGAAAACCGGTCCTTATTCACACGGTAGGTGACAAAAATCCACGGTTCATAGAAATGAAAAGAATAAATGATGTTTTCATCCTTCAAAGGCTGCAAATACCGCATCCCATCGGGACAGGCGTGAAACCAGCAGTCGAGTAGAATCGGCGTATCGGGATCTACTTCCCTGATCGCATTCACCATGCGGCGATTAAACCGGTTCAAATCCGCCGTTCCATCTTGGTTCTTTTCGAGCCATGCTTCAAATTCTTTGGAGCCAGACTCAAAACCATCTTTCCGGGCGGGATGCGGTTCGTTCAAAGGATTATACGCGACGATCGCAGGATGATTTTTAAGTTCCTTCGCCAAGTCCTTCCAAAACTGCAAAGCCTGCTTTTGATATTTTTCATCTATCCATAAGCGGTAATCAAATTTGTAATCATTGTGCTGCCGGTATCGCGCGCCGGGAAGCCCAAACATCGTCAACACGATTTTCACTCCACACGAATCGGCGATATCCAAGACCTGAATCAGCTTCTCCAGGTCCGGTTCAGGAATGCCTGTGTATTCATCGGCGTCGCCGATCAGAAAATCCCGCTGGGCGGCTTTCCATGTGACAGGCGAAAGGCGGATAAATTCCAATCCAAGTTCACTGGCGGCTTGAAACCACGCGCGGTGGTTGATCCCCCCACACCCATTCGCGCCTTTTCGCTGTGTTTCCCAAAACTGCATTTTATCATTCGCGGCGCATGAACGTTCAATCGTTTTCAACGCATCAATGGCGGCGTCTTGCACCTGTTCTTCAGGATCATTGATTCTCAGTTTCAAAGCAGGAATCGCTTGTTTGGAACCGATGGCGCCCAAAGCCATAACAGCCGCTTTCCGCACATGCCACTCTTCATCATTAAGCGACAGGATGAGGTTTGGAACCGCTTGCATAGCTGCGGGACCAACCGCTCCTAAAGCCAGCGCAGCGGGTTTCCGCACATGCCATTCTTCGTCATTGAGCGCGTGAATCAAATCCGTGACCGCGGGAACTGACGCGGGACCAATTGCCTCTAAAGCATACGCGGCCGGTTTTCGAACCTGCCATTCCTCGTCATTCAGCGCGCTGATCAAAGCGGGAACAGCCGGTTTGGCTTCCGATCCCATATCGATTAAGGCATTGGCGGCGGCTTTGCGCACAAACCATTCTTCATCACTCAAACAGTTGATAAGGGCTGGAATCATTCCCTTTGCTTTTACGCCAAGTTGACCGATCGAAATCGCCGCCTGTTCACGATCTTTCCATTCATAACTCGAAAGAGCCTGTTTTAATTCCGCCAAGTCTTGCGTGTCTGAATAACCAGTCTCTACACATGCTTGGAATACAAAAATATTGGCAAGGGAGAAAATTAAGATGGATATAATCGAACGTTTCATACAATCCTCCTGCAAAGATTTAATAAGGGGAAAGGATCTGTTCTAACCTTTCTTATATGAAATACGAAGAGAATTGTGATTTTGAGTTAATGATTAAAATTTTTTTTAGAGACGAGACGATCGAACTTGTTATTACAAGTTGTAATTCAATGAGGGGGATTTATTCATCCAAGTTGAGGACCAGCATTTTCATTTCGGTCATTTCTTGCATGGCGTAACGGACACCCTCGCGGCCAAGACCGGAATCTTTGACGCCGCCATAGGGGAAATTATCTGTGCGGAAGTTGGGGAAGTCATTAACGATTACACCGCCGGTTTCTAACGTCCGGTACGCTTGATCAATCCGGTGAATGTCTTTGGTGAATACCGCCGCCTGGAGACCATAGCGGCTTGTGTTTACACGATTCAAAGCATCCTCAAAATCAATATAGGTCTCTAAAACCGCGACAGGGCCGAAGACTTCTTCACAGCACAGTTTCTGGTCTGGTGGGACCTGGTTTAAAACAAAGGGAGAAAGAATCGTTTCGTTGGCTTTTCCTTCGAGAAGAACATTGGCCCCGGCTTGTTTCGCTTCCTCCACCCATTGCAGAACGCGTTCCACAGCCCCACGGTCGATCATAGGGCCGATCACGGTTCCAGGGGAGAGAGGATTGCCAACGGGTAGAGCCTGCGTTTCTTTGAGAAATTGTTCCGTGAACGCATCAAAGACGTTTTGATGAATGTAAAGACGCTGGGCGGAAATGCAGACCTGCCCCGCCTGAAAAAACGCGCCCAATGCGAGCCGCTTCGCCGTACGGGCCACGTTCGCGTCTTCATGAACAATGGCGGCCGCGTTTCCACCGAGTTCAAGGAGGACTTTTTTCTTCCCCGCGAGACTTTTGAGACGCCATCCAACGTTGTCGCTTCCCGTAAACGAGAGCAGTTTAATTCGTTCGTCGGCCGCGAGTTTTTCCGCGGTGGGTGGTTTGCAATGCAGAACATTCAACGCGCCCGGCGGGGCGCCCGCTTCCTGAGCGATTTCCGCGAAGCGATAGAGAAGCGTGGGACACTGCACGGCGGGTTTAAGGAGAACCGTATTCCCCACCGCTAGAGCGGGACCGATTTTATGCGCCGAAAGGTTTAGAGGGAAATTGAATGGAGTAATGGCGGCGATCGGCCCTAGTGGGAAGCGTTCGTACTGTCCCCGTACGCGCCGCGCCGCTTCTGATAGATCGATCGGGATGATTTCTCCGGCGTTCCGGACCGCTTCTTCCGCGCTGAGAGAAAACGTGTAACTTGTCCGCTTGATTTCTAAATTGCAGGCGTCGATCGGTTTGCCGGATTCCTGCGCCAACCAAAGGGCCAATTCTTCACTATGTTTTTGAATGCCGTGAGAAACGCCGCGCAGGATATCCGCCCGTTCCCCGCGCGAGAGGGCCCGCATCACCGGAAACGCGTCCTGCGCCGCGTGGATCGCGGCCTCAATTTCTTCGTTTCCCGCGAGACAGGCTTCCGCGAATATTTCACCGGAATAGGGATTGCGGATCGGTTCGACGTTGTCCGTATCCACATATTCACCCCGGATCCACAATCCAAAACGGCGCGCCATTGGTTTATCTCCTTCCGCTGTGAATCAACCCCAAGAAATGAATTCCGTCATAATTTTTGAGCCGAGATCAGAATGATAGGGGCGAACCCGAATGGCCAGTCCATGCCGGCCACTTTCTTTAAATGGAATTTCAAGGGTGAAGTTATGCGTCCCGTTATCATTCTTCCCCGCATAACTGGTTTGATAGATCGTCCCATCCTGAAAATTGCCTTGGGAATCAAGCACGCCGCAGTGCGCTTCCACAACGACATCTTCCGGCGCCAAACTTCCCAGTTGAACCTCAACCGCAATGGGCAGTTCGCTCCCCACGCTCATTAGGTCTGAACGCATATTCACCTTGACAACTTCGACATCTTCCCAGGCTTGGTTGATCTTTTTCCGGAACGCCGCGATATTCTTCCCCCGCTGATACTCATTTTCACGCATGGAGACGCCAAAGTGATGAGCGTGTAAATAGAGTTGTTCCGTATATTCCTCAAGCATCCGGTGGGTATTGAATTGACGGCCGAGCTGCTTCATCGAGGCCTTCATTTTTTCAATCCACTCCCGCGGCAATCCGGCGCCTTCCCGGTGATAGAAGAGAGGCACAACGTCTTTCTCCAGGCAATTGTAGAGCGACTCGCTTTCAACGGTATCTTGCCGTTCAGAGGATTCATAATTCTCACCGCTGTCGATCGCCCATCCTACATCCGGATGGTATCCCTCGGCCCACCAGCCATCGAGGATACTTAAATTTAATCCACCATTGGTGGCGACTTTCATACCACTCGTTCCCGACGCTTCCAAGGGAAGGATCGGCGTGTTTAACCAGACATCCACTCCCTGCACCAAATAACGCGCGACATTGATGTCGTAATCTTCAATGAAGGCGATATGAGACCGGAACGGCTCTTCCCGGATCATGTGAATAATCGATTTGATGATTTCTTTTCCGGGATGATCCTGCGGATGGGCTTTCCCCGCGAAAATAAATTGGACCGGCCGTTCAGAATCGGAAATGATCTTCCGGAGGCGTTCCCGGTCACGGAACAGGAGATGGGCGCGTTTGTAGGTGGCGAACCGGCGCGCAAAACCGATGGTGATCGCGTGTGGATCCAAGACTTCCTCAGCGCGGATAATTTCTGAACGATGGGCGCCTCGCCGCTCCAATTGTCGTTTTAAGCGCTGCCGCACAAAGAAAACAAGCCGTTCGCGGCGGCGTTGATGGGTTCGCCAAAGTTCCACGTCGGGAATTCGATCCACCCGTTCCCACACATCGAACTCCCAGGGACGAGTGACAAACCGCGGTCCCAAGTACGAATCGAAGAGTTCTCCCATGTCATGACTCAACCAGGAGCGTGTATGGATTCCGTTGGTGATGTGGGTGATAGGCACTTCATTGACGGGCACATTGGGCCAGATCGAGTTCCACATTTTACGCGACACGGTTCCATGCAGCGCGCTGACCCCATTGTTAAACGCGCAGTGCCGCAGCGCGAAGACCGTCATGCCGAACAATTCGTTCTGATTTTTCGGTTCGATCCGGCCCAGTTTTAAGAAGTCGTTCCATGTGATCCCCAACCGCGCGACCTTGGATTCCCCGTACCGTTTCAACAACCCTGCGTCAAATTGTTCGTTTCCCGCCGGGACGGGGGTGTGGGTAGTGAAGACCGTGGAAGACCAGACGATTTCTTTTGCTTCTTCGAATGTCAGTTTTTTCGTTTCGATCAAATCCCGCATTCGTTCCAAAAGAAGAAATGCGGAATGGCCTTCATTAATATGAAAAACCGTTGGATTAACGCCGACTATTTTTAACGCGCGGATGCCGCCGATGCCTAAAAGAAGTTCCTGACGCAGCCGCATATCCCGGTCCCCGCCATATAGTTGCGTTGTAATCTCCCGCGCGCGTGGCTCATTGGTTTCAAAGTTGGTATCGAGGAGGTAGAGGGATGTGGATCCGACCTGGACTTGCCAGATTTGGGCAAAAACGGGCATACTTCCCATCATGACCGTAATCAAGGCCGGTTCGCCGGATTCGTTGGTCACCCGTTTCACTGGCATGTTATACCAATCGTTTTCGGGATATTCTTCCATTTGCCAGCCATCGGCGTTGAGCCGTTGGCGGAAATAGCCCTGCCGGTAAAGCAATCCTACCGCTACAAGAGGAATTCCCAGATCGGACGCCGATTTCAAATGATCGCCGGAAAGGATTCCCAGCCCACCGGAATAGATCGGCAGTCCTTCATCAAGTCCGTACTCACACGAAAAATAGGCGACCTTCATATCATCCACATTAGGATATTTTCGAGCGAACCATTTTTTCGTCGTTAAATATTCCTGCATACTGGCGTGGACGCGCTCGACTTGGGTGACGTAGCTATCGTCCTGGGCCAAATGTTTGAGCCGTTCCTGGGAGACGCGTCCAAGCATGGCGACAGGATTCTGATATCCTTTTTCCCATAGTTCGGCGTCAATGCGGATAAACAGCCTCACCGCTTCCCAGTTCCACGAGAACCAAACGTTCGTTGCTATTTCCTGCAGCGGTTTCAGCGCTTCCGGCAAAACTGGAGCCACGTAAAAAGGTCGTATCTTCATCATCTCACTCCAAATTAAGTTCGGTTTCACTCATATTTTTTCAGAATACCGCGTAGAATCAAGCGGAACCTTCCCTGAAACACAAGTATTTTACAATACACCAAAGAATTGTTCTTTCAGTAAAACGGTGATTTTTCCATCGAATTTTTCAATCATTCTTGACAGAACGATCAATTTCTGGTCTTTTATATGAAAATGAGTATCTAAGGTTTTCTCATTTGTGATTTCTACCGCGACTCACTTTCATCTGCGGTTGTGATCTTAATCATGATGGTTTATAGTAGAACAAAATGGTTAATACCGACTTCTATCTTTCACACATGAAGATAGGAGTCTATAATTCGGGTATCGGTTTGTTGGCCGATTTGTCTTTCTAATTCATTACATTATATTTAGGATCACATCACTCTAAACAATGGATCAGACAACCTGTGCGGAAATTATTGGCCGTTTAGGAGAGAAGGATTACGCTTTTTCCAGCGAACCGGTGCGTATTAGCGAGGACCGGTATAAGAATCTGCTGGAAGATATGGTCCACGAAGCGAAGCGTCTGGCCGGACTTCTCTCTATTTATATGGATGAAATATCATTTGGACGCTCGATCTCGCAAATTAAATTGATCGTCGTCTACAACGCGGAAACCTGTGATGATAAAAACTTGAAATTTGAAGAAGTGCTGCGAACGATCGGCACCCGCAATGTTGTAGATGAGAATCTGTTGTCCCTCGATCAAAAGATGTTGGAAAACATCCCCAAGTTTGACTGTTTAATGCAGCCGCAATGGGTGATGGGGAAAAAGATCAATATTCAAACGCCCTCGACTGGAGAAGTGCGGTTCTTCCATATCGCGCGTGTGCTTGACCTTTTGACCAGCGGTTTTCTACGCGATTTCGTCGTCTGGGAATCAGACCGGGATGTGAATACCCGCGAGGCGCTGTGGAAGTTGAAACGGCTGCGGCGGTTGGTCGATATGGCCAAAATCATCCTGCGAAAGAATGACACGCCTCGCTGGGACACGTATATGCAAACCGTCTACTCCATGTGCGACACCTGGTTTGACATGGGGATTGAGCGCTACCGGATGTTAATGTGGACACTGCGGGAAGGATTGTGCATCCTCTTTGATTTGATCTATGAACTGGCGGACTATTTCGAACGCGCCCGGATCGTGAATTTGAAACACGATCCCAGCGTCGAAAATCCAAACGCGTTGATCGTCACCGATCAAATCGCCACATTTTTCTACGAAGGCTGGACCAAAGAAAACGCTTTGGAGCGCATGATTCTGTTCAAGGATCAATTGGGGCAATTCATAACGCTTCTGCCCTCATCCTTCGCGATGCAGATTTATGAATACGCCAAGGGACACAATGCGTTCAGCCGCTATATCAAATCCTGCTTCGCCTCTGATGGGGTCAGCGGCAACATGGAGCGCTCGTATATCTCGCTGGAACGGGCTAAAATATTAAACCATTATCTGAATTTCAAAGTAAAATTGGGTTTGCCCCTCAACGACGATTTGATCTTTCATTGCAACATGAAAGAAGGATCCGCTCTCGCCAAAGCCGCCAATATGATGAGCGCGCAGAAAAATAAAACGCGATTGAAACGGATCCAGCGCGTCCTGCAAGGCAATGACCTCACCGATTTTGATATCAAAGAGGAAGGATAATCTGAATGACAGAGACGGACACTTGTATTTCCCGGTATTTCCCATACCGGGATGGTTCGCTATACGCCGATGGCGTGGATTTGAAGACCCTCGCGGAAACTTACGGAACCCCCACGTACATTTATTCTCAGCGATCCATACTCGACGCGTATCAAGGTTACGAAAAAGGGCTCGATGGAATCCCTCACCTGATCGCCTTCGCCGTCAAGGCGAATGGAAACATTGCTCTTTTGAACCTGCTCGCCCGGCAGGGCGCGGGTGCCGATTTAACCTCCGGTGGTGAGATGTTTCTAGCGGAAAAAGGCGGCATCCCGGCGAACCGGATGATTTTCTCCGGCGTAGGCAAAAGTGAAATGGAAATCCGACAGGCGATCGACACAGGTATACTAATGTTGAATGTCGAATCGGCGGCGGAGCTGCGCGCGATTTCAGAAATCGCAAAATCGATGGGCAAAACCGCGCCCATCGCGATCCGCGTGAATCCCAACATCGACCCGAAAACCCATCCAAAAATTACAACGGGCCTCAAAAACAACAAATTCGGCGTACCCTGGGAACAGGCGGAGCCACTCTATGAAGAAGCCGCCGGACTGCCAAACCTCACCGTGCGGGGTATCGCGGCCCATATCGGCTCCTCGCTGGCGGATACCACACCGCTGTTGCATACTCTTGAACGGCTGTTGGCGCTCTATGAGATCCTTAAAGGAAATGGGATTGCGATCACGCATTTGGACATTGGTGGAGGATTGGGAATCCGCTACGATCAAGAATCCCCCGACACGCCGGAAGCCTTCGCGGCGAAAGTAAAAGAGATGGTTGGTTCGGCGCCGCTCACTCTCGTCGCGGAACCGGGACGTTCCATCATCGGAAACGCCGGGATTCTTCTCTGCAAAGTGACCTATGTCAAGCAGAATGATGAACACTCCTTCGCCGTTGTCGACGCGGGAATGAACGACTTGGCCCGTCCAGCGATTTACAACGCGTATCACCGCATCGATCCCGTTACCCTCTCCGATGACAAACAAGAACCGGTTGATATCGTCGGCCCAATCTGCGAAAGCAGCGATGTGTTCGGAAAAAAACGCCTGCTGCCACCCTGCAAAGCGGGCGATCTCCTAGCGATCGGTTCAGCCGGCGCCTACGGCTTCGCCATGGCCTCCTACTACAACGGCCGCGTCCGCCCCGCCGAAGTTCTTGTTAATGGAAGCGAACATCGTCTGATCCGGGAACGGGAGACATATGAGGATCTTCTGCGGCATCAGGTTTTGGATTGAGTTCATAGAATTTATCATTTATCCCGCAAAGCAGAACATACGATGATTCCTATACATCCCCAAATACTGGAAAAAGACGGCAAAAAAGAATTTGTCGTAATCCCCTACGAGGAATTCTTAGAAATTCAGGATGCGCTTATGGATTTTGAAGATTTGAAAGATTTACGCGAAGCAAAATCAAAGGAAAAAGATAGTAGGGGAATGAGTTTGTCTGAAGCAAGAAGAGAATTGAATATTTAATTGATATCCATCACTGTCAGATAAAAGACATTACTTTACCACCTATTTTTAACCATTCTGCTTCTCAATTCCAAAAATCACCACTAGCGGAATATCGATCTCATTGATGGAGCGCAGGTTAATCGTCTCTTGTTTATCAAACATCTCCCCTTTATCGAATAAACCATCTTGATCTAGGAGATAGCGTTCCGCGTAGGCGCCATCGGGATCGATTAAAATATATTCTTTCACCCCCGCTTTTTCATAGAGTTTTTTCTTTTCCCACCGGTCTTTGCGGGCAGTGGCGGGGCTGAGAATTTCGATTACAAGATCCGGCGCGCCTTCTATTCCTCTATCCTTTACTTTCTCGGGATTACAAATGACAAACAAATCCGGTTGCACAATATCACAATCCGAGAGAATCACGTCCGTCGGAGCCATCCACGGCTCGCAAGGTTTATCGCGAAAAGCGCGTTCAAGATAAGAGCCTAAACGAAGGGCGATTCGTTGATGCTTGGTATTGGGCGCAGGTGTCATGCTATAAACGCGCCCGCCGATCAGTTCACAACGTTCTTCATCGGGCCAGGATAGATAATCTTGGTACGTATAGAGATTTGTTTCTTCCTGTACGGGCATCGTTTCTATCCATTCGGTGTTATTCTATACGAATATCATCTACACGGTATAAAAAAACACCATCCGTATTTACCGCACCCCAAACACATACTTTCCACCTTCATAAATAGCATAATTGAATCCAGGAGGAAGCGTATTCACTTTCCCCGCTTTTTCAATGATTTGAAGTGGTTTTCCACGGCAGGCTTTGGGCATGAGGACTTCGGTGATGACATCGTCAGGAATTTCGATTTCCAGGGTGAATGTCTGCGCGTCCCAGTCCACCCAGACAAGGCCTTTCGGTGTTAAGACATGTCCGGCAACATAGGGGAATCCGGCGTCATCGGGGGTGATGCGGATGCGGCCTCCGCCTGGTTCGATAATCTTGACTCCGAGCAGCGTATCATGCAGCCAGAGCAAGGGAACCGACTGCCAGCCGTGGGAGCCGGTTTCGTCATGGGGCTGAGCAGGATTCTTTTGACCGGGTTTTAGATTCAGGTCTTCGCGGGAGACCCAATATTCCGGCAGCGGACCGCCGTAGGGGCCCTGCAGGATCAAAGGAACCGGATTACGGGGATTGCCGGGCAGGTAGGGGGAATAGCGTTCAATGCAATGCGCGGCGGCGCGTTCGGTAAAGCCCAGCGTGGAAAGCGCCCGCAGCACCCGGTATCCATACGTGGGATTATTCCAGCGCGTGACACCTTCCGGGGGCGTTCCATCGGGCGCGGGAAACGCGTAGTTGATATTCTTGCGCGCGTCCGGGCCGCTCATCAGACCGGTTGTGATCGCGATCGTCTGCCCCGCCTGGCTGTAGCCGCGGCTCAATTTTGGATTCGTTGGATCGAAGCGGTCTCCCACATGCGCGGGAATGGTGTCGCTGGCGGGAACAATATGGAATTTCCGGAACGCCTGTTCCATCGTGGCGGCGGTCTTTTTCCAGGCTTTCGCTTTCTCACTCCGGCCTATGGCGGAAGCCATATCCGCGCTCCAATGGAGCCGTTCGATGATCCACGGCGTGACGATCCCGCTCGATTGTTTCCCGTTCTCAGGATGCAGGCCTACACGAATATCGGCCAATACCTGATTGGTTGTCCAGAGCCCCTCATCGTTGACATGGGAGAGAACGCGATCCCAATACAAGCAGATATTGCCCCAATAGCGTTCGAGCAGATCCGTCTCTCCCGTCCACATGTAATCATCATAGAGACAGGCGATCCACTGGACGCTCCAATCGAAGGTCGCGGGATAGGCAGGATAGTTGCTGGGAGAGAAGGGATGCAGGTTCCCGTCTTCGCCCTGCCCCTGGGCGTGCGTGCGGATTAGGAACCGGCGCAGTTGATAATCGCCGAACCACGACGCGGCGATCTGCGCGCGGGGGGCGGTCATCTTCGATCCATTGACCGTCTTCACGGCCAGGCGTATCGACATACGCGTCGGTCATCGTGACCTCGGCGTGGATCAGACAGAGTTTGACGATCTGATTCATCCGCTCATCGCCACAATCGAAACTGCCGATGGGCTTGATGGGGTACTGCGATTTCACAATCCCCACCCGGCGCAGTTCGATTTCGCCGTCATTTTCAAAATGAATATGCAGCGTAAGCCAACGGGCGGTGCGTTCATCTGGCATTTCAGCCGATTGCGCGCCGGACCGGGTGATGTACCGGTCGGCGTATCCTGGCCCAACAACGCCTTCGGCATTGATCCAGCCGGAAGGTTTCACATGCTCCTCTCCGCTGTACAAAGACCGGGCGATTTCACAATAACCCAAATCGATCATCACCCCTTCGGACGCGTCATCCAGTTCGAAGAAAGGATACCCATGTGTGGGCGCGCCGAAATCAAAGGTGAGATAACGAGTCTCACCAGCGTGGCCCGAAATGATGGTTGAATGGCCCACTAACACTTGACCGGCTTGGTTCGTAGACGTCTCATCCGGAACGCATTTGGAGGTTCGTATTCGCGCCGCTATGGAAAGAGGATCATCCGAGAGCGGCTTATCAGACTCAACTTGTCCGGCGGCTAACACACTCAGCGGGATGACAGGATATTCTCGCTGTCCTGGAGTCTCGACCGCGTCCGGTTTCTCCGGCCAGGGACCATCTGGAACGATTACCGCCTGTTCCCAGGAGCCGTCGTCAAAAGTGGGATCGTGGATATCTCCCGCTAGGACGTTTCTTCCATCCAGGATGATGGGATAGCGGATGCGGGCATGTCCGATCACGCCGACGATCTGTTTCTCGTGCGCAAGAAATTCGGGCGCCGTCACACAGCGCCATGTGGAGTCACTCACGAGCCATTCGCTATTGATATAAAGGCCGGCGTGTTGGTTGCCGGTGCGTTGAAACGTTGTGATGTCTCCCCAATTATGATGTAGAACCACGACAACGTTTTTTCCTATTCGTAAATACGGGGCGGCGTTGATAACCTCGGCGGTGATCTGTTCTTCGTGATACCGCGCCACTTTCCGGCGGACGAGATTTCCATTGATCCAGAGCCGCGCGTTGCTATCGGCGGCGAAATAAAGTTCATGCGCTGAAGGCTGTTCTTCCAGATCCACAACTTTACGGAAATAGGTGAACCGGTTCTTCGGCGCCGGATCGTTTAAATCCGGCCAGATCCATTGCGCGATGGAGGCGCTTTCTTCCTCCGGTTCCGCGCCCAGTGTCCAAGTCGTTATCATTGATAGCCAACAGGCGAACAACGCAGTGAGAGCGATTTGAAAACGGCGTTTTGTCAACATTACATTTCTCCTCAATAAATGGCTTATCCATGTCGATCAAAGCCACATGATTTTTACTTAGTGAGATCAAATTTAGAATAACTGCATCGTTGTTTTCAGCATAGTTCCAACACCCATTTTTTGATAAGGTGGAGAATTCATATTTCATCATAGCTTCCACGTTGTTTTTTTTACGCTCCTATTTCTCTTCGTCTGGTCACCCGCCACGGTCCTGCCTATACTTTTAATAATATTTGAAGTGAACTTGGATCGAGTTGAATCGCAAGCCGATTCCTATCGTCATAATCATCATGATTGAGCGTGTGTTAGAACAATACTGGGGGTATACTCAATTCCGTCCTTTTCAAAAAGAGGCGATGGAGTGCGTCCTCGAGGGGCGGGAATCGATTGTGGTTCTGCCGACAGGGGGTGGAAAATCTCTCTGTTTTCAAGCGCCGGCGCTGGCGATGAAGGGAACCGGTCTCGTCGTTTCCCCCCTGATTTCTTTGATGAAGGATCAAGTGGATTCGCTGAAGGAATGCGGCGTTGCGGCGGCGCGGATCGACAGCGAACAGTCTTACATAGATCGAAAATACCTCTATGATCAAATCCTGAATGGAGAGATTTCTCTGTTATACCTTTCACCCGAACGATTGTTTTCGAAAGGATTTATCGATTTTCTCAAACAAATCGACCTGGCTTTTATCGCCATTGATGAAGCGCACTGCGTCAGTATGTGGGGACATGATTTCCGACCCGAATACCGCCAGCTGGGCCAATTAAAAGAAGCGATCCCTGGGATCGCGATCCACGCCTACACTGCCACCGCGACTCAGCCCGTGCGCAACGATATCGCCAAACAACTGCGTTTGGAGAATCCAAAAATCATCACCGGCTCGTTCGATCGACCGAATCTGTTTTATCAAACGGAACGGCGGACAGATCTCATCAATCAAGTCTGTGGAATTCTTGACCGGCACAAGAACGAGTCAGGTATAATCTATTGTATCCGCCGGAACGACGTGGACTCGCTCTGCGCGGAGTTGTCGCAACGGGGCTATAACGCGCTGCCCTATCATGCGGGGATGAATGACGCAGACCGGAAGAAAAATCAAGAAACATTCTTCCAAGAAAAAGCCGATATCATGGTCGCCACGGTCGCGTTTGGCATGGGAGTCGATAAATCGAACGTGCGATACGTGATCCATACCGGCATGCCCAAATCGCTGGAACACTACCAACAAGAAAGCGGCCGGGCGGGCCGGGATGGTCTCGAAGCCGAATGTACGCTTATCTATTCCGGCGGTGATTACGGCGTTTGGAAATCATTGCTCCGGGGACTGGAGCCGGAAGCGATGCGCGCCGCGCTGAACAAGTTGAATGAAATGTATAACTATTGTACGGGGGTAAATACTGTCGGCGGCAGATGATTCTCAACTATTTTGGGCAATCATTGGCGGACGAAAATTGCGGCGCGTGCGATGTATGCGCGGGAGATCTGGACACGCGGGACGATTCGCTGGTCATCGCGCAGAAGATTCTTTCCTGCGTTAAACGGCTAGGGGAAAATTATGGCGCGGAATACACATCGTTGGTCCTGATTGGTTCCCAAGAGAAGCGGATTTTAGAAAACCGGCACGATCAATTGAGCACGTATGGAATATTGAGCGAATTTTCGAAAACCAATGTCCGGGATTGGATCGAGCAATTGACGGCCCAGGATTACGCGCAGAAGACGGGTGAATATAACGTGCTGCAGGTAACAGACCGGGGATGGCGCGTTCTGCAGGGAAAAGAAACGCCGCGTTTGCTCCAAACTAGCCAAACACCCATAAAGAAAACGGTAACGCCGAAAGGCTCATGGGAAGGCGTTGACCGGGGATTGTTTGAAGAACTGCGGGCGCTTCGGCGGGAGACCGCTAACGAGAAGAATGTCGCGGCGTTTATTGTATTCAGCGACGCCGCGCTGCGTGACATGGCCCGGAAACGCCCATCAACGGAAGAAGAATTCCTGAATGTCAGTGGGGTGGGAGAAGCCAAATGCCGCGCCTATGGCTCGTTGTTCCTCACCGCGATCGAGAAATACTGCCTTGAACATTCCATCGAAATGGATGTGAAATCCATTGCGGATGAAATCCAGAAAACCAGACCAGTAAAAAAGAAACCACAAATCCAAGCCCGTCAGACAGCCTTCGAATTCTTTGCGAAGGGAACGGCGATTGAAGAAGTGCAAAAAATCATCGACCGGGCTGGTTCGACGACACTTCAGTATTTAGTCGAATTTATCAATCGGGAAAATATTGATGAACCGGAACCTTGGGTCGATCGGGAAACATTTCAGCGGGTGGCGGCCATCGTACGGGAACAGGATACAGACCGAATGAAACCGGTCTTCGAAGCCCTCAACGGCACGGTTCCATACGATCAAATTCGAATCTGTATGGCGTGCCTTAAAAACCAGGAATAAGCGGATTCAATCCATTGAAGAAAGCGAGTTTTACATTGGTCTTTTGTCCGATGAATGAAAATCAACCGATTCAGAATACTTTTGGTGAGGAATTAGCCAGCAGTATAACGCATGGTATCGGCGCCATTCTGGGCGCCGCCGGTTTAGTCGTGCTCGTTGTATTCGCCGCGCTGTACGGCGACGCTTGGCACATCGTCAGTGTGAGCGTCTACGGAGCGACATTGGTACTCCTCTATTTAATGTCGACTCTCTATCACAGCCTGCAATCACCACGCGTCAAACGGGTGTTTCAAATCCTGGATCATAGTTCTATCTATCTGCTGATCGCGGGCAGTTATACGCCTTTTACATTAGTCACGCTGCGGGGGGCGTGGGGATGGTCTCTGTTTGGGATCATTTGGGGATTGGCGATTATTGGGATCGTTCTGAAGGTATTTTTCACAGGCCGTATGCGGATCTTTTCATCGATCGTCTACATCGCGATGGGCTGGTTCGTATTGATCGCGCTACGGCCTTTGTTGTTGAATTTCCCATTCGAAGGATTCATCTGGCTTCTGGTGGGTGGATGTTTCTATACATCCGGAATCCTCTTCTACTGCTGGAAAACGATACCATACAATCACGCCATATGGCATCTGTTTGTACTGGCGGGAAGTATCTGTCAATATTTCGCGATTTTGTTTTATGTGCTGCCGTTGAATTAAAACTTGGAGATTGTTGTTACGGTGAATCACAACAATGAATTTTACGTTGACAACATCTATTTGCGCAACCATAATAAAACCAATAAGGAACCTCAATGGAGACGATTATGGCTACAATAACTCTGAAAAACATCCCCGATGACACCTATGCGGATCTCAAACAAATGGCTTCATCCCATTTCCGAAGCGTAAATGGTGAAATTCTCTATCTCATCGATCAAGCGGTTAAACATGATTCAATCGATCCTGAACAGCATCGGGCCATCGCCCGCCGTCTGCGGGAAAAAACGAAAAAATACAATTTAACGCAAGAGCAATTAAATGAGTTTAAAAATGAAGGCCGGTCATGATTGTTGTGGACACCAATATTATCAGTTATTTTTACATACATTCTAATTTCAACGGACAGGCCGAAAGAATACACGAAATTGATTCGATATGGGCCGCTCCTCGTTTATGGAGAAGCGAGTTCAGGAATGTTCTCATTTCTCACATTCGAAAAAAGAGGCTTACCTTTGCTGAATCCATCGATATTTTTAAGGTAGCGGAACTATTAATGAAAGGGAACGAATATGATGTCAGTTCTTCCCAGGTCATAAGACTATCACATGAAAGTGGTTGTTCGGCATATGATTGCGAATATGTCTATTTAGCAAGACATTTAGATGTCAGATTGATTACAGAAGATAAAAAGATTATTAAACAGTTCCCCGACACTGCTGTATCAATGACTCAATTTATAAATGATCATTAAACGGCGTTCAATTAACAAGGAGGTGTATATGATAACCAGAAGAAATTTTGTTCGATTCACTACGTTGAGCGCGGCAGGGATGTTGGCGTCAAGAGGGACCAGCGGCGCCGAATCATCCACAACCAAATATATCGCCGCCTACGATACCGAATCGCCCCGTTGTTTGGAAGCCTGCCGGAAAATCGTCGATGTCCACAAGCGATTTCAAATGCCGGCGACTTTTTTTATCGTAGGGAAAACACTGGAGGCGAACGCTTCCGAATATAGAAAACTATTGGAGGATCCTCTATTTGAGATCGCGACTCATACGTATTCTCATCGAATGCTGCGAGACAATCCATTCTGCGGAGACGCCATACCAGATGAAGAGAAACGGATTGAGATCTTCAAAGGCAAGGAGATTGTCGAACGCGTTTTCGAGCGCCCCTGTCTGGGCCTTCGGCCGGGGTGCGGTTTCGAGAATGGATTCAGAAACGCGCCCCGTGTTCTGGAACTCATCCAAGAAGCGGGATTAAAATATGTCAGCAGTCTACTTTGGGGACCGGATTATTCCCTTCCCACTTTGCTCACGGAACCGTTTACTTACACATCCGATGGATATCCCAATCTCTGGGAACTGCCGGGACATGGATGGCATGAGAACCTATTGAAAAACAACAATAAAATGGGGCCGAAACGAATCACGCTCTGGCCGCCCGCCATTCCTGAAGCGATCCCTAACGATTATATCACGAAACCCGAAGAGGAATTCGCCATCAACAAGATCTTTCTCGACCGTGCGATCACAAAAAAGAAGCCCTTTGTCTCGCTGATCTGGCATCCCTGGTCGCTGGACGCGTTTGATCCCGCGATGAAAATGCTGGAACTGACGTTCGCCTATGTCCATAAAACCAGGCTAAACCCCTGCACATATGCGGACCTCTACCAATCCATTTCAAATTAAATCTTAACATTGACCTAACACATGAGATTAGGTATCGTATATAGAAGAAGATTTATCCTACGGATAATAGATTTTTTTTAGAATATTCATTTAAGATACAGCAGCAATAGCCCAGCGAATCGAATATTAAATTAATACTTTGACATAAAATTTCTACAACTACAGTCAAGTGCAAAATTTTTAATATTCGACTCATGCCGAACTTTATCGTCATAGAAAGGAACAGCCGTTCAATCATGGAAAATTCCCCGAATCCACCCCAAAAGATGAAACGAGCGGAATACGAGGTTCTGAAGGCGGAATTGCAGATCGAATTGCTGAAAGTCCAGAGCTGGGTGAAGGCGACGGGGCAGCGCATCGTTATTCTCTGTGAAGGCCGGGACGCGGCGGGAAAAGGGGGAACTATTAAACGATTGATGGAACATCTCAATCCCCGTGGGGCGCGGGTCGTCGCTTTGGAAAAACCGTCCGAACAAGAACGAGGGCAATGGTACTATCAACGGTATATCAAACATCTTCCCACAAAATGCGAAATTGTAATGTTTGACCGGTCTTGGTACAACCGGGCCGGTGTGGAACGGGTGATGGGATTCTGTACGCCGGAAGAGTACCTTGAATTCATGCGCCAGACACCACAATTCGAACGCATGTTAGTCAACGACGGGATTCGGCTATTCAAATATTGGTTCTCGGTCAGCCAAGAAGAACAGCGCCGCCGTTTTAAATCCCGGAAAACCGATCCTCTTAAACAGTGGAAATTGAGCTCGATCGATGAGCAGTCTCTCGACAAATGGGATGAATATACGAAAGCGAAAGAAGCCATGTTCTTTTATACCGACACCGCCGACGCACCTTGGCGGGTAGTCAAATCCGACGATAAAAAACGCGCCCGGATCAACTGCATGCGGCATCTCTTATACCACCTGCCCTACACGGACAAAAATACCGATGTCGTTGTACCCCCCGATCCCGAAATCGTCGGATCGTATACGGAGATTTACAATCAATAGGCAGTGTTCCGCCTATTTCAATTCAAACGTTTTTACATGTTTGATCCCCTGGTAAAAACAGAAACCGGTGATAAGAATCCAGACCAGCAGCCAATATAGGTAGGATTCCTCAAAGAGGGAAGGTGGTTTTCCCGTTTGAGTGAAAACATTACGTAATCCAATGTAAACCAAACTGCCTAACTCCACTACCGCGACCGCCATAAAGAGAAACGGCGCCCTTGCCCAATGAGACTTCCAAAAGATGACGGTGATCGTATGAAGGGAAACAGAATCCCAACGAGACCGCAAGCACACAGAGCAGAACCGTCGAAAGTATTCCATACACGAAACACCAAAGAAACAGGCCGCTCTCCACTCCCAATATCCAAGAAGAAATCAAAAACAAGACCACACTCAAAGCGATCACGGGAGGGGAAGAGAACAGTATTTTCTCTACAATCATCAGGCTGGGGGAAAGGGGCGCGCAGGCGGTGATCCAGATCGATTTGCCTTCGCGGGAGGCGGCGGGGAACAAGTATCGCGCGCCGATTGCGGCGATGATCAATCCAATCAAACCCACATTGGCGACAGCGAAAAATTCAATCAAGAACGCCTCTTCAAGTGGAAGAAACGCCAAGTTGATAATGTAAATAATGGCGAGGGGGATCATCATAAATAGCTGCGTCCAAACGGCCGCGTCACGGCGCAGGACAATCCAATCTTTCCACATCAGGGATTGGAAAGAAGGTGAGCCGGGTACCCGTAACCGGCGGCCGGACATTTCCAGACCGGTTCTCCGGACACCCGCGTCGGCCGCTTCCTGGCTCCTGCGCCATCCCCGGGAAAAAATCCATTCACCAATGAATACTGTGAACGCGAATCCAGCGCTTGCGGCTATGATTCCCCCACTCGCGCTGCTCCATCCACCGGTTTGGCCGGAAAGAAATGGCGTAATGGCGCCGGATAGAACGGCGCCGGGGGAAACCAAGGGAAAACCTAATTGATTCTGACTTAAAAACGCTATCAATGGCGAAGAGAGCGGATCTTCACTCCAAAGTGTTTCCAGGTGAAGAAAACGCAATCCTGCGATTAACAGGGCGGCGAGACACAAGCCAACAATCGCGATGGTTTGATGAAGACGCTTTTCCGGAAAAAGCGTCATGAGCGCCATCCCCGCAAACGTTCCGATTGAGACAGCCAGCGCTGAGAGCGCCAATACCGCAATGGTGAAGACGAAGTAAAATTCAAATCCCATTTGAAAAACAACGCCCAGAGATACGATTAATGGAATTGTCAGCAGTAATAAAGTCGATCCACTCCGCACAAAAACCTCAAACCACTTATAAATTAACAGCAATCGTGTTGGAACCGGAAAAGTCAATAGCAGTTTCAGATCATCCGACCGATAAATCGCCGAAAGCGCCGTGAGAATACTTGAATAAAGGAGAAAAGTAAATAAAAACGATCCGATGACGGACAATGTGTGAGGAAAGACGGTTGCAAAGCCCATCGGGATTCGGAGCAGCACCTGCCAAAACCGGTAAAAGAATGCGTATTCCGCGCAACCAACACCCAAGGCGAATCCCGACAGAATCAAGTTTTTCAAAACGCCATCCAAGGTTGGATGGAGAAAACGTCCACGAATCTGCAGGAACGGCAGGCGAATGAGAAGGATATAGAGAGCGCGTCCCGAAGACACATGCGCCATATTCTTGAACCTTTTTTTTAAATTCTACTCTACTTTTTAACTATATATTCAAACCTGAAAAAACCTATTGGCAGAGGAAGAAAAATTCCATTGATCCATTTCCATACACTTATTTCTACCCGATTATTAACCCAAATTACTGAAAATTCTTCTTGAAATGTCAAAAAAAATGTGCAAATATGAACTTTAGCGATATATAGATGCAATAATTTCATAGATAAAAATATGTTTAGCCTATTGATTCGTTTGATTTCTTTCCATCGGCGCGGAAGGAATTTATTCAAAACTTAACAATAAGGTGAAATAGTACTCATTTCTAAATCTAAATCAATTACTTAATTTGAACAATAAAGGTGAACAATACGATGAATTGTATTTCCTGTTTAATTCAGCTGAACATTCGCGTTTTTTCACTTCTCATTGTTATGACAGGACTGTTTTTGACGCCCGCCGGCGCTCAGGAATCGGCTCTTAAAGGTGACATCACAAGCGATGGAACAATCGATGGCCGGGATGCGCTTAAAATCATGCGATCCGTCGAGGGATTGGAGCCAGCGAACGCTGAAGAAGTCACACAAGGCGATGTGTTCCCATTCCCCGGCATTGACGGACGTATCATGGGTGATGGAACGCTCACGGAGGATGACGCCTACCGGATTCTGCTGCAAGCGGTCGGTTTAATCCCCACGAGTGAGATTACAGGCGATTACAGCGAATCCGCTCCAGTGATCGACGATTTCGTGCCACGCGCCGGGCCAATCGGGACAGAAGTGACAATCACCGGACAAAATTTTCTAGCCGGTCTTCCCGGTGATAATACCGTTTTGTTCGTCGATCTTCCAGCGCCGATCATAGAAACCACGGGAACGGCCATCACCGTGACCATGCCGGATGGGGCGGTAACAAATTCTATCACCATCCAAACGCCGGGTGGAACAGCGGTCAGCCAGGACGTATTTTACGTCACGGAATTACGCGATGGAGTGTTGACTGTTGATGGTGATTTGGATCCGAAAGATTTCATTGTAGGCTACGATCTTCACGCGGCGAATATCGATAATGATGAAGGCGTGTTTTCCCTGCAAATTCCTGAAGATCAACTCACCTTGATCGCCGCATCCTCTTCAGGGGAAGCGAACAATACGTACTTGGTGTTCCTATATCCCTATTACGTATCGAATTCCTCTCAAAGCACACAAGTCATGGGTTCTCCGCGTGTTGATGGGCAGGCCCCGTTTGAAATCAACGCGTTTACGACGGCGAAAGCGTTGCTTTTTATGAATCCCATGCTCCTTACTGACGATCCGGATGTCATCGGGATTGTTGAAAACTTATTGAATACAGTTCCAGAAGTAAAAGAACTCGAGCGCGTCATTGCCGAACGATACCCTCAAGGCGCGGATGGGCTGAATGATCCAGACGTGCTAGCGGCATGGACGGCGGCTACACATGCGCTGCTGAACGCCATTCCAGACGAATATATGATCTCTCTTGACAACGAAGCGGCTAACGGGAATCAGACTATGGCCTTTGGGAAACGCGCCTCCCACGTATCCACTCCCATCAACAAACTTCCCTACCGCCAAGTCCCCTTCGCCAGTGAATCACAAAGCAACACAACACAGGACGAGTACTATCGGCCGAACGTCAAAGTATGGGGAATTGACACAGATTATATCCGCCTGCGGTATTTAAAAGAGAAAGACAGCGTGCAAGTGAATCGGGCTTGCGATTACAGCCCGTTGGAATGGATGGTCACACTATACCGTGTCGACCCGGACGACATGCCTCGCGGATTAAACGTTTCGTTCCTGGAACTGATGAAGGAATCATTCGACCGGACCGGCTATCAGGCCTCCCTGCTGGTGCCTGCCAACCAATGGACCGCAAAAATCGATGTAGTCTACACACTGGTAGATATGGCGTTCCGGGGAATCGTGGACTATTTCATCGGTGTAAGCAATGTATTGCCGCTCCAGTATGGCGATGGAGTGTATGTAATTCGCGCATTCAGCGGGGTACAACCCTATTATAGCAGTGAACCGGAAGATGTGGTGGCGATTAACGCCATGCCGGATGGAATGAAACAGGTCTACGAAACGATGGCCATCAATCTCGTTATGATGGCGGTGGATATTTGGGATTTATTCACAAAGGACGCCAAGCGGTGGAACCGGGCCGGGATGAAAAAAGCGGCTCAAAACGGCGCCCGGCGTATCTCTCAGGAACTGAGTAATATTGAATCCTCCAAAGCTGGATTGAAAGAATATCTGCGTTTGATATTTGTAACCGCCGCCGATATGGCGCTTGGTTTTATGACGGCGGCTCCACAAGGAGGCGTATCCTATTATGAAGGAAAGATAAAAGATAATGTAGAAAATGAACTCAAGGAGCAATTGAAAGAAAAAGTGCAAAATACAACCACCAAAGTTCTTAACACAGCGATGTCTTTGTTAGGAGCGCTGGATAAGATTTCCTCCTTTGGACGGATCATTGAACGTGGTCTTGCTCTGTGTGGGAAGATTATCAATGTATATGGGGCGGAAATCGCGCAAGGCCCCACATGCCTCGAAACCGCGCTGGTCGTTGTTGGAGATCCATTCTCACCTTCGATCTATACATTTTCTCCTGAAAAGGGAACGGCGGGAGAGACCGTGGTTATTACTGGAGAGCGTTTTTCAGGCCAGCCGGAGAATAACAATGTCTATTTTGGAAATAAAAAAGCCGAAGTCGTCTCGGCCCGGACTACCCGTCTGGAAGTAAAAGTTCCTGATGGATTGACCAAGGGCGAGTATGCGCTCACCGTCGATACGGTCGCGTCACAAAAACCAGCGCAAGCGACACTGAAATTCCTTTACGATCCTGCTCCATTCATCGAAAGCGTCAAACCAGCGGAGGGCTACTCGGCAATCACCAACGTTCCATCTGGAATTTATATCTCGGATACCGGCGGCAGTATTATTACAATTACGGGTTACGAGTTTTTTTTCGACGGACTCGATTACGTCTATTTCGGCGATAAACAAGGCACGATTGTTGAGAAATATCGAAACAAACTGGGGGTTCGCGTCCCTGCGATCGATCCGGGTGATACAGAGATTTACGTCCGCTCGCCAATCACGGGGAAAGAATCCACTCATATCCCTTTCAAAGTTCTGGGACCACCTGTCATCCAAAATCAAAATGTAACCGAAGCGATGGCCGGGGAATCGATCGTTCTCACCGGTGACAATCTGCACGAGACATGGGTATCCGTGAAAGACCGGTGGTACCGTCCTGATTCGGCTCAAAAGAGCCGGCTTACATTCCGGATGCCAACCGTAGGTGATGATAATGAATCCCTGCCCGTGAAGGTCTGGAATGCAGCGGGATTGTCGAATCAAATTACGATCAAAAAGAATCCAGGCGTTGTCATTCCCGCCGCGCCACAGCTGACGGGTGGGAACGCGACGATCACCGTGACCGATACATCCTCCGGGCTCAACCCTAATGGAAACATATCATTTGACGAGGCGGTGGCGTTCGCCAGTGGAAAAGAGAATCCATTTGCCTTATCTGGAGGAATCGTCTGGGATGATGAAAACGAAGAACAAATACATAACTATTTCCAACAGAATGTAAAAATTGGTGAAGACGCGGATGGGAAACCCATTTATGATAAACAATGGATCGCCGGCGCTATCGATCCTCCCAAAAAACTAGGAACCAGTAACGGCCCCGCCCATGAAATCCGAAAACACATCCGTCAAAATCACTACAATCTGGAAGGGGGAAGAAAAGAACTGGTTCCCATGTATGATGAGAACCTGGACACCGATACAGGACACACCTTGGAAGAAGGGGATCTAGTTTCCGTCTATAATTCCCCTCTCACCGATTATAAGAGTTACACGGGAAAAGACGTAGCCGATTTGATCCGAATTCTGAATCCAGGGACATATAACGCAGGGGAAGAGTTGCGCCTCGGTCAGTTGGACCGGATTGAAATGTCAAGCAATGTAATTCTGCAATATCAATTCCCCCGGCCGATCGCGTTGCTGGATGGATGTTACATCATCAATGGGATCATAAACAGTTCACAGCCCATCAAGTTCGAAGGCAGTTCAGCGCACATCAGCGGCAGCACATTGTCTCTACAGACCGGCTCTCAAGCGGGGATTTGGATTGAAAAAGGTTTTGGGAATCAGATTGATGATTCCGTGACTGTGAAAGGCAGTGGAGGCAATGTTGTTCACATTAACGGCGGAGGGAAAAACATCGTCAAGGCCAAACTGTATCCTTGGGACGGGAAAGGCGTTCTTATCGAAGACGGACAGGAAAACACTCTGATGACTCTCCATCTCTCCGGCTTCCAGAACAGCAGCGGTGTGAGTGTCAACAAGGGGAAATTGAATGTCATTGAAGTTGAAAAAATCGATAACTGTAGCCAGTACGGCGTGGAATTAAAAGAAACAAACGGGAATACCGTCTCTGGCTTGACACAAAATTATCCAGAAAAAACGAGTGACACTCTCACGATTGAAAACTGCGCGAACGGCGTCTATATCCAAAAATCGTATGGCAACCAATGCAATAAGATTACCGCTGACAAATGCCAGACCAGCGGAGTCACTCTCGACCAAAGTGACGATAACACATTAAGCGCAATCCAAGCCATCAACACCAAAGATGGGCATGGGATTGTGTTGGATGATTCCACTTATAACAAGTTGGAATCCATTATATCCGCCAACAATCCCAAGAACGGTCTATATATTTTAAACGGCTCTCAGATGAACGAGACGAATGGCGCCTTTCTCAATAACAATGACTGCGGAGTTGCGCTTACAGGAGAAAAAACTCAATTAAACACATTTACTTCCCTATACGCAGGGGGATGGAAAGATACGGACTTCAATTCGACTCCATCAGGAATTATTGCTGGGAATAAGAAGTATGGTGTATGGATCCTTGGAGGCTCAAATCAGAACCGGTTCGATCAGAATTGGATCATGGGGAATGGAAGCCACGGGATTGTTCTCGAGGGGGAAATGACGTATGGAAATGTTTTTGTGGGAGGTTCAATCGGCATTCAAAACTATTCGGAAGAACTATACCCAAACGCGAACGCCATGAACGGCGGCGATGGTGTATTGATTCACGAAGGCGCCAATTTTAATTTAATCCAAAACCTGATCATAAAAGATAATGACGGGAATGGTGTAATGATCGATGGCGCCGGCACGATGTTCAACGTAATCGAACAGTGCACAATCGGTTCTGAAGCCCATGTTTTGACCGATCGAAAATTGAACCGGTTGTTCGGCGTCGCCATCATGAACAACGCGCCCTATAACATGATTCTCAGCAATGCGATTGGAAATAACGGAGAAGGCGGGATCCTTATCGATGATCTAATTCCAGAAATGGGGCTTCCTTTCTCGTCCGCATTGATAGAAGACAATACACTCGGATTCATTCCGTTCGTAGCCGCGGGGGAAGAATTTCCATCCTACCCCTATTACCCCAATGGGTACGGTCTGCTGATCGATAATTCCTGGGGAATTGATATCTTCGATAATGAAATTAAATCCTTTAATGTGAATGTATATCTCTCCGGTGAAGATTGCAGTAATCACTTTTTCTCAGGCAATGTCATCCAAGACGCGACCCAAATCGGCGTTCTCGCCGAGAAGGCGCACGACATCCTGTTCGATGACACTGTCATCTACCGGTGTTCAGATAAGGGGATGGTTTTAGAGAACTGCGCCAATATGACTATACAAGGAGATTCGTCTCTTATCTGGGTCAATACCAACGAAGGCCTGATCATGCGTGGCTGCACGGACATTCTCGTGGATGAAATCACGTTCAATAACCAACAAAATTCGACGGGAATGGTGATCGACGATTCCAAATTCATTGATGTCACCCGCTGTATCATTGATCAAAACCGGGGGGATGGAATTTCGATCATTAACAATTCCTCGGAAATCTATTTAACGAGCGTAACCTGCGAAAGGAACAATAAGAGTGGAGTATATATAGAAAATTCAGATCATGTCTATCTAGCTGGATATGATGAACTCTTAGAACTGTACAGCAACCAGATCGCGGGATTGAACATCAAAGATTCCCAAGACATATATGTAGGAAGCAGCGGCAAGGGGAGTGAGGTATATATTCATGACAATGAATCGTATGGTGTTTGGATTCAGGGAAGTAACACTCGCACGGTTCAAATTTCAGAATGCGAAATCTTTGATAACACCTTCTTTGATGGGATCGGCGTTCAAGTGGATGGAGGCAAAGGGATTTGGATCGGTGGTCTGACCGAGCAGGAAGGTAACTATATCGAAGGCAATGGGCTGGCGGGGATTATCGCAGAGGGCGCCAACACGCAGGTTTTTATTTATAACAATATCATCGGTGGCTCCTATTCCTTATTCGATTCCAGCTATACCGCCAATGGACACGGTATTCAACTGAGTGATGGCGTCAAGAAAGTGGAAATCAGAAAGAATGTGATTCAAGGCAACAGCGATCATGGAATCATGATCGGAGACGGAGCCAACAGCAACGTTATCGTAGGGAATATGATCCTCGAAAACCGGCGGGATGGAATTATGATCGAAGGAGGGAGTTCGAATCGTAACTTCATCAGCCGCAATATGATCACAGACAACAATATGAAAGGAATTAATCTGCAAGGCGGCAACAATAATATTACCGCGCCCGTGATCGACTGGATTCTGCCAGGAAGAACGGAAAAACTGCGTGGCGCGGCGGATGGCGCGCCGAATGGAAGCGTAGTTGAAATCTACGCCGATTTCGCGGATGAAGGGGAAATGATGATAGGAAAAGCCACCGTCCGCAATCAGCGATTCTACGCCGAGTGCGCCCGGCCGATGGGATTTGAATATCATGCGATCGTCATTCATCCCAATGGCAACACATCGGAATTCGGCCCTGTCAATTTGAGTGAAGGCAATGAGGCGTACGATCCACCGTTTGTCTTTACATCCGGGACGCCGGACAATCAAAATATTTATCTCTTCTCCCGCGCGCTGGAGACACCGATTCAAATAACGTCTGATCCCGCGAACGATTTCGATCCGCAATTAAATCCATCCGGAGATACAATGCTGTTCACCTCCGAGCGAAGCGGGAATCAGGATCTATGGGTCCTCCAGATGGATGAGACAGAACCCAAACAGTTTACAATCGATCCCGCCGCGGATTACGATCCATCCTGGCGCGACGAATCAACCAGCATCGTATTTGTTTCTGAACGAGATGGCAATCCGGAGATATACCGTTCCGAACTCGATTTAGAAACTCCTTTTGGAAGCATTGCCTATGATGATGGGATTTTCAGCAGCATTGCGACTGGAGCCGCGGGCGATATGTTGGGTGTGCGATTCTCTGTCAAACCGTCTACACTGCGCCGCATCTCGTTCTACATCGCCGGACAACCGGCGCGGTTTGGATGGAAAATACACGAATGGGATCGTTTCTCTCCATCGGATACGATTCTAGCGGAAGGAACGGCGAATCCGGCTGAAACCGGATGGTTTTCCGTCGATCTAGAACCGATCGAAGTTCCCGAAGACTTTTTCGTCGCTATTGTTTTTCTAGAAGACAATAGACCCGAAATTGGCTGTTCAGCCTCTGGTGAATACTATAATAGCCGGATTTGGTCGAGTGAATATGAATGGTGGGATACGCTTGATATAGAGAATCCCTATATGATCCGCGCCTTCGTTCCACCACCCCCACCGGAGCGTTTGACAGTCAATCCAGCGATCGACCGGCATCCCGCAGAGTCCTATGATGGAAGCACGATCGCATTCACTTCCGATCGTGGCGGGAATATGGATATTTGGCTTATGGACGCGGATGGCGCCAATCCACGGCAGCTGACTGACGGCGTAGGAAATAATTACAAGCCCGTTTGGGGTACCCATACGAGCGATGAAATCGCCTTTGTCTCCGACCGGGATGGAAATCCGGAAATCTATTCAATCAATTTGACTTCCGGAACTCTCCGCCGCTATACATACAATCTCGCGAACGATGATGATCCGGAATGGGCTTTAGCCCGAATCAGTGAGAATTATTATGAGGGAACGCTTCTCTTCTCCTCTGACCGGGATGGAGGAAAAGAGATTTACGCCATCGGTTCAAGCGGCCTTCCCAACCGTTTAACCTATACAGCGTTCGATTCCATGCAACCGAATTATGGACTCGATAAATTTATCTTGAAAAACCTGGGCGCGTTGAGCGCGCTTTCCAACGAAATCGCTCAATCGAACGCAACCGCGTCCCACCGATCTTTGCGGACACTCGCGACCGGCGATCCGATTACGCTATCTATGAGTTCCGCCGATATTTCCCGTGGCGAAACGACCTCTCTCGATGTAACCGTTTCAAACGCTTCCGAGTTGGGGAATCTGGCGTTTGATATTGAATACGACGCGTCTCAACTCATGCTCATGGATGAGACAATCGATCCTCTCGCGCCGAATACGCTTCATACATTCAATCCTGGATCTTTACCTGCCATCCGGGGACTTGCGCGCTTCAATTGGATTCGCGCATCGGGATTCACGGGGGATGGTTCCGTCATGACGCTGGAATATCAATTAGATCCTGAAGCCGACGTCAAGACATCGCCACTTACATTCGCGAACCTGGCGGCGTATGATATCAATCTTAACGAGATCCCCATCAATATCGAGAATGGAACGATTACCGCAACGGACCTGCCGACACAGGTGGAGTGTTGGATGATTTATTAATCCATTTTTCTTGCTTAGTATTTTTCTTAGTAATTGAAAATCTTTTCGGTTGCGATCATCCAAACCGAAACAACGGCGTGATATGGTGATACCATATCTGCGCGAGAGCAAATGGGAACGTTCCCATCGAAACGAGATAAACATAAAGACACGTCCGGTTGTGGATCGATGGTTCTGAATCATTCGATTGGTTGGGTGATCGATCGGCGCCGATCAGCATATGAATCAAAAGATAAAGGGATAGGAGCGTAAGAGGGGAAAAGAGATCCCAATCCTCTGGGAAACCCCGATCGGGATTCCAGACGGCGCTGTATACAAAATATCCTGCAAACGCAAGAATCCAAAATCCATCCTCGCGGCGCCGGCGCCGGAACCAGGCGCACATCGCAATGGGCGTCAATAGAATCGAAGGGATGGATAGATATAAATATTCATTGCATAAATCCCACAACCGCCAGGGATGAAACCACACACTCACCGGCAGAAACATCGCGCGATCAGGCCCGACGAAAAACGTCTCATGCAAACGAGCGAAGAATCGCGCTGGATCGGCTCCATAATAGATTGTGAAAAGGA
Source organism: bacterium (assembly GCA_963663405.2). Lineage (GTDB taxonomy): Bacteria > Hinthialibacterota > Hinthialibacteria > Hinthialibacterales > Hinthialibacteraceae. The sequence continues at coordinate 43,964 of CAXXSM010000160.1, read as the reverse complement.
ATGTCCAAAAGAGAATCTGCACAGAGCCATACAACGCGAGAAAGAGAAAGCAATCCCACGCCGTTGAAGTTCGTTTCCGCTTAAAAAATGGAAGTAAAAGAAACGCCGGCAAGAGCCAACCCGCTGAGAGATGCAGCAAAAACGCGATCGAAAAGAAGAGCGCAACCGGAACGATCCCTACTTGCCCCGTCAAATATCGATTTGCAAAGTAAAAGGTGGGGAACAAGCCTCCAATAAGGATGGGATAAACCTCCATGTGTCCAAAGAAAAGGACTAGTAAGCCTCCTGTCGACAAGAGTAGGAGCCAACCCAGAATACGCTCATGCGTATCCCCACATTTATCTTTCAAGAACCTGTCGTACCAAAAGAGGCCCCACACTCCGGATACCATCGAAAGTCCTGCAATGACATGGTAACTCGTACAGTACGTCAACGGCCGCGCAATACAAAATACCAGCCTATATAAACCAATCGTTAAAGGTTCCCGCATGTATAAATGCCAGACTGGATGGATCGTCCGGAGAATCCAATCCTGCCCATCGCGGGAAATATTCTTGGATCGCAGCGCCCAGAACAGAAATCCAAGGATCAGCAGCCAACCGGTGAAATAGATGATTCGTTTTTGCTTGGACCAGGCCGCGACCTCCAAAGCGATACGCTGGACACCCGCATACGCGTCCGGATGAAGCGCCGCGATTCCAATGGTATACACTATGAATCCGAGAAAAGGATTATGAACCGCCGCCATGCGCAATCCCCACAGCAAACTTGTCGAGTCCACCGTCCGGTAACCAATCCGCAGAACGAATAAAAGAACGAATAACACCAACATTCCAATGGAAAGCCGGTTTTCGCTTGCATTCCATGCGAGAAGCAGCTGGAGGAGCAGAATTCCCTCGACCAGCGCCAAGATTGAATACGGCAGAACAAAACCAGACAAAACCAGTGGCGTTAGATCAGCGATCACCCAAGCCAAAAAAGTCGTCAAGACAAGAAAAGGAAAGGAAGAGTATTGGTTCGTCATGGAGTACAATTCATTTGATAATTTGTTAATAATTTCTCCCTATTTTAAAGACAAGGCGATAAAAAGGTACCTGGAAGACAGAGTCAGATATAAAATGTTTTTAACATATTAAATAATTCTCACAATTTGTTTCGGATAAAATCCAGATACAGGAAAGATCAACGTTTGGATACAATCAATTACCAAGGCACTTTTTTCCCAACGGGGGAGAATTTTTCAGAGGAGGGAAAGGAACCATCTCCTAACGCGCCTTTGGCGGAACGGACGCGTCCCCAGCGGTTGGAGGACATAGCCGGTCAGGATACGATTCTGGGGGAAGACCGCCCGCTTCGCAAAGCCATTGAACGGGACCGCATTCCTTCGATGATTTTATGGGGACCACCAGGAAGTGGAAAAACGACCCTGGCTTTACTGCTGGCGCAGATTTCTAAAAGCCTATTCCTGAAACTATCAGCGACGGATAGCGGAATCAAAGATCTGCGAAAAATCATTGAACGAGCCAAGCAGGCGCGAGCAATTCAGCAGACAAAAACAATCCTCTTTATCGATGAAATCCACCGCTGGAACAAAAGCCAACAAGACGCGTTGCTGCCCCACGTCGAAACCGGACTGATCACCTTAATCGGAGCGACGACGGAGAATCCATCGTTCGAGGTGAATGGCGCGCTTCTCTCCCGTGTGACGGTCTTCACACTTTCCACTCTGGAACCGGAACACCTGACGACCATTTTAAAACGGGGACTAGAGACGCTTACCAAAGAGGGAATAAAGGTTCACGCTGACGATGAGGCCCTGCAGGCGATCGTCTCCGTCTCGCATGGAGACGCGCGGGTGGCGCTGACATCGCTCGAACGAATTGTCCATTCGCTGCAAGACGAAACATCGGAACCACAGTTGACATGGGAGAACACCTCAAAAGCCCTGCAGGATAAGCGAATCCTTTATGACAAATCAGGAGAGGAGCACTACAATCTGATTTCCGCCCTGCATAAAAGCATGCGGGGCAGCGATCCCCAAGGCGCGCTCTATTGGCTGGCGCGGATGTTGGAAGCGGGGGAAGATCCGCTCTATGTGGCGCGGCGAATCGTTCGCTTCGCCTATGAAGACGTTGGGCTGGCCGATCCAAATGCGTTACTGCTGGCGCTCGCCGCGCGCGACGCCTACCAATATCTTGGTTCACCGGAAGGAGAACTGGCGCTCGCGGAAGCCGCTGTCTATCTCGCGACCGCGCCCAAAAGCAACGCCATCTACACGGCTTTCTCGAAAGCCACCGCCGCGGTGAAAGAATTCGGCTATCAACCCACACCGCTGCATATCCGCAACGCGCCGACTCAATTGATGAAAAATCTTGGATATGGCAAAGGGTATCAATACGCGCATGACTTCGAAGACGCGATTACTACACAAGAATATCTGCCGGACAAATTAAAAGGAACCGTCTTTTATGAACCCACAGACCGGGGGTTTGAAAAGAAAATTCAAGACCGCATGAAAACTTGGGACGAACGCAGGAAAGAACGGCTTAAGCAAGAGGATCGATCCAAAAAGAAATGAAACAAACCATCACCATCGCCGGACAGGAATGTCTGATTAATACGCCGGAGAAGACCGCTCTTCTCCGCTTTTTGATCGATCGCCCACTTGCGTTTTATTCGCTGGATACCCTCATGGGGAAATCCGGCTTGGATGAATTGACCGTCACCGAAACTATTGCGGTGTTACAGGCCGAAGGGATTCGGATTAACTACCGCCCCTCTTATGGATTCTATTACGAACCACGGGAACGGCTGTTACATCCAGACACAGTCACGGCGCGTCTCTCAACCCGGTGGTGGGGTAAACGGATTCTTGTGGGCGATGAGATCACCTCAACAATCGATCTCGCAAAGACGTTGGCGGGACAGGCGGATTCGCATGGAACCGTTATCGCCGCCAACCAGCAAACAAAAGGACGCGGGCGATTTGGGGCGCCGTGGATTTCCCCTAAAGGCAAAGACTTGCTCCTTACCTTTCTCGCGGCTATCCCCGAATGGCAACTATCCCCTTCCCTTCTCTCACTTTACGCGGTGACAGCAGTAGCGCGCGTACTGGACACCGCATACCAAATTCCCGTTAAAATAAAATGGCCCAATGATTTGATGGCACACAAAAAGAAACTGGGCGGCGTCCTAGTGGAACGGGATGAACAAAACCGGCGCCTTTTGATCAGCCTTGGATTGAATATCCACAGCGCGCCGCAAGATTGGCCGCCCGATCTCCGCGCAACCGCCGTCTCTCTCGCCATGCTGCGCCCGGATGAATGGCGGCGGGATCTGTTGCTCGCGCAGTGCGGCTCAACTTGGGAGAGTCTTTGGGAAGCGATGCGTTACGACGGGGGAGAGACGGTTAGAGGCTATTGGAAGCGATACTCCTCCACGCTGGGCAAGACGATCCGGCTAAAAGTACGTGGTAGAGAAATGGTGGTATTTACAAAATCGATCGACGAGGCGGGCCGCCTCGTGCTGACCGGTGAAGATGGCGCCGAATTCGCGCTCAGGCCTGATGAAGCGCAATCGATACAGACGCTGGAATAATCCAAATGTATACTCTGCGCAGTCATAATCTGCGTTTCTCGTTAACCAAAAAAACAGCCCGTTAAAAAACATGGATTGAAAATTCAGTTTATGCCCGCGTTCAGTATAATTAATATTAATCGCTCATTCTCTATCGGCGTCATAATGAAAAATACGTATTAAAATCTTCCACTTGACATGGGGGAAAATACATATAATTCATTCGCATGATTTAAGGAAATAAAAAAACGGGGGGGGATTAAGGGGATAAGAGCCCCCCCCCAAGTGACAAATTGAATTCTTTTTATCTACTTTTGACTATACTTCGCTCGTAATGTTTCCGGGGTTTGCAGGAAATATCCATCCGGCGTTTCGGTTGAGAATAAATCGTCAGTCACTGTATCTGTGTTGAAAGAAGCGCTCATAACAAGAAGAATTTGTTCTGACGCGACTTTTCCTTGCTCCAATTGATCAATGCTGGGCGCAATGATTTGACGGATAACGGATCGTGAGGGATATTGGATGTTACCATAATCTTCCAAATCATCCGTTACGATTTCGATGAACTCACCACGAGGAGGAAAGCGGTACACGCATCGTTTGAATATCCCTTTCGAATCCGGATCCCATTCGATTCTCGCAATCACTTCATCGGCGGAATCGCCTTCATACGATCCGGTGACTTCAACAATGTTTTCCTTTTCCACAATAGTGAGCGAGGGGGATTTTCCCAAAGCGCTCACAACATTGCCAGCCATTAAAAGAACACTATCGACATCGTATCCGAGCGATTTCGGCGGGAAATAGAGATTGCCTAAATTGCTTTCTCTGTATGGCATCGCCTTACGCAGCGTGACTAAATTTATTGCATGATCGAAACAATATGTTTGTTCCCCATTATAAATATATGACCTATAGATGGGTTTTGGATAATATTGACAAGGTTCTTTTTCGATCAAAAAATTAATTTTATCACCCTTAAAATAGGCGGTAATTTTTGTTTCATAAGTAATCGGAATTTTTGGAGCTTGTTCAGCGTACTCAATTAGCCCTTTAATTCCATCATCCCCCATATACTGAGGTCTGGCTTCGTGTGAATAGATTGAATGATATTCCACTTCACCATTAAGAATCAGATCGTTAACCGACCGGCTGGCATCAAGCAACTCGGCAGAATCGGATACGATAGGGAAAAGAAAAACAGAGACGATGAAAAACACAAAAATTATAGATGTAATTTTATTAATTATCATGATATTTATACCTCGCATTCTTCAATTATTTGTATTAAAGGGTGATTACAGCCACCTTAATCACATCTTGCATATGATGTTGACCCTTGCAATTCTGAACCAGTCACCGTGCAGCTGCCACTGATCGGATAAGCAGTATCTGCACCGTCACATTTATCACCTGGATTGGTCGTTTGAGCGCAACGCCATTTGCATGTCACCGAAGTTCCTGTTGTGTTTCGATAATAGAACGGGATACTTTCACCACCGACCAAATCTTCACAATCGGCTGAACCCGACACCGCGCAACACGCCGTATACCCTTGTATTATGTACCATGCGCAAGTGCTGCTGCCTGCGTTCGAGCAAATCCAATCTCCACCATAATTAAGTTCCTTACAGCGATCACATGTCACACTGTCAGCGACATTATTGCTTCCAAATGGGATAAAAATGAAAGATCCTACAACAATTACGCATACAACAATTCTTTTTAATTCCGCTCTCATCATTCTTCTCCTTTTGCCATGTTCGCTTTCATAATCCTCGCATCAAACTTTGACATCGATTTATATTAAATAACACCATTCAATAAAGCTATCAATATAACACATATAATAAAAAAAATATACTATTCAAGCACACCGAGACGCCATATTCTACCAAGACTGATGATTCCATTGGTTGAATCATATAGATTGGATTCAGGGATTTGTGTGGGACCGTTGCTAATTAACAACCAGTCATATGTACCTCCATCGATTCCAAGTTTCCCAGAGAAATAATGATAGTCTGAACCCCCAATCCAACTCTCTTTCCAACCCTCAAGATCAAAAGGCATGCCCCTGCGTTGATAAGAGTTATACACATTCTGAATCACCAAAGTATCATTTAAATACATTGAGTTCCTATCCCAGGGGCTAGCAGGAAGTACGTTCAAATATGCGATCGGCGTTGTCAGGACTGACAATGCGCTGATATACCGCTGTCCACCAAGAACAGACAACCCGCCGCCTGGAAGGGTCGAATGGTCGATCCAATATTCGGAAAAGGCTTCACCGATCGAACGGAAATCAGTCTGTACGCGCGCCACTTCAGCGCGAACTTTCGCGTTAAGTGACAGATTAATGACGATCATAGCCAATAGGCCAACGATTGTCACTGTCACAAGTAATTCTATTAGCGTAAAAGACTGCTTTTTCATGAGAGACAAGGATCTTTTCCCGTCTTAATCCCAATCATAATTTGACGAAGTTATCTAATTGCTTCCAATTATAAACACTAACTGCCGGCGAAAAGCTACTGGATTCGTATACTTGTACGGGATTTTCTCCGAGGAAAATCCGTTCTCCATCCTTGATTACTGCGTTATTCAAGGTTCCCAGTGGAAAGAAAGCGATTGGCAATAATCCACTATCATCAAAAAGTTGCGCCGTGTAAAAATTACCTAATCCTTGAGTGGATGTCACAGTAAATATAAACCGATCGTGGACATTTGTTTTTATTAATACGGATCTGTTTTCATCCCGATTCATCAATGGGTAGATTTGCATATTGGGCACGTCACCTTCATAATCAAGAGGAATCAGTCCCAAGGCTGAGTAGCGCATTACTTCTCCATCGAAGATCATTGTACCTTTGCTCTGCAAGCTGATAACAAGATGATTCGGGAACATTAGCATGTTTATTACATGGTATTGTTCTTCCGCGATAGACCAATGATGCTTCAGATCGATTGTCTCACCTGCGATCTCAAAAACTAACAAATCCGATCCCCCGGCAAAGAGTATATCCGGTCTGCCAGGATGAAAGCATGCGGAATAGATATATTGATTGTCCGGCAATGGATACCGCCAGCGTTCTCGAGGAGTTTTCCAATCCGAAAGATCATACTCAATCAGGTAATTAGTACTTTTTATAAACATGTCATCATAATAGGATTCGATGAGAGTAACCTGCGCAATCAATGTATCTTCAAAAAGAGTAATCCCACCCGCCGCTTGCGCGGGGATATGAGTGGATAGAATGGGATGCAAAGGATCAGTTATATCGATTAAATAGATTCCGCCTTCTAAATCTTGGTTCTCCAAAAAACCTTCCATCCCGGCTCTTTTATCTCTTGTTGTCAGAATGAGAAATGAATCGTTGGCAGCTATGAAATCATGAGATAAGGCTTCAGAAGATTGACCAGTACGGTTTGAGTACTTTTTTGCACTCGGTAATTTAATTTCTACAGAGGGAGAAGAGGTGAAATTCCCGTTCTGTTCTTGAAATCCAACGATAGAATCTATGGTTTTTCTATACCAAAGAGTATGATTGGCGTAAAATCCCTCTGTAAATCCTTCCACGAATTCCTCATCCGACTGTTCTTTTAAGTCAAGATTGTATTCGGCCACTGGCGATGGTACGGGATATTCGGGAAACATCACCTCATTAATAGTGTAAGGGATTGCGACCGCTTCTATGGAATTGGAATCGTCCTGGGCGTAAGAGAAGTGGAAATTTCCCGCAAAAAAAGTAAAGGCAATGACACAAACGAGGCAAGTCCATTCCAGCGCACGAGATATGCGATTTGGAACCGGTGGGTCTTCAAAAATCTTTTTAAATCGATAGACCGCCTCATTTCTACTTGCAAAGTTCATATGCAGAGGATCGTATTGTTGGCGTTTCGCACATTCTAATAGCAGTAAAAAAGATTGCGCATATTCAGCTGGAGACGAACAGTGTTTTACACTTTCTTCGTCATTCAACCGTTCCCTGCAGAGATTCATCTGTTTACGAAGCATATAAATCCCCGGGAAAAACCATAAAAACAATGTCACCAGTTCCATGACTTTCGTATAAAAGAAATCGCCGAATTTGATATGGTTCAATTCATGGATGATAACCGGTTTTAATTGTTCTTTCGACCAATCGGTTACACAATAAGCGGGGATCAGCAATATGGGTCGAAAACCATCGATGATGCAAGGGATCAAGTCTCCCTGGTGAATGCGAATTTGGATATTTTTATTGATCCCCAATTTGGACACCATTTCATGTACACATTCTGTAATCCAATCACAATGACACGCTTCACTGGTTTTCAGGAAACTAGATAAGTCTCTTCTTTTCAAAAGAAATCGGCTGAACGCGCAAAAGAATCCAACACAATAGACAATCCAAAAACCGAGTAAACCATACCGGGAAAGAATCGAATATTCACCAGACAAAGATTGAACCGGGAGAAAGACATTAATATGAAAGAAACCGATCGTATATAGAAACGGAAAGAAAAATAGCAAACATAAAATGAATTTCCATCGTTTAGAACGAGTGTGTATTGTATTTTTAATGTTGTACCAGTCCGCAAGAAAATAGATTAAAAGAATAAAGAACGCTGTGAGAGCCCAAAGGAACAGACACTCCAACACCTCTTTCCATTTCAAGGAATCGTTAACGAACTGAGAGACATCAAAAATGCCCATTATTCGTCTTTCTTTTTCTCTTCTAAAATCCGGCGCATTTCGGAGATCGCATCGTCTGATATATCCGTATCTTCAACCATTTTGAGGAACATGGCGTCTCCTGATCCACGGAAAAAGATATTTTCGAGATGCTGGATCGCCTTGCTTTGTATAGACCGTTTGACAACAGCCGGCATATAGATATACGCCTTCTCTTCACGATTATGCTTTAACACACCTTTCGTTTCCAAGACCCTAAGTGTTTTTCGAATGGCAGAATCACTGCAAACGATTTTTTGCTTAAAAAGGATATATTGAATTTCCTTAGCGGTCACCGTATCCTTTTCCCAAATGATATCCATTAATTTCATTTCCCAATCGGTTAGTATGGGATTTGTTGGGCGCGGCATAACGATTCACTCCTATTAGTTTGATTTTATGAAAAAAAGTCTAGTAAGACAAAACGCATGCAAATTTTGTGTTTTAAGTGGTTCTCAACATGTAATTCTACCGACATTAGAGTTTGTTCCGGGTTACTTTTGTAGCAATGTAGCCGAAAAACATTCAGTTGTCAACTACCCGTAACGAAATTGATTGTAACTTTATATAAAGAAATATAAATCACCATTAATTTTACGGCCTGTAGGCGCCCAATCCTAAGATACTTATATGTCTATCTTGTTTATCCCAAGGTTTCCATTTTTTTTAATAATGAGATTATTTCTCCTTTTACATGCGTCGATATTTCCGCAAAAGAACCTTTTGGAGGGAGGAACGGTTTTCCGAAAGCGATTTTTACGATAGAACGTTTGGGGATCGCATGCCCGTGTTTCAAGATTTTTTCTCCTCCATCAATCGCTACGGGGACGAGGGGAATTTGTAAAATTTTGGCCATCATTCCCACACCTTCCCGGAATTCACCCAATGAACCATCATCCGTCCGCGATCCTTCTGGAAAGAGGAGAACGTTCCATCCATCATCAACCAACTCTCCCGCATAGACCATGCTGCGGCGGAATCCGGACGTTTGGGGGAAAGGAAAAATATTGAATAGAATGGTGCTGATATTCCATGCGAAGCATTTCCCAATTTTAACGCGCAGAGACTGTCCTTCCGCATCGAAGTATTCTTTAAAGGTCGCCGGACAGATCCGTCTTCGCAAACGTTTGGGAGGAAGAGTTTTGAGAAGAAGCGCATCGACATGGCTGGTATGATTCGCGACGAAGAGAACCGGCCCTTTCAGATCTTCGAGATTTTCCAATCCGATACAACGAAGATCACAGAAGATCCATTTGAGTGGGTGAAGGAGAATCCACTCGGTCATCGTGCGCAGCCATTGACAGGGGGCCGACCGCGTCCAACGCCGGAAGATGATATCCGATTGTCCTGTGCCGCGTTCATCGATCATAGATTGCAGGTCAGAGACAGTGGTCTCTTCTTTGATGAACGCGTCGTCGATGTCGATCCGAAATTCCTCTTCCAAGCGCGAGATCAATTCCACACGGTCCATAGAACTCAACCCCAGGTCGTTCCCCAGGCGGGCGTCCATTCGCAGATCGTCAATCGATACGTTCGCCAATTCACAGAGAATCAATTGCAGAGGAGTTCCGGTTTGGTCCGGGAGATGAAGCTGGCGCGGATTCATCCGTATGAAGGGCTTTTCGCACTTCGTGTTTTTTTTATTTTTAATGTCGTGGTTTTTGGAAATTCCAGCCCAGGCCAGCGGCTAAAGGATTCAATACGCTGTTCGGGAGGCAAGGTTTTGTTAACCCGCTCGATCAGGTTTTCGAGAGAAACTGTATCGCTTTCCAAGAGGACAGCGGCGTGGATTTGTGATTGGTCCTCCCCCGTTCCCAGCACACAGGCTTCTTTCACTTCATTCTCTTTTTCCAGAGCGCGTTCTATATCTTCCGGATAGACGTTGATCCCATCGGCGGTGACGATTGTATCCTTGCTCCGTCCCCGGATGTATAAAAATCCTTCCGCGTCCAATTCTCCGATATCTCCAGTCTTGAACCAGCCATCGCTGAAGACCTCATCATTCAATTCCGGCCGTTTGTAATATCCCGCGAACACATTGGGGCCACGCGCAAGGATTTCATTCCCCTCGCCCAATCGAATATCCACTTGATCCAGCGGCAATCCTACCGAACCAGGCTGCAGACGCTCTGGAGGCGTGACCGTTAACACTGGGCTGGTTTCCGTCAATCCATATCCCTGCATAACCTGGAAGCCCAAACTCCGCCAGAACGATTCCACATTCGCATCCAGCGAAGCGCCGCCGCTGACAAACAATTGGAAGCCTGTGTTAAAGCGTTTATGGATTGGATAGAAATACCCTTTTCGCAGCCATCGAGGCGTCCCAGTTAGACTTTGTAGGCCAAATTTCAAATACCAGGAAAGACGTTTCTCCTCCAGGATCGTTTCAATTCGTTTTTTCAAAAGAGACAACAGGCGGGGGACTAAAATCATCGCTGTGATTTTTTCGCGCTGAAAAACTTCGAATAACGCTGACGGTTTCAAAGTTTGCAGATAGAGTATGGAACCACCACATGCGAGAATGAACCAAAAGCCACCGGTCTGTTCGAGCGCATGACTGAGCGGCAGGACGGAAAGGGTATCGTAAACGGCATTGGGGATTCGTTTCTTGACGCCGTTGACGTTGCTCGCCAAGTTCCGGTGGCTTAATACGACTCCCTTCGGATTGCCGGTCGTACCGGAGGTATACACAATCTCAAGGCAGTCATCCGGCTGAATCGATGGGAGTTTCTGGGTGGGAGACGTTTCTTCCAACCGGTCAAAAAGCGATTCAATAAGAATAGAAGAAACGGGCAGGCCGGGATCTTTTTTGAATTGGGTGCGAAGCAACATCTTCGCTTCCGTTTCACGTTGTACTTTCAGGACGAAATCGGCGGTGTTTCTTGCGTCGAGCGGGACCAAAATTACGCCGCTTAACGCGCAAGCTAGATACACCACCGCCCATTGGGGACTGTTCGGCGCCCAAATCAGAATCGCATCGCCTTTTTTGATACCAGAATCATCAAACCACTGCACACAGCGCAGAGTCAATTCATAGATTTCACGATAGGTATACCGCTGGATCCGATATCCATTAAAAAATCGAATCGCTTCCCATTCTTCCCGTTCGGGGAAGAGTTGAACGATATCCGCTAACGTATCAAACTCTTGTTTTGTTTCCACTGATTTCATATCATTACCCATTCCATTTATAGTATCCAAAAAATAATTCACTAGTCAACAATTTAAATTATCTCCGGAAGTGGGGGAAACCTGAAGATGTGTCAACAGAATTTCTCTTGTAATAGAACCGCTGGGATGAAACACTTGGATTCGGCGGGCGAGATTTTTCAACTCACGAATGTTACCTGGAAATGGATAATCGCGCAATAATTCCAAGGCCCCTTCAGTCAATCGTTCCACTCCATCGGGTTGAAGAAAATGCGAAAAAAGAAGCAACGCGTCGTTTTCCCGGCGCCGGAGCGGTGGAACATGAACGGGCAGGACGTTCAAGCGATCGTATAAATCAGGATGAAAGCGGTTTTCCGCCACTTCCGTTGGTAGACAACGGTTACTCGCCGCCAGAATCCGGGCGCGGACTTGAATCGGCTGAGAAGAACCTAACCGCGTAATCGTCCCCTCCTGTAAAAACCGTGAGAAGACGTCCTTGAATATCCAACGGCAAGCGGCTGATCTCATCCAGAAACACGGTTCCTCCATCCGCTGATTCCAAATAGCCGATCCGCCGGTAGACAGCGCCGGTGAACGAGCCACGCTCGTGGCCGAATAAAGCCGATTCTACCGTTGACGGCTGCAACGCCGCACAATCGACAATCACAAGATGGCTTCCTTTCACTGGACTGAGAAGATGGATGGCGTTCGCGAGCAGTTCCTTCCCGGTTCCGCGTTCACCCCGTCATGAGGATCGTATCCCATGTAGGGGCGGCGGTGTATGTCCACTCCGCCAATTCCCGCATTGCTTGACTTTCCCCTATGATATGAAATTTCTCTAAACTTTTGTTCATAATGCAATTCCTCCTAGTCACAATAACACTTTCAGGAAGAATCGTAGAAGAAATCCCATCCCCAAAGCATCCACCAACCATCCCCATTTCATCCCCATTTTGGCGCCATTCTACTATTTGTGGATCAAAATGTCTGGGAAACAACTTCAATTTCACAAACAGCCGAAGTATAGTAGTCGATCACTAACGCACGTAGATTGTTTGAAATAACAATACAAATGAAAGGAATGGTCAATCATGGATCGAAGAACATTCATGAAGGGAACGAGCATCGTAGGAGCCGCATCGTTAGGCGCTCTGAGCGCCGCAGGAACAGCAAAGGCTGCGAATGGGAGAGACTATTACGAACTGCGCCAGTACCACATTGAGAGCGAAGCGCAGGAGAAAGCTTTTGGGGAATTTATGACATCCGCAATGATACCAGCGTTGAACCGGATCGATGTGAAGCCGGTTGGCATTTTTCAATCGGAAAAAGAGATGAGTCCAATTTACATGCTGCTCCGGCACAAATCGTTGGAATCGTTCGGTTCCGTAACGCAGAAACTGCTCGCTGATGAGGAATTCCTGAGCAAAGGGGCGGATTTCTTGAACGCTCCATCCTCCAATCCCGCCTATAAGCGGATGGAGAGTTCGGTCATGATCGCTTTCACGGGTATGCCCAATATGGAAATCCCCGTAAAATCACCGGGCCGGGTCTTTCAGCTGCGCACCTACGAGAGTCCCAGCGTTAAAACCGGGCAGAAGAAAATTGAAATGTTTAACACAGCGGAAATCAAGATATTCCGTAAAGTCGGCCTGAATCCTGTCTTTTTTGGAGAGACGCTGGCCGGCGCCAAGATGCCGAATCTCACATATATGCTCGGTTTTGAAAGCGCAGAGGAACAGAAAGCCAGTTGGAAGCGGTTCGGAGGCGATCCGGATTGGCAGAAATTGCGCGCGATTCCGGAATATGGGGACAAGAGAATCCTCTGCGGTATTACCAATATCGTTTTGAAGCCCACAGAGTATTCCCAGATTTAAACCGGTGTAAAATTCTTAATAGAGGGACCAATTGGCGACATCCACGATGAAACCCGGTCCCGCCGATGGGCCGGCGGCGAAATTTTGACCGATTTCATCTTCGGACAAAGGTTTATTGTAGACTGCGACTAAATGAAGATCCCCCAACCAGGGTCGCTCTTCGTTGATCTCATTCGCCAAACCGAATTCATAGGTGTCATCCCAGCCGGTAATATCTCCGTTAATGTAATTATCGATAATATCCAGGATATTGTCATCATTTACTACCACATCCCCATTCACATATAAGGAAGTCGCCCAGTAATCATCCCGTGTATAGACTACGTGCGTAAGAACCGTAGTGAGAATATCGGGCGGGCTTCGGAGTTCGGGATTACTTCCATTGTTGCCGGTGTCTGGCGTGCGGATGCGGAACCGGTATTCCGTCCCGGCCTGTCCCAGCGTGAAGTTTCTTAGTGATGCGTTATACGAGAGCGTGACGATTCGCGCGGGGCCGGATTGGACATCATTGGCGGGAGCGATCCATGCTTCAACTGTGATCTCATTTGTTTCTTGAATCCCTTCAATGAGTTTAGTGGCTGGATCTCCAGAGCGTATTTTGACCGCGCCATTGACCGCAAGAAAACCTTGCCCCCATTCCACATTCGATAAATTCGAGATGGTCAAATTCAGAGGATCCCCTGCTTCCGATACATCATGGACCGTATCGCCATCTCCTTCTTTGAATGTATAGAGAGCGAGCAATCCATCCGTGATCCGCTCTACGTTTCCACCGGTAAAGAGCAGACCGCTTTTCCCTTGTATTTCCAATCCACCAACAATCGTTCCTGTCCAATCAGCTCGGTCTTCCGGAGAAGCCGGGGCGATAGCCTGGTATGTGAGAACCAAACTTCCGTTGGCTACATCCGCCAGATCCCAAGTGATCACACCATCCGCAAAGGTTCCATCATGACTGATATTCGCAGGAGTCCACCCTTGGGGGATTGTTTCTTGAATCACAATCGCCGCTGGATCCCCTGGATTGAACAATTCAATGGACACATCAATCGTATCCTCACTCGTGAACGCCGCTTTGGATAATGTCCGTTCCGCGACGGGGAACGCGGGGAGAAATTCTACATTCTGTAATTGCGCCTGCGCCATGAAATCATTATCTTCATCATTGCTGATCATGACACCATACGCCAAAGTCTCATTCCCCCAGGGAAGCACTTGAATATGGGCTAAAACCCACTCTTCACCATCAAAGGAGTATTCACCAATAAATAACTGAAGCGGCGCGATATGGGTGACGCGAAGCCATATTCCATTTCCTTGATCATAGATGGGTTCATCATCGGGAGTGCGGTGTTCCGTGTTTTGGAGGCTGCCATAGAAATAGAGGTTACGGAAGATGGTTTCCAAACGGTCACTTGTCTCATCGGATCGCAGGACAAGTGAATAATACCTCGAACTGGGATTCTCCTCATCGTCCCGGATCATCAATCCGACTGTGCCGAATGGAATCCCCGTGGGATCATCCCATGAGACTAAGGCTTGAAGGGACCAGCTGCCCGTCATATCTTTATAAACAAAGTAGGCTTCATCCGTATCGGTAGCGGCGCTGAGACCATTTCCGTTGCCTTGGACGGTGTAAACGGCGTCATCCCCCGAACCCGAGACAGACGTATTTCCCGGCAATTTCACATCTCCAATCTGAGGCCAATCGATTTCCTCTTCAAACACACCGAATTGCGCCCAACCCAATTGCGCGCAGAAGATACTAAGCAACGCTGCGATACAACAAGTAAATCCTTTGTTCTTCATCGTCACTTTCCCCCTTTTTTTGCGAATCGATCGTTCATGCGTTAGAATTGTGTTCCATTATGCACATTCCAGCGCTGATTTCTATCGCAGCGAAATACTACGGTCTCGTATATCTTGAAATATCGCTTTGCCAATCGGCGCGCTGGGCGAGGCTCGTTAAATATTTTACGAGTTCATATACGGCGGAGTCATTGAAGGAAAGGGGATATTGTTCTTCGAATTCCTGTTTGAGTTCGGTTCGTCTTTGTCCGTAAAAAGTATCTTTTACTTTGATTTTGATTACTTCTTTAGCTTCATTAAACGTCATCAAACGCGAGGGAATCCGGTCACGAACATAGTAAATCGCATATCCCCCACGTTCCAATTCAGAAGCGGTTCTTCTTTGCGGTTCGCTGATCTCGCCAGCGATCATCTGCCTGACGGCCAATTGTGTTTCCCTGTCAAGTTGGTCGTAGGGAATACGTCCAATTCGTCCCCCTGTTTGCGCAAAATCAGCGTCCAGGGAAAATAACGCGCCGACAGTATTGAACGAACTCCCTGCAGCGATCGATTCATATGCCCGGTACGCGTTGGTCCGGGATCGAAGGGACATCGTTTGGGTTTCAAAACGAGTCATTCCCTCCTGATATCCCGACGGGAAGAATAAACGGCTGAGATCATAGATTTGTTGCGTTTGAAATTCCGGTTTGTCTTTGTTCGAGTTGAAATAAGTCAACATCGACGCGTCGGTGAGTTTGTTTTTCTCAAGGAATTTTTCAAGTTCGGAAAAAAGAAATTCCTTTTCCAACTGCAACGTATCCCAATAGGCGGTGGTAAAGGCCACATCCGCTTCGGTCCATCCCCGGCGTTGCGCCTCTTCGATAAAGAGTGTTTTATTGGCCAAGAAAGTCAGGTAATCCAACTGGTCTTGAACCGTTCGTTTTTGTTCCCTCTCCGCGAGATCCTGAAATTGAGCGAGGGTTAATTCAAGCACGCCGGGAATTGATAAAACGGTTGTTGAAGATTCCACCTCAATGGCGCCGCTTATGAGATCGGGAAAAACATTGAGATTATATTTTTGCGCTAATTCCTGTGAGAGAAACAAGACATTCCGGTCCCGTTGTTCGTTCGTCATCCGTTCAACGATTTTTGTTTTCACTTTCTGGTAGGGGATGAAAGCCGGTTCGATGAATTCAACTCGTTGATCAATCCGGTACATATTCCTCCGTTCAAAGATCTCTGAGTATGCGCCATTTTTCAGGCTCTTCCACCGTTTTTCCACTTCCGGCGCCGCCAAGCCGGGCGTAAAATAATTTTTTCTTCCACGTTTATGTTGAAGCGCTTCCGAATAATTCAATGCGACGGACTCAAACGGCTCCCCTGCTTCCAATTTCTGGTAGGCTTCTTCGATTTTCGCGCGGGCTTTCTTTTTCGATTCCTCGTCTGAAAATATTGTATAGATCGCCCTAATGACATAGGCGTTGGAATCGCTTTCCCGATAAAGACTCTCTTTGTTTTCATCATAAAAACGCTTCAGGTCTCTTTCGGTAAAGCGGATTTTACTCAACACCTCATCGATCATCAATTTTTGGTAGAGTTCATCCTTCACAACCCGGTCGTGAATCTGTTTGAACGATTCTCTCTCATGCAGACCAAGCGCTCTCGCTCGTTCGCCTATGATCCGCTTGAACGCGAGGTCTTCCGCAATATCCCGAACAATATCTGTGGCGGTCTGTGTGAAACTGGCGATGAGTAGATCCTCGAACGAATGAGATTCTTGAAACGCGATTGAGACATCGCGCGCGTCGATCGTCCGGTCTCCATACGTGAGAAGGATCAAATCCGGATCCGGCGATTTCACCGCCTCCTCTTTTGAGCCACAGGCGCTGAATAGCAAGATAAGAAAGAAACCAGTAATACACGTAAGAGATTTCAAATTCATGAGACTTTTCGTGATCCTCCCTAATCATGATCCGAAACGGTAATGGATTGGAGATCGGTCGATCATTCCTTCAATGCGTCCATAAGTTCGTCCGTACAATCAAATCAGCGATTAATCCAAGCGCGAACATCTGGATGCTGGTCATCATGAGAACGATGAACGTGGCGTCCATGAAATGATCGAACACGAATTTACTGACGATTCCCACGCCCAAGGCCAAAAGGAAAAGAAAGAGACTGAATGGAACGAAGAAATTCAACGGGCGAATCAAAACCACCGTCCGCAGGATTAACAGAATCATGTTCCACGTATCGGCCAAAGGACGAAACTTAGATCGTCCCGCGCGCTTGCCATATCGGATGGGTTGATAGTATACACGTCTTCCACCTGTGAGAAAAGCAATCGTCAGAGTGGTCGTAAGTGAGAATCCATCCGGCAATAGACGTAGAATCTTTTCCACTTCACTACGCCGGAACGCGCGCAGTCCCGAATTGAGATCGGGGATCGAACGGCGGGTGAGCCACGCCGCAAAGACGCCGATCAACCATTTCGCGGGACGGCGCATGAGTGGGATCTGGGTATCCTGACCGGTCCGGGCGCCGACCGCCATGTCACATTGATCCAGATGTGGAACCATTGCAAGCAGGTCATCTAAATTATATGTCCCATCCGCGTCGGCGATGGCGGCGGCTTCATACCGCGCATGTGTGACGCCGGTTTTGATCGCGGCGCCATATCCCCGGTTCGTGTCATGCCGGATAACCTGATACGGCGCGTCTTCTAAAAGCGAGGCGGTTCCATCGGTTGATCCATCGTCAACCAGAATCACTTCAAGAGGAAAAGGGCAGGATTGAGAGAATGAACGCAATGAAGCCAAAAAATCCGGCGCGCTCTCTTTTTCATTATAAACGGGGATAATAAGTGAGAGTCCCTTATCCACAATTGAATCAAAGTCAGTCTTCTGCATTATTTTTACGTTCCTGTTAATGGCACGTTGGATGAAACAGGAATATCCAATCTCGTTCCATCCGTTTCGTATGATATCGTACAACTCCCAACACGCCTATAGGAAGAGATTATGAAACACGATTCATTGTATTTTTCCGAAATCAACGAGCCCATGCGATAAACCATATTTTCGAAAAATAATTCTTTCATTTCATTTTCTTCTAGAAATCAAGTGACAATTATGTTACGTTAGAAGTATGTTATTTTAAATCAATTGAGGAGACGGTACGATGAAAAAAAATGTGACGATATTCATTACCAGCTTAGTTCTTATCATGGGATTAAACGCATGGGGAACGAACCCATTGGGCCCGTTGTATACGATCAATCCAACAAGCGGTCCCGTCATTGATGGGGATTTGGGCGATTTGGACAAACGCGGAATGGGTAACCTATGGCGCTGATACAGTCGCCGAAACCGGTGGATATGACTGGAACGGCACAGACGCGGTCTGTACTTTCGCGATGCTCTACAACGATGAAGCGCTGTATTGCGCAGCCCAGGTGGAGGATGATTATATTTCCTTCGTCGATACGACAACTCCTTACGCTTGGTGGGAACGCGATGGCGTGCAATGGTTCATCGATTTCACGAATAATGACGAACAAGATATCATCCTCTACCCTGATTTCTTATCAGATATTGAAAACATATCTGGAGAAAAATGGTTACCCGGTGAAATGATCATCGTTATTGGCGCAATCGAAGATCAAACAAGTCCGATGACACGGATGTGGCCCGTCGGCACCCGGAGAGGCTCACGCTCTGACTCGTATGATTACACACTGCCCGATGGAACAATTGTGCGGGGTGAAGTGAACGAAGGATGGGAAAGCGTAGTCATCATCGATGGAACGAATTATACCATCGAAGTTAAGATTCCCTGGGAATCGATCAAAACCAGCAAATATTATAGCGATCCAGAAGATCCCAGTACTCTGACAGACGAGGAAATGGATATGCTTGGTTGGGATCCACTGCTTCCCGAACCGCTGGAGGGCAGCACGATTGGATTGACTCATTTATGTATCGATGTAGATAAACCGGAAGGTGGATTCGACACGCAAGTCATGTGGGTCGGTAATGGGGACAATGACCAAACCTGGACTGAAGCGTACTTCGCGATTCCTACACTAGTTAGTGATTGGGAACTTCATTAAACAATGATGAATGCTCGCGGCGTATGATAAATAACTACAGCAAGCGTAAAGAGGGGTGGTTCTTCGGACCGCCCCTCTTCTATCAGGAAGGCCGATTGAAATCGTGACGGCCATAGGCGAGCCGAATCTCTTCTTTGAGAAGGCTGTGCTGGGGCCGCGTTAAATCGGGATCGTCCTCATATAACGCGGTGGCGGCTAGATTAGCGTCTTTAAGAAGATCACTGTCATGGATAGGATCGGCGAGGCGGAAGTTGAGATGACCGGTCTGCCGCGTCCCAAAATATTCCCCCGGCCCCCGCATGCGGCAGTCTTCTTCCGCGATCTCGAATCCATCGCGGGTCCGTTCTAAAATTCGCATTCGATCCTGCGCGAATGGTGGAATCCGGTTGTGCGTGATTAAAACACAGTACGATTTTTTTGTTCCCCGTCCCACCCGGCCACGCAGCTGGTGCAGCTGCGCCAAACCGAATCGTTCAGCGCCGAGAACCACCATCATCGTCGCATTAGGAAGATCCACACCGACTTCTATCACGGTTGTCGCCACAACCACATCCACAGCGCCCTCCCGCATGCGGCTCATCAGATCGGTTTTCACTTCGGTGGAATGACGGCCATGCAAGATTTCCACGCGCCGGTGAGGGAGAAAAGTCTTGGAAAGCGCATCAAAGGCCTGTTCGGTCGAGGGAAGTTGGGGCATGTTTTCGGATGGTTCAATAATCGGACAGACGACATACGCCTGCTGTCCTTCCTCGATTTTTTCGTCAACGAATTTCCAAAGTTTGGTTCCGTTCTCCCAGGTGGTCCACCGGGTGATGAGGGGGGGACGCCCAGGGGGTAGATCGCGGATGGTGGAAACATCCATGTCCCCATACCATGTAAGGGAGAGTGTGCGGGGAATGGGCGTCGCGGTCGAGACAAGGAGATCCGGATGGAGTCCTTTATCAATCAACCGCTGCCGTTGAGAGACACCAAATTTGTGCTGCTCGTCCACGACAACCATGCCTAGATTATGAAACGTGACGGATTCTTGGAAGAGAGCGTGCGTGCCGATTACGATTTGAGAGGCACCGCTGTCAATCAGGCTTAGCGCCTCCCGCCGTTCGGCCGTTTTGGCGCCGCCGGTCAATAAGACGGAGTTTAAACCAGGGAGCGTTTCGGTCATGCGCTGGATATTCGCGGCGTGTTGACGGGCGAGAATCTCCGTTGGCGCCATTAACGCCGCCTGCCGGCCTCCCGCTGCGGCTACGAGCATGGCGTAGACTGAAACGACGGTTTTCCCGGAACCGACATCGCCTTGCAGCAGGCGATTCATAGGTGAGGGATTATGAAGATCTTCCTGCAGTTCCCGGCAAACCTCCCGCTGACTGGGAGTGAGTTGAAATGGAAGGTTCCGTAGAAACACCGCCGGCCATTCCTGCGGCCCTGAAGCCGAAAGGGAGACGGTTGTGTCTGTAGCAAGAGGATCAGGAACGGGCAGTGGATGCGCGATACCCGGCTCTCTTTTAACCCGTCCACGGTACCGGCAGAAAATAAATTGATGGAGTAAAAATTCCTCATAAACCAGACGTTTCCGCGCCCGTTCCCAAAGCGATTCGGATTCGTTGGAACGCAATAAAAACGGTTGAATAACTTCCCGGCCATCAATGGATTGAAGAAGCGACTCTTCGGAGATGGGAATATCCGACGGCGCGCCTTCGCCGGGTTTGGGAGCGTGCAAAATCCGGAACGTCTCAAAACGAGAGGGAAACCGGTTGTGTTGAAGAATCGTATCTGGAAGAAATTCCACACAAAACGATCCATATCGATCTAACGCGTTCTGGACCGCTTTACGCACGTTCCCCTGGCGCAATCCTTCGCAGAGCGGATAAAGAGGCGCCAATCCCTGCGTGTTATCGTCCTCGTCATCGGCGGATTGCACTTTGGGAGACGTGAGTTGAATCATATGATCATAAAGCTCCACTTTACCGTGCAGACGCAGGCGGGCGCCGGTTCGCACTGTACTTGTGAGAAAAGGCTGGTTGAACCAGACAGCGAGCAGTGAACCGGTTTGGTCATCAATTTCCGCCCGGAGAATATGACGCACTTTCCCCCGCGAATAGGGGCGGCGTTCGGAGACACGCTGGACAGTGCCCAACACCGTGGCCACTTCGCCGGGACACAGACCGGCGGCGGGCGTGACCGTGTGGAAATCTTCATACCCCCTTGGTAGAAGCCACAAGAGATCCCGGATCGTTTCGACGCCGAGTTTCCGGAACAGTTGTCCGCGTTTAGGCCCCACGCCAGGACAAAATTGGATCGGTGTGTCTATTCCTTTGGATTGATCGCTGGTATGGGAACGAGACGCTGGTTTGCTTTTCTTCATTCCTGCCTCGGCTCCAGGATAAAATCCGGCCGCTATCAGATACCCGCATGGCGTTCGATTTCAACCGATACGCGGCCTGTCATTCCTTTAATGGGGGGGCTGATTTTCGTCGCTTTGATCCAGATCTGTGCCGCGCCCATTTCCAGAACCGCCTTCGCGGCGCGCGCGCATAACGTTTCTAACAGATTATACCGTTTTTCTTGGGCGATCTGCTGGATCGTATTGAAGACGGCTTCGTAATCCAACGTATCCGCGAGTTTATCCGAAGCCGCCGCGCGGCGTGTGTCAAATCCAATTCTCACATCAAAGTGAATTGGTTGTAAAGTTTTCCGCTCGTTCGCCGAAACTCCTAAATATACATCGAGTATAAAATCTTCCAGGCAGATGGTATCACGCTGCACGATTGATCTCTATCCATCCTTTCCATGCGGGAAATGGGCAAATTTTGCCTTTTTTCTTATTATGCGGGAAAAATAGTCCGTCCCATCCCTACACCATAAACATAGATTCAGCAGTCAGTTAAATCAACCACTGCATGATTTTTCCTCAATCAACCGCTTGGCGCCGCGTTTGCTAAATCTCATCATCAGTCTGGTTCCCTGAAAGGCCGGAGCGCCGTTCTTGTATACCATGGAAGGTAATGATGGGAAACGCGGTTTTATCCTTATTGCAAAGTATATCCACTCCAAAAAGCGCTTCAGTGGGCACACTATTAGGCGTGTCCCCCAAAAAAGGCGCCGAAGGGATTTCCTTTCAACAGGTATTAGACGGCGTTCAACATTCGAAAGACCAAATACTCTCTTCAAACAATCAGAATCTATCGCTAAAAACCATTCCGATTGAAATCAGCGATCTCGGTCAATTCACACTTTCCACCGATAGTAAGGAAGCGCTTCCGGATGAACTCGTTTCCCTGCTTAAACAAGGCTCTGATAGTGAGGGGGAACAATCCGTATTATTGATTAAAATTCCAAAAGACGTCATCACGCAGGATGAGGATGGAAATCTCCATATCCCAATTCAAGCGCTAAAACAACTCCTTCAAGAATCGAAAGAGATTGATTCAACAATAGAAAACGAATCCCATTCACAAGACGGCGTTCTGTTCAACGATAAGAAAATTAACAGCGATGACACGGATAACCAAAAGCAGGAAAACGCCGAAGGCTCTTCCCGAAATGAACGCCAATTGATTGACACGTCCAGTCTCCAAATCCTTATAGACGAACCGGTAAAAGAAAATGTATCGACAACGCAGGAGACTATAAAAGAGAACGCTGTCAATAATTTTAAATCGGATTTGTTAGTTAAGGATCAATCCAACGGAGTCATCCAGTCAAAAACATCGGATGAGAAGAAACCAAAAGATGAAATTGTATCCTTTCCCTCAAAATCGGATGACATCATAGCAGGATCGGTGGACTCAAAACCAACGACAATAACCCATGAACATCCGATCAAGTGAAAAGCAATTCAATCCACAAAACTTCGGACAATACGAAGACCGAAGATACGGATGAAAGACATACCGCATCAATGAAAAAGGCGCCGGTTGAGCCACAGAAAAATCTCGTTGAGAATTTTGAATCGGCCATATCCAAACAAGTTCCCACAAATCAAACAACAACGAGCGAAACTGATGAAGTGGTTCTGGAAGAAGAACTGGAAACACTTCCATCAAAGTCAGCGGCTAAATCGATCGATCAAGAAAAACCTGAAAAGAATCCAACAATTCATTATTCTTTTAAAACTGAAAATACAAACGCAAACATAATCAATCTAAAGACAAACGATTCTGACATTCAAGCAACCAAACAAACCGAACAAACGGATACGCTTGAAACTAACAACGCCATATTGAAGAACAAATCGAAAATCCAAGATAATACTACAAACAAACTTTCTCTCGTCTTACAAGCTAGTGAGATTGATGAAGTTAAAACTATAGATCTATCCAAAACACAAAAAAGCAGCGCAAACACAGATGAAGATTCGAATTATGATCGAAAAAACAATCTCAAATCCAGCGGCGATACAATAATAGAAACAGAAAAACAGAACCAAAACGATTCAATCATCGATCAGACTAGAAAAAAATTAGAAACGGCTTCAGACAAACCAATCGTTCAAACAACGAATATCAAATTGGAAGCTATAATAGACACAGAAACTGCAAAAGATATTGATACTCCAAAAACTGACATTAATGAAAAACCAACAAAATCGAACCATTCAAAAGAAAAACTAGAAGGAAATCAATCAAAGACGAAACAACACCAAATTGATGACATAGATCCATCCAAAACACAGCAAGTGAAAGTACAATTTGAGATTGAACCTAAAGAGACAGAAGAGCAAAACGTTACGGAAGAACAAAACATTGACACAAAAAAAAGTGAACAGAAACCAGTCTCGGCTAACAACCGAAATGTATCTCAAAAGGTGAATTCCTCTTTGAATTCATCGACACAATCCAGTAATACAAAAGAGACTACTGCAAATCCTTCTACCCCCACACAGGTTGAAGGACAATTTGATCGGGTAAATGAAGAAAACACTCTATCCACTCCTCTAGAAAAAGACATTTCCACTTACAGCGGCGCCCAAGTACAAAAAACTCAAACTCAGAACTCCTCGCGAGTGAACGTCACTACGCTGGAACAAGAACCGGAAATCCTCTTTTACATCGATCCAGAAGATCTTCCGGAGGGAGGGACGGAAAACGGAGAGAAAGAACAAAAGCCTCTCCTTTTTAAACTGAGTGAATTACTGCAAAAAACCAAAACAGAATTACTCGAAATCGAAATCCCCGCGCGGAAGAACAAAACGGATTCTGAAGCAAGTGTCAAAGTTGAGGCCACGCAATCCCAAGAATCCAAGAAGACGAAACCAACAAACGTTTTAAATTCGTTACAGATGAACGAATCGAGCATTCAAGTATCCCGCAGTTTGGACCAAGAGAGTTCTATCGTCCGGACGCAGGCGCAGCTGAGTCTCGATCGAACGGCGCTGGAGAACATGAACGACAGTCAATTGGCGAAGACGCCGCCCAAACCCGCGCCGGAATCCACGCCGCCGTCCACCCAGACCATCACGAACGCTTCCCCCATACAAACTGGAGCGCAGGAGACGGCGCAGTATACACGTGCTGCGCAAACCGAAACCTCACAACCATCCAACGCGCAGCAATTCGCCGATGATGTGGCGAAACACCAAGAAATGGCGGCGCGGCAGATCGTTCGCTCTGTCAATGGAAGTCTCGGATCGGGCCGGAGTCATGTGAATATCCAACTCGTTCCCGAATCGCTGGGCCGGGTATCTATCCAGTTGAAGATGGCCAACAATATTTTAAGCGCGCAGATCACCGCACAGCATGAGAGCACAAAAGCTTTGCTGGAACAGAATCTTTCTTCCCTGCGCGCCGCATTTGACGAGCAGGGAATCAAAGTGGACCGATTAGTCATCTCACGAGACACATTTGATATGAAATATCAAGAACAAGATAAGGACGCCCGTTCGTCCGGACGCTATACGAAATCCGGCGGTGAAGATAACGGGCAGTCCAAACAGAAAGGGCGGGATCAGGAAAATGAACGCTCTCCATACAATCCGGGACGCTGGAACGAGCGGTTGTCCGCGATGGATTATTTCTTCTAAATCAGAAAAGGCAGGGAATGGATCATGATCGCAGAAACATCAAGCGTGTCCAGCGCGGCAAGCCCTTCATCCGTCACAAATGACGCGCAAGTGAGTCAGGAAGATTTCCTTACACTGCTGGTGGCCCAATTGCAGAATCAGGATCCCTTAAATCCAGTGGAGAACCAGGAATTCATTTCCGAACTAGCCGTTTTCAGCTCACTCGAACAAGAGACCAACCAAACGCAGTTGCTCGAAGACTTGATTGCTACCGTGGAATCGACAATGCAGACTGACGCGTTGTCCTTGATCGGCAAAGAGGTCGTAGTCGCGCAAGACGAATTTTATTTCGAACCGGGCGACGAGCAGACGTTTATCTATAACGCCGAACAGGATGGCGATGTGACTATTCAGGTAAAGACCGATTCGGGAACCACTGTATTCACCGATGTTGTTACCGTTCCATCCGGGCAGCAGGAATACACATTCGACGGCCGGGATTCGCAGGGAGATGTTTTACCGGCGGGGATTTACAGCATTCAAATCCTCTCTTCGATAGACAGTGAAGGAGACCGGACGGAATACACTCCTTACCTGCGAGGCACGGTGGATGGCGTGTCCTATTACGATGGAATTCCCGTGTTGACAGTCAACGGACAACCTGTGGAAATGGGCGCGGTCCAGGCTGTTTTTGAAGGAGGCGGCGAAGAATGACTCCTATCAATATACCCGCGGCGGGGATGATTTCCCCCTCGATCACAGACTTTCTTCAATCGTCAACCGTCGCCATGCGGTCCGTCAACAAAAACGGGGAAGAGTTCGCCGATGTCCTATCCAAGACGATCAATCCATCCGGCGTGGACGTGCGGTTTTCGGGAAAAGCCAAATCCAGTGTAGCCAATCAAGGAATCAAACTCAGTCAAAACGATATAAAGCAATTGGATAAGGCGCTGGATATAGCGAAGAAAAAAGGCGCGCATGAATCGCTTGTGCTGCTCGATGACAAAGCGTTTATCGTGAATGTGGATACCCGCACTGTTATGTCAGCGATGAATCAAATGGAAAGTGGAGATCATTTTATTACGGATATAGACAGTACAATTGTTATGTCCAAGAATTGAACTATAGAAGACAAAGCGGAGTTGAAATGAACGCGCGAAACGCTGTTTCATGGATCGAACCGCGCACTTGACTGGTGGAACCGGTTGGTTCAGCGCCCACGGTAAGACAAGCGAGAGAGGATTCTCTCCTCCCCAACAGGTTGGGGGCCGATGGTATATCGTTCACGGATGAACGAGTTTTTTACGACAGGGAGGTCACACAATAATGACAGTTCGTTCAATGTTTGTTGGCTTAACGGGCCTGACGGCCATGGGGCATGGGATCGATGTTATCAGTAATAACATCGCCAATGTCAACACAACCGGTTTCAAGGCGGGACGCGCGTCCTTCGACGATATCTTTTACCAAACTCTAAATTATGGCCAGGGAGCGACTGACGCCCGTGGTGGCGTCAATCCAGATCAGATCGGCTATGGCGTGAGGATGGGAAGCGTCGACACCATATTCACCCAGGGCAGTTCCCAAACAACGGGACGGCTCCTGGATCTTGCTGTGGAAGGGAATGGCTTTTTTGTTTTGAAAAACGGCGCAGGCCAGGAATTTCTTACCCGCGCAGGTGGCTTTTCATTGGACAATGAAAGCTACCTCGTCGATCCTGGAAGCGGCTATTACGTCATCGGACGCATGGCGGACGAAAACGGCGTTCTGGTGGATGATAAAGTTCCGCTGCAAATCGACTTCGATCAAGAATCCGAACCAGTGGAAACGACACTGGTCCGGGCGGAGGGCAATATCGATTCGCGCATCGGCGATCCGCAGAGTGACAGCAGTGTGAATCAGGTCTCCTACGCGAGAAGCAGCACGAACCTGCTGGGCCTCTTTGATGACGGAGGCACGCCGTTTGGATTGGTCAATGGCGATGTTATTCAATTTGAAACAGGTTTTCTTGAACTAGCGAATCCACCGGATAATATCAATGAGCCCATCGATTTAACAACCAGCCAATCCACCGGCAAAGCAAACGGCGCCATATTGACTGTCACGGATACGACAACAATCGAGGATTTAAAAAACGCTTTGAGCGATTTCTTCAACTCGGTCATGGAAGAAACAAATCCTGGGACAAGCAGCGACATCGATGTGACGTTTGATTCCACTACGGGCTCGTTTCAATTCAACAACACTGGTCAGGACGCGTTGAGTGGAATCCGGATCGGCGTAGCCCCCCGTGAAAATTCAGACACGCCCCCGGCAGAAACCAGCCGGTTGGTGGGCGATCTCTTTGTGAACAGCGGCGATCCCGATTTTACCAAAACACTCAACGTGGCCGGCGAAACGAAAGTAAACACCAATCAGCTGCGGGAAGCGGATACAACGACATCGATTGATGTATATGACACACAAGGCAATTCCCATACGGTCAGCGTTGGACTTGCGGCGGATACCGAAGCGCCGGCCGCGGAGAGCACGACATTAATCAGTGAACTTAAAGATAGTGAAGGCCGTTTCTTAATTCCAGATGGAGTGGTTCCTCCCGCAATCACATACAGTGAAGTGAAACTGGAAAGCGACGATAACACAGCCGTCTACACAGCCACACAAGTCAACAATATCGTCGCCACACAGGGTGTTTACTCCTTCACGGACGCGAATGATAATCTAATCGCCATCCGGTTGTCGGACGGCGCGATTTCGTTCAATGGCAACGAGTTCAATTCTCTCATCGAAGCCAATGGAACAATCAACGCCGAAATCGAAGCCGCTGGATTGGACATCACGGGTGACTCATTTTTGAATATCCCCCGCACCTTGTCGGAAGAGGAAGGCGGCACAAACATTAAAGGTGGATTGTTAGGTGATGAAGGCTTCACCGAATCCACAACGTTGGAAGATATCCGTTCCGCCCTGGAAAACCGCATTAACACTTCAATCCAGCAAGTGAAAGACAATTTAGAAAATCTAAACGGGACGAATTCGAATCTTGCAGGCATCATTTCCGTCGCCGACAAAGGTGGATTCGCAGTCTCGGATGACACCGTTGAAATCAAAGTCGTCTTGAACGATGACGGCAGTTTTGAATTCCAATCAACTGGGGGCAGCCTGGGCGCGGCGGCGGATGGCGCGGATGAAACAGAAGCGGCGGCCCTGGCGGCGCAGGCCGGTGGAGAAGACAAACTGGGAATGGTCCTCGACCTGGCCGCTTTGACCCGCTCCGTGCGCGTCAGCACCGTCTCACCGGGGACCAATGCGACGAGCACAGCGGATGATCTCGCGGACCAGAAAGAAGACAGCGATTACACAGACGGGGGAGGCGTAACCGGATTTATTCGCACGGCCGATCCATTCGGTGATCTGAATGAAGCCTTCCAGATCGGTAATAACGATTATGAAATCGTCGACGCGGATGGGAATTTCGTCGTGGATGGCGATCCTCGCTCCAATCCACCCGATACATTCCCAACGGGGATTGACGATTCCGGAGTTCAATTGGTCGCGCTCAGTTCGGGAACCTTATCCAATGCGGACGCAATGACGGAATCCCGGTTCAATGAGTATCAAGCGTTCACGCCAGAAACCAGCGCGTTCATGGCGTTGTTCAACCAGCAGGGCTATGGGATCGCGCAGGATGTTGACAACGATGGCGCCATCGAAGCGGGTGAACGCACAGAAGGCGTTCCTATCGGAGTTGTAGCCAAATCCACCGACTCCGATCCCTTTACCACCAACACCATTCACAAAGATGGAACGACACGGAATACGGTCAACTATCAGGTCGTCGTCCCGAACGACAGCCGGGAAACTCCCAGTGGAACGACAGGGACATTGATCTTTAATTCCGAGGGCCGATTCGAAAGGTATGACAATGTCAGCGGCAGTCCACAAATCAGTTTCGATCCCGACGACGGCGATCCGGAAGACGGCGGTGTGGATCAGATCACCTTTGATTTGGACCTGACAGGAATAACTCAGTACAGTTCCAAAAACACCGCGCAGCTGCAGTATCAGAATGGACGGGCGGTTGGCTATCTGGACAATGTCAGCATCGCGTCCAATGGAGAAATCCTCGGCGTGTTCACGAACGGTGACACAAAGACTATGGGACAAGTGCTGCTGGGCACAGTCACCAATGAAGGCGGATTGATCCAACAAGGTTCGACCATGTTTACACTCGGTCCCAATTCGGGTGATTTCTACTACAAAGAACCGGACGTGGAAACCGGATCCATCAATTCGGGCGCGCTGGAACTCTCCAACGTGGATCTGGCGGAAGAATTCACGAATTTAATTATCGCGCAGCGGGCCTATCAAGCCAATTCACGTATCATAACAACGGGTGACCAAATTCTTACGGAAGTTGTAAACCTGAAGCGTTAATCTCAAATATCGCTTTAAGATAGAGTATATTTCATACGCATGCCACAGCCGGAGAAGGGAAAGATTCTCCGGCTGTTTTTTCAGAAAGAGGAATGACTCATTACCAGCAGAGAAAAAATTATCCCTTTCAAATAGCCTATATTTGGTATTCGGCTTTTGGCCGTTTCGTCATACAATGAATAGAGCGCCGGGGATGGATTTCTGATCATCCCGGCGTCATTGCAAAGAGAAAAGGGCGCGGTTTCATGAATCTTGATCCAGTGGATGAAGATCGCATTCAACGAATCCGTATAGAACTGGAACAACAATTCATGCGGCCCATTCCGGAGGAAGAGATCAAGAAGTATCTTCCGGGAATCCCTTTTAGGAGAACGGGAGTGATCCAGCTAACAAAATTAAACGGAACGCAGTTCGTTCTCAATTCTGAATTAATAGAAACGATCGAGTCTACACCAGATACGATAGTAACCCTGGTGACGGGCCGAAAATATATAGTCCGCGAACCGGTTGACGAAGTGAAAGACAAGTGTATCCAATATAAAAAGACGATATTTGAAAACCGGATCAATTGATCGTCATCCATCGCGGCGGGGAGACACTATCTCATGGATATTGCGACAATCGTTGGATTGGTTCTCGCGTCTGGATTGATTGTCACGGGCATCTTGTTAGGTGGAAGCCTGGGCTCGTTTATCGATCCACCATCGATCTGTATCGTGATCGGGGGAACAATAGGAACCACCCTGGTCTGTTTTCCCTTGCAGATCGTGATGGGGGCGCCGGGAGTGGCGATGAACGCATTTTTCCAGAAGGATCACTCTCCCCTGGACACAGTCAGCACACTGGTTTCATTCGCCGAACGCGCCCGGCGGGAAGGGATCCTCGCGCTGGAAGGTTCAATGGATGAAGTGGAGGATGATTTTATCCGTTCGGGGCTGCGTCTAGCCGTCGATGGCGTCGAACCGGAATTGATTAAAGACATTCTCCAGACGGAATTGGCGTTTATCGAAGAACGACATCGCAACGGGCAGAAGATATTCAGTTTCATGGGCTCAATCGCTCCCGCGATGGGGATGATCGGCACTCTCATCGGTTTGGTCAATATGCTTCAAAACCTCGAAGATCCTTCAACCATCGGCCCTTCAATGGCGGTCGCGCTCTTGACGACTTTTTATGGAGCGGTCTTGGCGAATGTCGCCTTTATCCCCATCGAAGGCAAACTAAAAGTGAAATCTCAAGACGAAATCCTGGTGAAGGAAGTGGCGATCGAGGGCGTTATGTCAATTCAGGCCGGTGATAACCCCCGGATTCTCGAACAAAAGTTGTTGGCGTTTCTGCCACCTAACATTCGTCCCCCACGGGATGATTAATAACCGAATCACGATTTCGATCAACAATTTATCATTCCTGTTTAAGGAATTAGACACGATATAAAAAAAGAGAAAACAAATGGCGGATGATGAAGGTGGCGGCGCGCCGGAATGGATGTGCACGTTCTCGGACATGATGTCCCTGCTGTTATGCTTCTTTGTGCTTTTATTCTCGATGTCAAACATTGAGAAAAAAAAGTTGATTGAAGCGGCGGGTTCCCTGCGCGCGGCGTTCGGGGGGCTTCCCGCGCCCTATATTTCACAGAACATTCCAGACAAATCCCCCAAAGAAGAGATGTCCCGTCCCCATCAACCCGTCCGCAAGCAATCCTTCGCCAAGGAAGAACTCCGCCGGGAGGAAGCGAGACGGGTTCGATCCATGAACTTGCAGAATGTCATTCAAGTGACGGGGACAGAATTAGGCGTCACTTTCCGTCTGAGCGGCGACGCGCTGTTCGATGCAGGGAAAGCGGAGTTGAAAGCCGAAGCCATTGTCGCGCTCAAATTTATCGCACAGGAATTGATCCAATTCCCACTGAATCCCATTACGATCGCAGGCCATACTGATCCAACGGGAGAAGTGGATGAGAATTGGATTCTAGGAGCGGAGCGCGCCTACGAAGTGATGAAATACATGATTCAGTTCGGTTCCGAATGGGGGCAGTTGTCACCGAAGCAGATCACATACGAATCCTTCGGCTCGTTCCATCCACTTCCTGATACAGACAACACAACGAAAATCGGCCGCTCCTTAAACCGGCGGGTAGAGATCACTCTAATACAAACGGATGACGGCGATGGTCCGTTTTTCCGGGATTCGACCGTCAGAAACCCCCGTACCCCTTTATTAGCCCCAGGGCTGATCGAAGAATCCCCTCAAGAGCGGAGATGAGCAGATGTCATCAAGAAAGAAAAAAAAAGGTGATGAAGGCGGTGGAGGCGGAGCGCCGGAATGGATGTGCACATTTTCCGACATGATGTCTTTATTACTCTGTTTTTTCGTGCTCCTCTTTTCCCTCTCCACACTTGACCTTGTGAAATTCAGCCAGGCGATCGGTTCCATCCAGGGCTCGTTCGCCCCGGATTCCCAATATGTTTAAACACATCCTATGTAGAAACCCACTTTCTTTAAACCTCAGGAAGTGCAACCCGTGCAGAGTCAAAAAACCGTGCAGCGGGCCAAAGAAGCGATCGCTAAAAAAGCGCGTTCCCGGCTGGTGGCGGATGAAAAATCCAAAGATGTCGTCGTCGAAGGAGTCAAAGAAGGGATTCGATTTACGATCACAGGCCGCGTCTTGTTTGAATCAGGCCAATCCCAGGTTAAACCCAGCGCGCATCGAATTCTGTTGACGATCGCGGAGATCTTGAACGATATGCCAAAACTGCGGATACGGATTGAGGGTCACACCGATGATTCTCCCATTGTGAATTCGATTTACCGGAACAACTGGCGTCTCTCCCAAGCCCGCGCGGCTTCGGTCTTGTTTTTTTCTCCGGGATCAAGGATCGATCGATCAAGAGCGGATGAGTTTCATGGCTTGTTCCGAGTACCGGCCTCGATTCCCCAATGACACACCGGAACACAGCGCGCTGAACCGGCGGGGTGGAGATCATTCTCCTGCAAGGCAATCAATCCGAAACCATTCAAGGCGTTCTTGAAGGTTCCGACGATCCAACGATCATCCCGGAAGCGCGCGATTTCGTGCCGGGAATGTAATCCATTCCGATTCTATGGCGCTATTAACGTGAACGATACTCTCTTTCAAAAAAACCTAGCGGAATTATCCACACGGGCGGCCGGACGCGGCGCAGGCGGCGCAGGCGGCTTCTCTTGAAGATTTCCCCTTTGAGATCTTCCCGGCGAAATCACAAGTCCCGTCGATCCGGATTGTCCCACCTGGAGAAACCAAACCTTTGGCTTTACACAGCGCTTACGATCCTCTCCGGGAAGCGGCCCGTTGGGCCGAGGGAATCGAGGGCGCCGATCCGACCAATTATATCGTCCTGGGCTTTGGACTTGGATATCATCTTCTCATGCTCCTAAAGACACACGCGAAGAAGATCCGGTCTCTTATCATAATCGAACGCGATCCACGAATCCTTCGCCTCGCGCTGAACGCCGTCGACCTGCACGCGCTCCTATCCCATCAGGATACCGATTGGATCATCGGCGCCACGCCAGAAGAGATCCCCGAACGGATCGGCGCCAGGCGGACGGATATTATCCTGCATAATTGTAAAATTCTCCCACACGAACCATCCGTGCGGTGTTTTCCTCAATACTATCAGAGCGTTCGCAAATCGCTGCTTGACGCCATCACTTACGACGAAATCAACCTGCGGACCACATTCGAAAACCAGGGCCGGAATCAATTCAATATATTAATGAATCTGCCTTCCATCTCCCGTGGATACACGCTGCAGGATTGTGAGGGGCTTTTTAAAGGCTTCCCAGGGATTGTGGTAGCCGCCGGTCCCTCTCTCGACCGCAACATCGATTGGCTTCGGGAAACGCAAGACCGCGCGCCGGTGTTGATCGTAGACACCGTCCAAACCACATTTTTAAAAAAAGGATTAAAAGCGGATTTCGTCATCACCGGTGATCCAACCCCGCTCAATTTCAGCCATTTTGAAAAAATTCCTTCACTCGGAGAATCGTTTCTAGCCTTCCATCCGGAAGTGAACCGGAACATTACGCAAAAATTCATGCGCCATCCGTATTTGCTGCCATTATTCGATGGGGAATCGCCGCTGTTGGAATATCTATTTGACGCGGCGGAAAGCTATGGGGAATTGAAACGGGCGATGAATGTGGGGCATATCGCCTTTAATCTCGCGGTTCATATGGGCTGCGCGCCAATCATTCTTGTGGGATTCGATTTCGCGTTCCCCAAAAACGGGGGAACCACCCATGTTAAAGACGCCGCCGTTTCCCGAACGATCAACGCTGTCCAAGCCGATGGCACGGTGGAAGTGGGCGGGAAAGAAGGATTGGCGAAAGCCGAATCCGGCAAGATGATGATGGTTCCTGGATATGATGGAGATTGGGTTCCTACGACCGTCCCCTTTTCGCAATACATCCAGGCGCTGGAACGTTCAATCGAAGAATACGGAGTTCAAGTAATCGATGCGACGGAAGGGGGCGCCGCGTTTAAAGGAACAAGCCGTATGACGTTCAAAGAAGCGCTCGAACAAACATTGGGGAAAGATGGCGCCTCCCAACGATTGAATACATTTCGAGCCAGAGGTAAAACCGCGGATTTAATCATCATAGAGCGGCGGCTGCGGGAAGGCCTGGACGCCATTAAGAAAGGTTTGAATAATTGCGAGAAGATGGAAACCATGCTGCGGGAATGGCGGACGCTGCTTGCCAAAGGCCCCATCACGGACGCGGAGGTCTCGCGGCAGTGGAAGACTTTTGATGCAATCTGGCTGGATACGATCCAAACCCCGCATTTCGACGCGGTTCTTGGCACATCGGTTCATTATCTCTACTATCGAAGACAACGCGCCGATCCGGTTCCCGATGAATCGGGCGTCACGTTTCTTCGATGTATGTGCGATAAATACGAATTTATTATCAGTGAGATGAAGGGGCTCTTACGTCATTTCATCCAAGTCGTTGATCTCTCAATCGCGCAACTGACAAACAAAGGCGAATAGGCGAATCCATAATGAAAATAGGTATTTTGTGTTATCCAAGCATTGGAGGCAGCGGCGTGGTCGCGACCGAGTTGGGGAAAGCCTTGTCGCGGCGGGGTCATCAGATTCACTTCTTCAGTTACGATGTGCCCCGAAAATTAGAGGGAGCGGCGGAAGAATTCCATTTTCATTACGTCGACGTTCCACTCTATCCACTGTTCCGGTTTCCACCTTACACGCTGGCTTTGGCGTCGAGTATTTACCATACGAGTCTAGAGAATCCTCTTGATATATTGCACGTGCATTACGCCGTGCCTCACTCCACATCCGCCCTTCTCGCCAAGTTTATGCTATGCAGCCGGGGCGAACACCGCATGAAAGTGATTACGACCCTGCACGGGACCGATACAGAATTGGTAGGTCAGATGCCGTCGTATAAACCTGTTGTGGAGTATAGCGTCGATTCCAGCAGCGCCGTCACGGCCGTTAGTGAATATTTAAAGAAAGCGACCCAGCGGGAATTCGAAATTCACAAAGAGATCCAGGTCATCTACAATCCTATTGACACCGACACTTTTTCTCCACCTACACATGAAACAGAAGACGGCCGTCCGGTAAAGACCATTGTTCACATTAGCAATTTCCGCCCTGTCAAACGCATTTATGATGTAATCAAAGTATTCGATTTAATTGCGGCGGCGATGCCCGCTCAATTAGTCTTCATCGGGGAAGGGCCCGACCGGTCAACCGCCGATATGCAAATCTGCCGGCTTGGACTTACCGAGAAAGTGAAATTCCTGGGCCCCCTCACGGATGTGGCCGAGACGCTGAAAAACGCTGATCTGCTTCTCTCCACTTCTGAGAGTGAATCCTTTGGGCTCACGATCGCCGAAGCGATGGCCTGTGAAGTACCCGTTGTCGCGACAGATGTTGGAGGAATTCCGGAAGTGGTTGAAAACGGTGTCTCCGGCTTTCTCGCGCCGGTGGGAGACATTCAGAACTTGGCGGAAGCGGCAATCCGCATTTTGTCCAATCCCATCCTAGGAAAAACGATGGCCCGGGCGGCAAGACAACGGATCTTGGATCATTTCTCCATAGACCAGATCACAGATCAATACGAGGCGCTCTACGATAAAGTCATTCAGGTGAAAGAAGAAGAATGTCCGCATCACGAGGTCCGGATGGCCCGGCTTGCCCAAGCGGGAATCAAATCGTAAGGAATCTTTTATCCGTTTTCCCACCCAGAGATGATGGGCTTAATTCGTTCGAAGATCTCTTCGATTGTTCCCACTCCGTCTATTGTGATCATTTGATCGAGGTTCTCATAATAATCAATGAGAGGCTGTGTCTTTTCTTCGTAAATCCGCATCCGCTCCAGAATCACGTCTTCTGTATCATCCGCGCGTTTCGCGCCATCGGTCGTGCGATTCAATAACCGTTCGACCAGCAAATCCCGCGGTACCGTTAAGCCGATCGCTCCCTTAAAATCGAAATGGAGAGATTCCACAATCCCTTCGAGCAGTTCCGCTTGTTTGACAGTTCGAGGAAAGCCATCCAGGATGAATCCGTGCGGATTGGGATTCTCTTTCAAGATGTTCTTCAACTCGGCGGTCAGCATATCGCGGATGATCTCATCGGACACGAGATCGCCCCGTTGCATAATCTCTTGGGCTTCCAGCGCGATGGGATCTTTCCGGGCGATCGCGTTTCGGAACATATCGCCGGTGCTCACATGGATGAAACCAAGATGTTCCTGAATCAACGCCGCTTGAGTTCCTTTTCCGCAGCCGGGCGGTCCGAACAGCGCAAACGCGAGGATGGATTTGGTACGATCAGCATTTCCCATTAGATAATAGTCCTTTCTGGCATAAAATTCCCCTTCCCGAATCATCGATATCAACGCAATAAAAGACAGGATAAATCGATTGTGGAACGGGAGATCTATTTTTTCAGTGTAGCGCGGGGAAAAATGTCAACAAAGATATCTTGAATGGATTTTAATCAATTTTATATGAAAATGAGTTTGAGAGACTCGCTCGTTCACGCATTCTCCCACAACTCATTTTCATTTGCAGGTTGTGATCTCAATCATGATGGGTTTGATGAAGAGAAACGGCATTGAGACGATTATTTGCTCCCCCCTAATCGCGTGGGAATAGGGATCGGAATGGCGCCCGCCTTGGATAGTTTTTCCACTTCCCGGGACCAATCTGGGAACAATTCTTTCGCGGTCAAGTCGTCATCACTCCGAATTCCGTCAGGGCCCAGACTGCGAAGATCGAACGCGCCCTCCGCCGTAAGTGAATAAGAGAACCGGCGCCCCCACGGATCAAGAAAGAGATTGGGATGCGTAGCGTAAGGACCTCGCCATTCCCCCGTGCCTTCCAAAATGTCTGGAGACGCGTATAGCGCATCCAGGTTATTCCCGTCTGAAGGATACTTACCGATATGTAGACGGTAGATTTCCAAGGCGGAGATCAAATAGAGCATTTGCCGTTTGAAGGTAAATTCTTTCCCCTCAATCGTCACTGTATACGTATCCAGGTCAATGGAATCCTTCTCTCTTCCACAGCTGACGAAAAGAACGGTGATGGTTAGCGCAAAATAAGATAAATAGATACTTTTCATCCATATGATCCTTATGAAGCAGAAGTAGATTTTTCAGATTCGACGGGAGGATTCTGAACGGCTTTATAAAGAATGTCTTCCAATTCCTTTTGCGCTTGTTCCCGCTCCCCTTCGCGAAGCAGCGAAAGCGCGTTGGACGACACCATTCGTTCAAAGATTTTCTGCCGGATCCCCGGGGAGGAGAATTCTTCCTGCACGATCGGGCGGAACGTGGCCATCAATTCCAGAAAAATCCCGTATTCCTCCCCATACGCCTCCTCCATTTCCTGTCGAATCATGGACGCGATTGTGGGACTGATTCCGGCTGTGCTGATAGCGATTGTAAGCGGTCCCCGTTCGATTGTGCTTGGCACAATGAACGAACCGGCTTCGGGATGATCCACAGCATTGCACAGGATCCCCTTCTCCCGGCAAAGCGCGGCGATTTGACGGTTGACGTCTGGTTGATCGGTCGCCGCAATGACAATGAAGGCGCCGTCTAAGTCACCCGGTTTAAACTCGCGCTGTTTCCATTCGATTTCTTTTTGAAACGCTAGATATTCCAGGACCGATTCCAAAACGGGACTGACGACACATACGTTCGAACCGGCTTCGATCAGTGAAACAATTTTGCGGCGGGCGACTGTGCCGCCCCCCACAACCACGGACCGTTTCCCCTGAATATCCAGACAGGCGGTATAAAAAGATCGGTATACGGAATTCTGTTCCCTTGCGCTCATCATGCGCGCTCTTTTCTATCGGAGGATCCAACAGACTCATGGCCAACAACCGGCCAGCAATACTCAGAATAAACCGATCAAATATAAGTTGAAACCAAGAAGGAATGAAGGGGAGTTTTCTTGTATTGAATTTATTTGATCCCCACACTATCCAGCTGGGCGATCCAAGTAGCTCATTTTTATTTATTGTACTCGACTAGACCAATAAGGAAGGGAATCCTTTTTTTCAGTAAATAAATCCATTAAATCCGAATCTCCAACGTTCGATCACAAGGTGTCCATTCCAAAATGTATGAAAATTAAGTTTTTTTATCCCAATCGAAATTTTCACATCCTGTTTTGTTTTAGGGACCTTGAAAAAAAAAGAATATCCTTTATTTCAAATATACATTACTATTTTTTTATAATTGTTCTGCTTAAATATTTTTTGGATAAAAAAACGAACGATCTCATATTCGCAGAGGAATAAGGTCTATCATGCGGATTTCTGCAAAGGGGATTTATGCGATTCAAGCCATGTTGGAACTGGCGGAATCGTATGAACAAAAAAACTATCTTACGATTAATGAGATTGCCGATAAACAGATGATCCCTCATTCCTTCTTGATCCAAATCCTCCACGAATTGAAGCACGCCAATTTGGTGGACAGCCGCCGGGGGTGTGGTGGAGGGTACCGGCTCAGCCGGTATCCCTGCAATATCAATCTTGGAGAGGTGATTTATCTAATCGAAGGTCCCCCGCTCCCTTTCAAATGCACATTGGAACCTATCGAGAAGCGGAATTGCCCAAAAATCGATCACTGTGTGATGAAACCGATTTGGGATCAATTGCGGGAATCCATTCAACACACTCTTAGCGCCATCTCATTTGAAGACCTTATCAATGAGGAGCATGCAATCAATTCCTCATCGCCCGATCTATGTAATACAGACTGTAACACAGGATAATCGCCGGCTATGATCCCCTATCATTCAGCCGGATTTCACTTTTTAGCGCTGTTCTTATATAGTTTTTTTTATTTCAATTGTTTTCAACAATTTCATTGTTATTCTATTAGTTTATAATTGTGGAGTTTTGTACGCTGGAATCATAGAGGAAATGGACTGGTATTGACATCCACCCCTCCTCAGAATTGAATGAGTAGTTTTATAAACGAGACCTTGTTTGACATCAGAAAGGAAATATTCATCAATGAATAAGGATACGATTACTTCTCCCCCCGAATGCGGCTCAAAGCCTTGCGCTTACACAGGTTTTATCGTCTGGCTGACAGGTCTTTCTGGAGCGGGGAAAAGTACGATCAGTCTTTTACTTCACAAAGAATTAGAGAAACGAGGCGTCAAGCACGAACTTCTTGACGGTGATGTGATCCGTACCAATTTAAGTAAAGGGCTTAGTTTTAGTAAAGAAGACCGCGACATTAACATTAAACGGATTGGATTCGTATGCAATTTGCTATCCCGGAACGGTGTCGCCGCCATTACAGCGGCGATCTCTCCCTATCAGAAAATCCGGGATGAGATCCGGCGGGATACCGTGAATTTCGTTGAAGTGTTCGTGGACTGTCCCCTTGAAGTCTGTGAAGAGCGAGACGTCAAAGGTTTATATAAAAAAGCGCGGGCAGGGGAGATCCTGAATTTCACAGGCGTTTCAGACCCATACGAACCTCCACAAAATCCGGAGGTCATCTGCAAAACCCATCAAGAAAGTGTGGAAGAGAGTGTGGAGAAGATCTTGAAACGATTGTGCGAGCTCGGTTATATTGAGTGGTAAATGGATTCCCGCCGCATCGATCTTCACGCGCATACGCATTACTCGGATGGCGCTCTGTCTCCATTCAAGTTGGTCAAGTCGGCCTCCATGATAGGACTCTGCGCGTTAGCCATCACGGATCATGACACGACCGCCGGCGTGAAGGAAGCCTGCGCGGCGGGACGGCGATATGGCGTTGAAATCATACCGGGTGTAGAAATCAGCGCGGCCTATGACAAAGGCGCTTTGCATATCCTCGGCTATTTACTGGATTATCAAGATGAAAATTTCCAACAAAAATTAGGGATTTATATCGAATCCCGCAATCGGCGGAATCCCAAAATTCTGACTCGTCTGAAGCATTTCGGTTATTCTCTAGAAATGGAAGAAGTGTTGCGGCAGGCGGAAGGACGGGTCATCCAACGTCCCCATATCGCTCTCGCTATGGTGAAACGAGGATATGTGCAATCTGTCCAAGAAGCGTTTGACCGATTCCTCGCCCAAGACGCTCCGGCTTATGTTCCCAAAGAGGTCTTTTCTCCGGAAGAGTGCATCCAAATCGTGCACGACGCGGGGGGGTTAGCCGTCCTCGCCCACCCCGGTCAATTAGAAACAGGCAGCCTGGAAGCCACTCGGCGGGAGATCCGGCGGTTTCACACCCTTGGCATTGATGGCATAGAGGCCTATCACGGGAGTTGCCCCACCGATCATTCCCAGGCGTATGTCGATCTTGCCCAAGAATTGGGCCTCATTGTAACCGGTGGATCCGACTACCACGATGACCGGAAATATAACATCACATTAGGCAAAGTGCGGGGGCTTCCCTTTGTGCCGTATCATTTTTTAGACCGCATGAAAGAAGTCTTGGCGGCCCGAGTCTGATGACGCTCTTATTCGACTGATCGAAAAACGCTATGATGGCTTCCATGAACGATTCCCTCCCCTCACAGAGATGGCCCCGGTTGCAGAACGCGTTGTTGGGCGGCGCATGCGTTCTCATCTCCGCTTCCTTCATTCTTGAACATGGTTTTCTGTTAGACCCACACAATCTACAGCTGGTGACCTGGATGGAGATCGCGTCGATTTTCCTGTATCTTTCCCTTCTGGTAATCGATAGCCTTCCCCCAGGAAATTGGCGCGCGGCGCGGCGCTCCCATGGCGTTGGTTTTTACTTGGCCGCCCTCTTCCTTCTTGAAATGATTTACGCCGCCGGATTCGGCTTCTCGTTTGAATGGAAGAATCTTAATTCCGTTCTCTGGCTCAAACTCTCTCTGCTCATTTTTCAAGGCTATCTATTCACAATGCTCGTCCTGCCGGGCGTTTCAAAAAGGGCGCCGTTTGTTCCTGTTCTCCTTTTCACCAGCGGCGACGGTCGCCGGTTCGTTTCTTGCGCTGATCCTTGTGGGAGCGGTGGCTCTTCTACTGCCCCGCGCGGCGCCGGATTCTCATCTTTCCTGGATCGACGCTTTGTTTACATCCACCTCCGCCGTTTGCGTCACTGGTTTAATTGTCCAGGACACCGCTGTGTTTTTTTCCCGTTTCGGTCAGTGGATCATTTTGACGCTGATTCAGCTGGGCGCGTTCGGCATAATGACCTACGCGGGTCTCTTTCTATCCATATCAGGAACCGGTGGAATCTAAGGGCTCCGTATTATTCATGCAGGATCTCTCTGCAAGCCGAAGGATTGAACCGGGTCTCGACTCTCTTATGGGCGATCGTTACTACAACATTAGTTTGTGAAGCCGTGGGCGCGCTTGTACTTTTTTTCTGTTTTCTACCCAGTCAACCGTCTATCAATGACGCGGCGTTTACAGCGTTGTTCCATTCGGTCTCCGCTTTTTGCAACGCGGGTTTTTTCAACATTCTCCAACTCGATCGAGTCTTACGCATCCTCATTTCCCATCAACATCACAACTGGCTTTATTTTGATCGCCGCAGGAGGAATTGGATTCAGCGTAGTGTATGAATTGGCCCGGTGGCTGCGAAGCCGGATCGGCGCCCACGCGCCATTCTACCGTCTGAGTCTACACGCGTGGCTGGTTCTGCGGGTATCGGGTTTTTCTGATACTCGCCGGATTCCTCGCGGTCTGGCATGGGAGGGGATTGAGGGAGACACCGGAGTGAATGAACGATTTCTTTCCAGCCTCTTCCAATCCGTGACAACTCGTACGGCGGGATTCAACAGCATCCCATTACAGTCACTTGCGCCCTGGTGCATTGTCATTCTTATGATGCTCATGTTCATTCGGCGGCGCCGCCCGGCGCGCACTGCGGGAGGGATTAAAGTTTCGACTGTAGGCGTATTGTTTCATTCCACCCGCGCCCAGTTAAAAGGCCGGCGCCGGGTGGAGATCCACTGGCGGACGATCGCCGGGGAGACCGTGCGCGCCGCGTTTGTCATTAGCGGTTTGGCGGCTCTGTACATCGCGGCTGCGGTCGCCGCCTTGAGCTGGGCCGAACCGGATCTTCCATTCTTAGAATTGGTGTTTGAAGTTGTGTCAGCGTTTGGCACAGTCGGGCTTTCGCTGGGAGTGACCGCGAAACTTTCCACATTGGGAAAACTAATCGTGATTGTTACGATGTACCTGGGCCGCGTCGGGCCATTGACCGTTTTTCTCGCCATGGCAGGCAGACGCGATGAGGCGCTATACGATTATCCACAAGAATCTATCATTGTCGGATAAAGATCGAATGGAATAAACGTCATGAATAAAAAAATCGCAGTCATTGGCCTCGGGCAGTCTTGGACGAAATCTCGCCTTACTCAGCTCACCCGAAACGGGGAGCCGAAGTGCTCGCGATCGATCAAGACATCGAGCGCGTGGATGAAATCAAAAATCGCGTCACCATTGCGGTCCGACTGAATGTGACAAACGAAAAAGCACTGGCCGCCCAAGGCGTTTCCGATATGGACGCGGCAGTGGGTCTGTATCGGCGAAAATTTCGAATCCAATTTGTTGGCGACAGTCCTTTTAAAAAAATTGGGCGTCAAACACGTCATCACTCGCGCCGCTCGTTCCATCGAACAACAGATTTTGAAAGAAATCGGAGCGGGACGAACTAATTTTCGCCCGAAGAAGATCTCGCCCGGCAGCTCGCCACCCGACTGACGGCGGACTCCCTTCTCGATCTGATCCCGATTAGCGCCACACTCGACGCGGCCAAGATCAAGGTTCCCAAATCGTTCCAAGGACAAACCTTAAAAGATCTCCGCTTGCGCCCGGAATATGGGATTAATCTGATCGCGATCTACGATCCCGGCGCGGACGATGAAACGAAACATTTATTTCCAAACGCTCGCGAAACCATTCTCCGGGAAGGACAGATTCTTTTAATCGTCGGCCCAAAAGAAAATGTCGTCCGCTTCGGCAAACTCGACTAACCTCTCAACCTCGTTTTTACGTTCTCCCAAATAACTTCCTCAGCAAGTATCCGTTCCCTCCCGAAGATCAGAACGGATGGAGAAGCGCCTGAGCGGAAAGGAATCCACATCATGATACGCGCCAAGAATCGTTTCTTATTCTCTCTATCATACGGATGGAGTTTTCCCTTTTCTGCTTTGTTCTACTCCTCTCCTCATGTATGGACACCACCCCGCCCATTCTCAAAGCAGTCGAAAGTGGATCGCTGAAAGAGGTTCAAAAAGCGATCCAATATAAAGCGGATTTAAACGCGCAGGGTGAATACAAGCAAACCGCGCTGATGATCTCGATCCGGATGGGAAAGAATGAAATCGCCAAAAGCCCTGATCGAAGCCGGCGCCGACGTGAATCTCTCGCAACAATGGGGTGAGACGGCTTTGAACTATGCGATTTGGGAGAATCAACTGGAACTCGTTCAATTATTGATCGATAAGGCGCCCAGATAAACACTCTCGACAATGCAACTTTAGTTGACGCTATCTACCATGGAAATAATGAGATTATCGATTTGATATTAGAGAAAACAGAAGACGTGAATCGATCCACATCCTTCCAAACCCCCATGTACGCCGCGGCGGCTCTCGGTGAAAAATCCATTGAAATCATGCAGAAATTAATAGATCGGGGAGCTCTTGCGAAGGGATGTATTTATAATGGCGGCGAGAACACCGTAACCCTGGAGGGGATGAAATTCCTTCTCCAACACGGCGCGGATATCAATGAAACTAATTATAACGGTGAAAGCGGTTTAATCCTCGCCGCTAAGAAGGGTCATTTCGAT
>CAXXSM010000159.1:0-7464 GCA_963663405.2 bacterium | reverse complement strand
AAGCGAACCAACCATCTGGGCGATGCGTTCCAAATTGGCTATGGCGATTTCGCATTGCTTGGAGAAGACCTGGTGGATGAAATCTCGGCGTATAGCGGTCGAGATGTACCATTCGCTAATATCGCGGATGCCTTTGGGGTGTTTAAGAGACGAACCCGGCACACGGGCGATGTCTCCGAACGACGTGCCTCCAAATGACGCGGTGACGGCGCGGTTGGACGCGGCTGCCTGTTTTACCGCTTGGGTGAGTTGGTTTAAATCCTCTTCTGAAATCGGGCCGTATTCCTCTAGATTGTCTTCGGGATTCAGGTTGTTCTCATTAAAAGGTTCCTGCCGGATGATGGCATCAAAGAAATAACCGTCTTTCGGCATCTTGGCGCAGGGGGAAACGGTAGTGTCTCCTTGGGGATACATTAGGATATCGCCGTTCGGGGCGGTGGTGGTGTTGAATTCTCCAGCGACGAGAACTTCCAATCCATCCGGCATACGCCACGGTTTCCAATTCTCATTCGCGAAACCGA
This sequence comes from bacterium, assembly GCA_963663405.2. Lineage (GTDB taxonomy): Bacteria > Hinthialibacterota > Hinthialibacteria > Hinthialibacterales > Hinthialibacteraceae. Next base: position 6,943 of record CAXXSM010000159.1, on the reverse strand, counting down.
ATGTGGTTTTCGGTGGAAAGACGCCTTCTACATCAATCCCAGCCGCTTCTTTTAAATCATCATCGATCCAGCCCAACATCTGACCAGGTTCGTGGACATTAACGAGTCTCTTTTCCAAACCGTAGTATTCGCGCAACGCCGCTACGCAACTGACGTGCATTCCGGTTGTATTCATTCCTCCAAGATCGATGGGGACGCGGTCCGGAACCTGACGATTAACCGCGCTCATCACCCGTTCTTTACTGTTCATCACCGTTCCACTCCTCCCGTTTTCCGATTGGCGGTTTCCACAATTATGAAATCCAGCCAACGTTTGAGAAGGGGAACAACGCGGCTATTTCTTCATCAATTCAACCATCAGGCTCATTTGGTTGGGTTTTCCACTTGGCGCGGCAAGATCGGCGGGGATTAGTTCCGCGTAATACTCCGGTGAATCAATTATGATTCGATGCCTTCCTTTAGGAATTGGAAAAGAAAATTTTCCATCCTGAATCAAATTCGCGAACAACGGGAATCGTTCAAATTGAGGGAAATCGGGAATGAGAATTTTGAAATTTGTAGAGAGCTGGTTTCCGTCACTGGTTTTGAAATCCATCGCATAAACCACAACTTCAATTAATTCGATGAAGATCTGTGGCGATTGTCCTTTTTCTAATAGAAACGGTTCCGGACAAGCCATCAAGATTTGACCACCTTGTTCCACGGTGATGATTAAACCGATCGTTCCCGGCGCTAAACCGGAAACTTTGTACACGCCAGGCCGTTCTGGATCCGGTTGGGACGACAGTCTACTCATTCCCGTCAATCCTTCATTCATGATGGCAAAAAATACATCTCCTGAAATAGGATTTCCCTGGAATGTGAGATGGGCTTCCAATTCATTCGCCGCTTGGGTTAACAACACTTCCATTTCAATGATTGAACTGGTGTCCTGACTTTGCATATTTGGATCGATCGAGATTTCAAAATTCTTATTCGCATAACCTGTTTTCGACGCGGTCAAAGGAAACGTTCCTGTTTCACGGAACGAGTATTTGAAAACTCCCATACCGTCCGTCTTAGTAGGTAAAAGAGAATTCATGATATGCTCTTCTAAGTTAGGTGTAATCCTCAGTTGGATTTCAGCGTCGGGAATGGGAAAACCAGTATCCGCGTCTCGCACGGTTCCAATCACTTCATATGTCTGGACATAGACATCTACCACATATTCATCTTGATCACCGGAAATAGTAATCCGTTTCAATCCATCCATCTCCCCCCGTTCAAAGCCAGGATTTGTTCGTTCAAGACTGACGCAGACCCGATATTCACCTTCGGGGATGCCCCGCAATGAATACGATCCATCCGGCCCAGCCTGCGCAAATCGCCGGAAATCCCCAAAACTGAAATTCCCACTGGTGATGGCGACATTCGCGCCCGGCGCTGGAGACCCGCCATGATAGATCGTTCCCCGCACGATCGCTCCGGCGCCACCAAAGTCAACTCGTTCGCTCTGTCCTTCTCGAATCGTAACATTTTTAAATTCCCGGTCGAAGTTACTGGTTAAGACTCCCGCTTTTTGGATGATAAAGGATTCATTTGGGAGGTGATCAAACCGGTAGGCGCCACTCTCATCCGTCACTGTGTTATAGACAAACAAGTTGGCAGGCCGCAGGTAAGCGCATACATTCATTCCAGATTGAGGTTCTCCGTTTTCATCATATACTACCCCATAAACGCTTCCCCCTTCATCCAATTGAATCACAACAGGATCCCCGCCCAACGTGTCAGGCGCGACAGGATAGATCTTCGCCGCGTGTTCTTCTGGATCGATGTAGATCGTGGCGCCTTTTGATGAAACCTTGGGCAGGGTGAAGAAACCGTTGCTATCTGATTGAACAGCGTCTTCGACATAGAAGGGTGTAGGATTATCAAACGAATAATTTGAATTCTCCTTGATCGTCAAGAGACTCACGGACGCTCCAACCGCGGGAACGCCTCCAGGGCCGATTAACTGCCCCTGAAACGCGGTTCCACTATCAATCGTAATCAATACCCCATCTGTCGTTTCACCGGATTTGACTGTGACCGGATCGCTTTCCGTTCTCGCGTAGCCTTCCGCCTCTACAAAAATTTTATAGGTTCCCGCATCTACCATATCCACGCGGAATGAGCCATCCGCGCCGGTCATAATTCCCGGCGGCTTGAAATAACGATCGCTGACACTTTCCAGAATCACATTGGCGCCCCGAACCGGTTGGTTGTCTTCTTTGGAAATCACGAGACCTTCAATAGAACCACCTGATTCCAGCGTAATTGTAATATACTCACCATTCATGTCGTATTTCTTAAATTGGTCTTTATACCCATCGACAAGAACATTCAAATAAAACGCAGGGGCTTTCTCCAATCCTTTGATTTCAAATTCCCCTTGCGCGTTTGTAATATCATTCCCTGACATACCGGGATCATTCCGGTTTTTACCAGAAAAAATGACATTAATAAAGATTTTCGCGTCTTTAACCGGTTCCCCAGTGTCACTCACGACACGGCCATGGACGGCTTCCTTGTCTTCTACGTCTTCCAGCGTGAAATTGAGATCGTCTACGATCTGTCCGGCTTCCAAAGTGAGCGCTTTCTCGCCAACGATTTTCGAAGTGCCGCCTCCTTTTGGGGGGACAAACACTTTAAAATCATATTTCCCTTCCCCTAGTTTTTTGAACTTATAGAAGCCATTTTTATCCGTTTGTGTCTGTTCATCCATCGCATGGCCTCCCCCTCCTCCCAGCCGTTCTCGAATCGTTTGATTGTAGGCGACCAGCATGTAATCTTCAGCAGGATCGCCATTCTCGAAGGCGACCTGACCCGAAACCTCCGCCTCCTCCAATAGAGTCACCTTTACGACAGCCGGTTCATCAACAGATCCGGTTTTAAATTGATCGCTGATGGTTTCCCCATAACCATCTTTAACGACTCTGATTACGCCCCTGCCTTTCACAAGATAATCAGACGACCAAATTCCCTTCTCATCTGTATTGCCAAACGAGCCCATGAAAGGCCCTTCTTCTTTCATTACAGCAAAACATCGGGCGTTGGAAACAGGATTTTCTTCGGAATCCTGCACAAAAACCTTAACACTTCCACCGGGCGTTAGTTTGATAAGAATTTCATTTTCATTCACATTGGAATTCACTTCCAGTTTTGCGAGTGAATCTTTCTCCCGGTCCCATGGCCTAGGATTATAGTATTGATAGCCTTTGGCTTTTGTTTCGACGTTATACACCCCTTCCACAAGCCGCTGGATTGTAAACCGGCCATCGGGGCCTGATATCGCGGACATGGCTATCTGCCCTTCATTTGATTTCGCCCAAAAATCAGGTGGGACTTCGAAAATCACTTCCGCCTCTTCCACTGGATCCAATGTTTCTTTATCGATCACACGTCCGCGCATGGAAACCGCGGCCTTGTAATGCGTAAAATTCTCCACAGTGGAGGTCTGCGTCGCGGGAATCACGGCGCGAGCTTCCGCTTCGGAGAGTTCCTTGTTTTTTGGATTTGCGCGCAGGTAATAATCCCCTTTGTCATTCACCTCGATGTTGTAGTATCCCTCCGCGTTGGTTTGTACAATCGTGGGATTTTTTTTATCTCTTCGATTCTTCCATGAATAGGCGGTGACGGAGGTATCCTGGAGTGGTTTTCCATCTTCCGTCCGGGAATAACCAGAAATCCAGAAGATTTCTTTTGTGACCAGCTCCGTCTGCGCTGAAGCCGCTTGTGAGGAAGCGGAATCGATGGAATCGGCGCTCTGCGCAAGGAGTGAGTCCGAAATCTCTTCTTCTTGATGAGAAGATTTCGGTGTTCCTAATTTCCCATCGGCGCCGACATTCAATTCTTCCCCTTGTCGAATTCGCTGGGATTGGTCTCCATTTTTTGCGATCAATTCCCCTTCATCCACGGAAACCTTTACTCCATGAACATTTTGGTTGTTTTTCCCTTCACCACCAAGAAAGATCGTGGCGAAGATAATGACGAGTACACAGACGAATCCCGCGACAGCGGCCCAAGGACGCATGATAACCTCCTATAATGTTCTTTTTTGATTTAATAAACTTCGACGTTAAACGTCGTACCGACGACGTGGATATCCACTAATGGCGTATAGACAATCATCGTAGAATCTTCAATATGCACGGCGTTGACGTTGATCTTTCCGTAATCGAGGTGGATCTCTCTTTTAGAATTGTTGATTCGAACGCGGACTGTGCTCTGAGAATAACACGTTAACATAGAGCCATCCGCAAGTTTGACCGCCTCTCTTTTTTCTCCTGTTTCACCGGGGATAAAAACAGTTTTACCGCTCTGTAACCGGTGAATCCATTGCGTTCCGTCTTCCTCCATCATCGGCGCCGTTGAATTCCACCAACTCCCAATCCCTATTGCGGATACGAGTAAAATCAATACTGCGGCGCCTGCCCATACGGGTTTCGGAATCCAGGTAAAGTAAGAGAGAAATGATTCTCGTTCCTGAGAGACCATCCCCATCTCATCCGCCAGCCGTTTTGATAAGGAAGGAACATTTAACGCAGGCGCGCTGTGTTCTTTTAAGCATTCCCGCATTTGCCGGTAGAACTCAAAAACGGACGCCTCCATTTCATCGCAGGGAGAGCGGTTCCCCCGATCATACCGTTCTGAGAGTTCCCTTTCCTTCTTTTCAGATAATGAATCGTTCATTACTCTCCTCCAAATGGAGCCAGGATCTTTCGCAGTCTTCTTCGCGCGCGGCAGAGATGAGTCGTTATGGAATTGACTGTCATATCCAGCGTCTTGGCGATTTTTTGATTCGATTCCCCATTGAGTTCATGCAATACGAGGATCGTCCGCTGCAGATCCGTCAATTGTAACAAAGCATTTTCAAAAGCGGTTTGAAACCGTTGTTCGTCCATCATCCGGTCGGGTGTCAACCGATTGGACAATCCTTCATCCATGAATTCCGTATCGAGATCGATAGAGAAAAATCGCGATCGTTTTTTTAACCGATCGAGACAGAGATTCCTTGAAACCGTCAACAAAAATCCTTTGATCGATCCATTCGCCTTCCGGAACTTCCCCGCTTTCACATGCTGAACCAACCGAATGAATGATTCTTGAACAACGTCTCTGGCTTCTTCTTTATCCTGAAGGAGTAATACAGAGAGCCGGAGAACATCATTTGAGTACCATAAAATAATGTCATCAAAACTCGTTCGATCCCCTGACAGCATACGGTGGATGAGATTGGACGGAGGACCGGTTTCCGATTTTTTTTGACTCACGATTGCGCTCCACTATCCAAAACTAACGAATATTCCGCCATGACAATGTATTGATCCCGGTCAATCATGTCCGATCTCTCGTATATCAATACTGACGTTTTCAAATATTGTTACAGGATTTTATGAAAAAAAGTTTAGCGGGAGTGGTAGGAACAACGGAAATCAAGGAGCGTGGAGAAAGACAAGAGAAGACGCGATATAATATATAAACTCAGTATGTTTTTCGTTCACCAGGCGCGAGTGTATAGATAATACCGACACTAACGGTTCCATTGCTGGGAGCGTACAGTTCATTGCTGATCCAAGTTTTTCCCGGCCCCATGGACTGGACGGCGTAGGCGGAGGAATGGAGCTGGGGCCAGAAATTCGAATAGCGCGCTTTGGTTTCATTAAACCAGCCGTATAAAAGCTGCGCGGGTTCCATATGGTATTGATTCCTCGTATTACGAATCACATCAATATCCATCGTTGTGAGTTTTTCCTGAAACGGATCAAAAACGGAACTGGCGTAATACGCGATGGGTGTGGTTACGAACCGGTGCTGGGCCGGATCTCCATCGATATGGGGCGGGAAATCCTGGTTGTCCAAGCGGTAGAGCAAATACGCTTCCGCCAATCCACGTTCTTCGGAATAGACACGCGCTACTTTCGCCCGGATTTGCGCGTTTAGAAAATTGGGGACAGCGATCGCGGCGAGAATCCCGATAATCGCGACAACGATTAATAACTCAATCAATGTAAACGCCCGGCGCATCAGACACTTTCCCTTCACGCAAAGATCAGTATTAAAAATATATATATATAAACAGATAGAATAATAAGGGTATTTTATTACGATTGCAATCCCACGAATGATTCGAAATTCACGCTGAACAATTTATTCACATCGCGCTGAATATCATCTTCGGTAACCGCCCAGCCTGTTTGAACCGTCTTTTCGTATTGATCCGCCAACGCGTTACCAATCAGTTTCCTTGAATGATCCCATTTATAAAGGAGCTGATCCAACACCCGCGCGTCTGAATGTTGAGGCACGAAACTAAATCCCAGGAGTTCAAACCGCTCGCGTGTAATTTCATCAATAATGCTTGGATTGTTCATGAACCACCAGCAGCCGAAAGGCAGCAGGTTCGAGAATTTACGGGCGGTCACACAGAGTTCATGCTGATTTTCCCGGCTCAACATCGTAACAAGAAACCGGTTTTCGGGATATCGGACGCAGAGATTCTCTACAGAGCAGATATCGGATTTCCCCACACCATCCCCCGCGAGCCGTAGATCGGGATTGATCAGTTTTTTAACTCCGATCATCATGGCGAACGGAATCCCACGTTCCCGCGCGAGGGGTAGAATACAGGATTCAATCACACGTGTTCGGGGTGTTGTGTCCGGGTATTGGAAAAAAGGTGTCAAGGAAACCGCCAGGTACAATGGATTCATCCGGTCCGCCCAATCATCAAGAAACCGGCGCACTACCGCCAGATCCGCTTCATTGCAACGCTCGCTAACGATATAGCCCTGTTCGGCTAACAGCGGAACAGCCTTTTCCCAATCCATCAAGAGCGGATCAACGCGCAGCGCCGCTTTAAAACGGGGATGACTCGTTCCCCCTTTCAGCCAGGACTCCGCGTTCCGTTGGATCGAAAGGATCG
>CAXXSM010000158.1:0-11503 GCA_963663405.2 bacterium | reverse complement strand
GATTGCATTCACCGCGACAGCAGTTTATCTAGGATATCATAAACCCCAATACGCAGTAAGAGCTAAATGGTTCAATTTTTCTTGAAAAAACCGATTTTTCATTCTGTATCGCTGGACTTTTGATTGTTTTTAGAAACATTTGACAATGGATGTTGATTGCCGTAGGATTGATTTTTATCAGATTTAGCGATTCAAGATTAAGTGTAAAAATTTTTGCAAATTTAGGGAGACAATGAAAATGAATCTTCGAAAAATGACATTGGTTTTTTGTTTGCTGCTGATTCCGTGTTTTGTGTGGGGGGGAAACAAGGTGACGATTCATACCACGAAAACCGGGGAACCGATCTCAAAGTATATCTACGGTCAGTTTATCGAGCATTTGGGCCGTTGTATTTATGGCGGGATTTGGGCGGAGATGCTGGAAGACCGAAAGTTCTTTTTTCCCGTTACGGATGAATATAAACCTTGGTCAACCGAGACGGATAGAGGTTTTTGGAGGGGCGGTGATTTTCCCGTTTTAACAGGTTCGCCCTGGAAAGTGATTGGTGGTGAGGGGACAGTCCGTATGGTGAAAGAAGGATCTTTTACCGGTGAACATACGCCGGAAATTAAGATTAGTGATGCGCCGGCCGGGATTGAACAGGGGGAATTGGCGTTCTTGGCTGGCAAAGAATATGTGGGGTATATTATCGCCGCGGGTGATTCTGACGCGGTTCCAATCAAAGTCAGTTTAGTTTGTGGAGACGGAGAGGATGAATGTGTCGTCTATACAATTGACAAACTTACAAATGAATACAAGAAATATTCATTCCGCATGACATCCAAAAGGGATACATTGAAAGGCCGTCTGCGTATTGTGGGGCATGGAAAAGGCGCTTTTCGAGTTGGAACGGTTTCGTTGATGCCAGTGGACAATGTGAAAGGTTTCCGGCCTGATACTCTGCAGCTTTTAAAAGAACTGGATGCGCCTGTTTATCGCTGGCCGGGTGGGAATTTTGTCAGTGATTACAATTGGAAAGACGGCGTCGGCGACCGCGATAAACGTCCCCCCGCAAGAATCCCGCCTGGACGGGTATTGAACATAATGATGTCGGAATTCATGAATTTATGGATCTATGTGAATTGATTGACGCAGAACCTTTTATCGCTGTGAACACGGGACTCGGTTCCGTTGAACTCGCGGCGGAAGAAGTGGAATATTGCAATGGCAGTGTTGATACGCCCATGGGAAAATTACGCGCTAAAAATGGACATCCCGAACCGTTTAACGTTCGTTGGTGGGCGGTTGGGAATGAGATGTATGGCGATTGGCAAAAGGGACATATGCCGTTGGAAGATTATGTGAAAAAGCATAATCAATGTGCGGAATTGATGTACCACATTGATCCATCCATCCAGTTGATCGCCGTCGGCGCTGTTGGCGACTGGAGTCAAACGATGATGAATGTCTGTTCGGATCATATGGATTTAATCAGCGAACATATTTATCAAAAGAGCAAAACCAATCTGATTGAACATGTGGCGCTGATACCTAATGCCATCCGGCGTGTCGCGGATGCGCATCGTCAATACCGTGAATCGATTGAAGGATTGGAAGCAAAGGATATTCGCATCGCGATGGATGAATGGAATTATTGGTATGGCCGCTATATCTATGGCGAACTCGGTTGTCAGTATCATCTGCAGGACGCGTTGGGAATCGCCGCCGGTCTTCATGAATATTTCAAGAACAGCGATCTCTTTTTCATGGCGAATTATGCGCAGACGGTGAATGTCATTGGCGCGATTAAAACCAATAAAACAGAAGCGCAGTTTGAAACAACGGGACTGGCATTGAAATTGTACCGGCGTCATTATGGAGAAATTCCTGTCCGTGTCACGGACGCGCCTGAGCCATTATACGTTGCCGCCGCATGGACATCGGATCAGAACGCGATCACGATATCCATTGTGAATCCAACGGATGAGCCGGTTTCACTGCCGGTTGAATTAAAGGGTGTGAAAGTGAATAGTGTTGGGCAACGCTGGCAGATCACCGGTTCAGATAAAATGGCTCATAACACACCTGGGGAAGCGCCGGATGTGACGATTGAAGAAGTCCCGGTGATGTGGAATGATGGGCGCCTGATCGTTTCACCGATTAGTGTTTCTATATTCAAATTTGGTGTGAAATAATGGTTAACAAAATTAAAATTCTATCCGCATTTTTATTGCCGGCGGTTTTTTTTTTAACAAATTATTGTGTGGCGGATGGGACCGGTTCGATCGATCGTTTCGCCTTGGTCAATCGTCATAATCCATGTATTGAAAAAGCGGATCCATTGGCTCCTTTCTCGGTTGGCAATGGGGAATTCGCGTTTACCGCTGATGTGACTGGTTTGCAGACATTCCCCGGTTTTTATCAGGACGGGATTCCTTTGGGAACGTTGTCCTCATGGGGGTGGCATACAATTCCATCTAAAACACCTTACAAGTTAGATGAAACCTTCGCGTATTATGACACCTATGGGCGGAAGGTTCCCTATGCTGCTCGGACGAACTTACCGGCCGGACGTTGGCTTCGGGCCAATCCTCACCGGCTTCATCTGGGCCGGATCGGTTTTCAACTTCAACATGCGGATACGACTGAACTTTTAATTGATGAATTGAAAGAGGTTCAACAAACCCTCGATTTGTGGAAAGGAGAATTACGCAGTTCTTTCACGATCGATGGGCATCCTGTAAAGGTTGTCACTGTCTGTCATCCAAATCGAGATCTGATTGCGGTCCGTGTGGAAACCGGTGAACATTGCTTGGAGAATCTGCCCGTCTGTTTTTCTTTTCCATATGGTTCTGAAAATTGGGGGCCGGGCATGGCTGATTGGAATTCACCTGACCGGCATACAACTACCATTTTGAAACAGGAAATGGGATTGGTTGTATTGAAACGGACGCTTGATGAGGATGTGTATTATGTCCGCATCCAGTATTCAGGCCATTGCGATTGGATTCAAAAAGAAGCTCATTCTTTTTTGCTTCAGCCGGGAAAAGGAAGCTTCTTTGAATTTACATGTGAATTTTCAAAAGAGGAAATTACAAAATCTCTAATTGATGTTGCGGGGGTTCGCGCGGATTGCGCTGCGTTTTGGAAGAGGTTTTGGATGAGTGGCGGCGCTGTTGATTTTAGTCAATGCAGTGATCCACGCGCAGTTGAACTTGAACGGCGTGTCATTCTCTCTCAATATCTGACCGCCATACAATGCGCCTCCTCCATTCCGCCACAGGAATCCGGATTGACGCACAATAGTTGGTATGGCAAGTTTCACTTGGAAATGCACTGGTGGCATGCCGTGCATTTTGCTTTGTGGAACCGGACGCCGATGCTTGAGAAGAGTTTGTCTTGGTATCAACAGATTCTTCCACAAGCGAAAAAAATGGCTGCTTTGCAAGGATACAACGGGGCGCGGTGGCCAAAGATGGTTGGGCCGGATGGCCGGGAAGGGCCTTCTGGGATCGGCGTATTTTTGATATGGCAGCAGCCGCATCCGATCTATTACGCCGAGTTATGCTACCGCGCCAATCCAAGTGAAGAGTTACTGAAACGATATCAAGAAATTGTTTTTGAGACTGCCCAATTTATGGCTTCCTACGCGTATTTCGATCCAGAAAAAGAACGGTATGTTCTTGGTCCTCCATTGATCCCCGCGCAGGAATGCTACCCGCCGGATAAAACGTATAATCCAACGTATGAATTGGCGTATTGGGCTTGGGGATTGCAATACGCGCAGGAATGGAGAACGCGTTTGGGATTGGAGCCGGAACCCAAATGGCAGGATATTATTGACCGCTTAGCGCCTTTACCTCAAAACAAGGATGTCTATGTTACGACGGAATCAACTTTGGACACATTCGAAAATCCAGCGCTGCGGCGGGATCATCCTTCTTTAGTGGCCGCATTGGGTGTGTTGCCGGAAAGTGAACTTGTTGATCCCCAAATTATGCGTAGGACTTTGCATAAAATCTTTGAAGATTGGAATTGGCCAAGCACATGGGGATGGGATTACCCAATGATGGCCATGACAGCCGCGCGAGTTGGTGAACCAGAACTCGCTATACAATCGTTGCTGATGGACACGCCCAAAAATCAGTACCTCCCCAACGGACATTGCTATCAACGTAAGAATCTTCCCACGTATCTACCCGCCAATGGAGGTTTGTTAACAGCGGTTTCTATGATGGCGGCAGGATGGGATAACGGTCCCAAAATCGACGCTCCTGGTTTTCCGAAGGATGGAAAATGGAATGTACGCTGGGAGAATCTCATGAAAATGCCGTGATTGTTGTTGTCACATTAGATGCAATCCAATTCAATCGTATGGAAGGATTCTAATGAATCATTCAAAAAAAAGCATAGTATTATGTCTTTTATTTATTTCGTTTTTTTTAGTTTCATATGCATCTGCGCAGCGGCAAATGGAATCTCTCGATCGGGGTGTTGTCGCCGTCAATCAAGGCAATGGAAATATCTTTGTTAGCTGGCGCATGCTTGGTTGTGATCAAGAAGAGATTGGATTCAACCTTTATCGTACGATTGATGGAAAAACAGTTCGAGTTAATAAAAAACCGATTTTCGATCGAACGTGTTTTCAAGATAAGGATGTACATTGGTCGCGTTCTCTTTCCTATTTTGTAAAACCTATCATCAATGGTGAAGAACAAGATGCGAGTAAGCCTTATACTTTTGTTGCCGACGCTCCGGCGCGGCCTTATCTATCCATACCACTGCAAACGCCTGAAGGAACGACACCGAATGACGCTTCGGTGGGGGATCTGGATGGTGATGGTTCCTATGAAATTGTTTTGCATCAAGCCTCACGCGGGCGAGATAATGCGCACAAAGGGATAACAGGGCCAGCGATATTACAAGCTTATAAATTGGATGGAACATTACTGTGGACAATTAACTTAGGTAAGAATATAAGGGAAGGCGCTCATTATACCCAGTTTATTGTCTATGATCTCGATGGAGATGGGAAGGCGGAAATCGCCTGCAAGACCGCCGATGGAACGAGAGATGGCGTTGGCAATATTATTGGCGACGTGAGCGCGGATTACCGCAATGAAGATGGCTATATTCTTGCAGGGCCAGAGTATTTGACTGTGTTTGATGGATTAACGGGGAAAGCAATGGTAACAACGAATTATATCCCTCCCCGTCATCCGGATACGCTGTATCCTACGTCACAGCAAATTAAAGATGTTTGGGGGGATGGTTATGGAAATCGAGTAGACCGGTTTTTTAGCGTGCGCCGCTTACTTGGATGGCAAGCGGCCCAGCTTAGTCATGTGCCGTGGATATTACACGAGAACGGTGTTAGCGGCTTGGAACTGGCGAGATGGAAAACTGACTCATCTATGGACGTTTGACAGCGATGATGGAACCCCTGGAAACAAGGACTATCAGGGGCAAGGATATCATAGCGTGTCCGTCGCGGATATTGATGATGATGGAAAGGATGAGATTATCTATGGCGCCTGTGTAATCGATGACAATGGAAAAGGACTTTATACAACAGAATTGGGCCATGGGGACGCTTTGCATGTATCGGACATCAATCCCGATCGGCCGGGATTAGAGATTTTTGGGATTCACGAACGTCCAAAGCATCCCAATGGCGCCAATTTGCGGGACGCATTGACTGGAACAGTGATCTGGGGATTGCAGTTGAATGATCCTGGAAGAGGTTTGGCTATGGATATCGATCCGCGTCACCGCGGGTATGAATGCTGGACGAATGATTCTGATGGACTATACAATTGTCAAGGGCAGAAAATCTCATCCGCAAAACCACGCTCATGTAATATGGGGATCTGGTGGGATGGTGATCTTTTGAGAGAAATTCTCGATGGAGGCTGGCGAAGCGGGGCGTATATTGATAAATGGAATTATGAACGGGGTGAAACGGAACGATTGCTGAATGGAGGGCAGTACAATTGTGTGACGAATAATGGAACAAAGGCAAATCCGTGTCTGGCGGCGGATATTTTGGGGGATTGGCGGGAAGAAGTGATATGGCGTACTCGAGATGGAAGTGAATTACGTATCTTTACAACCACGATTCCTACTAACTATCGATTCCCAACGCTGATGAGCGATTCGGTTTATCGATTAAGTATCGCTTGGCAGAATGTAAGTTATAATCAACCCGCTCATACTGGATATTATTTTGGAGAGGGAATGAAGTTGCCTCCAAAGCAAGGCAATGAATATACGAATAAGAATTGATGTGTATATGTGGAATTAGAAGATTGAGGAAGCGATATGTATACATTTTGTACGCGATATCGAGTGATGCTGATCGTCTTTGTTTTCTGTTTTTATCCTGCTATTGATTCCAATTCTTCACAAATCAAAATTGAACGAATCGAAACGGCTTTAACACCGAATTCCGTGTCCAATATTGGTGGATTTATTGGAAAACGGCTTGCAGTGAATAAGGATGAATATCTTCATCATTTTGATATTGACGCATTTGTAAAACTTGTCGAACAAAAGAAACACCGGGAATGGAAATGGGTGGGAGAACAACCCGGCAAGTGGCTTGAGTCAGCGGTCTTGGCCGCGGAAACATTCAACGATGATCCGTTACGGGAGAAGACAAAAAGTATATTGAACCGGCTTATCAACGCGCAGGAGCCGGGGGGATATCTTGGCGTAACGGATCCAGCGGTTCGAACCCAAAAAATGCCTTTGCGTGGTATGGACGCTTACGAGTTGTATTTTATGCTGCACGGTTTGCTAACTGCGTATGAAGTATGGCAAGACAATCGAGCGCTTGAAACGGCTAAACGGCTTGGTGATTATTTTGTTGATACAATTGGACCGGGAAAAGCCGAATTTTGGCCGGGACCGAAAGGGGAAACGATCGCAGGGCATTCTGTGCATTATTGTTTGGAGGGAACCTTGTTGATCGATCCTATGCTGCGCCTGTATACAGTATCGGGAGACGATCGATATCTACAATGGGCGCAATGGTGTGTTGATAATATTGACCGGTGGTCAGGATACAATACGTTTTCGAATCTTGCGAAAGTTGCGCGGGGAGAAATTGGAATTAATGAGATTCAGCGTTACGTGCATTCCCATACACTGCATATGAATCTGATTGGATTGTTACGATTGTATCAAATTACCGGTGATAATTCCCTATTACTGAAAGTGCGTGGCGCGTGGCATGATATTTCGCACCGGCAGATGTATATCACTGGCGGTGTCAGTTTTGACGAACACTATGAAACGGGATATAACCTTCCAATCGATGGCCGTGAAGTGGAAACATGCGCAATGATGTCATGGATCGAGTTGAGTCATTATCTCCTGGAATTAACGGGTGATTCGATCTATGCGGACGCGATCGAGCGGTTGATTTGGAATCATCTATTCGCTGCGCAGACCGTGGATGGAGAAGTGTTTCGCTATCATACGCCGCTCAATGGAATGAAACCGGATGTGTATTTTCATGGGCCCGATTGCTGCACGGCGAGTGGGCCACGGATTGCCACAAAGATTCCTCAATTGATCTATGCCTCTGGTAAAGATGGTATTTACATCAATCAGTATATTGAATCCAAGGCTGCCATTCGGCTGGATTCAGGTTCAACCGTATTGATATCACAAAAAACGAATTATCCAGAAACAGAAGAAATTGAGATCTCCATAGAAACAGAAAAAACGGAAAAATTTCCGATATATATTCGCTTACCCGCTTGGTGTAAGAAACCTGTGGTCAAAGTGAATGATGAAATATTGAAAAAATTGAAGCCAGGGCATTATATGAAAATTGAACGTGTGTGGGAAAGTAGATCACAGATATCATTATTGCTACCAATGGAGATTCAATGGATACAACGCTTACATGTTCAAAATGACGATCGATGGGCCTTAATGCGTGGCCCATTGGTTTATGCCATTGATACGGTATTATGGAACTCAATCGATCAAATGAAATTGGAAGGTCTGCCTAAAGATTTATCCACAAAAGTACGTTGGTTTATTGCGGAAGACAAACTGCAAGAAATCAAGATAGAAGAAAATACATTAGGCCCTGCGTACGCTGTAAATGTTGTATTGGAAAATAATCAAATCATGAAACTAAACGCATGGCCGTTTGCAAACATTGGACAATGGTATAAAAACGAAAAACAAAAACTTGAACGTAATGATAAATCTTTTTCTTATGCTGTCTGGTTGAAACGATGTAATAACAGTGTATCAAAGAAACCGAATTTAGAGAAGAAAATACCTGCGTTTCCCGGCGCGGAAGGAGCGGGCGCTTTTACGGCCGGAGGGCGTGGAGGAATTGTCATACTCGTGACAAACTTGAATGATAGTGGACCTGGCAGTTTACGTGCGGCTGTAACAGCCGAAGTACCTCGAATTGTAATATTCGTGTATCCGGTGTTATCACATTAGAAAGTAAACTCAGCATTGATAATCCATATCTTACCATTGCCGCCCAAACGGCTCCAGGTGATGGTGTCTGCGTCAAAGGGCAGACAACGGAAATCAATACACATGATGTGATTCTTCGCTATCTCCGATTCCGCCGTGGGAATTTAAAAGACAGAAATGATGCGTTGGGTGGCTATCCCATTGGCAATATTATCATCGACCATTGTTCCACATCATGGGGATTGGATGAAAATATATCGTTCTACCGCTATATGAAAACAATGCCGGATGGAAGTCAGAAAAAACTTCCTGCGGAGAATATCACCATTCAATGGTGTATATCCAGTGAAGCGCTGAATCTAAACAATCACGCTTTTGGAGGAACATGGGGAGGTAGAAACGGTTCGTTTCATCATAACCTTTTCGCCTGCAACACGGGCCGGAATCCAAGTATTGGATGGGGAGAGCGTGTTGATATACGAAATAATGTTCTTTACAATTGGAGACATCGAACCATAGACGGCGCGGACGCGAGTTCAAACGTCAATATTGTCGCGAACTATTTCAAACCAGGTCCGGCTGTTAATGAAGGCGCTATACAATACCGAATCTGCCGTCCACAGCATTTAGATATGTACAGTGAATCGGATAAACCGGGTAAATGGTATGTCGCTGATAATTACGTGTATGGATACCCGGATATCACAGAGAACAATTGGCAGGAAGGTTTACAGTTCGATTATGATAGGAATCTTACCGATTATGAGCGTGCAATGATTATTGCGCGTGTGCGAGCGGCGCATCCAAATCCATGCGCTCCTATACATACACAACAGGCGGAAGAAGCATATCAAGACGTGCTAAAACATGCAGGCCCATCGCTTCCGAAACGAGATCCTGTAGATGAACGTATTATGCAGATGGTGAGAGCTGGTAAAATAGATTCTGGAAATGGTATAATCAACACTCCTGATGAAGTCGGAGGATGGCCGGAGTATGTATCTATTCCAGCGCCAAATGATCGGGATTATGACGGCATGCCGGATCAATGGGAAGAAAAATATGGATTGAATATGGATGATCCAACTGATAATAGGGGTGATCAAGATAATGATGGATATACGAATATTGAAGAATGGTTGAATGGCACGAATCCAAATCAATATGTTGATTATATGGATCCCAAAAACAATAGTAATACTCTGCATTAAAATATAATTAATGTATTTCACGCAATGCGGTGTAATAATCAATTATTGAATAACATTTGGAATAAGAATATGTGGAAAATACTCATCATCTGTATGTTTTCGATATTATTTTGTATGAATACATTTTGTCTGGATGATACAGCGCAAAGGATTCATATCAGTCCCTATGCAAAATTGAATTCAACTAACATTAAGGATGTTCAATGGACGAGTGGATTTTGGGCGGATCGATTTGAATTGTGTCATCAAACGATGATCCCCAATCTATGGGATTTATTTAAAAATCCAACAATCAGTCACGCGTATACCAATTTTTTGGTTGCGGCTGGACTGCAAGAGGGTGAACATCATGGGCCAAAGTTTAATGACGGAGATTTTTATAAGTGGTTGGAAGCGGCATCTTACGCTTATGCGATGACGTTAGATCAAGATCTGGATCGTATAATGGACCAGATTATACATGTCATTGCGCAAGCGCAACGTGATGATGGATATATCCATACTCCCGTCATTATTGAAGAACGAAAAGGGAAATGCGCTCATAACGAAATACAAAATCAACTGCATTTTGAAACGTATAATATTGGTCATTTGTTGACAACCGCATCGGCGCATTACAAAGCTACGGGTAAAACCAATTTGCTGGATGTAGCGATAAAAGCGGCAAGTTACATAAGTGAAGTCTGTGAGAAGAAACCTGAAGAGTTGGCGCGTATCACGATATGTCCATCGCATTATATGGGAGTGATCGATTTATATCGAGTCACGCAAAACTCTGATTATTTAGAATTGGCGAAAGGTTTAATCGATATACGTTCAAAGACTGACAGAGGAACCGATCAGAATCAGGATCGAATTCCATTCCGGGAGCAACGAACAGCTGTGGGGCATGCGGTACGAGCGAATTATCTCTATGCCGGTGCCGCGGATGTATATATGGAGACCGGCGATGCGACGCTATGGACTCCTTTGGATCCTATATGGAATGATGTGTATATAAGAAAAATGTATATCACCGGTTCTACAGGCGCGCTCTATGATGGCGCTTCTCCTGATGGTTCAAAAAAACACAGCGCGATACAACTTGTCCATCAAGCGTATGGTCGCCCATATCAATTACCCAATATCACTGCGTATAACGAAACGTGCGCGACGATTGGCTTTGGAATGTGGAATTGGCGGATGCTGAGAATTACGGGAGACGCACGTTATGCGGACGCGTTGGAACTTGCGTTATATAATGGAGTACTTTCAGGGATCAGTATTGATGGGAAGCGGTTTTTTTATACGAATCCACTACGGACTGTCACGAATCCGCCTTTTGAGTTGCGCTGGTCAGGCAAACGTCAATCGTATATCAGTTCGTTCTGCTGTCCACCGAATGTAGTCCGCACTATCGCTAAAATCAATCAATATGCATACTGTGTCTCTGATGAAGGAATATGGATAAATCTATATGGTTCCAACAAACTGGATACGCGATTGCCGAATGGATCGCGTGCCGTATTGACTCAGCATACTGATTATCCCTGGAAAGGCAAAGTCGAAATTGAGATAAAAACGATTGAAGATTCCAATTTTGTCCTATTCGCGCGTATTCCCCATTGGACTGAAAATGTTGTAATATCAATTAATAATCATACTGTTAATTCCAAAATAAAACCGGGAACGTATTACAAGATACAAAAATCATGGTCGGAAGGTGACCGGATTGACATTACCTTTCCAATGACTGTAAAATTGTACGAAGCAAATCCATTGGTCGAAGAACTGAGGAATCAAGCAGCTGTTAAGAGAGGGCCTTTGGTCTATTGCATAGAATCAACGGATTTGCCAACGGATGCACATGTTTCAGAGATTG
>CAXXSM010000157.1:0-13369 GCA_963663405.2 bacterium | reverse complement strand
ATCCTTGATAAAAACCATACCAATCCGTCTTTTGTGAAGAGGGATATTCACGCCCTGCATGGAATCGAATAATACTGTGTTATCAATTACAATTCGTCCTTTACATGGAGTTTTGATTCCAGCGATCATTTCGAGCGCGCTGGTTTTCCCACTGCCGGAAGGGCCGGTCAACGCAGTCACCTGATGATTGGATTCAAACGTAATGTCCAATTCGAAACCAGTAGTGTAAACATGATGAACGCTAAAACGAATCCGCTCCATGGATCCTCTCCTTTCGATCCAAACGTTCGCTGGCAATCAATGCCAGGCTGGCGATTATAATTGAAACCAACACAAGCCTCCAACTTTGTTCGATCCCGCCGGGCCGCTGGACTTCGGAAAAGATTGCTAATGGGATCGTTTGGGTTTGACCTTCGATATTGCCGGCGGTCATCATTGTCGCGCCAAACTCTCCTAAACTTCGAGCGAATCCTAGCACAGCGCCGGTTACCACTCCCCGCTTGACCAGTGGCAAACTGATCGTAAAAAAAACGCGGGAAGGAGAAGCGCCTAAACCGAGAGCCGCCATTTCCAATCGTGGATTAATTGATTGAAACGAAAGCCGAATAGCGCGGACCATTAATGGAAAACCAACGACCGCTCCGGCTACAGCAGCGCCCAACCATGTAAACGTAATCCGGATCTCCAATGTTTGTTCTAAAAACAATCCCGCCGCGCTCTGTTTCCCCAAGAAATACAATAAAAGATATCCTGTGACAATTGGAGGGAGAACCAATGGCATATTGATTACTGTTTCGATCACAGTTTTGCCGCGCCCTTCCCAGCGCGCTAAAAAGTATCCCGCCATAATCGCTAATGGTAGGCTCCCCGCCACCGCAACGGAGGCTGCTTTTAAACTGATCCATATAGCTATCCATTCACTCGTTTCGATCATTAACGCGGCTCCGGATTTTTGTTTTTTAAAGCTAGAAATCCATATTTTGTATAAATTCCTGTTGCCGTTTCTGATGAGAAATATTCATATAATAAACGTGAGGCTTCATCGTTCATCTTTTTCTTCAATAAGGCGAGCGGAAACACGACTGGATCATGTAGATTGGATTCCAATACAATCTCAACCCTTACTTTATCCGTAATCGCCGCGTCGGTTGTATACACAATCCCCGCTTCCGCTTCGCCTTGTTCAACAAAAAGCAACGCCCGGCGGACGTCACTTCCTTGAACGACCTTCGATTTGACTGCTTCCCATAAACCAAGACTCGTCAACGCCTGCCGGGCGTATACGCCTGCGGGAGCGGCTTCTGTTTCCGCTAGAGAGATGTGCTCAATCTTATCAGAAAGCAAATCGGAAGGCTGATCGATTTTTATTGGAGAATTCGAAGGGACAATAATGGCCAAGCGGTTGCTGCACAAATCAATCCTAGAGCCAACAAAGCCTTTTTCATCCAAGTAATTCATCCATTTTTCATTAGCGGAAAAATAGAGGCACGCATCCGCCCCAGATTCGATCTGCTGCGCAAGGGCGGACGAGCTGGTCAGATTGAGATGAACTGAGATACCTGTTTCTCGTTCAAATAGACTAACAACCTCTTCTACAATATTTGTTGTGCTTGCAGCGGCGAAAAGCAATACAGAATCATTCTCCGCTTGTTCATCGGGTGAGTCAGAATTCATACATCCAGAAATTAGACACAAAATCAATATGTATATTGACCAATGAAACAACTTACATTTTACATTATGCTTTACGGTTACCATGAGCGCGCTCCTATTCTTGATTCAAAGGAAAACTATCAATTTAACATTAGTTCCTCAACTGGGTTGCCTTCTTCCAACGCGTCAAGCACTTGGTCGATCTTGTCTTCGTCCATCTCGCCATACCACCACCCTTGTGGATAGACAACCATAATTGGGCCTTTATCGCACATTTTCATACATCCCGTGCTCGTTATAACGGCGTTGATCTCACGGTCAACGACTTCCTCTTCGAGTGTTTGTAAAAGACTCACCGCATTCTTACGGTTACACGTTCCTTGTGGTTCTCCTGTGACACGAAAACTATTGCAGACAAAAATGTGATAATCCGGTTTTTCCATGACTTTTCTCCTATAAATTAGTGATTTAGATTGTGTATTAATTACATCCAGTACCCGTTCCTGCGCATCCACTGCCGCAGCGATGTTCCCGCAGTGGAGAACGGATTTCTGTATTCCGGTAAACCGCTTCTAGACCTTCTTCAATGAGACCCTCCATCAGGATTACCCGCACACCTGCGCTTGTTAAAACCCTCCTCGGAGAGTCTCCCGCGCTGTGGGCGAGGAGCGCCCGGCAATCATGCAGGCGATTGGCCAGTTCTTTCCATCGTTGATCACCCCCACCCGGCGGTGGAGTGGGTCTTGTTTCTATTAATTCATATTCGGTTCCTCTTTGCGCGAAAATCAACACCTGCGACGCTTCCCCCAAATGTTGGTTCACGAGTAGACCTTCCAGACTGGTTGCGGCGGTATAGGGACGGTCCTCGTTTGGATCGAGAGGAAGCGCGCTGGATTCACGCAAACACTGGGCCGTCTCTTCCACCAGCAACTCTCCCAATAATCCAACCGCGTCCGCCCGGCATCGCGTGCAATGACGCATTTGTGGCAAATATGCTTCCGCTTCTTCACGCACGTATTTTACTTCTTCATTTGTTGGAGAAGGTATACTTTCAAAAGGCGTTCCTTCAACAGAATACAGTGGAATGCAGTTTAAAATGTCAGCGCCTAGATCCGAGACAGTTTCTGCAATGTCTTGAATATGATCTTCATTAACACAAGGAATCAAAATCGAATTGATTTTGACTAAAATCCCTTTTTCTTTCAGTAAACGGATGGATTCTAATTGCCGTTCCAATAGAATCTGTGCGGCGGCTTCCTTGCGGTGAATCTTTTTTCCATCGCGAACCCATGCGTAAACCTTGGAGCCAATGGCTGGATCCACCGCGTTCATCGTGATTGTGACATGACTGACATTCAGCGCCTCCAGTTCGTCTATATAGGGAGGCAGATTCAAACCATTCGTCGCCACGCACAACAACATTTCGGGATATTCCTCCCGCACAAACCGCAGCGTTTCCAACGTTTCTTCCGGCGATGCGAAGGCGTCTCCCGGTCCTGCAATGCCAACAACAGCAATCCGTTCATCTTTCTCCTTTACGCGTTTTAAATAATGAATAGCCTGTTTTGGCGCTAGGACCGCGCTGCTGACACCCGGTCGGTTTTCATTGGCGCAGTCATATTTCCGGTTGCAATAGTTACACTGGATATTGCACTTCGGCGCAACCGGTAAGTGCACGCGGCCGAATTGATGACGAATCTCATCGTTAAAACATGGATGCCGTGAAGTATCGAGTCCCATAATCATTCCTCAATTGTTGTCTCTGTGTTCCACTTTAAAACTTACATGTAAAAGTAACCGACATCAGAAGCGTCTTGTTTGGCTTCAATAATGGAGTTAGTGATCCGGTCAAATAACTGTTGTGTTCCCCGGTACCCAACGTGCAAAATCCGCGCGCCGCCAATTCGATCGTGAATGGGAAATCCAATGCGAACCAAGGGAAGATTTAACCGCTTCGCCAGTTTAAATCCTTTACTATTCCCGATCACAATATCCGGATGTAATTCTGAAGCGATCTCTTCAATCTCCATAAAATCTACATTTTCCATCACGGTGATTTCAGATTTGGAATTATCAGCCGCGCGTTCGATTCGCTTTTGTAATGTCCCGCTATTTCCTCCAGTGGCGCACAACACAGGAATCATTCCAATCTCCAATAGAAATCCAGCCATTGAGGCGACAAGATCTTCTTCGCCATACAGAATCGCTCGTTTTTCAAAAATGTATTTATGCGCGTCTGTATAGGCGTCGATCAATCGCCCGCGCTCCATTCTATGTTTTTCCGGTGTTTGATTACCACCAATGGTTTCAAGCGTATGGAAGAATTGATCGGTCTCTTGAACGCCGATTGGATATTCCAGTTGATATTGAGGAATCGAATACCGGTCCAGCAAGTAGGATCCAGCGGTTTTACATCTTCCATCAACGTTCCCGAATTCAATTGTCGCCTTCGAGCCACTCATGCGCTGGATATCGTCAATCAACGTTCCACCATCGGGGATGAGCTGATATTCATCCCACGCCGGCCCGTCGAGTGTGTCGGAATAATCAGGAAGAAGAACATACGGCAGTCCAAAATCGTCAAGAATTTCTTTGCAATGCCGAATGTCAGCAGGTGAAAACATCCCGGGGATCAAGTTAATATGATTCCCAACACAAGGCGTATCAATCAGCGGTTCCACAATCGACCGGATCGCCGCGTAATACCCTTCCGCATGAGTTCCCGCATAACTGGGTGTAGAGACATGCGCGATGATAGGGAGTTCCGTCTCCATCCGCTGCGATCGGTAATTGTGAAGAAACATACGGACATCATCGCCGATTGTTTCGGAAAGGCAGGTTGTGGCGAGGCCAATCATTTTGGGTTGATATTGACGAATCACATTGTCCAGCGCCGCGAACAGATTCGCCTCACCACCAAACACAGCCGCCGATTCATCAAAACTGGAGGATGCGATATCAATCGGTTCTTTGTAATGACTGATCATGTAGCGCCGGATATACGTCGCGCATCCCTGCGAGCCATGTAAAATGGGCGCGCACCGCTCAACACCACGATAGGCAAGACAGGCCCCGAGTGGAGCGCACAACTTACATGCGTTGCGCGTTGCTGTAAATGATGGAGATTCCTTTGTTGATATCATAATGCGCCTTGTTATTTGCTTCGATTCCCAGGATTGAAATCCTGGGCTATTGTCTTTTGTCCCATAGGGACATTATCTAGTAGCCCTGCCTTTTAAGGTTGGGCGTTTCTCACAACTTTGCCATCTCTAATGGATAAGCGCTGTTCACTTATTATCCAAAAATCTCTGACTTTTTTCTTTTAATTAAGCGGAAACACATGCACTGCGTTCAAAACTTGAGTCTGTTCGTTGATCAAAAAATTGACTGTTTTTTCTCAATTTCCAAACTGGGCTCATCACGGATGAATAGACTTCCCGCGCAAAATTGACCATACCGTCAAATCCAGCCAGCGCTTCTTTTCGCTCGTGATTGTGATCGCAGAAACCCAAACCCAACTTAAATGCGATTGGCCGTTCTTTCACGCCACCGATCAGCATGTCCGCTTCCGTTTCGTGGACAAACTTTGCGAGTTCCAATGGATTGGTGTCATCCACAAGAATGGTTCCTTCATCACACAACTCACGCAGCAATTCGTAATCCTCTTGATTGCCTGTCTGTGAACCGGCAATGACGGTTTTCACTCCCAATGTGCGCAGTGAACGCACGAGTGAAAATGTTTTAAACGCGCCCCCGCAGTAGATCGCCGCTTTTTTGCCTTTGAGCGCTTGTTTATACCGCCGCAGTTGGGGCATAATTCGAGTGATTTCTTCCCGCACAAGATTCTGGGTTTGTTCCATGATTTCATTGTCTTTGAAGAATGACGCAACGTCGTACAACGCTTTGGACATATCTTCGATGCCGAAATAGGAGACACGGATATAGGGAATGCCGTATTTCTCCTTCATCATCTTGGCGAGATGAATCATCGATCCGGAACACTGCACAACATTCAACGCCGCGCCATGCGAACGCCGGACATCATCAATTCTTCCATCACCGGTCATCGTCGCGACTACATCCACTCCCATACGTTTGTAATAGTCTCGAATGATCCATGTCTCACCGGCCAGGTTGAAATCACCGATAATGTTGATGCTGTGCGGAGAGATATCCGCGATCGGACCTGAACCAACCAGTTTGAATAACGCGGAGCAAGCGGCGTAATATCCATCTTTCTTGGTTCCCTTGAATCCTTCTGAATGCACGGGCAGTACGGGAATCCCAGTCTGACCCGCCACGGATTTACAAATCCGTTCGACATCATCTCCAATAAGTCCTACAATGCAGGTTGAATAGATAAAAGCGGCTTTCGGTTTGTATTCCGCGATCAATTCAAGCAGGGCCTTCTCCAATTTCTTTTCCCCGCCATAGATCACGTCCTTCTCCCGCAGATCCGTCGAAAAACTCAATCGGTGCAGCTGCGGTCCGGAAGAAATCGCGCCGCGGATATCCCACGTATACGCCGCGCAGCCAATCGGTCCATGAATCAAATGAAGCGCGTCGGCGATTGGATAGAGAACCACACGAGAGCCGCAAAACACACACGCCCGTTGGCTGACTGAACCCGCCAGGCTTGCTTTTCCACAATCCATTTGGAACGGCTCAGAGCCTTTTTTGTAAATCTGCGGTTTCCGGTCTCTTAATATTTCCACCATTGTTGTTCTCCTTCCGCCCGATTTTTTTACAATAGTCCCCCCACGCGGCGCCAAATCACCGCCTTCCCACTGTTGCTTTTCCCTTCCGGGATATCCAAGTTGTTGAGGGGACTACATGACGAGTTCGAAACTCTCTTCGGGCGCGTCCCGGTCCTGCCGGTCCATCAAGACACTGAGCATCATCTCGATAAGACGCATGGCGCCCCGGTAACCCACCGTTGGAAAATACGAATGTCCTACCCGGTCGAGAATCGGAAATCCATGCCGGACAAAGGGAATGTCATCATCACGGGCGATGTATTTTCCATACGTGTTGCCAATCAGAAGATCCACCGGCTCGTTCTTAATCCATTGGTGCATTAAAAACATATCCGCGGTTTGACCTTGTTTTACTTTCGCTTCCGGAACCGAGCCGCCAAGGACTCTCTCAATTCGCTTTTCGAATTTCTTGCCCGGCGTGCCTGTAACGATATACACTGGTTTCATGTCCAAATCGACGAGAAATTCCGTCAGTGAAACCAACTGATCGGGATCGCCCCACAGCGCGACTCGTTTACCATGAAAGTACTGCGCCATGTCGATGATCATATCCACCAACCGGCCTCTCTCCTCCGTGATCGATTCAGGCACATTCACTTTGCCAATTCGCCGGATCGTATCAATAAACCGGTCTGTCGCCCGCAGTCCAATCGGCAAGGCGAGAATCTCGCAAGGAACCTGACATTTCACATCAAGTTCTCGCGCCGCCGGCGCGGAAGCGGTGGGACCAAGCGCGACCGTCGCTAAATTCCGGCCCGTTTTTTTCAATTCCTCAATTGTAACGCCACCTTTCGGATAAAATTCATGAGTACCGGTTTGTGGCGCGTCTAGAACATTGGACGTATCGGGAAACATTGTGTACTTGATCCCCATTTTTGAAACCAAGCGTTTGATTTCTCTCATATCACTGGGTTCAACCCAACCGGGGATGACGTTGATTCGCTTTCTTTTTTTACCGTTACCGTTTCCAGAGGGATTCATTCTCGCTGGATCGGGTTCCGAAAAGTAATTCACCAAACTTTTCACCATATTGGCGAATCCCGTGATATGGGAACCGACATAACTTGGTGTATTCGCGTGGATCACATATTTCCCTTCGGGGATCTTGCCATCCGTCTGGGCTTTGTTCACAATTTGTGGAATATCATCACCGATTGTTTCCGAGAGACAGGTGGTGTGCACCGCGATGATATCCGGATTGTAAATCGAAAAAATATTATTAATCGCCTGCAAAAGGTTCGCTTGCCCACCGAATACAGAGGAACCCTCCGTAAATGAGCTCGTTCCACTCATGATCGGCTCTTTGTAATGACGGGTGAGCGCACTGCGGTGATACGCGCAGCAGCCTTGTGAACCGTGACTGTGCGGAAGGCAGCAGTGGACGCCCAAAGCGGCGTACATGGCGCCGATGGGTTGACACGTCTTCGCTGGATTCACCGTAAGCGCTTTGCGTTCCGCAATCTCTTTGGGTGTGTGCCGTAAAAGCATGGGAATTCTCCTTACTCGACTGACTTATTCAAATACGTATTCGGCTTCTATGGTGGGTTCGACAGCTTTATCCCACGGAGCCTGGATGTAGGACCAGATCTTCGAATTCACCATCCGGTCGATTTCTTTATAAAAGTTGATCGCGCCTTTAAATCCCGCAAACGGTCCACCATAGTCGTAACTATGCAGTTGCTTGCAGGGAACGCCCATTTTCTGCACGGCGTATTTCTCTTTAATCCCCGCGCAGAAGATCGCCGGCTTGAACATTTTGATCATCTCTTCCGTCTCATAATGACTGATATCATCGATCACCAATGTCTCTTTCGGCATTTCGGGCATCATGCCGTCGTATTCCTTAAAGGCGTACCCGCGTTCCTCGAACCGTTTCATCTCTGCTTCGGTTTTCCGCGGATTGTAGCGGGTTTCATCCGGATGCACGTCCAGTTCTTCAATGTTGCGGCTGTCCGCGTCGATCTTGATATTGGGCAGCACTTCGCGCCCTTCATAATCATCCCGGTGCGCGAATTCATAACCCGCCGCGATGGTGGTCATCCCGATCTCGCTGAATAACTCTTGGTAGTGATGGGCGCGCGAACCACCGACGAACAACATGGCCCGCTTTCCTTCACACCGGGGTAGAATTTCCTTGCGCGCTGAGAGGACGGCTTCCATCTCTTCGCTGATCACCCGTTCGACTTGGTCCATCAGCTCTTTGTCTTCAAAATACTCGGCGATCTTCCGCAGTGATTTCGCTGTCGCTTCCGCGCCGATAAAGTTCACCTTGATCCAGGGCACGCCGTATTTTTTCTCGATCATGTCCGCGACATAGTTGATCGACCGGTGACACATCACGCAGTTCAAGTCACTGGTATGCGCGTTCTGAAACGCGTCGATTGTTGAATTACCGCTGAATGTCGCCTGCAAGGTGATCCCACAGCGTTTCAACAGATCATCGATCACAAACGCGTCGCCGCCGATATTGTATTCACCCAACAAGTTGATTTTGAATTTCTCCGGATGAATTGTGTCATCGAGACCAATCACATGTTTAAACAACTGATTGTTCGCGATGTGGTGACCGGCGGACTGGCTGACGCCTTTATATCCTTCACAGCTGAATGCGAATACATTAATTCCCAGTTTCTCCTTCATCTGCCGGGTGACGGAATGCACGTCATCACCAATCAATCCCACGGGACATGTTGAAAAGACAGCGATCGATTTGGGTTTAAAAATATCGTACGCTTCCTGGATGGCGGCCATGAGTTTCTTTTCACCACCGAAAATAATCTCTTCATCCTGCATATCGGTCGAAAAACAGTACGTCATAAAATTATGATCTTCATCCGATTTCGGACGAGTTTGATTGCGGCGGGTCAACCAGGAATAGAAACCACACCCGATGGGACCATGCGTTATGTTGACAATGTCACGCGTCGGGCCTAACACAACGCCTTTGCAGCCGGCGTACGTGCAACCGCGCTGCGTGATGATACCCGGAATAGTTCGTACGTTCGCGTTGATTTCCGGTTTCTGTTCAGGATCATTGACCACAATTTGTTTGGCCCGTTTCCGCGCAACCTTGGCTGGATAGACCTTCAACAGTTTGTCTTTCACTGCACGGGGATCTTTTTCTTTACTATTTGACATTGGAATCTCTCTTTCAGACCAGATCAACCTTCTACTACGGCGTCGCCACGTTCACCTGTCCGGACGCGAATCGCGTCCAGCACAGGCAAAACAAAAATCTTGCCATCTCCTGGATTGCCGGTTTGGTTGACGTCAATGATCGTTTTCACAACTTTCTCTACATTTTGATCGGGCACAACGACGGTTAATCCCCGTTTGGGAATCATTTTCGGACCGGGAGCCAATTGCGTAATCGCCTCTTCATAGCCCTCTTCCGCGCCTTTTAGCAATAGGTAATCCACTTTTCCTTGTCCCCGGCCCATCACTTTTCTGGCGGTGATCGAAGAGATGCCGTTATCAGCCAGCGCCCGTTTCGTTTCATTCATTTTATTCATGCGGATAATAGCGAGTATTTCCTTCATTTTTTTGTACCTGATTTTTGATAAAATCATCCTCTATCCTCTTCGCTATTAGGAAGAGAATCAAATTATACTTCCGGTTAGAATGGAGCGTTTTGATTATGAAGCGGCGGCCGTTTCAGCGATGGATACAGATGGGGATTCTTCTTTTTCGCCAGTGCTGACTGTATACACTTCATCTACAGGCGTAATGAATATTTTTCCATCTCCAAACGCGCCTTTGCTTCCTGTTCGGGCCGCTTTAATGATTGTCTCAACAACAAAATCCTTGTCTTCATCGGGTATGCAGATCAATAACATTTCCTTTGGCAGTTCATCATAAGTGATATCTCCAACTTTCATGCCCCGCTGCTTCCCCCGGCCAAATACATCCATTTTGGTTACGGCGGGAAAACCGGCGTATAACAGCGCGGCCATCACTTCATCCACTTTTTCGAGTCGAACAATTGCTCGAACCATTATCATCGTTCAATACCTCTTTTCTTTACAAATAATCGGGATTGCAAAGGGCAAAATATCATAGAGCCCTTGCTGATACTGCAATTACAAGTAAGCGAAATTATATTTATTAGGCGGCGATCTGTCCGAAATCCATCAGAAGCGTTTCAAGTTTTTCAATGGGCAGCGGTTTTGGAATCACAAACATCTCGTTATTATCAATATTCTTCGCCAGCGTTCGGTATTCATCCGCCTGGCTGCATTTTGGATTCCAGTCAATAACTGTCTTTTTGTTGATCTCGGCGCGCTGCACGTCATTGTCACGGGGAACGAAGTGAATCATCTGTGTACCCAACTGCCGCGCCAGTTCTTCTATCATTTCACGTTCGTTGTCGCAATTCCGGCTGTTGCAGATCAAACCTCCCAGCCGGACACCGCCCGCTTCCGCGAATTTGACGATTCCTTTACAAATATTATTGGCCGCGTACATCGCCATCATCTCACCCGAACAGACGATATAGATTTCCTGCGCTTTGCCTTCACGGATGGGCATGGCGAATCCACCGCATACAACATCACCAAGCACATCGTAAAAGACATAATCTAAACCTTGTGAGTCATTATAGGCGCCCAATTGTTCCAGCAGGTTGATGGAGGTAATAATCCCGCGTCCCGCGCATCCAACTCCGGGTTCTGGACCGCCCGATTCTGTGCAGAGAGTACTGTTAAATCCGGATTTGAGGATGTCTTCCAGTTCGACGTCTTCTCCTTCTTCGCGCAGGGTGTCTAAAACGGTTTTTTTGGGCGAGGCCACCCATAAGCAACCGGGTGGAATCAGCTTTGGGATCACACCCGACAACCATTACTTTCTTACCCATTTCGGAAAGAGCCGCCACAGTGTTCTGTGTTGTGGTCGACTTCCCGATCCCTCCTTTACCGTAAATCGCAACCTTTCTCATTATGAACTCCTTTGTAGTGATAAATATCCGTCATACTAATAACGAATCATTTCCCTCCTTCCATTGCGATTGCTATGCCAAATGGATAGAAACTGGAAAGAGGTTCAACTTCATTCATTCGAATCGATCTCTCTTAACTATTTATCTACAAGAGACTTAGTGGATGTGAATCGATATAATCAAGCGGGAAAGATTAATCATAACATCATAAAAACATGACTATTTGTTAGTATTATTTAGAATATCCGATCTGATATTTATGTAATATTTGTGGAAACGATAAGAAGAAATCAGTTATTAACAAGCTGTAACCATCTGCTTTCATTACACATACAAATGAATATACAAAATTGTTCAGTCATAATATCCGATTTTACATTTTTGTTCGGTTTAAATTCACACTATTAATTGGGCTTTTTTCCAATCAGAATTTCCATCATATAGAAAGAGAAACGTGATTGTGGCGATAAACCTATCCTCATTTCAAAAATGGTAAATTTGGTTTACAATGATCTCACCCTTAGAATAGTAAAGGCGAATAGATCATTCAAAATGAATGGGGGAATTAAACGATGCAGACAACACGGCGCCAATTCATCCAAACAACCGCAGGCGCTCTCGGATTCAGCGCCATTCCAAACATCATCACAAAAAGCGCGGCGGCGGCCTCTTCAAATAAACCAAATGTCCTTCTCATCATGGCGGATGATATGGGCTACTCCGACGCCGAATGCTATGGCGGCGATGTTCGTACCCCCAATCTCACTTCATTGGCGGATAACGGCCTCCGATTCACACAGCATTACTCAACCGGCCGATGTTGGCCCTCAAGAGCCTGCATACTGACCGGTTATTACGCCCAACAGATCCGCCGCGACGATATGCCCGGAATTGAAATGGGGAACCGGCCTTCCTGGGCGCCGCTTCTCCCACAAATACTGAAATCCTATGGATATAAAACGTACCATTCCGGCAAATGGCACATCGATGGAACCCCACAAGATGGAGGTTTCGACCGTTCTTGGGGCGGGGAACGAAGCGGATGCGATTGGGACCGTTTCTTCAACAGCAAACCATGGAAAGAAGATGAATTCACCGCCCCCGTCAAACCTGGAGAATCCTATTATTCTACAGTCGCCATAGCCGATCACGCCATTCAATGTTTGAAACTCCACGAGAGAGACCATAATGAGGAACCATTCTTCCAATACATGGCCTTCTATTCTCCCCATTTCCCACTGCATGCGATGAAGAAAGATATCGATTTATACCGTGACGCGTATTTGGAAGGCTGGGATGTCATCCG
This sequence comes from bacterium, assembly GCA_963663405.2. Lineage (GTDB taxonomy): Bacteria > Hinthialibacterota > Hinthialibacteria > Hinthialibacterales > Hinthialibacteraceae. The sequence continues at coordinate 720 of CAXXSM010000157.1, read as the reverse complement.
CGAACGCCGCTGGAAACGTATGAAGGAGATGGGGATTATTGACGCGTCACTATCCGAGCGGGAATCCAAAGTCGTCCCCAGCTGGAATCTTAAACCTGAAGAACTTGAAGGAAAAATTGGAAAGGGTGAAGCCGCCTTCGCTATCGCCTGGGATCAACTCACCCAGGAACAAAAAGAATTCCAAGCCACGAAAATGACGATCCACGCCGCTATGATCACCCGCATGGACGCCGAAATCGGCCGTGTCATCAAACGGCTCAAAGAGATGGGCGCTTTCGAGAACACTTTGATTCTCTTCGCCAGCGACAATGGAGCCAGCGCTGAACAGATCATCCGGGGAGATGGCCACGATCCTGAAGCGCCGATGGGTTCCGCAAAAAGTTATCTCTGCCTAGGCCCAGGCTGGTCGACCGCCGCGAACACCCCATTCCGCTTCCATAAGCACTGGAACCACGAAGGCGGCATCTCTTCTCCCTTCATCGTTCATTGGCCGAAGGAGATATCCGCCAAAGGAGAATTGCGGCACAATCCAACTCATTTCATCGATTTCGTCCCCACGGTATTCGATCTTGTTGGACATAAACAAGCGAAACAACAATCCGGCCCCGCTAGACCCGGCTTGAGCATTTGCGAATCGTTTAAAAAGATGGCGCCGTCAAACACGAATCCCTATGGTGGTGTCACAAAGGTAACCGGGCGATCCGCATGGGGGATTGGAAA
>CAXXSM010000156.1:0-15608 GCA_963663405.2 bacterium | reverse complement strand
ATTGGAATTAACCATTCCGGATCCAGACCATTCGTCTGGGGAATATCGGTTTCTCAGCTTGGGGCAGTCAATTGCGGAGAATCTGCTTGTTGTATCCTATACGGAGAGACACCCAAACCGAATCCGTATCATTAGCGCTAGGAAGGCTACAATAAAAGAGCGGAAATATTATGAGCGAAACCACTGAAAAAAATACAATGCGGTCTGAATACGATTTTTCTGATGGTGTACGTGGAAAACACTATCGAGCCTACCAACAAGGAACAAATGTTGTTTTCTTGGAATCCGACGTTGCGCAGGTTTTTAAAGATTCAGAATCTGTGAATCATGCTTTACGAATGTTGATGGAATTGGCGAATGATGAATTTAAAAGAAACGTAACGAAGAGCTGATGGACTCATGGGTATGTCCATCGTTCGTGAAAGATTGATTGACCTCATCGAATAAGGAAAGGTATAAGTTTATGAAACATGTTATGATTTTTCTATCTGTTTTGAGTGTTATTTGTTTTTGTTGGGGGCCTGTTGGATTTGGGGTGGAGGAGGGGTGGATTTCTCTGTTTAATGGGGAGAATTTAGAGTGTTGGACTGTGAATGAGAATCCGGGATCTTTTATCGTTCGGGATGGGGCGATTGTTTGTAATGGACCGCGGTCGCATCTGTTTTATTCCGGTGAGACGCAGAACGCCGCGTTTAAGAATTTTGAATTTCAGGCGGATGTGATGACGAAACCGGGGGCGAATTCGGGGATTTATATCCATACGAAATTTCAGGAAACGGGTTGGCCGTCTACCGGCTACGAAATCCAGGTTAATAACTCTCAAATCCAACACGGGGATTATAAGGAACTGAAAAAGACCGGCAGCCTCTATGGGATTCGCAATGTCTACAAAGCGGTGGTCAAGGATAATGAATGGTTCAACGTCCATATCACTGTGATCGGAAAGCGGATTCAAATCCGTGTCAATGATACGCTGCTTGTCGATTACACCGAACCCGCGCAGCCGGTCCGCGATGACTACCATAAAAACTGGCGTCTCAGCCGGGGGACCTTCGCGTTTCAAGCCCACGATCCTGAAAGTACGGCGATGTATAAGAATATCCGTGTGAAACCTTTGCCGGACGATCTCGAATCGGATGGTGAACCGCCGGTGGTGGATGAGCGATACAAGCAGATCATTCAACTCTCCGGCGATAATTTCCCCGTTCTTGATCTGCATACGCATTTAAAAGGTGGATTGACTATTGAAGAAGCGCTGGAGAATTCCCGTAAGGTGGGAATTTTCTATGGTGTCGCGCCGAATTGTGGACTCGGTTTTCCCATTCAAGATGACGCGGGAATCGACCAGTTTATCGAAGAAATGAAAGATAAACCGGTCTTTCTTGGTATGCAGGCTGAAGGGCGCGAATGGGTGAATATGTTTTCTAAAGAAGCGATCGCCAAGTTTGACTACGTCTTCACTGACGCGATGACTTTCACCGATGACAACGGGAAACGAGTTCATTTATGGATACCCGCTGAAGTAGAGATCGAGGATAAGCAAGCGTTTATGGAGATGTACGTGAAACGGATTGAATCGGTCCTTAGCGATGAGCCGATTAATATCTATGTCAATCCAACGTTTCTGCCTGCTTGTATCGCGGAGGATTACGATGAATTGTGGACCGAAGAACGGATGATGAAAGTGATCAACGCCGCAGTAAAGAATAAGGTCGCGATTGAGATCAACGCGCGTTACCGCCTTCCCAGCGCCGCTTTTATCAAACGCGCGAAAAAGGCCGGCGTTAAATTTACAATGGGGACGAATAATGGAGGCCCCGATCTAGGCCGATTGGAATACAGTTTGGATATGGTGAAGGAATGCGGTCTGACGTGGCAGGATATGTACGTCCCTGGTTCTTAAAAAAAGTGATCCAACGTAGTAATTAAAAAAGGTTATTATTTCCTTTTAGGTATTGAAATACTTTTGGCAATATTGTATTTTCGAAGAGCGATTTGATTGCCAAATTGAAACAATAAGAAAGGAAATGACGATGAGCCGGATCAGTATTTTTTGCATTTGCGCGCTGTTTGGCGCTCTATCCGCATTCACGCAGGACCTGCCCCCCCGAACGCAGATCACGCATTATCTCCCTGATTATGAAGGGATTGAAGCGCCGATCCTGGATGGAATCCTGGATGATGACGCTTGGACGTATTCCGCTCAGGGAACAGGGCCAACCAGCACCTTAAATAACTGGTGGATCCAATATCAGATCGATCTCGATGAGAGTGAGTTCAGTCAACCGGGCGTGCTGGAAGGAACCGAACCCATTGACGCCAATGATTTGTCGTTCCGGGTTTGGACCGTCTATGATGATGAATATCTCTACGTCGCGGTCGAAGTCATCGATTATGATATGGTGCAGCGTCTCGCGGAGGGTGAGGAAGACGGGGAAACCTGGACGGAAGACTCCGTCGAAATATTCATCGATGGCAACAACAACGGTGTGGAAGGGAATGTGAACGATCATCCCGAAGAATACGCCACGGGCGGGCAGTTTGTGCTCACATCCGGTGGCGCGCGACGTGATAAAGAAGCCGGTGACCCATCCTTCGGAGAAGGGCCGGATGATGAATGGTATGGATCGGTTTATGATAATGATTCTTTTACTGGTTTCAATTATGAGTTTCGGTTTAAATTATCCAAAATCGGCAATCCGGTCAAAGGCGATACCATCGGCTTTAATATCGCTGTCAACGACGCGGACGACTACTCTTCCGGTGAAGCGGACCGACAATTACGATGGGTGGGCCTGGCCCATGATGAGAGCACATACGGCGATCTCTATTTCGGACGCCGCGAGGTGACCGCTCCATTGATCGACTCGGAAATCGTTCTTGATGGGAAGATGGACGAAGCAGCCTGGGCGAGCGCGGACACAGGCTGGAGTAATCCCTTTGAAGGCCCCTCTCAACCAGCGGTCTACCCTAGCAGCATGGAAGATCTCTCCTTTGAGTTCTATGTGCTTCATGACGAAACCTATTTATACGTCGCCGTGGATGTTACGGACAGTGAAGTGGTAACGGACTCAGAAGAGCCTGGTTCCGCTGAAGGAAACACTTGGTGGGACGACTCCGTCGAGGTCTTCTTGGATGGGGATTACAGCCGCGCCGAGGGAACAAATTATGGTTACGGCGTAGGCGCGCAACTCGTTATGACCGCGAACGCCGCCCAACGCGGCAACGCGGAACTCTTTTTTGGGGAGTCGGAAGATGACGATTGGTACGCCGCAACGCAAAACACCGATGATGGATACCTAATTGAATTCCGTTTTGTGAAGGAATCGTTCTTCACGCCCGCCGATACGGAAATCATCGGCTTCAATATTTCGATCAATGAAGATGATAATGAAGAAGTCGAGGATGACCGGGATTATCAGTTGATGTGGAATGGACCGTCGCACCGGGAGCGGTGCTATGGAGCGTTGATTCTTGGTGGACCGCCAGTTCCCGTCAACGCCTGGGAACTTTACTAAATAGTAAGTTCAAATATGAACAATCAAGACCGCACGGCGTGAAGCTGTGCGGTCTTGCTATATAGGCGTTTGTTTACGTTCCGATTCGGAGGAGGATTAAGTGAGCTATCCCCTCTATATTCTCCATCCGTCTCCATGTAATATGCTGTAGTGGAAGTGTGGGATTCCTGCATCTCCACCACACAATTCACGTCACCTCTCCGTGGGTAAAACCAATTCGAATGGGAGCGATTCATTATGAATTATCGAAAGCCATCCACACGCCGCGCTTTCTTACAACAAACCGCCGCCGGAATCCTCGCCGCCGGCGCCGCTCCGAATTGTTTCGCTTCTTCTTCTGGTGAAATACCAATACGCCCATTGGGCAAGACGGGGGAGAATGTTTCCATCCTGGGCGTTGGCGGATATCACGTGGGCGCTATCCGGGATGACAGCGAGGCGATTCGCCTCGTGCAGGAAGCGGTGGACATGGGTGTCACATTTATGGATAACGCCTGGGAATACCACCAGGGCCATTCAGAAGAGATCATGGGGAAAGCGCTGAAAGGCCGCCGCGAGAAAGCGTTCCTCATGACAAAACATCACGGACGTGATAAAAAGACCGCGATGAAACACCTTGAAGACAGTCTGCGGCGCCTCCAAACGGATACGATCGATCTTTGGCAGTTCCATGAGATCGTCTACGAGAAAGATCCAGAAATGATCTTCGCGAAAGGCGGCGGCATTGAAGCGGCGATCGAGGCGAAGAAATCAGGAAAAGCGCGTTTCATTGGTTTCACGGGCCACAAAGATCCAAAATACTTGCTCAAGATGCTCAGTTATGACTTTGATTGGGACGTGGTTCAGATGCCGCTCAGCGTATTGGACGCGCATTTCCGCAGTTTCGAACAGACCATATTGCCGGTTTGTCTGGAACGGCGAATCGGTGTGTTGGGCATGAAATCCTTGGCGTCGGGAAACGTCCTGCTTACAGAGACTGTGACCGCTGACGAAGCGCTTCGTTATGCGCTGAGTTTGCCGGTCTCCACCGTCATATCAGGGATGAATTCGCTTAAACTCCTCCGCGCCAACGCTGAAACCGCGCGAACCCTTCAGCCTATGACAATGGCCCAACGAACAGCTCTTCTTGAACGGACAAAAGACGCGGCGAAAGATGGGAAATATGAGCCGTTTAAAACGACGAACCAATTCGATGGGCCGATAGGCCGAAAACTGCACGGGATTGAATAAATCCGAGTGAAGAGCCGTTTAATTTATAAAAGGCATAATCACTTTGGAAGAAAGACGCCGGTGAGCCGGTTGAACGAAGATTCCTTTAGAATAAACTCAAATAAACGATCGTGATTGAGATCACAACGTGAAAATGAAAATGAGTTGCGGTAGTTACGGTGGGCTACGCTTCGCTTTTAGCCCACCCTACATGCAGGTATTTAGCCCATCCTACATGCTCATTTTCATATAAACCATCATGATTGAGAACATAATGTGCAGATGAAAATGAGTCGCGGGAGATATTTCAAACGAGAAATTATCAGAAACTCATTTTTATATAAAATGTGTTTTTATGACGGAGAAGTGTAATGCGGTGGTATTCGTGTTGTTCAGCGATTCTATTGTTTTTAATTTCTTATACGGCGCAGGCACGGTTGACGGATTTTGAAATCACAGACCGGCGGCCTTTCGCGGCGGGCGCCGCTTTTGGTAAAACAGGGGTGTATGAAATCATCCAAGGACGCGCGGCCTTCGCCGCCAATCCTAAACACCCAGCCAACCAGCCCATTATCGATCTTGATAAAATTTCAGTGGACGAGGAAGGACTCGTCTATTTCTTTTCGGATATCTGTATTCTCAAACCCATGGACCTGCGTAAAGGGAACGGGGTGATTCTTTATGATGTCAACAATCGCGGCAATAAAGTCGCTCTACGGTTTTTCAATGAAGCCGGGGGGAACGCCAATGCGCTGGAAGAAGCGGGAAACGCGTTTCTCATGCAGGAGGGATACACCCTTGTGTGGAGCGGCTGGAACGCGGAAATTCAACCGGGAGATGGACGTCTTCGATTGCACGCCCCATTAGTGACCGAGGACGGAAACGATGTGACCGGCTTGATCCGGAGCGAAATGGTTACTGATGAACCGGTTGATGAGTTACCCATCCAATGGGATACCGTTCATGGTTCTTACGAGCCGACGGAACGGGGACTTAACGAATCGATTCTCACGTGGCGCCTGCGGGAAAAAGATCCCCGCGTTCCCATTCCAAAAGAACAGTGGTCCTTTTCCGTCATCCCTGCGGAGGCGATTCAAGGAACTCAGGTTCTCCCGTTGGTGAAACTGCGCCTCCCTGCTGGATTCCAACCAGGTTATATCTATGAACTGATTTACGAAGGAAAGGGGCCCCTCGTGATGGGGCTCGGATTCGCGGCGGCGCGGGATTTAGTCTCTTGGCTGCGCCGGAGCGGCGATCCCCAAAATCCACTGTTGTTGGAAGAGAACACTGTGGGGGCGCCGTTCGCGTATGGATTCGGCGTTTCTCAATCCGGCCGTTTTTTGCGGGATTTTCTTTACCAGGGATTCAACACGGATGAGGACGGACAGATCGTGTTTGATGGATTGCTGCCAGTCTCAGCGGGCGCCGGGCGTGGCTGCTTCAACCACCGGTTCGCTACTCCCACATGGACCAACATGCAGCATTTCGGTCATTCCTTTCCCGCCGACCGGTTTCCATTCACCTATGGTGAATCCACCGATCCATTTACGAAACAAACAGCGGGAATCATTCATAAAACGACGGATACGGAAGCGGTTCCAAAAATCTTTCATATTGACACTTCCTCCGATTATTGGAGCCGCAGCGCTTCACTCTCTCACACAGATCCATTAGGAGAGACGGACACGCCGGTTCCTGATAATGTCCGGTTTTATTATCTCGCGGGAGCGCAGCATGGTTTCGGAACACATCCCGCGAAACAAGCAACGGACAAAAAATATCTCAGCAATCCGCTCGATGTGCGTCCGTTCTACCGCGCTTTGCTGAAAGCGATGGATCAATGGATTCGGGAAGGCAAAGCGCCTCCACCAAGCGCCTATCCCACAATCGCGGATACAACTCTAGTGGATTGGGCGCAAGCGTCAGTGGGGTTTCCCAGTATCCCTGGTGTTTGGTTCCCGCAGGTCATCCAGACGCCGTCCTGCTTTGACTACGGCCCTGATTTTTTAGCGAAAGGGATCATTACCATTCAACCCCCGATCGCTAAGGGAGATTATAGAGTAAAAGTTCCCATAACAGATCGGGACGGGAACGCCGTGGCGGGTTTGCGCATGCCGGAACTGGCGGTTCCACTGGCTACGTATACGGGTTGGAACCTGCGGACCGCCGCTGTGGGCGCTGAGAATGAATTGGTGAATCTCGCCGGAGCCTATTTCCCCTTCCCTAAAACCAAAACCGAACGGGAACGTACCGGTGATCCACGCCTCTCTATCGAAGAGCGGTACGAAAGTTATGCGGATTATGTTACGAAATACGAAGCTCACGCCAATCTTTTGTATAGAGACCGCTATCTTCTGAAAGAAGACGTTGTCCCTCTGATCAAACAATGCGCCCAGTTTAAAGACTGGTTCAACGCTCCCGAAGCCGCGAAAGAAGAAACAAAGCCGGTGGAGGAAGGGAACGCCGATACTTCTGAGAAAAAATAATTCCGCTCCCTTGTCTTTGCGCTGGGTTTTTTGCACAATGTATTTATTCTATCAAAAAGAAAACGGATATCTCTCATGGTACGTTCTGAGTTCATTATCATTGGTTGTATTTTAGTCTTGGTGGGCGGTGTTTTGTGTTATGTTGGATACAACAAAATGCAGCCAACGGAAGTGGATCAGGTGATTTCTTTCGCGGAAGACATCATGGGAGAGAACGCGCCCTCGGATTGGAAATCGTCGAAGAGGGAAGGGTATATCTTTATCGCTTCGGGTGGCGTTGTGTTTCTCGCCGGGCTTGTGTTGATTTTAAAATGCCGGACTTCGTCAGGTAAATAGGTTGAAGGCTGAAGACTGAAGGGAAAAATTACAGTCATGTAGGGCGCCTCGCGCTTTATTAACCCACCGATTATCTAGTGTTGATATTAAAATGTCGGATAAGAAAGACGTAATACGTTGGATTGGGCTTCGCTCCATTTTTAGACCATCCTGCTCCACTCCTTTCGCTGTGTATCGTTGGTTTGTTTTCGCGTTTCTCGCGGTGGGGTATTTATTGGTCAATTTTCATCGTCTTTGCCCTGCGGTCGTCGCTCGGGATTTGATGGAGGATTTGCATACTGGAGGCGGCCTTATGGGACTCCTCGCCTCTGCGTATTTTTATCCTTACGCATTCATGCAAATCCCATCCGGGCTTCTTTCCGATTCATGGGGGCCGCGCAAAACCATTACCAGTTTTTTTATTCTGGCGGGTGCCGCATCCATCGCATTCGGATTGGCTTCATCCGCCGGTTTTGCCATTGTGGCCCGCGTTTTAGTTGGAGCCGGCGTCGCTATGTTCTTTGTTCCCATCATGAAGATCCTTACTCGCTGGTTTACAATCAAGGAATTCTCCTTCATGACTGGGTTGATCATGACGACAGGGGGAATCGGCGCTCTGACAGCGGCCACTCCTTTGGCCTGCATGAGTTCGTTAGTGGGATGGCGGGGGAGTTTTATCGGTATTGGAGTGATCACGCTGTTCTCGGCTCTGATGATATGGATATTCGTTCGGAATTCTCCAGAGGAATTGAACTATCCGAAAATCGGCGCGGGCAATTCCCCGCCGAATCAGTCTCCTTCTTCCTTGGCTTTGTGGGATGCGATGAAGAGTGTGGTTTGGTCGAATCGCTTTTGGCCGATTTCGTTATGGTATTTTTTTAATTTTGGTATTTTTTTCAGTTTCGGCGGTCTCTGGGGGGGACCCTATTTGATGGACGTCTATGAACTCACGAAACCGCAGGCTGGCTATATATTGAGTATGATGGCTGTAGGAATTATCGCTGGGAGTCCAGCTTTCAGTTATCTGTCAGACCATATTTTCAAGTCACGTAAGATTGTTTTAATCTTTTCCTCCCTCTGTATGTTATTTCTCGTTGTACTGATTGCGCTTCGCCCGAGTGGAATCCCCATTTGGCTATTCTATATTTGGTGTTTCGCGTTTGGTGTTTTTGGATGCGCGTCGTCTGTGATTGGATTCGCCGCGACCAAGGAATCGTTTCCTCTTTCCATAACAGGAACCGCAATGGGATTGGTCAATGGATTCCCATTTTTAGGCGCGGCGCTCGCGCAGCCGTTGATTGGTTTGATTCTGGATTCCTATGGAAAGCCTATGGAAGGGTATCCGGTTGAGGCGTACTGTCATGCGTTTTGGTATTATGTTGTTTTTGCTGTAATCGCCTTGGTGAGCGCATGTTGTGTTCATGAAACATACAATAAGCAAAAGTGAAATATTGTGATGGATTCTCATCCAGCGCCGCTTTCCTCACTTGCGATTTGGTTCATTGAATTATATTTTATAAACACTGCGATGACGAAGAGGGTTTCTCCAATTAAATAGGCGATGACGAATGGTTCTCCTCCAGAGCCGAAGCCGTAGCTGTGGAGTCCAGTTCCCAAGACAAAGTTGACGCCGTACCACGTCATTAAGACCAGCCAGAACCCGAAGATGGAGCAAACCGCCGTTCCGAAATCCCTGAGCCAGCCGCTTCGGCGCGCGTGCAGGATCGCCATGTAACCCAAGAAACAGATCAACGCCCAAGTCTCTTTTGGGTCCCAGCCCCAGAATCGCCCCCACGATTCCGCCGCCCAGACGCCTCCTAGAATTGTACCCGCCGCGAGAAAGACCGTGCCTACTTGCAGAATCCAATAGACGAACAAACTCATATCATTCAACAGGTCCTTCCATTGGCGCCCGAAAAAATAGAGAGCGAGGTTGATATGCGCCAAACCCATCGCCAATGCGAAGGCGCTGTAGCTCAGGGTGATCGTCAGTACGTGCAAAATCAGCCAATAATTACTGCGCAGAACGGGTACGAGCGGTTCAATGTTCGAATCGAAGGGAAGGAAATCCGCTAGAATCAACATCCCCACTCCCAGCGCGGAGCCTACCGCCGCAAACCACCGTCTGCGATATAATCCCTCAAACACCAGCGCGAAACCGAGAATCCCCCAGCCGACAAAAACCATCGATTCGTACATATTGGTCACGGGCACCCATCCGGCGATCAGCGCGCGGAGCAACAGCCCATACGCGCTGAGAGTGAATCCTGCGAGCATAAAAGCGAAGGCGGTCCAATAGACAACGGGCCGTGTGATATGAAATGAAAGCAGAAAGATGAGAAAGGCCAGCAGACAGCAAATCCAGGCTTTCATAAATGGCCGGAATTGGTTATAGAACACTTCCATGTCTATGTTCTCAAAGGGGATGGATAACTTCGGATTCAAGTTTGTTAGAAGGTGTTTCAGCGTGGCGCTATGCGTTTCGAAATCTTCGGCGTTTTCCGTTCTCACCGCCTCCAGCATGGATTCATACGCGGCCTTGATTTTTGTTTCGGTCTCTTCTGGATATCCCCAGGACTCGTTGATCGCAAGCCAACCATCGTCGTCGTTCTCTCCAGGAGGCGGCACGATGGTGAGCGCGCTTCCAGACTCGAGTTCCAGGAGATCGTTCATCTGATTCATGATTTTAGCGACGGCGCTTTCGATTTTTGTGAATGCGAGGCCGCTCATACTTTTTTGTTGGACACGGCTCATCCAACCACTCAATGGCGCGTTGGCCTGTAGTTCTTCGTATGAGTAATAATGGCGGCTGAGATCGAGACCGATCTCTTGTTTAAGCGGGTGGTAGTCGATCCGGATCATTTCGATCTGGGTCCATGCGGGATCGGCTAGAATGAAAGCCAGCATGGCCGAAGGCTCATGACCGTGGAATTTCCAGCGGCCGGTAATGAGATCCATCATCTTTCCCGCATAGGAGTCCAATGGTTTGTACCGGCCATCATCTAAAATGGGAAGACTTCGTAAATGTTCGTAATTGAAATTCGAAGGCGGCTCGATCGCCTGGAGAGCGGGAACGAGGCTAAGCCATACTATACTGAGTAAAAAAAAACGTTTCACTGTTAAATTCTCCTATGATGACGCGGCGCCGGAAGACAACGTTCGTGGAGCGCGGCGTTTTGAGAAGTAGAGATAGATCATCCCTAACACGAGAACGATCGATCCCAAATAGATCACGGGTGTGCCGGGCGCGCAGGCTACGGAAAAGACGGATTGATCAGGCGCGCCGTTCTGCCCGGGTTCATAGCTGGATTGGTAGAACAGATAGCCTCGATGGGCCAATGGATTGTTCATGTAGATTAATTGTTCCCGCTCAATTCCTTGTTCGGGATCGATGATGTTTACAAGGCTTTGAAACTGCGCAGGCCGCTTGGTGCCTTTATAAGTGGGGGCGCTGAATTCGATCAGCTTAATTGTGAATCCGAGTGGAATTCGTTTGGGGCCGAAGGAGACGAGGAAACGATCTGTACCGGCGGTCACTTCTTCCTCGCTGTTATATGCGGCGGTTAATTCTTTCGTTTCTCCACTATGTTCCAACCGCAGGAAGACGAGTGGTGGATTGTGGGAATGGATGGTATGAACGCCCCCTTCGATGTATTCTTGTGTCAATTTCGCTTGGGGGTAGAACTCATCGACACGCATGGAGAGATCGTTCCATGTTGTTTGGAAAATATTCCCAGATTCGACTTTTCCGGATGCGAAATCTCCATCCACGTTCATGACGCGGTAATACAGATTTCCCTCCGGACCTAAAAGAATGCGCGCGTTGTTTTCGAAGGTTGAATCGGGATCGATGGGGTATGTGAAACGGCCAGAAAGACCGCTGTGGGATTCTTGTTTTCCATGCCGTGATCCGAGCGTAGGAAATAGAGAAAACGCATGATGGCTTTCGGTCCAGTCCGGGCCGTGAATTTCAAATTTTAGAAGTGGATTCAGCGCGCCTTTTTCTTTATTGACCAATTCTTTGTTTTCCACCAGCGCGCGGGGCATGAATGTAATGAATTTCACCGCGTAGGGGGCGCCGTTGTATTGGAAGGTATATGGACCGTTGATTAATTCTTCAACATTGATCCGTTGGACGACTTGATTTGCTTGATCGAGGAGCAGCAACTCTCCCCGCGCGTCTAGGTTGGGAAGTTTGGGCGGTGCGAGAAGCGAATCTAATGCTTCTAGCGATTCGACGCGCTGAAAGACGGCCTTTGCTTTTTGTAGATCGAGCGTATTTCGCGCAGGATCGTCCACGAGGAGCCATTGATCGATTGCGTTCGCGGGTTGGCTGGTTTGGAAAATTGTGAGATGGACAGCTGGATTCGGCGCGGTTCCATCTGGAGTGACAACATCGGATAGCTGTGGATTGACGAGATAGCGTTCGACATACAAGGCCGTATCGTTATCGATTGAATACCGGATCTCTTCCCCTTCGGGTAGGCGTTTCTTCATAAACCAGGGATCGAAATCCTTTTGGATATTCAGTTGAGGAACCGAAACGGACAGCGCCATTTCCGGCAGAATGATGGAATCGGCGCTCTCCCCTTCAAACAGCGCGATGTTTCCTTCGATCCCAAATTGGTTTGTGATTGCGGCGCCGAGTAAAAGGATTAGTATCCCAAGATGCGTAATCACAAAACCCACTTGGCTTTTGCGCCAGGGATAGCGGGCCAAGGTTGAGCAGAGAACGTTCAGGCCCAGAACCAATAAAAACAGATCGAACCAAACGCTGTTATAAACCAAACGTTGGACCGCTTCCGTACTCGCTGCGGATTCGTAAAATGTAGCCCAGGTGAGAATGACGATAAATACGGCCAGCAAAATCACGGCGAGTTTCAACGAGGCGAAAAAATCAAAGATTTTTTTTATTGTAAGATTCAATCGTTTTCACCGTTTGAGAATAGGATCAAGTATCGGGAGCGCGGCATACGCTCGATGCGCCGATTATGTGGAAGTATAGTCAGATTGCTGGATTGTCCCAAGTTATGGTGGATGGGGAAAAACCGTCAACGAATTCGATGAGTGAACCAAATGCCTTCAATATGGACTTACGCCGACGATTCTGACCGGGGTTATGGATTGTTTAAACGCCGGATACTGGAGGCGCTGGAACAGCGCGGGTGGCGCGTTGATCTGGCACGGGCCTCCCTGACCGAACGTGGCGCGAAGGCTGTTCTGCGTGAGTGTTGTTTCCAAAATCCCACCGATTGGATTTTGTTGATTAATCAATCGGCGGCGCAGTTCTACGACTACCTTGAAATTCCTTCTTCAAGCCGCCCTTTGCCGGGGAAGAAATGGATTTGGTATCTTGATGATCCACGTTTTTTCGTCAACCAGCCGTTCGAGAAAGATGAATATGTGTTCTGTTTTGATGAAACGTATTTAGAATGGCTCAATCCATTCACTCCACGTGATTGCGGATTTTTTCCTCTCGCTTGTGACATGACTGGGCCGGGTGAATATGACGCGGCGTTCGCATGCGATATCTGTTTCGTTGGCGGTGTCATCGATCAATCAGAACGGGCCAACCAACTCGATCCCGCAATGAGAGAGTATGTGATCCAGTTGGTAGAGCGGAAACTCAAGCGGCGGGAATCAACATTTGATGAACTGGCGGAAGCGTATCCCTTGTCTCCGGAGAAACGCATCCGCATAACCCCTGAAACCGCGCACTATCTCTATTGGGAGACCAACAACCGATATCGTATCCGCGCGCTGGAAGCGCTGACGGATTTCGATCTGCGTATTTACGGCAATGAAGATTGGGAGAAACTTCTCGCGGATTCTCCTTTAGTGAAACACTTTCATGGACCGGCGGATCCCGCCAAGGATCTGCCTAAACTATTCGCCTCCGCCACGATCAATCTCAATATCCACAGCGTTCAATGCCGGGGGAGTCTTAACCAACGGGATTACAACGCGCCGGTGGCCGGAGGATTTCTTCTTTCCGATTGGGTTCCAGCGGCGGGGAAATTTTTTAAACCGGGTGTGGAAGCGGTGTATTGGAGTGACACACGTGATCTGTGCGCAAAAACCGCCTATTATCTTGAAAGAGAAGAGGAACGAAAGAAAATCATGGAAAATGCCCGGCGCCGCGTTTTACAAAACCATACCTACGAACGCCGGATTGGGGAAATTTTGGATTGGATGGAAGATCGTTGATGGATCGCTTGCTCATTGAATGAGGATCGTTTCTCAATCTGAGTGTAAATTCAATTTAAGATCTGCTGTGGATTTGAGCGAGTTTGTGTGGCTCTTCCTCATTGGAATTTTGGTCCTTTCTGCCTAGCCGGTGAGAGATCGCGTATAAACCACAGAGAATATGTTCATGGATGAGGATAATGTTATCGGGTACCGTAATTTCCGTGGGAGCGAAATTCCAGATACCTCGCACGCTGCCTTTGATTAAAAGATCGGCGGCTTCCTGCGCGGCGAATGAGGGTGTGCAGATCGCGCCGGCGTCAATTTTTAGCTCTCTGCATAGATAAACGATTTCTTCCACATCCCGCACTTGGATGCCTTTCACGGAGCAGGTTTGCAGTTTTGGATTAATATCGAAAATCGCCTGCAGTTTGATTCCCCGTTGGGCAAGAGATTTATAATTGGCCAAGGCTTGGCCGATGTTGCCGAATCCAACAATCGCAAATGAAATAAATCCACCTGGGAGAAGAATGGAATTGAATTCTTCCATCAACTCCGTGATCTCATACCCGATACCGGTTCGGCCTTTCGAGCGTAACGATAAGAAATCCTGCTTGACAGACGCCGTGCTGATCCCCAATTGAAGCGCCAAATCCGATGTGGATATATAAGGGATATCTTTTCGTTGAAATTCTCTTACAACATTCAAATATCGAGACATACGGTATAAGGCCGCATCGCTGAATTGAGTCCGTTTTAGTGGATTCTTCAATCCACTAGATTTTGGAAGAGCCGGATTATTTTTCTTTCCCTGTTGAACAGGGAATTGCAGTTGGATCACCATGATAAACCTCCATATAGGATTGATTTTAAACGAAAGAACGGTTGATACCTGAGTTCGTTTATTATCCCTGTATAGATAGGGCTGTTTAAAGTTTTGATAATATTATTTAAATTATGTATAGCTAACTAATTATAGAATTATCTAATAAATTAAAGGGTTGTCAAGACAGAATGTCATTTTTTTAGAGATGAATAGCCGAATTTTCTGTTCGTAAAAAAAACTTTGAACAAGATCATAATCGTAGGATGGTGAATGAAGAGCGCTGATAGATTTACTCTTTGCATATTGAAAGAAGGTTCATACAATCTTATATTTCATCCCAGGCATAATACAATCGCGGGGGAATTGTCATCAAGCCGTTGAATAACGGTTTGAAGTTTTTCTTTTGAATCACTGGCGTTGGGAGATTCAGACAGATTGAAATGGAGTGATTGGATGGATGGATTGGTGAGAGGTTTTTCGATCGAGTCAATATCATCAAGAGACGGCGCTTCTAGATCGAATCCTACGTTCTCTTCTTGGGGGTACGAATTGATGAGTTCTTCCATGGCTGATTCAATCGTTCCGGGAGTCGATAGGGCGATTCGCATGTTATTATCCCGCATGTAGTTGATCGTCAGCCGCAGCGGGCTTTCAGGATCCAGCAGGGAACGATCGCAAGGCGAAATAAGCCGGAGACGGATCAAAGAAATTCCTGTATAACCCGCCAGATCGGTCCAGCCATTCACTGCGGAGAGTTCATTACCAATCGTTCCTGGATCGGAGGTTGGATCGAAAGGAAGATAGAGTGAGCGTAATGGGCAATCGATTTCTTCTGTCTGTTCCCGCAACGCTTCGATCTGGTCGATCGGTGTATTTTCACCGAGATGACCGGTTACGCCTTTTCGATCGGCGGTTAATTCTAAATCTACTGGCCAATCGGAGGGAATCCATTGCGCCCGTCGTTCCCCGATTTGCCGCAGCCATTCGAAATCAGTAGGTATCTTGGGAACCGATATCGATAGAATGATACGCCGTTCGTTCATACGAATGAGTTCCTTTCTACGACTA
>CAXXSM010000155.1:0-18642 GCA_963663405.2 bacterium | reverse complement strand
AAAGATCCGGAACAAGCGAAGAAGCGGAATTTCAATGAATTGACGCCTCGTGGTATCATTCGCTTGGCGGAACTCGAAGAAAAGAGCCGTCCGTCCGAAGTTATCGCGCTTCGCCTGGGTCCAGTGGGGATCACCGGTCTTCCTGCGGAATGTTTTGTTGAAATCAGCAACGATATCCAAAATCATTCATTGATGGATTGGACTTGGGTGATTGGTTTGACAGGTGGATCCATGGGATATGTTCCACATCCACGCGGTTACGATGAGGGCGGTTACGAAGCCACTTATAGCAGCGCGCCTTTAGCGCCCGAAACTCCCATTCTTTGGTGTGACGCCGCTGCCGGTTTATTGAAAGAGATGAAGAAGGAGAGTTCAAAATGACGAATACTGTACGATGGGGAGTCATTGGTTCCGGCGGAATCGCCCGGCGGCGAACCATCCCAGAAGGCATACTTCCAGCAAAGAACGCCGATTTATCCGTTGTGTATGATATTGATCCAGCAATCAATCAATCCGCAGCGGATGAGTGTAACGCTCAGCCTATGTCCAGTATAGAGGAACTGCTTTCTTCTTCGATCGACGCGGTTTACATCGCTACCCCGGCAAACCTTCACTGCCAACAGGTTTTAGCCAGCGCCAAAGCGGGGAAACATATTCTCTGCGAAAAACCCCTCGGCTTTTCCGTTGAGGAAGCGGAATTGATGCGGGATACATGCCTGAGCGCAGGAGTCCGGTTAGGAACGGCCTTGATGATGCGCTTTCATTCGCAGCACCAAGCCGCACTGCAAATGGTCAATGAAGGCGCTATCGGCAAACCGGTATATGGACGGGCGCAGCTTTCCTGTTGGTATCCATCCATGGAAAACGCCTGGCGGCAAGATCCAGCGGTAGGGGGGGGAG
Organism: bacterium; assembly: GCA_963663405.2. Lineage (GTDB taxonomy): Bacteria > Hinthialibacterota > Hinthialibacteria > Hinthialibacterales > Hinthialibacteraceae. The sequence continues at coordinate 17,742 of CAXXSM010000155.1, read as the reverse complement.
GCTCATTGATCGACATGGGTGGACACTGCATTGATTTATTGGAAATGTATTTTGGTCAAATTACAAATGTCAGTTGCATGGTAAACAACAGTGTACACGATTACGCATCCGAAGACAGCGCCGTAGCTTTGTTGGCATTCAAGAATGGCGCGATGGCGAGTGTTGACACGTATTTCTGCATTCCCGATGAAAGCAGTAAAAATCGGTTGGAACTTTACGGCTCGAAAGGCAGCATACTTGCCCAAGGAACGATCGGACAAGGGGAAGCAGGAGAAATGACCGCGTTTATACAAGAGGATCATTCGGCCTACGACGCTCAGCAAAAAAGAGATAGTGGAGGGGGAATTGTGATTGCGCCGGAACCGGTCAATATGTACCGGGCCGAGATCGAAGAATTCAGCGCCGCCATTCTCGAAAACAGAGAACCTTTGATCGGCGCGCAGCTCGGTGTCCGTAATCAACGAATCCTGGCCGCTTGTTATGAATCCGCGAAAACAGGATCAACAATTACAGTTATATAAATCCTCAGATTTCACTCGGTGATTCATACATAGTTACTGCAGTTTTTGATACTGAATTGTCGCGGCGCCGGGCTTGCTAGGAATCTCAATGTTTAATCCACTTTCCATTAATTCCTTACCAGATATTTGTATTTGATTGGGCGTGTCATAATTTTTAATCCGGTATACCGCCCCAGCGTCCAATCCCCGCAAAGGCAGCTGCGCCTTTGTATAGACGCATTGATCGCGGCGGAAAGCCTGCACAAAACCTTCTCGCGTATCTTGACAATTAAATTGCCATGCCAGCCATTCTGTAGAAGATAGATTATATGGGATTAATGGATAATAGTCACCGAAATAATCACGGCCGATTTCCAGCCATTCCTGATACAGTTTCATGAGCAGCGTGTCATCCACTTCCACCGGAAATCAAAACACGCTATATTGCTAGGACACATATTGCTCCGGCGGATATAGGGTTCATACGACTTTGCGCCTGTTCCCCAGCCCCAGCCGGATGAATTCGATGGACAATACCCCGTTCCATGAAACGGCAGCCAAAACGATAAGGCGTACGTTTGCCCCTGTTGGCCAACCGGTTCAAATAAATAATCGCTCCGCAGTAAGGGAACCGCGCGGCGCATGGTTTCCAAATCGTTGCGATGTCCACCCGATGCGCACGAATCAATCACCATGCCTGGATGCCGCCGTTGCAGTTCATCCCAAAACGCCAGATACCCCATCACATATTTATTTTCTGTGATTCCCCGCCGGTCTTGTGTATCATTTTTCACCCAATACGGCCAGGGATCGATATTGTAATCCTGCCGGTATAAATCGATCCCTTCATCGGTGATTATCCGGTCGATGTGATTCACAACCCAATCCCACGCGCCTGCATCGCCTAGATTTAATAAACCGCCGTTCGTCCCTCCGAGAACCCACTCCGGATGTTCGGACGCAAGCCATGTCCCCGCCGCCACACGCTCCGGTTCAAACCAAACGATGATATCCACTCCTTTACGATGGGCGTGATCGCTGACCGCCCGCAAGCCGTTTGGGAACCGATGTTCGCGGCGGTCTACTTCCCATGTGCCGGTCCACGGCCAACCTTTTTCAGCGGCGCCTACATACCAACCCGCGTCCATCCACCAATGATCCAGTTTAAATCCTTTCTTCAGATACGAATCGATAAACTCGATTTGATTCTTCTCGTTGGCTTTGGTCATTTCCGCGAATTGGTGCGAACTACAAGCGTTCAGCATTGGAAGAGGCAACATTTCGCCCTTGCGGCGGGGAATGTTATGCTCAATCATCCATTGCCGCCAGACGTTTTGCGCGTCAATCCAATCGCCCCCCCGCCAGAATTGCATCACAATCAACGGCGTGCGAACAATTTCTCCAGGACGCAGTTTGAAATGCGTAACTTCCTGTCCAGCCATCACTCGCAAACCAGAGTTATTATCCCGATTGAAATCAATAAACCAGCGGCCCGGCCAGCCAACAACAAAAATTATCCCTTCGTCTCCGGCGTCCAGGTTGTAATACGGCCATTCTCCGGCGGTTCCCGTCATCCGCCCACCAGTTGGCCGGAATGTCAATTGTTTCCCTGCGTCCAGAGCCGTTTTCATGGGAGCGTAATCACCTGCTTTAACATCTGTTCCTTTCCAGTGACGCAACGTGTATTCCTGGTTACGGTTTCGGCGTAAGTCCACATTCAACGCTTTGATCTCTTCGATAATCGGGGTTTCCGCATCGCCTGTATTTCTTAGATATATTGTCCACTCAATACTTTCGTAATCCGTGTATTCCAGACCTTTCCAACATACTTCTAAGCCGGTTTCTGAATCCAGCCATGTCAGTTGATGGGAAATACGATTTTCATCCAGCGGTTTATGCTCCTCTTCGAATGTCCAATCGTTTAAGAATCCATCCGATGATTGTCCATCATAGAGAAATGAAAATGAAGGAGGAACATTCGCGGTCTCATATTTCCGGCGCCATGCGCCGTCCCGGTTGTTTGGACCAATTTTCATGGCGCCCACCGTTCCAAGCCATAACAGCCAATCCGGCGGCGCCGAGTCATCCGGTTCCTGTGTGATTGTGAATTGCCCTACGTAATCAGCGCGGCCACTTGCTTCTGTCTCGCCTGGTCCAACGAAATCCACATTTCCCGCCGCTTCGGGAGTGAGTATTTTAAAATCTGTGATCGTATACCGTTTCTCGTCCGAACTGGATTCGTGAATCCACAATGAATCCCTGGCGCCTGAATAACTCAAAACACCCGCTCCAGGCGTATCACGCAACGGCCATCCCATTGTGTGATTAGAACAATTCACTTGAAATGGAGCCGGTTCGTCCGCGTCCAGTGTGACCGGCGCAAACACGGATATCACCGGTTCACTCCGGTCCACACCAAATAAGTTCAAGCCAAAAGTACGAACATCCGTATCGCTGTCAAAATGAAATGTATACGTCGCGCTTCCCGGGCCCAGCGTCAGCATCACCTCTCGCGTGTTGGGATCATTCAACCAACTTACTTGGGACCGATCCCGCGCAAATCCACCCTTGTATACAAATAGATCCCAACAGGCATCAACGGGCCCAGTGTTCCATCGAGCGTGGCCGTCTTGCGCGCCATTCGAATCGCACCCGAAAACTGTGAACGCTCCAATATCTAATCCATGACTAACTGGACCAGCGCACAACAAAATAAGTAATAATAGAAGGAAATTCTTCATATCAATCTCCGGAACGACAACTCATAGATTCATTCGTAGAAGGATGAAAACATGCAATTGCTGATATCGTGTTGATCGAATGGTTACTTAACAGATCAGGATTAACAGTTGGGCAGATACATCCCTGCCTTCTTGAGCAGGGACTGCAATTCAGAAACAGACACCCCCCGCGTATCGGTCTTTTTCTTCACAGCGAGGGCGGCAGCGGTTCCCGCCGCTTGACCGGTAAGATAACAGCCGGGCATGACTCGAATGGAACTCTGCATATAACGGTCCGTACTCACACAACGTCCGGCGACCCAGACATTGGACAGTTTTTTTGGAATCAATGTTCGATAGGGAACACCGTAACTCTCCCCTTTCTTATAACGAAGGGTATCGAAATCCACTTTATACTCTTGATAGGCTTGATCTCCCGAACGGGACGCATGGATATCCACAGGATAGGAATAACGGCCGATTTCATCATCAAACACAGCGCGTTCTTTGAAATCGTTTAAGTTTAACACGTATTCCCCCATGATCCGGCGGGTCTCCCGGACTCCCAGCGCTGAACCGGTGGTGACCAGTTCCATTTTCTCATAGCCCTTAAGATATTCCTTATAATACCGTTCATATTCAGTAAGGAGTTGACGGCCCCACACCAACGCTTCCGTGACAGAACGTTCATCGGTTCCATCCACACCAAACGTATGGCCGATGTTTCCTCCACCCAATTCATTCCCGACACGATACATTCCGGGAAGATGACGATCCTCTTTTGTGAAAACATGATCTTTGAATGCGGTGGGAAGCAGCGATTCCTGTTTTCCCATACCGAATTTACGCGCCGCGTCCCAATCGATATCGGCCCAGACGCTGCACAGTGTGCCGGCCATAACATTCCCGTCTTTATCTCCTTGTTCATAAGGGGCGCCGGCCCACGCGCATAGATCCCCATCACCGGTACAATCGATGAAGTACTTTGCCTTCACAGCGAAAACGCCGCTCTTCGCGGCAAGAATCGCCAGATTGATTCGATCCGATTCAGTTTCGAGATCAATGAGCTGGGTTTCAAAAGTGAATTGCACTCCCGCCTCGCGGACAATCTGGTCGTATACGCGTTTCAATACCTCCGCCCGGATAGTCACACTGCTCGTAGGGCCCGTTCCCCCCGCTTCTTGAAGCCGTTTCAGAACATCGTACCCAGCGCCGCCAACGAGGAGATTAACTCCATCTCCGAAATTTTGAAACACAGGAACGAGAGCGGCGGTTCCCATCCCGCCAAAACAATTTTGACGCTCCGCCATAAACACGCGAAGCCCTAAACGCGCCGCCGCGACGGACGCGGCCACTCCAGCGGGGCCACCACCGGCCACGAACACATCCACCTCATGACGTACTGGAATCCGCCGTTGAATCGTGACCGTTTTTTCCTTTGCGTTCTCTTTTGTTGATTGTTCTTCCGTTGAAGAGGCAGTGTGAACCGAACTCAAAGCAGCCGCTGCGATTGAGCCATTAAGAAATGTTCTTCTATCCATTGCGTTTTCCTTCTTTAAAAAATACTATTGCGATTAACTACACTTATAGTACTCTCAAATCGAAAGTTTCAAACACTTTTAAGACGCTTAGACACCCTTCAAGTTATTTCGAATACCATTCGGGTGTTCCAAACCATTCATGCATCTCTCGTTCAAAAGGCGCAACGATTTCGGGAGGTTCGGGCCAATATCCTTGATCTCCTGTTTCCACTATCCAGGTATCCAACGCGGCCCGGAGACGCGTTAGCGCTTCCCTATGCGCTAGATCGGTGGAATCCACAAGGTTTCGAATCTCGTGAGGATCGTTTTCCGTGTCGTATAACTGCTCAGGAGGCGCCGGCTTCATCAATTCCGCTGGAGGTCCGGTCAGTTTTCCTTGCGCGAGTAGCTCACGCATGAGCGGCTTCACTAGAAAACATTTTTCTTTATAACGGTTTAAGGACGCGAATCCCTGTTCGGGCATGTAATTCCGTAAGTAATGATACCGCCGTTCGCGGACAGACCGGATCCGGTTAACGGTTTCATCGATCCGGTCGCGCGCGCTGAAAGCATAAGTCCTGGGCGGATCGGCGCGCTCCCCTAAAAAGAGACGGCTCTGCATTCCCAAGGGACGTGATATTCCGGCCATCCAAAGTGTTGTGGCCGTAATATCGAGTAAACTGATCACATCCCCATTAACGGCGCCGGGTTTGTATTGTGGAGGCGGGGGAAAATTTTTCGGCCAATGAATGATCATTGGCACATGCAGCCCCGTATCCCAACACCAATGAATCCCTCGCGCTTCCAATCGACCATTATCGGCAAAGAAGACGATAATCGTATCGTCCGCTAATCCATCCTTACGCAGCCGATCGAGAATCCATCCAATTCGAACATCCATGCCCGACACAGAATTTAAATATCGCGCCCACTCTTGGCGCGTAATTTCGTGATCTGGGTAGTAAGGTGGAGGCGTGACGTTTTCCGGCGTCGCGATCTTTGGATGCTCGTCTTCTCCAACCCATTTGACGCGCGGTTTTTCCGCTGATTTCCGGTCATAGATATCGTATTCCACTTCCGGCATATTAATTTGCGCGAAGAACGGTTGACTGGTTTTCAACGAAGACCAATCACTCGATTGATAAATCGGCCCTTCGTTGACAAAATTGAGATCCAGTTTGCCGGTGCCAACAATACGATCGCCGATTGTTTTGATGTTCGCTGTAAAATATCCGGCGTCTTGCAGCCAATGCGTCAACGGACGTACGCCGGCGGGCAGCCGGTAATCATCATCGCGATGCGAACGCATGTTATGAGTGTCAGTCGACGTCTGGTACATGCCCGTCATGATAGCGGAACGGCTGGGCGCGCAGACCGGCGAGGTTGAAAACACACGGGTGTAACGGACTCCATCGGACGCAAGCGCGTCAAGATTTGGTGTATGAACGTTCTTCGCGCCATAACAGCCCAGATCAAGTTTCAGATTTTCGCCCACGATCCAGAGGATATTCGGTCGCCGCTTCCTGGAACTCCACGCGCTCGATTCCGTCAGCGCGCCCAGGGAAACAGCCGTTGAAACGGTGGTTTTCAAAAAACCGCGTCTGTTAAAACTCATAATCCGCGCTCCTATTCAACATAGAAAACCGGTGAATACTAATGTATTAATTGCGTTTTTTTGTCTGAATCCGGATGGCCAGGACAACCAGGATATACTGGATAGGTATTATCAGAGTGATATTGATCATCAAATGGTAAAATTAGTAATCACAGTTTTTTTATCCTGGCTATCCTTTTCATCTTGGTTATCCAGATTCAGACTAAAACTGATATCGAAACTCACCCCGTTCGATCGTATTGCGGAATCTTTAATGTCTCCCCATCTCTGAGCGCGGAGTCGTGCGCGATAATTCCTGGAACGGTCATGGCTAGGGCCTCATAGACATTCACCAACGGTTCGCGGTCTTCGAGTATGGCGGAAATAAATTCATTAGAGAGACGGCCATGAGATCCCCCATGCCCCCCAGCGGAAACACCCGGAGGCAAGACGGGGCGGGAGAGATCAGGCAGCGATTCCATTTGCCCATGATAGTCAACACCATCCATCCAGCCGCGTTCGCCGAAAACCCGTCCTCTTTCGACAACGAGACCGTTGATTCCTTTACACATGAGCATCCGCGAGGACCCGCCTTCGCTGGTTTGAAACAACGCCACTTCATCGGTGAAGCGGTTGTTGTACTGGTTGGCGCCTGGTTTATAAGCGTCAAATCCGGCGCTTGAACCCACACAGGAGACAGAAGTAAACCGCTTGCCTGTCACACCGATGTAATACGCCGTCGAATGTGTTGGATACCAGAGCGGCGGTGATCCTTTCCGCCATTCCTTATATGATCCCAGTGTTGTCGGACCGTAATGATAGTATTCCCCTTCCGAATAGATGAGTTTGCCGAATCCCCCGGCTTGGTAGATTTGCCGCATAGCGTGACAATCCGCTCGGTAGCAGCTCGTCTCCGCCATCATATATTTGAGTCCAGTCCGCTGTACGGCTTCCACCAATCGCTCGGCGTCCTCCAATGAGCCATAGACCGCAGGCACCGCCGACATGACATGTTTGCCATGATTAAGCGTATCAATACAGTGCCTAGCGTGGCTGGGCGCGTCGGTCGCGGCGAAGACTGCTTCGATCGTTGGATCTTTGATTAATTCTTCCAACGAATCGTACGATTTATCACAGCGGCACGCTTTCTTCAATCCTTCGCGCCGTTCGGGAATCAGGTCACTTACCGCTACAACTTCCACATTCGGGTGATCTTGGAATCCGAATTGCGCGCCGAACTTGCAGACGCCATACCCAACAATCCCTACACGTACTTTTCGATCAGAGATAGGTACCCATTTTTTTTCTTCCGGTTTCTCCTGCGCAGCGCTTGTGGACGCCAATGCGCCACACGCCGCCGCACCGAGAGAAACCGCGCCTATCGTATTAAAAAAATCACGCCGTTCCATTGATTCCATGTCCAGCTCCTTCTTCATCGTTTTTTTACAATTTCAGATTCGCATCGAGACATTCGTTTTCATCCATCATCTGTTTCCAGGTATATTCGGAGCCACGGTAAGCGGATGAACGGCCCAGAATCGCGGTGAGGGTGGATTCAACGCCTTGCGGGATTTCATTGTAAAATTTCCCGTCCATGACGCTTTTATGAAACGCCTGAACTTTGAGCGCTTCGTTGTCCGCTTCAGGACCGTTATAGGACCATTCCTGATCCCCGCGAATCTTGGCGTGCCCTACGAGCGCGTCGAAAGCGCCTTTTGATCCATTAAAACGTTCCCCCGCGTCACCCCACCCAAGACGGAGAAACTGGGTTGATGCGAAAACGAGTTCGACACCGCCCGGATACCAGAACGTCACACCATAGTGATCCCAGGTGTCACCCACAGCAGTGCGGATTTTCCGTCCCCCAGTACCGTAGGCTTTCTCCGGATGCGTACCCATAATCCAATTGCAGACATCGAGAATATGAATGTTCTGTTCAACCAGGATATCGCCGGAAAGCACAATATCGAAAACCCAATTGCGAATACGCTGGTCCTGCGCGCTTTCAGTTTCCTTATGGCGGGGATCGAGCCAGCCGGAATGATAATGCCCGTGTCCACAGACAATCTCCCCAATCGCGCCTTCGTGTACGCGTTTGACCGCTTCCACCATATCAGGAGCGAATCGCGTTTGAAATCCAACCATCGCGGTGAGTTTTCCGTCGGCTTTTTTTCCCGCTTTAAGCACACGATGCGCCCCGGCGGTGTCAACCGCGACCGGTTTTTCCAGATAGACGTGTTTCCCCGCGTCCATAGCCGCTTCGAAATGTTCTGGATGGAAATAGGGCGGGCTGGTGATGATGACAGCGTCCACATCAGTAGCCAGCAGGTCTTTATAAGCTTGATAACCAACGAATGTTTTTGGATCACCGTCCGAAAATTTCGGTTTCGTGCTGTCGATTCGGTCTTGGTAGAAATCAGCGAGGGCTGTGACGCGGCTGTTTGTATGACGTACGAAATTGCCAGCGTCATGGTTTCCACGGCCGCCGCAGCCGATCAATCCGATCGTCATGGCGGAATTGGCAGACGCGCCCAACGCGGTTTTGGCGCTCATCACCGCCAAACCGGCGGTGGTGGCTTGAACAAAGGAACGGCGGGTAACAGCGGTTTGTTTTTCTATCATTTCCCAATCTCCTCGTATACATAATTTTGATTTAAGGTCAAAGATGCCGAAAAAGTATAAGACGAGACCTATTATATATCCGAAGTATTGAGTGTTGATAGAGCGGCTATCAAAATGATCGGAGCGATTCCATTTTGTAAATTTTAATAAATTCAGGCCTCCTGATCTGGGGGATATTGATCTGACACCAATTGGTAAACGAGACGTAGATTCGTGCCAGGATAAATGGTTTCGGTTTCATTCAATTGAGCGGCCAAATGACGGGCGGCTTGATCGGAAAGGCGGTTGGTCAAGTGATGGAGCCGAACCGTGAGAATCTCTTTTTCTTCATCGGGAATCAGATCCGCCTCGGTGGTCATGATTTCCCGCGCCAACGAACGCGCATCGTCTCCCCGGCTCAGCACCTCCCGCAGGATTGCCACCATCGCCGTTTCCGCCCGATACGCAATCATTCGAATCGTATCCATGAATTGTTTCTTCGCTGGAGCCAATTGGTGAAATTTTGCCTCCTCTGGCAAGTCCACAAACGCGATATGCTTTTTCGTTTGCTTCCGGCTCCGCTTGAACTCATCGAGTTGTTTCTCCATCCCTCCGATCTCTTCAAGGAGGGCGCCTTTCTGGATTTCATAGCATTCGATCTCTTTCGGATCGGAGGATTCCTTTAGGACAAGGGCGCCGAATTCCGCTTGCTTTCGAGTCTTTTTCCCCGCCAGGCTTTTGATCTGACTTTCCAATTTCCGATAGGCCGGATTCACCACTTTCATCGTCTCATCCGGCAAGACCGTTTCATACCCGATAAGTCCATCTAAATGAAAGTGTTCCATCATGTACCGAAAGAAGTTTTCCTGACACCAACGCGCGAACATATGCGCCGCCAGTTGACTCGCATCCGATGTATAATCCGTACTGATCACAGCGGTTTGATGCCCTGTATCCCCCAACTTGCGAATCTCCCGCACCCAGATTTTTCCTCCCAGAAAGACGCCTCTCTCGGCCAAGCGCATCGGCGATTCATGCCCACCAGGCAGACGCACATTCACTGTCTCGAATTCTGAAACTGGCCAATCTTCTCCCTGAAACTTGCGGTACGTTTGACACGCGATCCGCGAATCCCACATCTGAGCGAAGAACTCAGGGCTATAGCCTTCCCGGTCGAACACCAGGATGAACCGGTGGAAATAAGGATTGGATTCGAGGGTTTCGGCTGTGGGTTGATGGGGAACATCTTTTAGCAACTGTGGAACAATGTCTTGTTTGAGCCGATCCAACAAGCCGGTGGTGAATGGAGTGCTCACCACAAAGAAGGGGCGGCCTTCGCCGTCGTTCACCCAATAGTCGGTGAGTCCACGCAAACATAATCGTTGACGCGCGACATAGCGGCGGGGCAGTTTCGTTTGCGAACCGTGATAGACGCGGACATGACCATCGACATATAAAACGCCCGCCGCGTCCGGATCCGCCTCCATCCACTCCCGGGACAATTCGTCCCCCCATTCTTTGATCTGGTCTGGTTGGGCGAGAATTTTGATTTTTTCCCGCAGGGTCCGCACTTCGGGAATTCGATCTAAGCCCAGTAACTTGCCCCCTTCCCCCGCGGGATGATAGCGCAACTGTTCCGGCGTTTTGATCCGCGTCAACGCCATGAAAGCCAACACAATAAAAATGTGGACGCAACTGTAAAATCCTTTGGGGAGAGAAAAGTTCTTCGAGACATTCTTCAGCAGCCCGTTGGCGAGTAACGCGGGCATCGCCCATAACACGCCGCCTTGCGCCACATCCAATTCCGTCTCGAAACGAGTCGGGGCTTCCTCCAACTGCCCGGTCGCCGCGCAGACCCGCTCCACCATTCGCGTACAGCCCATCCCCATCGCCGCTTGGCTGTCTTCTACGCTTCGCTCGCTTTTCGGGCGGCCTCCGGCATCGTTTTTTTTAGCGGCTCCACCAGGCGGCCGGCTTGGATCGCCTTATTCAACGTATTCCGCTTAAGGCCCAACTGATCGGCGATCTCCGCTCGAGAGAGCCCCTCGTTCAAGAACTCTTGCGCTTGCTGGAGGACGTCTTTTGTCAAGACATGCGCGCCTCGCGTTCGAGGCGTTTCAAAAAACGCCGCCGCTCCGCCTTTCCGGTATTTCTTGACCCACCGCTTCACGCTGATCGCGCTCACGCCAAACGCTCGGACAATCTCCATTTGCGTGCATTGCCCGTTCACGACAAACTGACTGGTAATCAAACGGAAACTCTTTTGATCGGTTTCCGGATGCGTGTAAATAGGAAAGGCGCCATGAAAATAATAGACCGAACCGTCCTGCTTCCGGTACGAGAGTACATCGGTGATGTAGCCTTCCTCGACATCGGCAAAGTGGGGTAAGAATCCTTGTGGCATCAACCGGGCTCCTTTTTGGATCGATCGTTTTTATCCCCAAAAAGGTATCTTGCCAAAATCATCAACTCTACGGAATCCCCCGGCCCAGCTCAGGAGGTCTGAAATTTGATTTAAATGGAATCTTCTTCATCAATCTTGCGCGATCACAATGAATTCTTTATCGTGGAGACAATAAAAAATGGAACAAAGGGGAGTCATGATGAAACTGGATTCATTCAACCGCCGTCATTTCCTATCTACTGCCAGCATGGGATCTCTCGGATTGTACCTGACGGGAAAAGCAAGCGCGAGAACGAAACGCCCGCCCAATATACTTTTACTCGTATCTGACGACCAGGGATATCATGATTTAGGCTGTTACGGTAATGAGGAAATCATCACTCCCTATCTTGATCAACTGGCTAAAGAAGGTGTGCGGTTAACGCAGTTCTATGTCACTTGGCCCGCCTGCACACCCTCACGGGGCAGCCTGTTGACTGGACGCTATCCGCAGCGGAATGGAACCTGCGATATGTTCCGCAACGATAAAGTCGATTATGGGTATAAGTATCCACCCGAAGAGTACGCCATCTCCCCCGAAAAAATTTTGGGTATGGATGTCCGCGAAATATTGATTCCTCGCATCCTGAAACAAAAAGGATACGTCAGCGGTATTTTCGGCAAGTGGGATTTAGGCATGCAACAACGTTTTCTACCTCTCCAGCGCGGATTCGACGAATTCTACGGCTATGTCAACACCGGGATCGATTACTACACACACGAACGTTACGGCGTCCCCTCCATGTTCCGCAATAACAATCCTACCACCGAAGATAAAGGGACCTATACAACATATCTCTTTGAGCGGGAAGCGATCCGTTTTATCCGTAAGAACAAAGACCGGCCGTTTTTCTGTTATGTCCCATACAACGCGCCCCACATTGCGTCGGTGTTGGAAAAACCCAAACCGGTTCAAGTTCCCCAAAAATATGTGGAACGATATCCCAAAACCAACGATGCGAAAAAACAACAGCGCATTGATCACATGGCTTGTCTCACTTGCATGGATGAATCGATCGGGAACATTATAAACACACTGAAACAAGAAGGAATCTATGATAACACTATCGTGATCTTCCTCTCCGACAATGGCGGTTCAGGTACGGCGGACAATACTCCTTTGCGCGGAGGGAAATCACGGATGTTCGAAGGGGGATTACGTGTACCCTGCATTGTCCGTTGGCCTGATAGGATTCCTAAAGGAACCGTGTGTGATGAATTCCTAACAACGTTGGAAGTTCTCCCGACCCTTTGCCACGCGGCTGACTGCGAACTTCCCAGCAATATTATTTACGATGGTTTTGATATGGCGCCGGTGTTGGCGGGAGAACGGAAATCAAAACGAAATGAGATGTTTTGGCGACGCCGTAGTGACAAAGCGGCGCGAGTGGGAAACTGGAAATGGGTCGACTCCTCCAGAGGATCAGGTCTTTTCGATCTTAGCACCGATCTGGGAGAACAAAATGATCTGTCTAGCCGGAATCCGGAAATGCTAAAAAAAATGAAAGGACGATTCACCGAATGGATGAAAGAAATGGACGCCGCCGAACCCCGCGATCCATTTCAGGATTATTAAAGAGTATAAAATAGGAGCCAAGAGCAAGACGTTTTTCTACACCTTCATATGGTACAATGAATGTATACACGATTCGCCGCATTCGTTCTGATGTTAACGTTAGTAGGCATTGCGCGCCTTTATCCCCATCAAAGCGGTTCGAATGACGCGGGATTGCTTACATTATCGTTCGGTATGGTGATCCTCTCCGGCTACCTGCTAGGAGAACTGCTTGTTCATGTTAAACTGCCGCGAATCTCCGGCTATCTAATCACAGGGATGATTCTCGGCCCTTTTGGCGTTAAATTCATCACAGAATCCAGCATTCAGAACTTTGCGCTCATCGACCAGATCGCTTTGGCGTTGATCGCGCTAACCGCCGGGGGAGAACTCCATTTTTCTTCTATCCAGCGCCGCTGGCGTGGGATCGCCTGCCTGACATTTTTTCAAATCTCGCTTGTTTTCCTACTATCTTCAGCGGTATTTTTTTATATCATTCAATGGCTGCCCGTTCTGTCTACGCTACCCATATCGAGTCGGGTGGGCGCTTCGATGGTGTTTGGAATCATCGCCACAGCTCAATCCCCCGCGGACGACCGTCGCGATCATTACAGAAACTCGCTCGAAGGGAACGGCGCCGGAGATCACTCTAGGTGTCGCCGTCATTAAAGACGTTCTCGTAATTTTTCTCTTCGCGCTGCTGATACCCATTCTGAAATTAATGGATCATGGAGGAGGTTTTCAATTTGGATTTCTTGGCAAGATTAGTGAAGAGATTTTTCTCTCCTTCGGCGCGGGGATAGTGGCTGGAATCCTCGTGTCTTTATACCTCAAATATATTCAAACCGATCCCGTTCTTTTTATTCTTGCGTTTTCATACTTGATTTCCGAAGCTGCGAAGAACTTTCATCTGGATACTCTGATTATTTGCATCACCGCCGGATTTTGGGTCACAAACGCCTCCAACCGAGGTAAAGCGCTGATCGAAATGATCGAAAAAATCGCTTTACTCATCTACGTTGTCTTTTTCTGCCTGACCGGCGCCTCACTCAATTTGGCGGCTCTGTCGTCCGCGTTGTTCATTACCATTTTTCTAGTCGCCGCCCGTATGGTGTTTCTATATTTATCCACATCCATAGGACTGCGGGTGTCGGGCGAATCGATCCGGTCACCTAACACATTATGGATGGCGTTTCTTCCACAGGCTGGAGTCAGTTTGGGATTGATCACAATTTTGCAGTTGGAAAACATTCAATGGGGAGAGAACTTAAAAACCATCGTTGTAGCAGTCATCGCAGTCAATCAGATCATAGGACCAATCACCCTCAAATACGCTCTTCAACAATCGGAAGATATAAAACCGGAAGAACAACAGTCGTCAGCGAATTCACAAACAATTCCAACTTAATTCTATTTTTCGCTTCAAAGACAGATCGGCCTACCTTCATCAAAGCAAGACGAGTACGATTCACTATACCCATGACAATCCATACAAGTAGGAGATTATTCAATGAATAAGATACGATCACATTCTTACTTCAAATTCATATTCATGGCGGCGCTGGGCGTTGCAATTATTCTTGGAACTCTTTCTGCGCAGGCGGACATCATACCACGGGCGGAACACCCCACGCCACAAGTACAACGAATAGAATGGCTCAATCTGAACGGCGTATGGGAATTCGCCGAGACGGATGACAATGAGGATGAATCGTTTCTTACAGCGGAATCATACCCCGAAACTATCGTTGTTCCCTTCTGCCGGGAAAGCAAACTCTCCGGAATCGAACGAAAAGGCTTCGTGAAAAACGTATGGTACCGCCGCAATTTTACAATTCCCGAATCATGGTCAGCCCCACGCATCCGGCTTCATGTTGGGGCGTGTGATTGGCTTACGCGTATCTGGATCAATGGAAAGTACATTGGAAACCATCGCGGGGGGAACGCCGCGTTCGCGTTCGACATTACCCAAGCGCTGCAATCCGGTGAAAACACCGTCGTTATTCACGCCTTCGACGACACACGCAGCCGCCTGCAGCCGTTAGGCAAGCAATCCTTACAAGAAAAAAGTCAAGGCATCTTTTACACCCGCACCACGGGAATCTGGCAAACCGTCTGGTTAGAAGGCGCCGGTTCCACATTCATCAGCGATTACTGCGTTACTCCCGATCCAGACAATGGCAGGATCATCTTACAGGTCGAGTTGGACGGTCCCTCACAAGGTCTTACGGTCTCCGCCCGCGCCTACGCCGATGACTCACAAACCGCATGGGCCAAAACACCCGCCGCCTGGCGCAACAATCATCTCGTTTTAAATCTAACCGAGAAGCGGCTTTGGTCGTTGGACGATCCTTTCCTGTACGATCTAAAACTGACTCTCGCGCGGGAGAATGAGGTGATTGATGAAGTACAGGGTTATTTTGGACTTCGCACGATCGCGATCGAAGGCGCGGCGATTTTGATCAATGGCCAACCCGTTTTTCAACGGCTGGTTTTAGATCAAGGATTCTACCCGGATGGAGTCTGGACCGCGCCCAGCGACACTGCGCTGAAAAAAGATATCGAACTCTCCAAAGCCGTTGGATTCAATGGCGCGCGTCTGCATCAGAAGGTGTTTGAACCCCGCTTTCTCTACTGGGCGGACAAACTCGGTTACCTGTTATGGGGAGAGTATCCCAGTTTCGGCGCGGATTACGCCAATCCAGCCGTTGATGTCCCCTACATTCAGGAATGGGTGGAACTAGTCCACCGCGACCGCAATCATCCTTCCATCATCGGTTGGTGTCCTTTCAACGAAACCCCAAAGGAAGCGGGAAATATTCAGAACGCTGTCGTATATCTAACCCGCGCGCTGGATCCCACACGTCCTGTACTTGACACAAGCGGCTGGAGCCACAGCGTCCCCGATCCGGAATTATTAGACACGCATGATTACGACCAAAATCCCGTCACATTACACGAACGATGGCGCAGCCGCTTCGAAGCCGCGTCCATACCATCCCGGTACGGTGGATCAATCCAAGGAATCCCATTCTTCATCAGTGAATATGGAGGCATCGGCTGGTTTGAAAAAGAAGAAGGAAACGCATGGGGATATGGAAACGAGCCGGAATCGAAATTGGAATTTTACAAACGTTTCGCCGGTCTCGCGGACGCGCAGATGGTCAACCGTAATTTTTTCGGATTCTGCTATACCCAGCTGACCGATGTCGAACAAGAAAAAAACGGTGTCTATTATTTCGACCGGTCGCCAAAATTCGAAGCGAAAAAACTGCATTCCTTCCTTTCACGGGAGGCGGCGTATGAGAAGAATCCTCCGCTGGAGACACAAAAAAGCGAACCCGAATGGCACGTGCTGATCGGAGCGTTCCCCGATGATGCCCTGGCGAAACCTTGGCGATACACCACTCAAAAACCTTCTCAGGATTGGAATAAAACCGAATTCAACGATTCCACATGGAAGACCGGTCTCGCGGGATTCGGACAGAAAGGCGGCTGGCAGGAATCCATTCGCACACCGTGGACGGGAAAAGATATCTGGCTGCGTCAAGAATTTGAATACGATGGCTCTAACTACGACCGGGCGGCGCTGGTGATTCATTACGACAACGCGACGGAAGTCTATGTCAACGGCAAGACAATATGGAGCCGGGACCGCTGGAACGACCGGTATGAAGGCTTCGACGTCACCGAAGCGCTTGGTTCCGCTCTGCGAGAGGGAACCAACCAAATCGCTATCCACTGCCATCAAGACGAGGGCGGTCAATATATCGACGCGGCGTTATTAATCGGGAAAAAAGAAAAATGAACGAACAAAAAATCCAAAAGTTAAAAACAATCAATGGATCGACCAGCGTGACGGTATTGGTGGAAAACACCATTGCGTTCGCTTCAGACCTACGGGGAGAGCATGGAATCGCCTTCTGGATCGAGACCGGCGGGAATCGTCTTTTGTTTGACACGGGGCAAAGCCCTTTATTCGCGGAAAACAGTGAAAAGATGAAGATTGACCTTTCCCAAACGGATACCATCGCGATCAGCCACGGACATTTCGATCATACCGGTGGATTAGAAACCGCGCTGCATACCGCGCCGAACGCAAACGTAGACATTCATCCAACCGCTCTACTGCCTAAATACAGCAAAACCAATGGCTCATTGCGTTATATAGGCATTCCTAAAAATACCTTACAGGCGCTGCGTCAAGATGAGACGCGTCTCCGAGTCAGCAAGGAGACGCATCCTCTTAGCGATGGGATTTATATCACCGGTGAGATCCCACGCGAAACGAGCTATGAAGACACAGGCGGCGCGTTCTTTCTCGATCAAGAGGGACGTGATCCGGACCCATTGATCGATGACCGGGCGATCTTTTTTGACACCTCCGCAGGCATTGTGATTCTATCCGGTTGCGCGCATTCCGGTATTGTGAACACGCTCCAGCGGATTTCAGCGCTCACGGGCAATAGACCAATTCACTGCGTTATGGGAGGCTTCCATCTCGTCAATGCGAATGAGAAACGGCTTCACAAGACCATCGAAGCTTTCCGGCGTCATAATGTCCAGCGAATCGGCCTGGGACATTGTACAGGAATCAACGCGATCGCGGCCTTCTGGCAGGCGTTTCCCGGCCGGTGTTTCCTCTGTTCTACAGGCTCGAAAATTCAATTTCCTTACACAGCAGATTGATATACTCTCTGTCTTTTTAATGAAACAGACGCAGGGTGGGCCATGCTTTACTGGCCCACCGGTAATTTGATTATTATCCTCAGCGCCCAGCAGTAAAATGGAATCATCCATATTAATAGT
>CAXXSM010000154.1:0-9811 GCA_963663405.2 bacterium | reverse complement strand
AAGCGGATAGACACATCGTCCAGCGCAGGAACTCCACTGAAACGTTTTGAAAGGTGTTTTGTTTCGATGAATGGTTGTGACATAGATGACGGATGGCTAAAAATCGTACTGATCCATATTTTCTTTGGTAACATCCACCCAAGCGGAACCATAAAATAAGTTGGGCTTATCAGGATCTTGCTGGATCGTATGATATCCGGTTACACCGAGATCCATTCCATCGGTGATCTCCCCGCCTTCCAAAAGCGTTACGGCGATTTTATTCATCACGTATCCCGCGTCGTATGGATCCCAAAAACTAATCAATTTCACACTATCGCTTTCAAAATATTGACGGCTTTGTGAGACCAATCCAGTTCCAACAACAAACAGTTTGTTCTGTAAATTCCTTTCCTCGACAGCCAAGCCGGCGCCGGCCGCTGTGGTCGACGCGCTGCCCTGAATCCCCTTCAAATTCGGATAGGTTTTAATCAATTCCTTCGTTTTTTCGTACGCGGTATTCTGATTATCGTATTCCTCGATCCGTTCCGTCACCAATTTCATTTTCGGATAACGTTCTTTCTGCCGGGCCAACGCCCCATCGATCCATTCGTTATGCGATTTCGACGTCAGACTGCCGACAAACACCGCGAATTCCCCCTCCCCATTCATATACCGTGCGAGGTGATCCATCAAATGCGCGCCATATTCATGATTGTCAAACGCCTCGATAATCACATCGGTGTTCTGTTGATTGGAGGCTTCATGGGAAACGACAATGATTCCCTGCTCGCGAGCTTTCTTCAGCGCCGGTTCCACCGCTTCAACCGAGAATGGCACAATACAAATCGCGTCAACGCCCTGCGCGATCGTATCCTCCACGATTTGAACTTGCAACGCAGCGTCCGCCTGGGGAGGTCCCAACAGAAAACATCGATGCCCTGTATCTTCAGAAAATTTCTTCACACCATCACGCATCCGCTCAAACCAGGCGATCCCATCCAGCTTAACGATGGTGGCGATCGAATAACGGCTATCGGACTCCGCTGGCGTAGACGGCTCCTGGCCGCAAGACGATACAAAGAATATCAAACAGAATCCGAGCGCGATTTGCCCACAATTTCTCATCATTGAAATCCCCATTTCATACGCGTAAGAATCTCAATTCATTATCTTCTAAATTATTCCATGAGTCTACTTGACCGATATCCCATTCATCCATAAATATAATCGTTTTTAAGCGAGAACGCTTGACTTGACATGAACGGTTATGAGAAAATTCCCTACGATTCAGAAAGACAGGCGTTTTTCTCTCTTTAATTGGGATATCCCGCTTAAAGACATAGATTTAAATAATAACTGTTTTGGAGAATCTACTCATTATATAGTGGATAAATGATTTCTGAAAACATTGATTGTTCCTATCGCTAGTTGCGGTAGGGTGGATCACGAATATTGCGCCTCATAAAGACGCGGCCTACCCTACAAGAATCACTTACAGGAAATAAAACACTCACGAAGGAGAGATCATGAAAACGTATTCAATCGCCATCATCACCCTATTCATTCCGCTTCTATGCGCTCCCATCATCGTCCCAGCCCAACAACCGGATTACTTAAACGCAACCCTGTCAATCGATGAACGGGTGGAGGACCTTCTCTCCCGGATGACACTCAAAGAAAAAATCGGCCAAATGAATATGCCCTGTTCCTACATTGGAGATCTGGGGCGAACCCCGGAAGCCAAAATGGAATTCGCCAAAAAATTCGCCGACGGCACAGCGCGGGACGATTTCGGACCGGGCGGGGGATTCTTCACATTCGCCAATCATGTTCTCCTAGAAGGCACGCGCCAACAAGCGGAATTCTTTAACCTCCTTCAAGAAATCGCCACCCAACAAACACGCCTAAAAATCCCCTTTCTCCAAACCGAGGAAGGCACCCACGGCTTAATGTGCTCAAATGGAACCATCTTTCCCGAAGGCTTGGCCATTGGCAGCGCATGGAACATGGATCTAGTCGAATCTATCTACGCCATCGCCGCCAAAGAAGCCCGGGCGGTTGGAATCCACCAACTCTTCACCCTTGTTATCGAACCCATCCGCGATCCCCGCCTCGGCAGAAACGAGGAAGCGTACAGCGAAGATCCCTATCTTATCTCCTGCATCGCCAAACAAATCGTTAAAGCGATACAAGGAAACGATCTCACCTCTCAAGACCATTGCGTAGCCGGATTCTGTCACTATCCAGGCCAAAGCCAACCGGTCAGCGGTTTGGAACGGGGAGCGATGGAGATTTCCGAATGGAAACTGCGCAGCGTCTTTTTACCCTCGTGGGAGGCGGCGATTCGCGAGGGTGGCGCGCTGGGAGTCATGGCGACCTATCCAGCCATTAACGGAATCGCGGCGCATTCCTCCTCGTTCCTTCTCACGGACATTCTCCGCCACGAAATGGGATTCGAAGGCTTGGTTCTCTGCGAGGGCGGAGGCTTGACCACCGTTATATACGAAGGTCTTGCGGAAAACCAGAAACAAGCAGGCGTCATCAATCTCCAAGCGGGCGTCGATGTCGGCATATCATACGAAGAAGCGTACATGAAGCCATTGATTGAAAATGTGGAAGAGGGACGAATTTCAGAAGCCCTCATCGACCGGGCGGTCCGGCGCATTCTACGCCAAAAATTCCGGTTGGGCTTGTTCGAACAACCGTTTGTCGATCCCGATCGCGCTGTAAAAATCGTCCATTCAAAAGAGCATCAAGAAATCGCCTATCGCGCCGCCCAGGAAGGGATTGTTCTCCTCAAAAACGATAACCAATTGCTTCCACTCAGCAAAGAGATTTCATCCATCGCCGTCATTGGTCCCAACGCCGATCACGAAAAGAATCAACTGGGCGATTACACATCGATTCACGTTCTCCAGGAAATCACTACTGTTCTGGAAGGAATCCAAGCGAAGGTTTCCTCCGATACGAAAGTCCGTTATGTGCAAGGATGCGATGTAACCGGCGAAGAACGAAACGAAATCGAACAAGCCTGCGAAGCGGCGAAACAATCGGAAATCGCCGTTGTTGTTTTAGGCGAAAACGAATGGAACGCTCCCAATAAACAAGGAACCGATGGAGAAGGCTACGATTCCGCCACCTTGGAACTAACAGGCCTGCAACAGGAATTGGTACAAGCGGTCTATCAAACCGGCACGCCCACAGTTGTCGTTCTAATCAACGGCCGCCCCCTCGCCACACGCTGGATCGCCAAGCATATCCCCGCCATTATCGAAGCGTGGATTCCCGGTGAAAAAGGCGGATTCGCAGTCGCTGACATTCTATTCGGAGATGTCAATCCAAGCGGCCATCTCTCCATCACCATCCCCCGCCATGTGGGGCAATTGCCGGTGTTTTACAATTATCCCCCCTCAAAAAAATACTGGCTTGAAAACGCATGGGGAAAACCATACGTCGATATGGATCCCTCCCCCCTCTATCCCTTTGGTTATGGGCTGAGTTACACTACGTTCGAATACAGCGATCTGCGCGTTTCCCCCAAACAAACCGGCCTTGGAGGAACAGTCGGCGTGGAATGTACTGTCAAAAACACAGGAAGCCGCGAAGGAGCCGATGTCGTTCAACTCTATATCAACGATCCAATCAGCACCGTTTCGACACCGGTAAAGGAATTGAAAGGCTTCAAGAAAATCCGGCTGAAACCCGGTGAATCCAAAACCATCCAATTCGAGCTGGGCCCTGATCATTTATCACTGATTAACCGCCATCTCGAACGGGTAGTGGAACCCGGCCGGTTTGAAGTGATGATAGGCCATAGCAGCGATGAAATCGCCTTGCGGGACGAATTCCGTCTCGTAGCGAATCCATAAATCCAGGAGCGGATACTATGACAACACGCAACTTAATCATTCTATGTATACCCATTTGGTTTTTCTCATTCGCCATAACCCCCGCGTATCCGGCGGACTCGATCCAAGTGGGGATTGGAAAAACCGATATCACCCCCAACACGCCTATGCAGTTGTACGGTTATTCGGTCCGTAAAGGAACCACATATACAAGTATATTCGATTCCCTCTATTGCCGGTCCATTGTATTCGACGATGGGCAATCAAAAGCGGCTATCATATCGCTCGATTCAGGAACAATCCCAATGGGCCATTGGCCGGACACTATCCGTAAACGGCTGACCGAAGAGTTTGGAATCGACTATATGTTCCTTACCGCGACCCATTCTCACGCGGCGCCCATTCTAGGTAAAATCGACGATCCAACGCCCTGGAATGAAACGATCGCGGAAAAGATTTACCAATCTATCGAACAAGCGCTAAGCCAAATGCAACCGGTCTGTTTTCAAATCGGCGTAGGAGAAGCCGATATCACCTACGACCGGCGGCTCATTAATGAAGACGGCAGCGTTACGATGCTATGGAGTAATTTCGATCGCAAGTTTACACAGCCGATCGATCAACGTATTCATGTTCTTCAAATCCGGAATATGAAAGAGGAACTCCTCGCGACCGTAGTCCACTACGCGTGCCATCCAGTCATTTCCGGCGGCAGAAGCCAGGGAGTTTCGGCGGATATTCCAGGGATCATCTGCGCGGATGTCAACAAAGCGCTGGACGGTGAATGTATCTTCCTGCAAGGCGGTTGCGGCGATATCAATCCCTATTTCGCCGGTTACCTTCAAGAAGACACTTCCGCCTATGAAAAATTAGTGGAAGAAGGGGGAAAAGCCGCCCGCAAGGTAATAGAAATCGCCCAACGATGCGTTCCCATCGAACAAGACGATTGGACGATCCGATATCAACAAAAACCGGTCTCCTTCGGCCTGCGCCATCCCTTGAGCGACTCCCGCATCACAGACCGGCTGAACGGCTTCTTCAGCGAAGAGGGACTCAAAAAGTTTCTAGACTCCAAAGAACACACTCTGGAAGCGGATGTCTCGATTCTCATGCTGGGAAACTCCATTGCATGGGGGGGATTCCCCGGTGAATTCTTCGATGACTTTCAAGTTGACTTACTCCAAAAGTCGCCGGTAAAACATACCTTTTTCGTCGGCTACACCAACGGTATGTACTCCTATTTCCCCAGCATCGAAGCCGCCGCCCAAGGCGGTTATGGAGCCGATTACGGACTCCTGGCCGAAGCTGGAACAGGTGACCGGATGGTTGATCAAGCGGTGATTGGTATATACCAGTTATTAGGCAAACTCTAAAAAAACAAGGAGACAACAATGGCGGGACCCGGCTCATATTGGATTGGTGAAGAAGAAAAACAGGAAGTGCTCGATGTGTTGGAAAGCGGCTATCCGTTCCGCTATGGCGAACTGAGCGATACAAAGTATAAGCGGAAAGTCTACACGTTCGAACAAGAATTCGCAGACTTTACCGGCGCGAAATACTGTGTGGCGACTAATTCGGGCACCAGCACACTCTTGATTTCATTGAAAGCGATCGGCATACAGCCCGGCGACGAAGTGATTATTCCCACCTATGGATTCATTGCGTCATACGGCGCGGTGATCTTCTTGGGAGGCGTTCCGGTTCTGTCGGAAATCGATGACAGCCTCTGCCTCGATCCCCAGGATATTGAGAAGCGGATCACCCCAAAAACAAAAGCGATTATGCCGGTCCACGTTTTGGGGAATCCATGTAACATGGACGCCATCATGGATCTCGCCCAACGCAAAGGCTTGGTGGTGATCGAAGATTGCTGCCAAGCATGCGGGGGAAGTTATCATGGAAAACATGTCGGCAATTTCGGCGCTTTCGGTGGTTTTTCTCTCAACATTTTCAAGACCATCACAGCGGGTGACGGCGGTATGCTAATCACCAACAATGATGAATACGCCGAATACGCCTTCAGCATGACCGATCAGGGATACAAGAGAAAAGAAGCGTCCGTGCAAATCGCGCCCCCCAGCAACATCGGATTCAATTTCCGTATGAACGAATTGACCGGCGCGTTCGCCTTAGCCCAGTCCAGAAAACTCCCACGCATCGTTCAAACCCTGCGCCAAAAGAAGAAACAATTCAAAGACGCCATCACCGGCGCGCCCGGCGTTTCGTTCCGCACGATTCACGATCCGGACGGGGAATGCGCGACGGTATTGACCGTCCAATTCGAAACACAGGAACGCGCGGCGAAAGTGGCGGAAACGTTGAACACATTCACGGTCGACAATACCGGATGGCATGTCTCATTCAACATGGATCATCTAATCCGGCATTTACAATCACTTAACAGACCTTGTTCATTCGCGGATTTCCCCCGATCCGAAGATCTCTTAAAGCGTTCCATCAATTTAAGCGTCGGCGTCGTCGATCCCGGACTGGGTACCGCGTTCGGAATCAACATCGATTCCACCAATGAGGAAATCGAAGCCGCCGCCGCCCGGTTCCGGCAAGCCTGCGAATCGACACCGTAAGTTTCAGTTAGCGCACATTTTGGGGATGGAAGGAGCCATTCCATGTTTAATGGAATTGATTTCACATTTTTTATTGGTTATTTCGTATTGGTCGTGGCGATTGGTTTCCTATCGGGACGGAAACAACGAAAAACTGTCAGCGGCTATTTTCGAGGCGGGAACCGGCTCCCGTTTTACGCGATCGGTTTTTCCATCGTCGCGGCGGGGATCAGTTCCGAACAGTTTGTCGGTGAAGTCGGCTACGCGTATAAATTGGGTATGCCGGTAGCCAACTGGGAATGGTCGGTTTTCCCCGCTCTCAGCCTGCTGCTATGGATTTTCATTCCCCTCTATTACCGCAATCGAATCACTACCATGCCGGAATATCTTGAAAAGCGGTTCGGAAGCCAAACCCGGACCTTATACGCGATTTTACTGATTCTAAGTTATGTCCTCGTCAATTTCGCCGTAGTTTTTTACACAGGCGGTTACGCCTTGGAGGTCATGTGGGGATTCCCCAAACTCTACGCGGTTTGGGCGCTGGCCCTCATCACGGGTCTTTATACGATCTATGGAGGACTCACAGCAGTCGCTTGGACCAGTTCGTTCCAGTGCATATTACTTATGGGAGGAGGCCTATACGTCTTCTTCGCGGGGATGTCCATGATCGGGTGGGATTACCAAGCCATCTTAGGGGAAGGAACACGCGCGCACTTGATCACTCCCTCCGACCATGAAGTCCCCTGGACCGCATTAGCGATTATGCTCCTCACCGTCCACGTCTGGTATTACGCCAATAACCAATACATCAACCAGCGATGCCTCGCGGCCCGCAGTGAATGGCACGCGAAAATGGGAATCTTAGTCGCGATGGGGCTGCAAATTCTCTTACCCTTAGCGACCACCTTCCCCGGCATGGTCTATCGAGTCATCAATCCCGATCTGGTCCTAACCGATTCCGCTTACCCCATGATGGTCAGCGCCGTCGTTCCGACCGGCCTGCGGGGATTGGTGGCGGCGGCGATTGTAGGCGCGATCATGTCCACCATCTCCGGCCTCGTGAATTCCACATCCACCTTAGTAACCTTGGATTTATACCAGCGCTGGAACCAGAAAAAAGTTCCCGAAGAAACGCTGGTCCGCGTGGGCCGGTGGTCTGGAGGGATCGCGTTGTTAATCGGAGCCTGCATCGCGCCTCTGGTCATGAAATGGGAAAACCTGTTCCGCTATGCGCAGGATATCTGGGTTCCTATGGCCTCCCCCGTCGTGATCGTATTCCTCAGCGCCGCCCTCTGGCCCCAAGCGCCGAAGCGGGGCGCGCTCGCTTGCCTTTGGCTGTCAATACTCACGATTCCGTTCATCATCGGTAAAACGATTCTCGCTGATTACGACATCCGCTTTCTCCCCGAAAATCTAGAAAACCCACTGGTCTTCGCGGGAGTCGTAACCATGATGGCGATCCTCTTCATGGCGGTCTGTTCCAAAAACCGGCCTCTGATCGCCGATCTGATAATCAGCATAATCCTGGTGATTCCCATCGCGCTCCTCGCGGTTTGGAGCCCGGAGACGATCGCCGTTTTGGTTCTCCTCTTTATCGCATTCTTTATTCTTGTATTATGCGCCAACCGGCGGCAGCCAGTCGAGTTTATGTGGGATCGTTCAATGTTAACAGGAAAAGGTGGAGCTGTATGGGCCACAAACACATGGCTCTGGTGGACCGCCGCCGCCCTTATCATGACAGCGATCTATTACTATTTCTGGTAGACAATCGTAAAGAGTAACATCTATCCCCATGATCGGGAAGGCGTTGAATCAGTCCACTTAGTCTACTGCAGAGGTATACGTTCATCTTGCGCAGGATACTCTCACCGAGAAGCTGGAGCGGTATGGATCGAATGTCATTTCTCTATCGAAAATGAGAAAATCCACAATGATAAACAAGAAGAAAAGATAATAATCTAGAACGTATGAAAGTAATATTATCAAATTCGAAGCTTATATCATTCGTGTCTGCGAAGTTGATTTGCAGTAATCTACGCCTCTTGTTTGACGGCTATTTATCGATTGGAACGAGGTAATGATATATGATGACACCACAATCCAGAGATAAGTAACGTAATAAAGCATACTGCTTTAAGATACCCCTCAGTATTAGTAAATAGAAATGCTATGAATGCAATCACAGCAAGACCATCAAATATGTAGTTGCCTTTTTGTGAACGTGTCAAGTTTGAATTATTCAATGCTTCAAGGAGATGAAAGAACCAGCTAAATTTACCTTTTTTATTATCCTTATTGCTTTTACTCGTCATATCGATGCCCCTCCAGAAGCGCTAAGAGACAAGCGATTGAAACTCCAGAAAAAGATAGGCCTATTGACAAGAAGAAGAATGGTGATACCAAGTTCTGAAGAATGAAGGCAACAATAAATAAGGAGAATGCTGCCCCAGCGAGTATAGACGATATGAGTAAAGAAATAATTCGATACTTTTGCATCGTGTTCAACGCGGCAATATGCTTGACTTCCGCAAACTCCTCTGCAAATGAATCTCTCAATTCGTTACGGATGATGTACTCGAGATTTTGATCTTTTTCCTTAATTTGATCATATAGACTTTCACTTTTAGTAGCATCGTCAAGCCCCCACACAATTCTGGTCGATTTATTCTTCTTGTTAGGAAATGAGAGTATCTGCACCTTGGATTCAGCTTTATGGGCTACGGGCTCGTCTTTCAATAATGGGTACGTCATGATAACCTCATTCGATGTTAAGATATTTCTGTGCCGCAGCGATATTCTTCTTTGCTATAGTCAAATGTCCAATTAATTTTTCCAAAGTACGTTCATTCATTTGAAATACGAATTCCTCAGTGGATGAGCCCTTTACTCCCAAGCGTACTATAGGTGTAATGACAATGCCATTGCATTCTGCTTTGTACTGGTCGATGGTCTTTGTGAAATCATAATCATTTTTAAATATTGCGCGAAAGTCGATAGCAATATCAATATCAGTGAGAAAGGGGATACAAAGGTCTTGGTGTTTTCTCTTACTACGAACCACCTCAATATGTTCTGCATGCTCCTTTAGTAGAGATAAGCATACTATCAGATCATTTCTCTTTTCAATAGCAATATATCCTATATCAACAAGGTCATCTATGATTTCTTCCGGGGTGTCTGATTTTGCAAAATTCTCCCGACAGAACATAACCGCGAAAAAGCGTAAGATGTCAATGGCATGATCCAAGGAGGCTAGGTCATGGTCGAGTTCCTTTGCCAATTGCTCTCGTACAAAGTGTTCTTCTTCAAGAGTTGTCTGTGCAAAAATCTGTGAGAGTTTTGGTATGAGAGTCTGTAACTTTTCAATAGGAATAGCCTGAAATTCCTCCAAATCCTTCTTAAAACTTTCCTCTCTAC
>CAXXSM010000153.1:0-68732 GCA_963663405.2 bacterium | reverse complement strand
TTCGTTCGTCAGTGGCAATGTGTGTTCGTTATGCTTTTTATTTTTCCGAAAATAATCGGCCGCCCGCCGCATCACGATCCGGTACAACCATGTTGAAAACGCGGATTGAAATTGGAAACGGCCTATATCTTTGAAAACGGAAATAAAAACTTCTTGCGTAACCTCCTCGGCGACATCACTCGAACCTGTCATTCGCATGGCCATCGTGAACACGTCACGAGAATAACGTCTATACAATCGCGCAAAAGCGGAACGATCGCTTTTCTGGCATGATTCGATAAGAAGACGTTCTTCTTCCACATTTTGAGTGGATCGGTTCACTGTCCAGCTTTCCCTTATAAGTCGATTTTTAATCTATTATGTTCCCATTAACGGGATAAAAGCCTAGGTTTTTACAAATCTTTTGTCTGAATGGAAGAACTTATTTATTATCCTCTCCACAATCCGCGAACAACAAGAAACCGTGTGAACTTCCATATTAATACGAGTTGAAACAGAAGGCAATCGTGAGTATCTAGCATGTTGGATGGGTCGTGTCTTTTCAGGCGCCATTTTCGTAAATCATTCTCTACAGCGACTCTCGCAACTCATTCGCAGGTTGTAATCTCGATCCTCTTGGTTTATATAAATATATACGATTCTGAATGGGTATTGTTTTATACTAACGAAACCGGAGAAAATCTAGTGTTTAACACGATGATCCTGAAACGAGCGTCATAAGGAGAATACAGTATTTAAGCAGAGAAATAGCCTCTCATGCAGCGTTCTATTTCTTCGTATTTATATGAAAATGAGTTTGTGGGGTGAGTCGCGTCTTTTTGAGGCGCCATTTTTGTGAATCATTCCCGGTGGGTCGATAAAGCGTGACCCACCCTTCCCGCAACTCATTTTCCTTTGCAGCTGTGATCTCAAATCATGATGGTTTATACATGGATTACCCACTGAATAAAAAAGTGTTTAACTCTTTTTGACGAGTAAAAATGAAGAACATTCATTTTGAAAAAAAGGGGATCAAGTTGGAATTTTCATACACAAGATAATCATGTCTTGCGCCTTGCCAATGGAATTTGCTGTTGAAGCCTCCATTTACCACAATATATCGTGGTTAATCACAAAGAATCCACAATATAATCTACTGATTGATTCTTTCCTCAAAGTTTGAATTCATTAGAGTTAGCGAGTTCTATTTATCACTTTATTCACACTTTATTCACAACCAAATTTTATCTAGTAAAATCTCTCTAAATACTTTTTCCCGGCTCATCAACGTGTTTTTCAATCTAATTCATTCTAAATAGATGGTATAAATGAAAATGAGTCTCTAGAACTATCTCATTCAAAAACTCTTTCGCCACTCATTTTCATTTGCAGGTTGTGATCTCAATCATAATGGTTTATATATAGAATCATTCTATATTCCTTTGCATGATCCTAAGCCTGTAGTGAATCATTCCCGGTGGGTCGATAAAGCGTGATGCGCCCTACCTTATCCAAAGGGTGTATTTCAGTGTATGGGCGTCCCGATGCGAACATAATATTATGAGATTCATTGTGGATATCGTTCACAATCACTCACAAGTTACTCACAGGATAACACAGGAATTACAAGTGTGATAATATACTGTTTTTTATAAACTTAGAATTTGAGATTCAAAAAATACTTAACAGTTCATTCACGGTCTAAAAAAATGGTGTAACTCTTTGAATCAGAAATCGTTAGATCATTATGACCGTGGTTGTTTTTCGAGGCGGTCCCATAGTTTTTTCCTTCCATCACAAAGGATGGATGGAATAGTTCGCTGTTAATAAATCAAGTCAGGCGGTTGGAAATGTCGATGAACTTATCCACAAACGCGGCGCCGATTGGGATTTTTGATTCCGGTGTGGGAGGACTGACCGTGGCGCGTGAATTGAGCCGACTTTTACCTCTCGAGCTGCTCTGTTACTACGGTGATACGGCGCGGGTGCCTTATGGAACAAAATCGTCGGAAACAATTCGCCGGTACAGCGTCGAGATAACTCGTTTCTTGAAAAGCCACGGCGCGAAATTTATCGTAGTCGCCTGTAATACAGCCTCATCCTGCGCGATGGATGAAATAAAAGACGCATTTGGTGGACCCGTCATAGGAGTCGTGGAACCAGGGGTGAAAGCCGCTCTCCAAGCGGTGAAAAATGGACGGATTGGTGTGATCGGCACAAAAAGCACGATCCAAAGTGGATCGTACCAAAAATGTCTCCTCCAACATGATCCATCTCTTCATGTTACCGCTCAACCTTGCCCTCTCTTTGTTCCCTTGGCCGAAGAAGGCTGGGAAAAGGATCCTATTACACTTCAAATTGCGGATCGTTATCTCACGCCTCTTAAAGAAAGCCATGTGGATACCGTCATTCTTGGCTGCACTCATTATCCTTTGCTGGAAGCAGTGATTCAAAACGTTTTGGGTGATTCCGTCACACTGGTGAGCTCCGCCGAAGTTGTATCGAAAGAGGTTGAAAAGGAATTAAATCGCCTGGATTTGCGTTCGGAGTGTAAAGTGTATGTTGATCGGTTCTACGCATCGGATGATTGCGAGAATTTCAAGAGGTTATACGAAAAAATTTGTGGAGAGAGCCCCGCTTCATTCTCGGAGGCGAGATCGGAATTTTTTTCCTTAGTCCAAGAAATCGATCGTTATAAAGATAAACTCGATATCGATCCAATGCGGTGGTTTGACCGGATGGAAGCTTGAACGATCAACTTGTCGATGGAGATAATGAAAATTCTAGTGAAGGCTGTTCGTTTGTGGGATAAAAAAATAGATTCCATTCGTACGCCGTTATGGCGCTTAAGGAATGTT
Source organism: bacterium (assembly GCA_963663405.2). Classification (GTDB taxonomy): domain Bacteria; phylum Hinthialibacterota; class Hinthialibacteria; order Hinthialibacterales; family Hinthialibacteraceae. Next base: position 65,895 of record CAXXSM010000153.1, on the reverse strand, counting down.
ATACGCTTCTTCTTCTGTGGGTCTTTCCTCGCGGCTGAATTTTTCCACAGCTTTCTCATATGCGCGCAAAACAATATCCTCCATCGCTTGGCGCGTTTCCGAATTGAGCGGATGGGCGATGTCCGCATAGGCCCCATCCGCTTTTTTCTTGCAGGGCATAGCTACAAAAAGCCCGGAATTCCCGTGAATGACTTTCAAGTCACGGATCACAAAACAGTTATCCAGGACGATTGTTACAAACGCCTTCAGCTTGTCATCGCGCTTGCGTACAGGATAGACTTTAACTTCCGTTATTTCCATCGCACAGCGCCTTTCATGGAATGAAAGCTGGAATACGCAAGAATTTAATAATGAATTCCACCGGGGTATGAGAATAGTAAGCTTCTATACCCAGCGCAACGAAATATCATCGCTTTCGTTTTTTATGACGATTCTGACGACGTTTCTTTTTACGCTTATGAGTTGCGATCTTTGCGCGTTTACGCTTTTTTCCACAGGGCATGGATTAACCTCATTTTGAAATAAGCGGGATCATATTCCGCAGATAAACAGAAGTAAATTAATAGAGTCTTAAGACGCATTTGTCAAGTGTTAGGAAAAGGCTTCGATCATATTGACTGAAATAGGGCTTCTTAATATTGTATTCTTTTCAAAGAAATGGCTCCATGATTCATCGTACGGAGGAAATCATTGATGCATCAAAATTATTTCACACACAGACAGCAAATCAAGAGTAATATACACTGGATTTTAAAAATCGTTTCTTTACTCATTTTTCTTGTTGAGAGCCCCGGGGATTTGGGAGCGGCGGAACCAGTGGTTTCCAACCGCGCGCCGGCGCCGGGGGAAGTGAATTATTCTCCTCAAGAAGGGGAGACGGTCAAAGTCACCCCTCCGGGTTTTGTCTGGCTGCCCGAAGAAGGGGCGGTTTCGTACATTCTCCAATGTTCGATCGACCGCGAGTTCCGTCACAAGCATTATGAAAAGAAGGATATCACTTTAAATATACATTGCCCACCCGCGCCGTTTACTCCAGGGACCTGGTTTTGGCGATACACGTATGTAACAAAAGATGGACAGCGCGCTCAATGGAGCCGGACGCGTTCGTTTACGATCGACAAGGACGCGGTCTCGTTTCCACAGCCTACATTAAACGATCTCCTTACTCGTCTTCCGGAAGAGCATCCCAAACTTTTCCTTCGTCCGGAAGAGGTTCAATCCTTCCGGGAGAAGCTGGAGACTCAATATAAAAAAATATGGGAACGATTTCTCGTTTCGATTGATGAGATGATGGAAACACCCATTACAACCGATGAACCGCCTCCCTATCCGTCCGGTGGATTTCGTTCCCGCTCCAAGGAAGATATCGACCTTTGGCGCGCCAATCGCCGCATCGTTTCCAATGCGGTGGATTGCGCCGCCAACCTTGCCTTCGCGTATCTCCTGACGGGTGAAGAACGGTATGGAGAGCGGGCGCGGGAATGGATTCTCGCCGTTACCGCATGGCCGCCGGATGGCGCGACCAGTTACCGGTATAACGATGAATGCGCCATGCCGATCCTCAGTCGTCTTCCACGCGCCTATACCTGGGCTTACAACGCCCTTTCGGATGAAGACCGGGAAAAAATCATTGCGTCCATGACCGCCCGGGGAAGGGAAGTCTATCAACATCTACGCGAGCATAATCACACCGTCCGCCCCTATGAAAGCCACAACAATCGCGCGTGGCATTTCATGGGTGAAACCGCCATCGCGTTCATTGATGATATCCCCGAAGCGGAACAATGGCTGCAATACGCGATGGATATCTTTTTCAATGTCTATCCGGTTTGGTCCGATGATGATGGCGGCTGGCATGAAGGCGCCGCGTACTGGAGATCGTATATAGGCCGGATCACGTGGTGGATGGATATTCTAAAAGCGGGATTCGATATAGACGGATACAAAAAACCGTACTTCAGCAAAGCCGGAGAATTTCCTTTCTATGTCAATCCTATCGGTTCTATTCATGGCGGTTTTGGAGACAGCGCCGATGTGAGCGCCGCCGCTGACAACGTATCTTTGATGAATACTCTCGCTCGTCAGGCCGGGAATGAATATTGGCTCTGGTATGCGCGGGAAGCGGCGGAAACGAAGACGATTGAACGGCCCAATTATGGTGATCTATTGAGGCTGCGGCTGCCTGTTATAGAGTCGAAAATTCCATATGATCTTCCCCGGTCGAAAATCTTTCATGGTGTGGGGATCGCCTCCCTCCATGCCATTCTGGAAAGCGTCAGTAATGATGTCCATCTGTTATTTAAGAGCAGCCCATTTGGTTCGCAAAGCCACGGATTCAACGCGCAAAATTCGTTCCTGCTTTCCGTGTATGGCCTGCCTGTGCTGACCTGGGCGGGACACCGGGATTGGCATGGCAGCGAGCATCATACAAAATGGATGTGGGAAACGCTTTCCGATAATTGCATCACCGTCAACGGCCAGGGGCAGAAAAAACATCACGCCTCCGCCACGGGGAAAATCATCAGTGAATATCTTGGGGAAACAATGGATTATGTCGCTGGTGAAGCGGCGGACGCTTATGAAGGCCGCCTGGATCAATTTACCCGGCATATCTTTTTCGTTAAACCGGATATTTTTATTCTCGTCGATGAACTGAAAGCTCCGGAACCGTCACTCTTCCAATTTCATTTGCACGCCAACGAAATGTTCTCCATCGGCAATCAGTTTGAAATCGAAGCGAAAAACGCGGAAAGCGCCGCGCGCATCGCTTTCGTCACGCCGGCGGATATAAAGATTACACAAAACGCCGGCTGTGTTCCCCCATCGATCGGATTCGATCAAGAACAGTGGAACTTAAAAGCGGAAACCACGGAAAAAAGAAAAGAAGCTGTATTTATCACGTTAATCAAGGCGCACAAGACCGGCAAACCTCCACAAATCTTGATCCGTTCGTTCCAAAAAGATTCCGCCACGGTCTATGGGATGCCGGTCAACAACCGTGTTCTCGGATTTGTTTACAATCCAACCGGTGAGGATTTCAATATCAGCGGTGTGAAAAGTGACGCAAGGTTTCTCTTGATTTCCGAAAACCAACTCCGAAAACGGGAAACCGAAATTCTCGCCATCCAAGCGCAACGTCTGGAAATCGGGGAAAAAACATTATTAAAATCCGAGATACCCCAAAATTTTTTCCTGTCAAAAGAGGAAACCAAAGAATTTATAAACAAAGAATGAGGATTCAATACCTGAATCATTCTCAGAATCCTTTCCTGTAAAAGAATTCTCTCGCCGAATAAACCAACAATAATTTTCTGATCTTCTAAAAATCGGCTACAATTTCTTGACCCGTACCACTCATTCATTTGTTCTTTGTGATCTCAATCATGATAGTTTATTTGATTTTAAGGTGATGATTGTGGTAAGGTAGAATGATAGGATGGATATATATCCTTATGTGGATTGAATATCATCGAGGAGAGATTCTAAAGGTTCGTCTGACAGAGATCTTTTGGCCTGCCCATTCAGATTAAAAAAATATGTGCCAAACGATTTCTCTCATTCGTTATTCTAGTAAGAACCATGAAGATACAATACACAACCACTTTTCCGCGGTCTTTCTTCGAGGGATATGGAGTACTTCTTTCCGGTCTCCTTTTCCTGACGATTTATGCTTGTTCGCAATCCGGCGTTGGCAGTCTCGAAGGGATTTTTCATCTGGAATTGGAAACCAATTTCGAAGGAATTCAGGTGTATTTACCGGGCACCCAATTCCGGGCCATCACGGATGAAGAGGGCGCATTCGTCATTACCCAGCTGGAGCCAGGCTCATACACGGTCGTCGCAAAGATGGATGGCTATGAGGATTACCGCGAGGAGATTATCGTCCGCCGGGGAAAAGCGGCCTCTCTCGGAACCGTCGACCTCTCCAAAAAACAGAATCCCTTTGGAATGATCGCGGGCTTCGCCTCGTTGACGGGTGAGCAGGTCCATGAAGGGATCACAATCCTTCTTGTGGGAACGGTTCTCTCCACATCCACAAGCCCTACGGGACATTATATGATCGAGAAAGTCCCTCCGGGAACGTATAAAATCATCGCTCTATATGAGGGATGGCTTCCCGCTTCGATGGATAAAATCGAAGTCTTGGCGGGGCAAGAAACCACGGTGCAGGAAATCAAGCTCCAGTCCGCCGGCCTGATTGAGGCGCAGGAAGAAGAACCCGAAATCGAAATGGGGACCTATCTGCTCCGAGGCGCCGCGTTTCTCGAAGGGGAAGCGGTTTATGACGGGATCCGTGTCGCGCTCGAAGATGTGCCCGAAAAATATACCGTCACCAGCGCGACCGGCTTTTTCGAACTCACCCAACTTGATTCGAATCCTCACAATCTGATTTTCAGCTATGAAGGCTATCTCGATGAGGTGATTCCCAACGCGATTCCCGTCGCGGCGACGTCTTCGGAGACCGTCGGTCTTATTACCCTGCGTAAAGAATTTCGGACGGAAGGTTTGGGGATTCTCCAAGGACGGGCGTATCTCAACAATATGGCCGAACACGCGAATACGATACTCCGGTTGGAAGGCGTATCCCAAGTCGTCTCGACGGATAAGGAAGGCCGGTATATGTTTGTGGGAATTCCCGCGGGGGAATATTCCCTTGTCGCCGAACATCCCGGATACGTCACCGCCAGCGCTGTCGGTCTCCGTGTGGCCGCCGATCAAGTCACCCAAGCGCCGGAACTCCTTCTCGAACGAGATGAAGACGAAGAAAACCAAGGGGAAGGCTCCATCCGGGGATTGGCGCTGCTGGAAGGAGAAAGCGATCACGGCGGGATCACCGTCGCATTAGAGGGAACCGAGTTTAACACGGTCACGAGCGGGAATGGGGAATTTCAATTCGAAAATATACCTGTCAACGCATATACACTCCTCTTCTCCAAAGGAGGATTTAACAACGAATACCTCGAAGCGGTCCCGGTCCTGCCCGGTCAGGTTCAAGTCTTGGAGCCGGTTATTCTGAGCCGCGATGTGGAGCCCCCCTATGTCGTGGATTCTTTTCCCCGGATCGGAACGAACGGGATACCAATCGATCAATTGATCGATATCGTCATCCGGTTCAGCGAAAGGATGGCGGGGGATTCCGTCAAACAAGCCGTGCGGATCGAACCGCCGGTCACATTCGACGCGTTCTTCGACCGGGAAAGCGAACTCTCCGACATGGATGTTCTTCATCTGAGACTCTTTCAGGACGCTCCCGAAGGTTTACTCTTCAATACCCGCTATAACGTCATCATCACGCCGGACGCGAGAACCCCCAAAGGCGTTCCAATGGAAGAGCCGTTCGTGTTGACATTCTCCACCGCCGGCCCGATGATTCTGCGCACGTTTCCCGAAAAGGGAGATACGCACATTCAAATCAACCAGGAAGAGCCGATCGTTATTGAAACAAACGCGCCTGTCGATCCCACCAAGTTCGAACGTTCAATCCGGTTTCGTCCCCGCATGGATTCAATGCCTGCTTTTCAATACAACCGGATTGGACTCGGTACCCGTGTTTTCATGCGCGCAAGTCTCAAACCCGGAACCCGTTACCGGCTCCAATTCGACAGCTCAATGAGAACGATGGATGGAAAGCGTTTCGAGAATACCCCCTATACAATCACATTCACAACACGGGGCAACGAAAAAGTCAAGCGGTTGGATTCCCCCGATCGCCGCCCGAGAGGGCGGTGAACCATCAATGATTTTTGATAAAAACGGTCATTTTGGCAGGAATAAATATCACTCAAGTTTAGTGAGAAACGCTGTTCCCGTCATTGTTCGCTGGGTAATTGGAGATGTGATTATCACTTTACAAAAGTTTTAAGATGTGATCAGATACCAGTTAATAACTTTTTAAAAGTTTTATTTTTACAATCCATAATCACAACGGAATAAAAAGAATAAGAAGGGAAGTATAAAAATGAAAATTTTAAAGATGTGGAGTTTCGCGGTATTTGTCTTAAACGTAACATGTTCGCCTGTCATGAGTGATAATTTGTTAGAAATCGATTTCTCTGAGGCGCAAGGATATAGTGAAGGTCAACTTATTGGACAAAATGGATGGGAACTAAATTATTATGAGTCGCAAGATGGGAGTAATTCAGACGGTGTTTTTAACGTCAAAAATGAGTCTGCTGTTTTGACTCAGAGCGGTTGGGGCGGTGGTTCTATAGTTTTGGGATTTCCTTTGCAGTCAGAAGGATTGCTAACTCTTACATGGGATACACAAGCTCTAGAAGGTCCAGTTGATTTTGGTTTCGCTGTGTATGATTCAGAAAATTTTGATCTTGTTGGAGATCTTTCTATTACGTGGGAAGAACTATCTGTTTCAACTCGTTTGTCAGAAGGGAAGGAAGTGCTTGATGCGTATAATGGCAATTTGTTTGGGAAAGGTTCTTATGACGCATTGACACCTTTCGATTATACAGACGGCAAAATAATACACATTCGCGCAATCATAGATGTCGCTGCAAATACATATGATTTGTTCGCAACCAAAGAAGGCGAAACTGAAGTTAAAATGGCTCATCCGGAAATTGGGCGCATTGCGTTTTTTCTTAGGAAATTTCACCATTTTTTGTAAGTTTTATCATTGTGATACCTCAAATTTCCTAGGAAAAAAGCATCGATACTCCGTGATCTGTTAAATGTCAAAAGTAATCTGTCAAATATTTGTGTATCTTATTCTATGATTATCTAATCTTTGAATAGACTATCGGAATATTGATTATTGGGTGTTTTGCAATCTGTTTTTTAAAATGATCAATACAAGGATTTCTTTAAATCTTAGCAAGTTTTTCAAGATTCTTAAGTATAGAATATTCAATCAGTTATTAACAAAGAAAAAAATAGAATTGGTATTATCCGTATAACTGTGGAGCGTGTGGATAACGGCTTTATCGTTATCCAAGTGGCTGTGGGCAATATCGATAGATTTGTCCACAGACACGTCACGATCCATAGGGCTTTCGATTACACTTTTTATTAAAAATTCAATCGATGTGCCCAATTTCCGGATGAACCGTTAAAATCGCTGATGATTTCCAATTCCGTCAAGGAACTACAAGAGGTTTAGATAGGATTGGTATTTGGATTGCGACAGAAGATGGTGATGGGAGTAGATCAATTGATAATATCTTGCTCTTTTCAGGAATACCATCTTTTTCTAAGGTTTGGGAATTAATGCGTTAAGATAAACTTGTACTGATTACCTCGAACAAGTCTTTTTGACATTGAGTTGTTCTTATAACTCGATTTACGCGAACGTGTGGTATCCACAAGAAAACTAAGTTTGATACCGAATTGTAATTATTCTGTTCTACCATTCATTAATCCTTATGATTACAGTGAATCTCTTTTCTCATCAATTTAAATCACGATAAGATTAAATCCCTCAAAGACGTGATCTGTCATCCAATCTTTGCATACCTTCAGTCTTCAACCTTCAGCCTAATCCCCTTACCCTCACGCTTCTTCTTCCGGAATGCCGAGGTGGCGGCGGAGGGCTTGGAAGTGGGAATGATAGCCCATGCCGATGAGCAGATCGCCGTGGTGGATGATGTGGTCCGATGGGGGATTGATGAGCACTTCGCCGTTTGTCATCTTGATCCCCAAGATTAATACGTCGGTTTTGGATTTGATATCTGTTTCTCTCAATTTCTTCCCCGCGAAGACGCTTCCTTTCACGACGGGGATCTGTTCCAGAAGCATGGGTTCCCGGCCGCCGGACATTTGGAACGAATGATCCAAAAATTCGACAATCGCCGGCCGCAGCGCCATACTCGCCATCCGGATTCCTCCCATAAGCGCCGGCATGACAACCCGGTCGGCTCCCGCCCGGATCAATTTATTGCGTGACGCCTCTTGTTGAGCGCGGGTAATGATAAAGAGGTCGGGATTCATTCCTTTGGCGGTCAAGATGGTAAATACATTATCCGCGTCGCTGGGGACGCAGGCCACCAATCCTTTCGCGGTTTCGATTTGCGCCGCTTGGAGAGTGTCATCGCTTGTTGTGTTGCCGGCGATCCGTAGTTCGTTCTCTTCCAGAGCCGCGTCCAACGCCTCTTTGGATTGATCGATGACTACATAGTCTACATGTGATGTCCGGAACTGCCGGATCACCTCCATCCCGACACGCCCCAATCCACAGATAATGTAGTGGTCTTTTAGGGAATGGATTTCCTTTGCCATTTTCATCTCGCGCACCGCCTCACTCAATCGTCCTTCCACAATGAACGCCAGCGCATTGGCTCCCGCCCATGCTAATGTCAATAATCCCAAAACGGAAAATACAGTGACGAAGATTTTCCCTACGTATGTCTTTGGAACAATATCGCCATAACCGGTTGTGGTCAGCGTTTCGATAGCCCAATATAACGCCTCCAAGATTGGACGGTTTTCAACGAAATTGTCTTCCACCGAAAGCCACCCGTGCTGGACGCTATAGATTTCGATTAGATAAAATCCCCCCGCTCCACCCGCGACAACGAGAATCACCGCGACGAGGGAATATTGAAAACTTCGGATCGCGGACGATTGAATCGAAGTTTTATGAATGGATTTTTGAAATAGTTTCACAATTCGTTTGCTGAATGAATCGCTGGATCCCGCATGGATCCAATGGATTAAAACGCGTCCGTCTGCCAGTAGATAAACCGCCGGTCATCCGCCGCTTTCTGGAACGATTCCCAAAAATCGCTCCGCCCAAAATCCTTCCACATCATATACGTATTCTCCATTTCACAGGAGATTAAATTCTCTGTTTGCAGAAACGAACCGAACGCGGGATCAGGCAGGAACAATCCTCGAATTGTATCGCATCCCATCTCTTCCGCTTTCCAGGCGGCTGCGCCGGACAACCAACGGAAGAGGAATTCATCCAACCGGTTGAATCCAAATTCGGTCACATGCATTACCGGTTGCTCTTCCCTATATTTCGCCGCGTAGAAATACGCCGCGATCCGTCCATCTTCAACGATCGCCGTTCCGGTGTGGTTCATCCATTTCGGACGGACGCGCCAATACTCCAGCGTTCGTTCCATTGTCCCATTCATGCGGGAAGATTGCCGGGTATACAAATCGTTCAGCTGTGGATAATCTGTCTCCCGGATGGGGCGATAGACGCTGAGGGGGGGGCGCCATTGTTTCAATGGTTCACAGGGAATCTCTTGTTCCCACTGCCGGATTGTTTTCCAGCCGAGGCTTTCATAGAAGGGATGGATCTCTGTGTAAAGAAAAGAACCCGCCATCCCCGCCTGTTCCATCACATCGGAAGCCGCCCGCATCAGCGCTTTCGCGTATCCACGGCCTCGCGAATTGGGCCGTGTGCCCACGCTGCCGATACCGCCAAACCGGACGGGGGATTCATTCCATATCAGTGTCCGGTCAAAAATCTGCGCGTGAGCCAGAAAAAGGTTTCCATTCTCGACCGCCAGGCTGAAATGGGGCTGGTACCAGGGATCCAACAATGTGATGTTAGAAAAAAACGATCGCGCCGTGTCCGGAAACGCGGTCTCCATCACGTCTAAAACACGCGCGAATTCATCGGATGGAACGGATACAATCCGTGATTCATCGGGGAGAACAATCGCATCAATCATTGACGTCCCTCTTTGACGCTGCGGTTGTGAGAGCCTGGTGGAGCGAAACTCGTACGCCCTTTATGGATTCGCGAAAAAGATCTGAACGTCTTGGTAGTGAGGATTGGCGAACAAACCTTCTTCCCGGCTCGTTGTAGAGGCCATGCGGCGTACCGCGTCATGAACGGCGTCCTTCTCCAATCCCTCAAAACAGACATCCCACCACATCCCCCGCCGCAGCATGGCGGGAGATTCGTTTCTCCGGCACATGGCCGTCAACGCTTTCAAGGTCGATTCCGCCTTGCCATCAATCCGGTCGCAAACCAAGATCGAACCATCCGCGTCTTCCCGCGCTTGAATCCTCGCGTTTTCTTGCGGGTTTCTCTCCGGCGCGTCGATTTGAACGCGATGTTTGTTTGGATTCATGAAGTACGCGGTTTTGTAAACCCACCGTTCCACGATCTCCCGAATCCGCTCCGATTCGAGATCCTCGAAACCAATTTCCCAAAATTCCGCCCGGTCTAAACGCCGCAGCGTTTCATATCCCATACGCGTTCGTAATGTATATAACGCGGTCCGGGCGATGTTGTCCGGGATTTTTAGTGAAACATAAATGCGGACGAAATTCATAATTCGTTCGTTTTTTCTCCTATGTGCTATACTCATATTTATAGGTTGGCGCCATAATAGTATATAATAATACGGCGCCCCGTAGGATTGAATGCTTTCACGGGGTTGACAGCTAAAGAATCGGAGGGATAGACTTCCTCCATAATGAATGGCGTGTTACTTTATTCTTTGAACATGGAAGAAAAGAATTAGGGCGCAGGCGCAAAAGAGGCGAATACATGTATCTTTCAGTTTCTTCCTACACATGGTTGCCTTCTCCCCTCTTATCGAAGGTGGCTTTATTGGGGGATTACGGGATTGAGTCGGTCGAACTCTTCTCCGCATTTAGGCACCTTGACATCAGCGATCCCGAAGAGGTTCAACGGGTGGGGATGGCGTTGCGCAAAATCCGCCTGCGAGAAATCTCTATGCACGCTCCCAGCAGCGTCGGGGATCTATCCGCTCCCGGTGAAGATCTGTCGGGAGAAACCCGAATTGCATGCCAGAAAACGCTTGATTCCGCGATGTTGATGGGCGCTTCCCTGGTCACATTTCATCCCGCCAGCATTGAATGCGAAGCCGGTCAATCCGAAAATCGTTGGGAGAAGCTCTCAAAGACACTGAAAGAGCTCAGCCTTTACGCGGATGACCGTGATCTGCGGATCGCGGTCGAAAATTTCCAGCCCCCGCTCTTTGGCAGTGATCCCAAGGAATTGTACGAAACCATCTCGGACATTGATTTGCCCAATGTAGGGCTTTCTTTAAATCTAAGCCGCGCCTTTGTAGGTGGCCACCTTCCCGCTGTGCTTTCCAGCTTCGGAGATAAAATCTTCGCCGTTCAGGCTAGTGACAACCGGGGCCGGGCCGATGACCATCTCCCGCCGGGACAGGGGCGCCTTCCTTGGGAAGAAATCTTCGACGGATTGCGTCAGTGTGATTACCGCGGTCCCTTTATCGTAGAGGTCCGGCAAGACCGCCCGACCGAGGACATACTGGAAGATATTGTGAACTTCGCGGAGCGGTACGGGCTCAGCGGAGTCGGTCAACTCTCCCATTGAACCAGCCTCCCAGCCATACCTTCTCTCAGCAAGATATACTCTTTATGCGCCGCGCGTTGGAACTCGGACGCAAAGGCCGTTTTACCACCGCTCCCAACCCGCGTGTCGGTTGCGTCATCGTCCATCCAGAGACACAGCGCCTCATAGGTGAAGGCTATCATGAAAAAAAAGGCTTCCCCCACGCCGAACGCGCCGCGCTCAACCATTGCTGTGAAGATCCCAAAGGCGCTGATCTCTATGTCACACTCGAACCCTGCTGCCATACCGGCTCTACGCCCCCCTGCGTTGACGCCATTCTTGAAGCTGGCATTAAACGAGTTGTCGTCGCTATACAGGATCCTTTCCCCGAAGTTTCCGGAAAAGGAATTCAGATCCTGCGCGAACGCGGCGTTCAGGTTGAAACCGGCCTGTTAGAAGAGGAAGCCCGGTACGAGAATCGTTTCTTTTTCCACCGGCACGAACGCGGCTTTCCTTGGGTGATCCTCAAAGCCGCGTCGTCTTTGGATGGCAAACTGGCCACACGCACGGGGGATTCAAAATGGATCACAGGCCCCGAAGCCCGCGCCTTCGTTCATGAACTCCGCGCGGAAACCGGCTCTATTCTTACTGGACTCGGCACGGTTCGGTCAGACGATCCTCTTCTTACTGCCCGTCAGCCTGAATCCAGCGGGATTGAGTTTATCCCTTCTATCCGAATCATCGCCGATCCGCTCTGTGAGATCCCTCTTGAATCCAAAATCCTCAATACCAACGCTGAAGCACCTGTCTGGCTCTTCTGCTCCCCCTTGGCGCCTCTTGATCGCCGCGAATGCGTTGAAAGCCGGGGCGCGCGTGTGATCGAAATTGCAGGCGATGAACAGCAAGTCGATCTCCGGGAGATTCTTCACCATCTGGCAAGAAAAAACATCCTCAGCCTCTTCATCGAAGGCGGCCCCCAGATCCATACCGCGTTCCTCGAAGCGGGCTTGGTCAACGAAGTTTTTATTTTCATCGCCCCCATATTAGTCGGTGGAAAGGACGCTCCCACGTTTTACATGGGCCAAGGCGCGGATACAATGAAAGAAGCGATCCGGCTCGAACGGATTCAGCACCGTCAGTTTGGACCGGACACCCTCATCAACGGCGTCATCCGTTGGCATTTATGAAATAGAAAAACGATTGGCCGAGAAAAAAATGTTTACGGGGATTGTACAAGAAGTCGGTTCTATCATCGAAATCAACCACCAGGGAAACACGGGCAGAATTTTGATCGGCGCCCCCCAAACGATTGAAGACGCCGGTCTGGGTGATAGCATCTGCGTCAACGGGACGTGCTTGACCGTTACGTCGATGAGCGGCGGCCAGTTCTGGGCCGATCTCTCCAGCGAGACAATGAGCCGCACGACCTTCGCTGCGGCGAAACCGGGCGATCCGGTTAACATCGAACCCTCCCTCCGCCCCATCGACCGCATGGGAGGTCACATCGTCGCCGGCCACGTCGATGGAGTGGGAACGCTGCAAGCGCTGATCGAACGCGGCGAATTTTGGGATATGGAAATCGAATTCCCCCAATCCCTGGCCCCCTACATCGCCGAAAAAGGCTCCATCGCAGTCGATGGAATCAGCCTAACAATCGCCCGTGTGCAAGAAAACACCGCCGCCATGGCCATCGTCCCCCACACCATCCAAAACACAACCCTAGAAACCAAACACCCAGGCGCCCCCGTAAACTTAGAAGCCGACCTAATTGCTCGCTACATAGAACGCCTCCAACAATTCAACCCTCAAGATAAAAAACCAATACTTACTAAAGAAAGACTGTTGGAACTGGGGTATTAAATCAACACCATCGGACAAAATATTCTATTTCAATGTATAGGCCCTTTCTCCCTAATAGGCGCGAAGGGTTAATGTCGGCGTTGGAGCCGGAACCTTTGCTTTTTTTCTACCCACCTTTGCTGATTACAAATGATTGTCCTTATCAAGGTTTATCGAACTCTGCAAGTGTTTTTTTTATCACTTCTCTGGGGATCTCACCCCTGTATTTTCTATTCAGAAGTTTAATAAATTTCTCACAGAATTCTTTACATTCCGGTTTATGAGCCTGTACCCACGATTTGAATACCATCCGTTTTCCGTTTCCCCAATGCTTACTTTGATCTTTGTACCATTTCTTCACCCATTCCTTATTGTCACCTTTTTCTAGGGATGTGCCCCCTTTAGAAGTTATGGCAAATTGCTTTGTGTAGGTACTTCCAACATTCCTCCAAAACGGATCAGAGGGTTTCATCGAGAAAAGGTGTCGATAGATAAGGGTTTCGGGGCGTTTGCCTCCAGGCAAAGCCAGTAGATTCTTTGGTGGATTGGTCCATGTATTTGCCATATCACCATCAGGAATAAAGATCATGTCCTGCAACTCCGGTAAAGCTTTTGACATATTCGCGAGATTTTTCAGACTCCCCGCGCTCAGAGAAGCAGCATTTGCGCAAGATACATAGTCTCTGAGTTTTGTACCGCAAATCTGCCTGAAAAGGAATTTTCCTTCATCATCCTCAAAGACTACAGACACTTTTCGTGCCTTTTTTTTAGGGGGTGGAGTTCGCTCTACTTTCAAGAGTTCGCTTATTTCCTGATAAGTCTTGCAGTTCCGTGCTACTATCACGCCACCCTCATTTTCCAGATACAAAACCTTGATATTCTTTTTTTGCGGTGATTGATATGCTTTTTCAAGCAAACGTAAAGAATGTGTTGTGGCGATGATTTGCAAGTCGAGTTCATCTGATAACGTACAGATCAATTCTAGTAGTTTATCCTGTGCAAAAGCGTGAAGTGTGGCGTCCAATTCATCGATTAGAAGTATTCCACCCTGATACCGGTCCTTGAGTTTATTCTTGAGAATTTGAAAAGAACGGAGCGCGGTCAGCAATTGACTCAAGTTATCTTGACCGGCAGAACAACTCTCACCATCATAGTCGTTGCTATGAGGAGTGATGAATCTTCTCTTTTCATTGGTGTCCATGAACTTGGCGCTATTGTCATACTCGTCCAAGCATAGAATCTCATTATACTTTGTGACGTACCATTCCCTATCTTCATCTAACAGTTTATCGCTGGGAAACGTGCAATTCTTTGTCACAGCCAGTGGCCACAAACGATTCAAGCCAAGATAGATTACCGGATGCGGGAAATTGCCTTCGCCGGATTTGTGACTGGCTCCAGGGCCAGTCACAAAACGCATTCCTGCTATTTCATCTTCATCTTTTCGATCCCGCGATTTCGTAAGCAGAGTGTTATCGGGAAGGTTGCCTCCAACGCCTTCTGGCAATGATAATTCAGTTTTGTACAAGTATTTCTTACCGAAGTCAAATTTCTTTGACAAGCGAAACACGTCATCGCAGTCATACATGAATTGTTTTCCGGAAAGATCCACAAATTCATGAAGTTTAAGGCTGTGATAGTTGCTCGTATAAGAAGATTTATCAGGTTTTTTTGCTGTCCTGCCACGCATTACACCGAATGAGAAGGGTTGTGCCAGCATTCCCAGCAAGGTCGATTTGGATGTCCCGTTTTGTCCGGCGATGAGTGTCACATTTTCGCCTAGTGGGATGGTTATTTCACGGAACCGTCTGAACAATTCAATCTCAAGAGAAACTACCCTTGTCAAACCCATCGCTTTCTCCTGTTGTCAATTTATTGGAGTTGTTCTAGGTAATTAGGAAGATCTAGTTTACTGATAATCAATTCCTTCGCTTTTGTATTTCCTATAATGGTATGCCAAATGATATTTCGATACAGATTGCAATCGTGATCGCGATACATCTCTATGATGCTTTCGTGATTATCGTAGGAGAGTACCCAGGGGAAGGGACATTCTAGAATGTCATCTCGAAGAGTCATATGGTCATCATGGTCATAGTAGTTCAGGTACAGAACGGGTCCCTTCTGGTAGTATGGGGGATCGAAGTATATCAGGCACTTTCGATTAGGATATTTCCGCTTAAGTAGTTTCAGGAAACGCACTCCATCCAAATTATAGACTTCTAGTGAGTTTGCATGCTTGGCGATGGCTTCGATCTTGGCAATTGACGTAACCTTGTTATATCTGGAACTAATTTTGTATGCGCCATCCTGTTTCATTCCACCTACGGGTCTGGCTCCCAAAATCCCAGAACGATTACAACGGTTTAAATAAAATGTAGAGAAACCGAGAGCAAGCATATCGCTTTTATCTTTACTATCATAGATAGCCTTTTGCCGACGCCATTCTGCCATACTAATCCTTGTCTTCCGGATGAGTTTAATAAGCTCAGCAGGGCTTTCTTTGACGTATTTCCAAAATGAATAAATCGCAATGTCTAGATCGTTGAGAATCAAGGACTTGACGTGCCCCTTGAGAAGCAATGTTATTGCGGCCCCAGCTCCACCTGCGAAAACCTCGACGAAAGTGCAATCATCTAATTTGTTCATCGAAATAATATCAACAAACAAATTAGCGTATTTTGACTTGCCACCGGGATATCGTAATGGTGTTAGCGTTAAAGGCATTTTAACCTCCTATCGCGCTATCCACGCTAAAATAATCTCGCTAGATTATATGAATCCCAAAGTGATTATAAAGAAGCAAAACTTCTTTCTAGAAGAGCATTGTCTATTTTAGATAAAATCTATGGCATGAAACACCCCGGTGTCACCATTATTTTATACAACTTCTCGATAATGTGTATGTTTTAACAGAAGTACACAGCAAATTGCTTTAGATCTCTGTGAAAAAGTAAAAAGCTCATTCTCACAATTATGAAATCTCCAAACTAGCCCCCCCAATCCATTATCATTCCTCCAAATCCGGTTACAATTATAATAGTAATTACTCACCCGCAATCACAATAGAGAATGTGAGAATCCTGTCATGACTCTTACGATAGAAGAAGCCATCGCTGATATCCGCGCTGGTAAGATGTTGATCGTCGTGGATGATGAAAACCGCGAGAATGAGGGGGATCTGATCTTCCCCGCGCAGGACGCGACGCCCGCGCAGGTCAATTTCACCGTCTCGAAGGCGAAAGGGCTTTTATGCGCCGCGATGCACCGCTCGTTCGCCGAACGCCTTCGCCTCACTCCCATGACCCAGGAAAACACTTCGCTTCATTCGACGAATTTTACGATCAGCGTCGACTCGGCGAAATGCAATACCACAGGCGTTTCGGCGCAGGACCGCGCGATCACGCTCCGCCAGCTGGCCGATTCCTCCTCCCAGCCCGAAGACTTCGCCCGGCCCGGCCATATTTTCCCACTCGTCGCCAAACAGGGCGGCGTTCTCCGGCGCATGGGGCATACAGAGGCGGTCGTTGATTTAATGAAATTATCGGGCCTGAAACCTGTCGGCGCGCTCTGTGAAATTCTGAACGATGACGGCACAATGGCCCGCATGCTGGAACTCCAGAAATTCTCTGAGGAAAACAAGATCGGTATTGTTACCATCGAAGACTTGATCGCCTACCGCCGCCGCACGGAAACCCTGGTTGAAGAGCTCCTTGTCACCAACCTGCCGACCAAACATGGTGAATTCAAACTGCATCTCTTCAGAAACAAAATCGACAACAAAGAACACTTCGCTCTCGTCAAAGGCGATCTCTCTACACCGGAACCGGTCCTCGCTCGTGTACACAGCAGTTGTGTTACGGGAGATATCCTCAATTCCCTCCGCTGCGACTGCGGCGAACAACTCGCGTACGCGTTGCAACAGATCGAGAAAGAGGGACGCGGGGTGTTGCTTTATTTAATGCAGGAAGGGCGCGGCATCGGCCTGACCAACAAATTGCGCGCCTATGCGCTTCAGGACCAAGGGTACGACACTGTTGAAGCGAATCTGAAACTCGGCTTCAAAGCCGATGAACGCGACTACGGTATCGGTGTACAGATCCTCGTCGCGTTGGGCGTTCATAAATTAAAACTAATGACCAATAATCCCCGGAAAATCGTTGGGCTTTCCGGTTATGGATTGGAAATCGTCGAACAGATTCCCCTCCGGGTTGGAGAAAACGAACACAACGTCCACTATCTCACAACAAAAAAAGAAAAAATGGGACACTCTCTATAGAGAAACCCTTCGTGCTATAATTCCAAAATTACATGTTTGCGGGCGCCAAGGGCAAAGCTTTGTTTATTCTACCCTTGTGTAATTCTACGATTTTAAGGATAAAACCATGCCAAAATTCATCGAAGGCCAGTTGGATGGAACGGGAAAAACATTCGGTCTTGTTGTCTCTCGATTCAATAGTCTCATCACCGAACGCCTCCTGGAAGGCGCTATCGACGCGCTCCGGCGCAATGGAGTGAAGGATGATGATATTACCGTCATCCGCGTGCCCGGTTCGTATGAGATTCCATTGATCCTGAAAAAGATGGCTACTTCGAACAAGAAATACGACGCCCTGATCGCTCTCGCCGCCGTCATCCGGGGGGACACCCCCCATTTCGACTACGTCGCCGGGGAAGCGTCCAAAGGTGTGGCGCAGGTGATTCTCGAAACGGAAACTCCTATCGCGTTCGGTATTCTCACCACCAACACCATCGAACAGGCTGTCGAACGGGCGGGTACCAAAGCGGGCAACAAAGGCTTCGACGCGGCGATGACCGCTATCGAATTGGCCAACGTGACTGCGCAACTGTGAGAGCGTCCGGCGACCGTCACAACGCGCGGGAATACGCCCTGCGCATTCTCTATGGTTTCGATATCCACGACGCCGCGGGAGAGGTGAAATCCCTCCCCCCCATCGCGAATTGGTGGGAAGGGGAAGACCGTTTGAACGTAAGAAAAGAGGCGGATTTATTCGCCATGAGACTCGTCAAAGACACGCAGGCGAATCGGGACCGCATCGATCCATTGATTAAAAAACACGCCCAACATTGGCGGATCGAGCGGATGTCTCTCGTCGATCGAAACATCCTTCGCCTGGCGGTCTGTGAGTTTCTCTATCATCCCAATACTCCCGTAAATGTTATCGTAAACGAGGCTCTCGAGTTGGCGAAATGTTATGGGGATGATGATTCCCCCCGTTTCATCAATGGACTCCTTGATCCACTCGCGAAAGATATCCGCCAGCACGGTCAAGACGATTCCGATTCAACAGATGGGCATGAATAATCAAGCGCAGGAACGCGAATCAAGCGATCGAAATACGCCAGAGCGCGTCATGGCCGCGCAATCCCACGATTGCGATACAGCATTCTCAACGCAAGACCGGAAAATTCTGACACTCCTTCTCGCCATCCTTTTTGGGCTTCTCCCCTTTTTCCCCCAGCTGTCACACCCGGAATTCGCCTTTGTTTTCCGTACATTCATCTGTATCTTGCTTGGACTCGCCCTCTACCGGCTTGGGATTTCACAAATTATTTCCCGGTTGAAGTGGAATCCGCTTTTTCTTCCTTTAACCGCCGCGCTATTGATGGTTCTGATCGGCTGTTTTTACACACCGGACTTCTTCCGGGCCAAAGCCAAGTTCACCGTCTATCTCATCGTCTTTTTCTTGTATTGTTTTGTCCAAACGCTTCCTTGGAGCCATCAAGACCGCCGCCGTATGGCAGCGGGATTGGTCCTCGGCGCGATCGCCGCCGCGCTCCAAGCGTTGTATATTCAATTAAGAGGGCATGAGGCCGCCATTGAAACGTTAAAAAACGCCTCCATTTATGCCGAAGAGATGCAACGCGAGATCATGCGCTCTCTCGAAGCCAACCGCGCCACGGGACAATTCGGCAATCCAAACCACCTGGCTGGATACCTTATTCTCTCCCTCTGGCCTTTATGGTGGTTGTGGAAAAACGCCGAAGGGGTGAAAAAATGGTTGTGGGTCATCGGCGGCGCCGTTCTCTCCTTCGCGGCCTATCAAACCTTCTCTCGGAGCGGTCTGCTCGTATTAGGTCTCTTTCTTCTTATGGCGTGGATTTATCCTCGAATCTTAAAAGGGCGTCTACCCTCTCTTAAAACTACGCTGATTGTGACTAGCCTTCTCCTCGCCATCGGTCTCCTCGGCGTGTTTTTCCTTAAAGACAAAATCTTCGGAGGCCGTCTCCTGACTCTGTCCACCATGGAAGCCCGGATGCACTTCTACCGCGGAGGCGCTTTGATCGTCCGCGAATACCCACTTTTTGGCGTAGGAACCGAAGGTTACGAACCGTACTATTGCGGCGTAATCCGCCCAGGGGATTTTGAATCGCATTATGTCCATAATCTCATTCTCGAAGCGGGATGCGAGTTGGGATTCGTTGGCGTTTTCCTGCTTTTCTGGTTAATCGCGGCGTTGATGAGATGGCTGCGTGTATTATGGAATAGGAAAGAAACCGATCCAGCGCTGCTCTATGCGGCGGGTGGAGCGGCGGCGGGATTGTTTTTTCTCTCGATGCTTGATTTTCATAATAATTTAATCGAAATGTTGATCGCCCCCATTCTCTTGACCGCTCTCATCGCTCCCCAAACGCCCGATAGTTCTCCTCGCGTTCCAGTGGGAAAACGAACTGGACAGTTTGCAGGCGTATGTCTGTTTTTTGCTTGGTTCAGTCTTATCGCCTGTTCGTTTGGGAACTCGTTTTCCCGCGAGGCGGCCTATTACCTCTCACTCGATGAACAAATAGTCCAGGCCAGAGCGTTCTACGAACGCGCCGTCTGGTTTGATTGGACCGACGCCGATTCCTGGCGGGGCGCGGGCCGTCTTTGGGCGGGGATTCCCGCGTTACGGGCGCGGGAGCGGGGATTGAATGATCTGGAACAGGCCGTGCGCTGGGCGCCGATGCGGGCGTCGATCCGGAGCGATTACGCTGATGCCCTCTTCGCAGCCGGATATATTGACCATGCGATCGAAGAAATGCGCGCCGCCCAGCGTCTCTTCCCCGCAAGGCCGGATTACCATGAAAAACTGGCCGTGTTCTTCCGCACGTTGGGTAGTACGAAGGAAGCCGAACGGGAAGAACAAATCGCACAGGAATTAAAAACTGAATTCGAGGAACGAAGATCGCCGTGAACCATTCAATACCTTTAACAAAGGAACGCCGCCAGACGCAAAAAGTGAAGACTCGCAACATCGTCATCGGAGGAGACGCCCCCATCGCGGTTCAGACGATGGTCAAAGTCCCCACGACCGATTACGACGCGGTTATGAAGGAAATCGAGTCAACCGTCTCCATCGATCCGAGTCAACTCTCAGATCGCGAAAAGAATGTGCTTAAGGAACTGCAATGCTGGGAAGACGCCTGCGCGCTCGCGCCCTTTCACTGTGATATAACCCGCGTCAGCGTCCCCGGAGAAGATTCCGTGGAACCGTTTCACAGAATCGTCCAAGCCTCCCCCATCTCCGTCGCGGCGGATATTCACTTTCTGCCGCAAGTAGCGCTCGCCGCGTTGGACGCGGGCGCCGATAAGCTGCGCATCAATCCCGGCAATATCCGGAATCCGGATTTGCTCCGCCGCATCGCCCGCAAAGCGGTGGAGAATGATATCCCCATCCGGGTTGGCGTCAATGCCGGTTCCTTAGATAAAACACTGCGCGAACAATATGGGGATCATTCCGCCGAAGCGCTGTCGATCAGCGCGCAGAATTCCGTTCGATTAATGGAAGAAGAAGGCGTTAAAAACATCGTTGTCTCGCTCAAAGCCAACGACGCCCGCTGGACCATCGACGCCTACCGCCATTACGCCGAAACGAACGCATATCCCCTCCACCTTGGCGTCACCGAAGCGGGCCTGGGCCGATCGGCGGTAGTCAATTCCTGGGCCGGAATCGGCGCTCTCCTCCAAATGGGAATCGGAGACACCATCCGCGTCTCCCTCACAGAAGACCCCCGCCTCGAAGTCATCATCGGTCATCTTCTGCTGCATTATCTAAATCTGCCGAGATATGCGTTTCCTGAAAATGGATCGCGGGCATCTTGCCCATGAGGAAAGAGATAAACTTGAATCAATCTCATTGAGCGCCGCTTGATAATCTTCTTCAGTTTTAATCGGTTTGATATCCATCTTATTCATATCCTGAATATCCTTTTATCCTGTCCATCCAGATTCAGACAAAAGAAATACCCATACCTATTCCATTAAAGACCAATAAGGAACAGCGATAGTCGACATAATCCGCAAATAATCTTCTGGAGGATTTTTCAGTAGGACGCCTTCACCAAAATTGTCAACCGATTCCACAATGAAATAGAGGGGTGAGAAACGTCCCACCCCTCTCTGTTTTCATATACTAAAAAAAGAATTGTGTTAATGCATCATCCAATCTCCAACATCCGATTCATCCACAAATGTCATAATCCCACGCGGATACGAAGCGAACGGTCCCCCGATTACATTGTTCCATGTAATCAGCGTCAAACCTTCCGCTGCTGTATAGGGATCGGTGTATCCCGCCATATTAACGAGCCATTGATCGCCTACATGGACATAATTCCCATCCGCGTCCGGTTCGAGTGTCAAATGGGTCTCTCCTTCGTTTCCCATTTCAGCCATTCCAAAGGTTGGGTTCATTTGACTGAATGCGATACCCACTTCCATTACTGGATTGGCGTACACTTCGCCGGAACCGCGTTCGGCGCCGGTGTGGTGAAGAAATCCCGCTCCCAGAAATGGCATTGCACCCGCCGCTTCCGCCGCGGCTGGGTCAAATGTCGGGTCCCACGTTCCACCGAGGTAAGTGTTGTTATAGCCGCCTGACGATGAAAAGTAGGGAGGGCCTTCAATATTATCCGCGCCACGAATCCCTTCGTTTAGTTCTGTCCAATCCTCATCATTCTCTAATGGGAACCAGACAAAATGATAGCCGTCGTTCACATCTCCGCCTGGATCCGTAAAATCGGGAGGATCACTATTAAAACCATCTCCCTCCTGCCAATTTGGTTCCAGGAAAATCTCCATATCGGTCCCCAATCCAATCGCATACGAAAATGTGTCATCGTCCTGGACGATAGGATTGACGATGTCTTCTCCAACGATACCGTTGATCGGCAAATCGAACGTTTCCGCTTCAAAGAGGATGTAAAGATAATCATCATCCCAAAGCGCCCGCCATCGATAATTCAAATCGATCAAATTGGCTTGATTGGAACCGTTGGAGCTTTGATTATTCAGTCCGTAAAAGCCCGTCGTCCATTCGGAACCAGCCCATTCCTCTTCGGTATACTCACCATCGATCGTTGGCGCCGCGCCGGGAACCCGGTTGGCGTTATACTCACGGCTCGCATGAGGATCGGCCTGTATCAGAAGAGGCGCGAAACAAAATAAAAATCCAAACGCAATTGCCCAAATCGTGTTTGCTTTCATGTCCTTCACCTTTCTATAGTTAGATTCAATTAATTGAAAGACGGCTGATCATATCAAATCGCCTATCCAACGTCAAGATAACTAGACAATATTTTTATTATTTTTTCGTTTGATCGAACAAAATAGATTCATTCTAAAATGGAATGATTAGTGAGCGGCTACGATCATGAAACAAATAGGATTATAGAAACCAGCATAATTCAAATCACAACCTGCATATAAAAAAAAGCGCTGTTTCCAGCGCTTAGGGGAAGATGAATAACATCGGATGAAGACGGATATTGACAAACCGGATGCAGCTCCGGCCTTGATACAAATTGACTTAATTCGACAAGAGATACTCTGGAGTGATGAATAATTCTCCCCGGATCAACCCAAGCGCTTCATAAGCCCCGCGCAGCGTTTCGAGAGCGTCTTCAACTACCCGGCGGCGGGGGAATAAGGCTTCATCTGTCGTACATTCCGAGATGACTCTTTTTTTTGTAATTCGCATTCCCTGCTTAACAAACAAACTGTATATAAACAACAACCGCTGCCGCATCGCCGCGTCTTCTTCATAGAACAACGCTTGTTTTAAAGGTGTCAGTAACCGGGCCCGTTCCTCCTCCGTTCCTGGATCTTTCCGGCTTGTTAATTGACTGGAGATTTCATCTTTGGCCAGTTGGAGAAAATAACCTAACTGCTTCTCTGTAAGGGGTTTCTGACTGCGGGCGAATCGGAGCAATGTGTGATTCAAAGCAGCGTTGAGAACAGGATCTTCCAAAATAAAACCGTAATGACTGGTGTGATAATTCCGGAAATACCGCGCTAAATTTTCAACCGATTGAATGACATCTTCAAAAGATAAACGCGCATGTTTTCTCGCGAATGATTTCGCGGCGGAGTCCTTGATCCCCCATTTCTGTGTTAGATAGATCTTTAAGCGTTCTCTTTTATGAATCTCTTCGGCGGATATTCGTCTTCGCATTCGAGTTTGAGATACTTTTTCACATAGATTCAGCATCTTAACGCGCCTCCAACTCCATCAAACAATCCAATCAACAGTAACGATCATGATTGAGATCACAATCGCAAATGAAAATGAGTTATAAGAGAAATCGCGTACGAGTAAGTTGTGGGAACTCATTTTCATTTAATTCCAATAAAGTAGATTATTTATGAATCTTATTTTCAATTCCTATTATAACCGTATTACTATATGTATATAAAATCTGACCGAAGATCAACCCTTCCATTTTGGTTTTATAAAAAAAATCCAGCCAAATATATTTGAATTTAATTTCTGCAAATTCTTTCAATTAAAGCAACCCTCGTGGCTACTCGGTCTAACACGAAGGAATTCTGAGAGACAAATTTGTAGATTGGTTTTGAATGAATCTAACAGAGTGATTTTTCACATGTTTCTGGATGGGTAGGCGGGATGAAGGAGGGAGAGTATGATATAGTCTTAAAAATGTTTCTCAATTCCTCAATTCATGTGTAGGACATGGGAGAAGTCAACAACCGTCCAAGAATGAATAAGCCCTCATGACGAACCTTTTCGAGAAACAACTCTATGCATGCTGTGAAAAAGAATCCAAAGAAGTGTTCTACGCTTCCATGGTTTCCGTCAAAGGATCGCAGGCGGAAATGCGTACTTCATGGAAGATTGGAAAAAGTATGACGGTTTTCATGATCCCCGTGCCCGAACAATGGGACGGTAGTGAATTCACTGCCAGCATGATCCTGGATTCCTGTGATGTTATCGAGACATTCGTCAACCGGACCGGTGGACATGGATCGTTCCAAATTCGTATTGCGTCCGAAGAGGAATGGGATGCGGCCCATTACGCCTTGGCCGCGCGGCGCCGGGAAGGCGAATTGACAATCGAGATCGTGGAAGCGGGCATGGTGTTCGATGTTCGTCTCCATGGACAGGTCGGAATGGAATCCGCCGCCCGGATCAAATCGTCTATCGATAAAATCCCCACGGGCCGGCGCTTTCTTTTAATGGATCTCACAGATACGAGATTTTTCAACCAATCGGGTCTTCGGATGTACGTGATGACAGTGAAAGAACTGCTCAATCAGGGATGGGTTATTCGAACCCTCGTCAAAAAAAACAGCCGCGCCGAAGAATTATTAAAGGAAACCTCTCTCTGCAAAATGGCGCCCCTGTTCTCGAAACGCGAAAACGCGGTAGCGTCTCTTATGTTTGAATCCCTGCACGGAAACGAATAAGCAGGCGAATCGATGGAGCCTGAAAGTAAATATGACGACTAAAAATTCCTTGAATGATAAAGAACGCGAAAACGAGATGATTCAACTAGCGGCCCGGCTTGGATTCCCCAAAATGGACCCCGCCTTACTCCACTTGGCGCTTTGCCATAGCTCGTACGCCAATGAACGGGAAGACTGTGAAAGCTTCGGCAACGAACGCTTGGAATTTCTCGGTGACGCGATCGTCGGTTTTACCGTTACGGATTATCTTTATCAGGAATACGCCGATCTCCGTGAGGGTCAGCTCTCAAAAATCAAATCCGTCGTCGTCAGTAAACGCATCCTTGCTCAACGAACCCAATCTCTGGAATTAGGGCAATACCTCTTGCTTGGAAAAGGAGAAGAACAAACGGGAGGCCGTACCCGTTTTTCTATTTTGGGAAACCTGTTTGAAAGTATCGTCGCCGCCATTCATCTCTCTTGTGGAATCGACTCGTCCAAGGAATTTATCATTGAACAGCTGGAAGAAGAGATCGAAAAAGCCGTTCGTGGAGAAAGTATCGTCGATCACAAATCCATCCTTCAGGAACGAATTCAGAAAGAACACGGTGTTCTGCCGAACTATCAGCTGGTTTCCGCCGAGGGACCCGATCACGACAAAGATTTTGTTATCGAAGTCTTCGTTCGCAATCAAAAAATCGGTCGTGGGGAAGGGAAGAGTAAGAAACGCGCTGAGAAATCCGCCGCGAAAAACGCGCTCGAGTTGATCGAGTCGAACGGGATCGATATCAATCCCTCATGAAGGTCCTGCCCCTCTATCTTCCCCACCAAGGATGCGCCCACACGTGTATCTATTGCAATCAACCTCTTGTGACCGGAACGATAGACGAACGGAACGAATGGATAGCCCGCCTGCGGACCTTGGAGAATGTGCAAAAAGATATTGAATGGGAGATTGCGTTCTACGGCGGCGCCTTCAGCGCTCTTTCCCAAAAGGAAATGGACGAATGCTTCCAAACGATCGCTCCTTTCGTACAACTGCCACACGTCTCCGGTGTCCGTATCTCCACCCGTCCCGACCGGGTATCATCGGACGTTCTCCAGTATTTAAAAAAAAACAATGTCCGCACGATCGAACTCGGCGCTGAATCCTTCGATGACAATGTCCTGCGGAAAAGCGCGCGGGGCCACACGGCTCAAGACACCCAGCGAGCCTGCGACCGCATCCAAGAAACCGGATTTCAACTCGGACTGCACCTCATGTGCGGCCTACCCGGGCAGGACGCGGATTCTTGGAAGGAAACGATTCAAGAAACGGTTCAAATTCGTCCTGATTTCATCCGCATCGCCCCTACATTAGTACTCAAAGGAACCCCCCTTGAACGTCTCTACATTTCCGGCGCCTACCATCCACTCTCTTTGGAGGACGCGATCGAACAATGCGGCCTGGCGCTCTCTGAATTCCATCGGAACAAAATCCCCATCGCCCGTGTGGGCCTCGCCCTCTCCGATCAACATGGGGAAGGAACGGACAAAATCATCGCCGGTCCCTGGCATCCCGCCCTCCGTCATGAAGTTGAATCCACCCTCGCCTGTCAAACCATTAAATCGGTTCTAAAAAAAAATGAATCCACGATAATCCAAATCCATCCGAAAGATATATCGATCGTCCAAGGCCCCCAGAAAAGGAACTTGAAAGCCTGGGATACGGAAACAAAAGCATACGTAACAATCAAGATAGCATCTAACCAGCCTCGCTATACTTTCACGATAAATCAGGGTGGGATGCAAGCGCTTTTTATACAATGACGCATTCACGTGTTTGAACCACGGATCACGCGGGAAAGCCACCAAGGCCACGGATTTTTTCCATGAAATCCATGAATCTCCGAGCTATCCGTGAATTAAACAGAAGCGGCGTTAACCAAGGGCAAGGTTAAATATAAGAAAAATCCTGTATACAGAGAAAGCAGGAAACTATCAATTTCATTATTTCTTAATGATGTCTTCATATGTTTGAACCACGGATCACACGGAAAAGCCACGGAGACCACGGGTTGTATTTTCCGTGAAATCCGCGAAAATCCGATCTATCCGTGATTCAAACAGAAGCGATATGCGCCTCTATTCTATCTTGTGAACACCATCCAACGCAGATTCGAATTATATTCTTTCGGTTTTTCATTGTGCCTTTTCATAACGCTATTTATACTGTTACCCAAGATAGAATAGAAAGAATAGTAATTGTCTTGGCTGATTTTTTCCGAGAAGTGCGCCGTGTTCTGAAAGAACACGGTATTTCCGAGACTGTACAAGATACGGAAGAGAAATAGAGAAAATCAAAATGAATCAGTATAAAATTCAGAATCTGGATTCACTCGAACGAGAAATGCGAGCTGTAGCGCGGGGGGAAAAAACAGCCCCTGATGATGCGGCGCTTCCGAGTTTCAATTCGATTGAAGCGTTGATTCGGTTGTTGACGCCAAAAAACCGGAACCTCCTTTCCGTTATCCGCGATAAGCGCCCCCAATCCATTGCGGAACTCGCGGAACTAACCGGACGGGCGGCGTCAAACGTCACCCGCACTCTAGCCAAATTGGAAGCCGCCGGTCTTGTCAAAATGGAAGTCGTAGATAAGCGGAAAGTGCCTGCAGTAACGGTTCAAAAACTCTTTCTAGAAATCGATCCCTATTCACAATGTGATATTCTCACGTTGTCTTGAAGTTGACGGGGCGCTAAAAGACTACATTTTGAACCACGGATGACATGGAAAAGTTTCGGAGAACACGGATTTTTTTTCCGTGAAATCCATGAACCTCCGAACCGTCCGTGATTCAAACAGAAGCGGCGCGCGCCAAAGCCAATTCGTTCTGGCGCCATATCATACTCACCCCGCTTGCGCGCGCATCCAACCAGAGATAGCCTAATGAATCGCAATAGAAATGTATCAAAGTCAAATACATAACAATCATGACGGAACAGAATAAAATCCTTGCTCTTGATTTCGGCGTCAAACGGATAGGTTTGGCACTTTCCGACGAGCTGCGCCTAACCGCGCAGCCCTATGGAACGATCGAATGTAAGGACGAAGAGGAAGATCTCCAAAAACTCGAAGCGATTGTCAAGGAAGAAAAAGCAGGTGAAATCATCATCGGGTTGCCGAAACGCCTTGACGGATCCCTGGGGGATATGGCAAAACAAGCGAAACGGTTTGCGCGTCTTCTGCGCGAGCGATTGAACGTTCCCGTTCGAACGTGGGATGAGCGATTCTCTACCCACGCGGCGGAACGGGCTCTGCTCGATGGAAATGTCCGCCGGAAAAAGCGCAAACAAGTTATTGATAAAACAGCGGCGGTATGGATTTTACAAGGCTATTTGGATTCAAAACAAACACCATGAAAGCATTACAGATCCCTCTAACGCTTCTTTTCCTTGGCCTCATTTTAGTATTTTTTCTTTGGAACAATCACATTTTTTTGCTGGGGCCGCTCTTCAAACTGCGGGCGGTCATCCCTGGATTGCTTCCTCTTTTAACGTTTTATCCACTCGCTGCGTTTCTGCTCCAACGCGCCGGGGGGGAAAATGAACTCACGTCTTCCGAGCGCATTCTCTATAGAAGTTTTTTGGCTCTTGCGCTGGCCAGCGCCGCCGCATTTCTCTTGTTGACTTTGTGGATCGCCTATCCCCTCACGCTTTATTCTCTTTCCGCGCTCTCATTGATTATTTCTCTCCGTTGGTGGAAAGGACGACTCGTTCAGGCTTGGCGCGGTGGCGGCGTCCAATTTTCGCTGGAAAAACCTTTTTGCTCATGGTTTTTATTAGCCACCGCTGGAATGATGGCGGTGGCCGCTTCCCTCTCCCCTCCAATCGGATACGACGCCCACGAATACCATCTCGCTGTTCCGCAGCAATATTTACGCGCGGGCGCCTGGATCGCGTTTCCCTACAACGTCTACGCCGCGTTTCCAATGAATGTGGAGATGCTCTATCTTTGGCCCATCGCGGCGGAAAGTACGACCGGGTGCAAAACGGTGAACTTGGTGTTCGCATTCTTGACAGCGCTGGCTGTCATACGGCTGGCGAAGATGTGGGGGATTTCCGAATGGATGACCGTCCCGGCGGTATTTCTCGGAACGGGTCAGGTGATGCGCATGGTTCTTTCCGCCAATATCGATATCGCGCTCGCCTGTTCCACCGCCGTATTGTTACTCGCGTACGAACGATTCCGCCACAAGAAACGATCGATCGATCTATATATGATGATCACCGCTCTTGGATTCGGTCTGGGAGCCAAATATATCGCTATCATTTCCATCCTCGCTCCATTCCTTGCATTGATTCTATACGATGGATTTATGTTGGGGCGGAGGGATTTGATTAAACCTATGTTTCTGGCAATCTGTGGCGCCGCTCTCTTATTTGCTCCTTGGCTGATTCGCAATCTGCTGATCTATCACAATCCGGTGTATCCCCTTTTACCGGAGCTGTTTGGCGGCCTCCCCGCCTACTTTTTTGATCTGTTCCGGGTAGCTCACCGGCCTCATTCGGAGATCGAATGGCCATTGGCCGTCTATTTTTTCCTGCTTCCCTTTATTAAAAGCTTTCCCGAATTTGCCAAAACCGGTTTTTCCTGCCTTTGGACGCTAGGCGCGCCTGCTTTACTCTCTATCCGGAAAGAGAGCCCTGTTACACGGTCTTTACTATTTATGGCGGTAGTGTATGTCGCTTGGTTCTTTGCGACCCAGCGCAACGATCGTTTTCTAGCGTCATTGCTTCCCATGCTCACTTTGCTCCCATTTCTAGGGCTAAAAGCGATCGCTCAAAAAGAATTAAAGATTCTCTATCATGGCGTCATCGTTTTTGTGCTTGCGTTTCAGTTATGGACTTTGGCGCCGCTTGCGTTGAATCGCATGACAGTCGAGCAGATGTTTACTCCCACGTATGAAAGTGAGTACTTCGCCCAACACCTCCCTCATTACCGTGCGATCGCGGAATTGAACCGGCTCATGGAGCTCGACGCGCGCGCGGCGCCGTTCCGGCGCCCGGATGTGCGGGATGTGCTTTTCATAGGCGAAGCGCAGACGTATGGGGCCAAATTCAATGTTATCGCGCCAACAGTATTTAATCATCATCCGCTGGAGACAGAATTGCCTCCAACCGTTTCGCATGTAGTGTATAATCGCATGGAATTGGAACGCCTTCATCAAGGCTACGGGCCGTTGGGATGGCCGTTGGGAGAGGAATTGCAAAACTGGGTGAATCGAGCTAGCGGGGTGTTTCTCGAACCGGTGTTTGACGCCGATCCTAATAATCCTGGTTCGATTGTGATCTTTGCCGTAAGACAACCTTCCTAAAAGGTTGGAAAATATATGTATTAAAAAAATCCGCTTCGCAGTTACATCCGCGCCAATCCTCGTTTCGAGCCACTTATAAAATCAATCATCTGTTTGATTTCAGGAACCTCGCCCATCTCTTCCTGGAGCCGTTCGATCGCCTCTTCTTCACTTAATTTTGAACGGAAAATAATCCGGTAGGCTTTCTTTAATTGCGAGATCCGTTCGGGGGAATAATTGGCGCGTTTCAAACCGACGATATTCAGCCCTTTGGATTTGCATGGATTACCGCTGGCTGAAGTATAGGGAAGAATATCTTTCCGCACGGCGGCGCCCCCGCCAATGATCGCGCTGCGGCCGATTTGGACGAATTGGTGAACGCCGACTAATCCACCGATAATCGCGTTCTGTTCAATCCGGATGTGACCGGCCAAACCCGCGAAACTCGCCATAATCACACGATCTTCCAAGACACAGTTATGCGCGATGTGGCAATAGGCCATCACCAGGCAATTGCTGCCCACGATTGTGGATTCCCCTTCGAAAGTCGCGCGGTTGATGGTGGCGTATTCCCGAATCGTCGTATTGTCGCCGATGACGACGGAACTTGGATCCCCGCGGAATTTCAGATCCTGAGGTTCGCTTCCGATTACGGCGCCTGCGCCGATACGGCAGTTTCTCCCCAGCGTCACCCAACCCTCCAAAACCGCATGAGGTCCGATTATTGTTTCGGATCCAATTTTTACGTTTTCTCCAACGATCGCATAGGGACCGATCTCGACGTTCTCTCCCACTTGAGCGTGAGGATGAATGATTGCGGAACTGTCTATCATTGTCATTAGATTCTATTCTTTCTTCAATTGTTTGGGTATTGCGTCCCCTTCAATTGACCTCGCGGCAAAACAAAAGTCTCCACTCACATTCAGTCGATTTTAGCACAATCCCCGGTTCACCGAATACTATACCACGATCTTGCTGACATTATAACGCTTTTTTATATGAAAATGAGTTCCTAAGGCTCACTCATTCGCAATTTCTTCCGCAACTCATTATCATCTGTGGTTGTGATCTCAATCGTGATGGTTTATATGAAAATGAGTTTGTAGGGTGGGTCGTGTCTTTTTGAGGCGCCATTTTTGTGAATCATTCCCGGTGGGTCGATAAAGCGTAACCCACCCTACCACTCCCGCGACTCATATTTTATTTAGGCGTTGTGATCTTGAATCATCAAGTCTTTTACGAATCCGTTCCAATTGAAAAAAGAAGATTGGCTTCCGCGACGATTTGGTCTTCCACACGGATCGTGCTTTTTACTTTCCCGATCCGTTTGCGCATTTTCATAATCTGTGTCTCAATCACAAGCTGATCCCCTGGAACTACGCGCTGACGGATTTTCGCGTTGTCGATTCCCACCAGATAGGCGATCTTGCCCCGGTTTTCGTCCATCCCTAAGAGCAGCACTCCTCCAGCCTGCGCCATCGTTTCGATCAACAACACTCCCGGCATGACTGGCTCATCTGGGAAATGGCCGCTAAAAAATTCTTCATTGTTCGTCACGTTCTTAATCGCAACGACTCGAAGTTCTTTGTAATCCATTTCAATGACGCGATCGATTAAAAGAAATGGGTATCGATGAGGGAGAATCTGGCGGATTTGTTGTGCGTAGATAGGAAGACTTGGCATTCCTTTTTTCACATTTCCATTCAAAGTATGTAAGACTTTTTGCACGAATCGGATATTAAACGCGTGTCCGGACCGGACGGCGATCACATGACCTTTGAGCGGTTTTCCTAAGAGCGCCAAATCGCCGATCACATCAAGGATCTTGTGCCGGACAATTTCATCTTGGAAACGCAGTTCTTCATTGAGAAAATCCTGCTCTCCAATGACGATCGCGTTTTCAAGACTCCCACCTTTAATTTTTCCCTGCTTTCGCAGGATGTCTATATCCTTGAGAAAACAGAATGTCCGGGCGGGCGCGATCTTCTCGGCGAAGATCTCTTCCGTCACCAAAAACGAAGCCGAACGAATCCCGACTGCGGGGTGATCGTAGTCTATTTTATATGTGACTTCCAAGCGCTGGGATGGAATAATCGCCAGCTCGAGCCCATTCTCAAACAGCCAGATCGGCTCTTGGACCTCGATGTATTCTTTGGGCTGGTCCAGTTTGATAATGCCTGCTTTCTGTATCGCTTCCACAAAAGGCAGCGCGCTTCCGTCCCCGATCGGTGGTTCGTTCGAAGAGAGTTCGATCGCAATGTTGTCGATCCCTAAACCTGTACACGCCGCCAACACGTGCTCGACTGTTAAGATCTGGTTCTCTTCGGCGCCCAGGGAAGTGAGATACAGCGAATCTTCCAAGACCGCGTTTTCCGCTTTTACCTCGATCTCCGGTTTTCCCGGAAGATCGGCGCGTATAAAACGGATTCCCGATCCCGCTGTGGCGGGCTTAAATGTGATTGTCGTTTCCTGTCCGGTGTGCAAACCGACACCGCGTACACTGGCCTCTCCAGCGATCGATTTTTGATATTCAACCATTATTCTTCTATTCCAGATAATCGCTCTTCGAGAGAGCGTATTTTTTCAAATAACCGGGGCATTCTCGCTAAGTTCGCTTTGAGCCGTTTCTCCTCCCGGTGTGGCTGGGCGGGCACACCCCAATAGGCGGCATTGGCGGGGACATCCTCAATTACTACACTTTTCGCGCCGATTTGAGATTGCGCGCCGATCGTTAAGCCTGGCGACACAACGACTTGCCCCGCGATGGTCACTCGTTCGCCTAACGTTACGTGATCACCAAGGGAAACTTGCGCGACAATGATGCAATGCGGGCCGATCTTCGCGCCCGCGCCGACCTGGACCAGATTGTCAATCTTCGTTCCCTCGCCTATCACGGTGGGCGGTTGCGGTGAACCGGCGATGACTACGTTCGCTCCCAATTCGACATCCGCCTCCAGTTTTACCGGTGGCGGTCCCTCTGAGGGGATCTCTCCTGTGGACATGCCAACGCGGCATCCCGCATGCAGGATAGACCGGTCTTCAATGACACATCCGTCATAAATCGAGACGTTTGGATAGAGTGTCACATCGTTTCCGATCGTGGCGCCGCTTCCAATATAAACGCCGGGATAGATAACGACCCGGTCGCCGATGACAGCTCGTTCCTCGATAATCGCATGAGCCATAACCGTCAGGTCAGCGCCTAGCTGGGCGCTCTCCGCGATTTGACTGGTGGAGTGCGCGCCACGGGCGATTTTTCGATCGTCTTGATGAAATAAAGTCAAGGCGCGGGTGAATGTCAGATAAGGATTGATCGAACGAATCACGGGCCGGAAATCGGTTTCTAGATCCTTATGTACGATCAATGCGGAAGCCCGGCAATCCGGGATATTCTGTATGTATTTGGGATTCGCGACAAAAGAGAGATCCCCCTCTTTCGCCGTCGTAATTTCCGCGACGCCGTGTAGCAGAAGCGCTCCGTCTCCTTCGTATGTTTCTCCCAATTTTGCGCTTAATTCATCCAGCGAAAAGGTCGGCACGGCGATCTCTACCTTTCAGGAGAAAAGGAATTATTTATTCATTCGAGCGATGACTTTAGCGGTGATATCATGCTGCGGATCCCCATAAACGAGTTGTGTCCGCTTGAAGATGAACGCATAACCTTCTGCTTTCGCCAGCGCTTCGACTTCTTTTTGGAGCGCTTGAATAGCCGGTTCAAGTTTTTTGTCTTTTTCCTCGCTAAACCGTTGTTGTTCGGTGAGAAATTGTTTCCGGAATTCCTCTTGTTCGTTTTTTAGTTCCACTTCACGCTGCTTGATCCGGTCTTGTTTAAAAATCTCTTTTTGAACGTTAAAATTCTCGATTGCTTCCCGGATGGACTTCTCTCTTTGTTCAAGTTTGCTCACTTTTGCGCGGTAACTCTGTTCCAGTTCTTCAAAAATCTGCTTGAAGATCTCACAGGTTCTGAACACTTCGTCCAGGTCGATAAATCCCATTTTCATCGGCGCGCTTTGTGTCCAACCCACAGGGGAACAAACACTAACCGCCAAAAAAAGAAATAAACCGGCTACAGCAATCTGTTTCAAAAAAGGCCGCATGAAAATACCTCCCTTATCCATCTCTCTTTATAGAAGCATTTTTGCTTTGATCGAAATATAATATTGTAATGAATGTTACGGCCCATACAGGAATAAATCCGGAAGACAAACCCCCTAGCCTGTCTCCATCATGCGCCGGCATGGGCAAGTTTAATGATGGTACCTCTTTGCCTCGAAATTCTCTTTTTTACACGCTTTTATGACGTGTCCACAATCTGTTTATTCTAGCCGTGTTTATAAAAAAAACACTCCCTTTGGAATAGGCGCTTCGATCCGCTAGAAGGATTGACCGAAACTGAAGTGGAAAAACTCCGTTTCGTCTCCGCTTTCTTTGCGGAGCACAACCGGGAAATCGACGCTCAAGACCGCGTTTAATCCAGGGATGCGCACACGAAGGCCGGCGCCGGTGCTGAATCGGAATTCCGATGGATCAATATCACTGATTTCCGGCCAATTGGAGCCCATATCGAGGAACAATACACCTTGGAACATCTCTGTGAAAGAATATCGCAGTTCCGTATTTTCAACAAAAGCCGCTTCCCCACCGAGTGATGTTCGGAACGCGCCTAATGTGGGATCTTTATAGAACACACGCGCTTGATCTCCGATACCACCTTCTTCGAAACCACGTATAGTCCGCGCGCCGCCCGTGAAAAACCGTTCCTGCAATGGAACGTAGCCGGGATCCCCGTACGCGTCGGCCAAATCCAATTCCGTTGAAAACGCCAGCACTAATTTTCTGACGATTTCCTTATACAGATTTCCTTCCGCCTGGAATTTGACGAATTCGTTATCCGTCAAACCAGCCACTTCCACTGTCGTCCGGCTATAGATCCCTGTTGTGGGATTTAATTTGAAATCCCGTGTGTCATAAACACCCCCGAAGAGTATGCTTGTCGTGACATTGCTGCCGAGATTAAACACATCCGGAATGGTGTTTGGATCCAAGTCGTACCGGCTTCCACTCTCGGGGCTGAGGTCTGTATTTTCCCCTTTCAAACCGAGAAGAAGGGTTAGTTCGTCATTCAATTCTTTGCCGAATGTGACGGACGTTCCGATTCGTTCTTCATCGAACCGGCGCCGGCCGAATCCTTGTTGATCGATATAGTAAATATCCCAATCTAAACTGTAATCGGAGTTGAAGAGATGCGGCTCAAAAAAACTGAGGGCAACCCGGTTCCGGTACCTGCCATATTCTCCCGTGATGGAACCTCGGACACCATAACCGAACATGTTCCGCTCTGTCAGCGTGGCGAACACCGAAGGCCCATAGGTCGTGCTGATCCCGCCACCGAAGGTAAACATACCGGTTTGAATCTCTTCGAGACGCAGAAGTAGATTTTCAATATTGGAACCAGGATCTTGTTGAGGTTGACGGATAAAACCAGGAACCAAGTTCGTTCTCCCGGGGATCGGAATCCCCGTGGTTTTAAAGAAATTCAGATTCACCAGATTCCGGTCACTCTCCACGACCTTCGTCCAATCCAGTGGCTCGCCTTCTTTCAACTCTATCTCTCGGAGAATTACAAAATCTTTGGTCTTGAACTCCCCTTCTTCCGTTGGAATGACGGAGCCGTCATCCAGAGTCACGACGCCCTCAAGAGAGATCTTCCCTAAATATTTTCGTGGTGATTCGGCAATGCGGAGATGGATATCAACGATATGATTAACTTCATCCTTCACCCATTGCTCCTGAACAGGCGGAATCCGGGTGTCCAAAAATCCCTGCCCCCGGTAGAGGTCGATCATCTCAATTTCATCAAGCGTCATCTGCCGGAACGAAAAAATATCGCCCGGTTTTTGGGTAATCGTAGACAGCAGTTCTTCATCCGAGAAGACTGTGTTTCCCTGGAGTATGATCTTTCCGATTGTATATGGTTCCCCTTCCTCGATCCGGAAGGTGACTTTTAAGCCTTTTTTAAATTCTTCCACCTCTTCTTTAGAGGCTTGGGCGTCTAAATAGCCATGATCCCAATATACATATTGAATCTTTTTCAAATCATCTTCCGCCACAGCGTCGTCATAGTGGCGTTTGATGATAAACCACCAGGATTGTTTGGTTTCGATGTTCTTTCGAAGTTCTTTATCGCGGACCGCCGTGTTTCCTTCAAACACGATCTTCTTCACCGGCAGCCGTGTTCCTTCTTCTATCTGATACACGATGGCCACCGTGTCCGGCGCGGCGAGTTCCTCGACGCGCCAAGTGATGTTTGTGTTTGGAAACGATTGGCTGGTGTAATACCCGAGGATTTTATCCCGATAGAGGTCGGCTAACGCCTCATCGAAGAAAAGACGCTCTCTCCCCGTATATTCGATCTCCCGGTTTAGTTTCTTTCGTTTATATCGTTTAGCGCCTTCATACCGGAGCTCGGTAACCAACGGTTTTTCAACCACTTCAAAAACCAACGCCCAACCGGATCCGGAGCGTTCATCTCTTGAAATAATGTTCTTAAAATAACCCAACGCCCAGATCGCCCGCATGTCATCACGGATCTGCCAGATTGTGGAGGGTGAGGTCAAATCATCCCCGATTTGACATTCGACAACCTCCAACACCTCCTGTTCCTGCACGTGGATCAAGCCATCCACGCGCACCTCATTGATGATCTTCGGAGCGAGAGCCGCTGTGGAAACCTGCGTGAGAATCCATAATATCCCAATTAGATATGAAAGGAATCGAACGTTCAGACCATCACCTCCTTAGGGGACACTTTGCGAAAAACAATCTCATTGTTTTCTACATCCACCAATATTTCATCGTTCCGCTTGAAGGTTCCCTTGAGCACTTCCTCCGAAAGCGGATCTTCCAAGTCTCTTTGGATGGAGCGCTTTAACGGCCGCGCGCCATAGGATTTATCGAATCCTTGATCGACAAGAAACGACTTGGCCGCGTCGGTTAATACCAGTTTCAACTTCATCGCGTCCAATCGCTCCTGGACTTCCCGGATCATGATATCACAGATCTGGAATAATTGCTCCCGCTCCAGCTCATGAAAAACAACAACTTCATCCACCCGGTTTAAAAACTCGGGCCGGAAGGTTTTCTTCAATTCCCCAATAACCTTCCCTTTCATGGAATCGTAGCCCTTCGTATCTTCTTCCGTCGTGAATCCCATCGAGACGCGTTTACTGATCTCCTGGGAGCCGATATTCGAGGTCATGATTAAAACCGTATGCCGAAAATCGACTTTCCGCCCCGTTGTATCGGTCAAACGCCCTTCTTCCAATACTTGGAGAAGAATATTATAAACGTCTGGATGCGCTTTCTCAATTTCATCTAAACAGATGACCGAATATGGTTTCCGCCGCACTTTCTCGGTCAACTGTCCTCCCTCATCGTGCCCGATGTAACCGGGAGGCGCGCCCACCAATCGAGAAACGGCGAATTTTTCCATATATTCGGACATATCGACGGTGATCAACGCGTCTTCATCTCCAAACAGAAATTCAGCCAGCGTTTTCGCGAGATGCGTTTTTCCCGTTCCGGTCGGCCCAAGGAATAAAAAGGATCCGATCGGCCGTTTCTTATTGGATAGACCCGCGCGGGAACGGCGGATCGACCGTGCGATGATTTTAATCGCTTCCTCCTGCCCAACCACATTTTTATGCAGCTGTTCCTCAATGCGCAGCAGTCGTTCCGATTCTTTCTCTTCGATCCGGACGAGAGGAATGCCGGTCCATTTCGAGACGATATAGGCGATATCGTTCTCATCGACCATCGCCTCCTGGCCGGCTTTGTTCCGCGATTCCTCCCATTCCCGTGTCAATTGCGCCTGCCGTTCGCGCAGTTCTTCCCGCCGCTGTTTAAGATCGAGGCACTTCTCGAATTCTTCTGACACGGTCGCGGCTTCGATCTCTTTCATGATTTGAGTGATCTCATCGTCGATCTCCCGCAATTCTTTCGGCCGGGTGGTCGCCTGCAGCCGCGCGCGGGAGCCGGCTTCATCAATCAAGTCGATCGCTTTGTCAGGAAGGAAGCGGTCTGTCACGTACCGGTCAGAATATTCCGCCGATGCGGTAATCGCCGGATCGGTGAAGCGCACCCGGTGATGAGCCTCGTATTTATCCCGCAATCCCTGTAGAATATGAATGGTGTCTTCTACGGAAGGGGGATCGATCATTACCATCTGAAAACGGCGTTCTAACGCGCTGTCTTTTTCGATATACTTCCGGTATTCATCCAGGGTTGTCGCGCCGATGCACTGCACTTCCCCCCGCGCCAGCGCCGGTTTCAACATATTCGAGGCGTCCATCGATCCTTCCGCCGCGCCCGCGCCGACCAGGGTGTGCAGCTCATCCACGAACATGATCGTATTCGCCGACCGCCGGATCTCTTCCAAAACGGCTTTTAAGCGCTCTTCGAATTGCCCGCGGTATTTCGTCCCCGCGACCAATCCCGCTAAATCCAATGTGATCAACCGTTTATTGAGCAGTAGATCGGGCACGACCCGGTCGTTGATTTGTTGGGCCAATCCTTCGGCGATCGCTGTTTTCCCTACGCCGGCTTCTCCGATTAACACCGGATTGTTCTTAGTCCGGCGGCAGAGGATTTGAATCACACGCTCGATTTCATCCTGCCGTCCAATGACGGGATCGAGTTTGTCCAAACGGGCGAGTTCTGTCAGATCCGTGCCGAAAGCGTCCAGCGCGGGAGTCTTGCTTTTGGTTTTACCCGCCGCGACCGCTTCCTGCTGGGGCCCGCCGCCCATCAGACGGAGGATTTCGCTTCGCGCTTTAATCAGATCAATGCCGTGGCTGGCCAGCATCCGAGCCGCTAATCCTTCGTTTTCACGGATCACACCGAGTAACAAGTGCTCTGTCCCAATGAAATTGACGCCAAACGCCTGCGCTTCCTGATAGGCGAATTCAATCGCCCGTTTGCCACTTGGTGACAGAGAGATCGTGCTGTCCGTCGCTTCTCCATTCATTTCGCGGTTGATGTTTTTCAAAATCTCCATCCGCAGCGATTCTAAATTCAATCCCATGTTCCGCATCGCCGTCGCGGCGACGCCTTCTCCTTCTTCGATCAATCCGAGAAGGATGTGTTCGGTCGCGGCGTGACTGCTGCCAATCCGGGCGGCTTCTTCTTTGGCTCGTTTTAACACTAAACGCGCGCGTTCTGTCAATCGATCGAACATCATTGTATTGCTCCTGCTCTTCGCGCCGAACCAGCGGCGCGATGTCAGTATTTGGCTGTGTTGTTAAAAATGGGCGCCGGTTAGGCGCCATGTTCTTTCTTTTTTATCTCAATTCACCCATACTCAACGTGGCGTGGGGGGTTAGACAGAATTCCCGTTCGCGATCCAATCCCGCAGCAGCTCCGCCCGGTACTCGTCCCGCTCGACGGGTTCCAGAGATTTGCCGATGCGTTTCTGCAAATGTGCGGGACGGATCTGGATCATCATCTGATTTAAACTTTCGAAGGAAGGTTTCTCTAAGATCCCTACACTCCGGCCCAACCGGATGGAGGAGAGAAACTCGATCGCCTCATTGGAACTCATCACACGGGCGTACCGCAGCGCGGAATACGCCCGCCAGACACGGTCCTCGACCGAGATACGCTTATTTTCCATCAATTGCTCCTGCGCCTTCTTCTCCTGCTCAATGACATTGTCCAATATTTTATTGATCTTCTGGATCGTCTCGTTTTCGGAAATCCCCAGCGTCCACTGGTTCGATATCTGAAATAGATTCCCTGCGATTTCACTTCCCTCGCCTGAAAATCCACGCACCGTCAAACCGATCTGCGTAACGGCGGTCAAGACTTTCTCGATCCGCCGCGAAAGGACCAACGCTGGAAGATGCGCCATCACGGAACAACGGATTCCGGTGCCAACATTCGTAGGACAGGCGGTCAAGTAACCCAGCCGGTTGGAAAAAGCGAATGTCAGGTGATTCTCCAACTCGTCATCGGCGGCGTTGATCAATTCCCACGCCTGCTGAAGTTTTGAACCGGCGATCAACACTTGAATCCGGAGGTGGTCTTCTTCATTGATCATCACTGAGGCGGATTGATCCGGCCGGATCGCCACATACCGCTCGATTCCACTTTTCGCCAACTCTTGACTTATTATATATTGTTCCGCCAGAAAGTGCCGGTCCATGGAATCCAATTCTTCAATACTGAAAATGTCGGAATTCCCTAACGACTGGGAGTGTTGAATCGCTTCGATGGATTGTTCCGCAATACGTTTCAGATCCCCCGATGACGCCCATTGCGAAAAGGGAATCCCATCGATATTCCGGGCCAAACGGATCCGGCTGCTGATCACGACGTCATTGGCTGAAGTTTCCGATTGCAGCCATCCGCAGGTTGTTATATATTCTTTCGGTAGTTTCATAACGTTCTTGAACGAGCGCCGGCTTCCTCTCCGGGACGCTGTCTGTATGTAGAGTAGCGGTCAGTTGTCATTCCGCCGGAGATTCACCCGATTCACCGAGTTCTTTTTCCAACGTGCGAATCTGATCGCGCAGGCGGGCGGCCGCTTCAAAATTTTCGATGTTCACCGCTTCTTTCAATTGCAATCGCAGATCCGAGATCCCGCGCCGCATGGTCAGTTTCGTGTCTCCTTTGTTCGGCGTTTTCCCAATGTGTTTCATCTCCCGCTGGACTTTTTGCAGGAGCGGTTTCAGCGGTTCGGAGAACGTGTCGTAACAGAGAGAACAACCCAGCCGCCCACTCTCTTTAAAGGCGCTGTACGATAGTCCACAGGATGGACACGTCTCGTGTGAGACTGGCGTGCCGGCGCTAGTGGCTTTCGATTGAAACAATCCCGATAGAAGATGTTCGACTGAAAAAGAGGTGTTGATCGCCGGACCCGCCACGCCTTTTTCGTGCGCGCATTCCTGGCAGATGTGGATCGAATATTTCTTGTTGTCCTTCACCTGAGTTACGTGAATCTTCGCAGGATTTTTTTTACATACGTCACAAAGCATCGTTCTTGCCCGCCGCGCCTATCCGCGTTCCTTTTTTTAGTCATATACCTTCACGCCATCGGTTTTGATTATACTCTCGTAGGCGTGTTTTAATTTTTGCGTAATCGCTCCCGGTTTCCCATCGCCGATGGTCCGCCCGTCGATCTTCGTCACGGCGATCACGCGCGCCGCCGTGCCTGTGAGAAAGCATTCTTCCGCATTAAATAGGTCCGCGATCGTCATATGCCCCTCACGGCAGGGACAGATTTTCTTTTCCCGCGCCAGTTCCAGCACCGTGCCCCGCGTAATACCGGGCAGCGCGCCGTCTGTCACAGGGGGCGTGATCAGTTCCCCGTTCAGGACAATAAATATATTGTCCGCCGTCGCTTCCGCGACAAAACCCTGCTGATTCAGTAAAATCGCTTCCGCCGCCCGCTTGCGGGGCGCCGTCTCCACTGGGACTGATGTACGATCGTTTTCTCCACTGAAATTATTATTCGCGTCGATCTTCGCGAGAATGTTATTCAAATAATTCAACGATTTGACCTGGGGCGGCAGCGAATCCGGTGAATTCCGCCGGATCGTGGTCGTCGCCAGCGAGAGACCGTTCTCATATAAGGCTTCGGAATACAGCGTGATCGTATCGACGATGACGATGACGTTCGGTTTCGGGCATTTCAATGGATCGAGTCCTAGATCGCCTTCGCCACGGCTGATTACAACCCGGCTGTACAGCGGTTTGTTATTCGCTTTTAAATCGACGCTGTTCCGGTCCGCCCATTCCCGTATTACCCGGCGAATCTCATCGATCAATTCCTGCTTGGTCCAGCCGATATCCAAATCGATTACACTCGCCGAACGGTACAACCGGTCGATATGACGCTCCAACCGGAATATGTTGTTCCCGTAAATCCGGATTCCCTCAAACACACCGTCTCCATAGAGAAAACCATGATCGTAAACGGATATTTTCGCGTCCTCACGAGAAAATAAATCTCGATTGATGGAGATCACAGACTGGTATTCATTTGCGCGCAATTCATTCATTCGCGATAACCGCCTCCCATATGGATATTCGCTGATCCAGCGAAGAATAAGTCGATTTCCCTGCTATAAGTCTACCTGAACGGTTTCCCGAATCCAAGGAGAAACGAAGATCCACGAAATAGACTATCCCAGCGTATTAAAAAAGGATTCAACCGGAGATACAAGGGAGCGCGATTCCCCACTAACGCCCAACACTCCAAGTTATACGTGACGCTATATAAGAGAGTGATCTGTGAAAAATTTTTTATTCAGTGATATGAATAAGGCTATTCGTAGTGGAAGCGGCAACTGATCACGATCACCACGTCTTTATCGGCTTTATAGATCAGCCGGTGTTCTTTCGTGATGCGGCGGGACCAGTATCCCGATAGTTGGAAAGATAACCGCTCAGGTTTGCCGATACCCTCTTCGGGATGGCGGCAGATATCTTTTAGGAGTTCCCGAATGCGCTTGACAATACGCTTGTCATTATCCAGAAACCATTCAAAATCTTTCCAGGCTCCTTCGGTGAATTGAATCTTCATCATTCATCGGAGGGAAAATCAACGACTTTGCCTTCAGCCGCTTCTTGTAACGATCGTTCCAAGTGCGCGCGGTTCGCGGGAACGCTGAGCAGATAGGCTGTTTCCTCCAGGGCCTGATAATCTTCTTTCGAGATGAGCACGGCTTGCTCTTGGGTTTGGCTGCTGACAATCACAGCCGGTTCCGAGTCTTCGCAAACCTGATGAATCAGCGCCTTCAAATTCTTTTTCGCCTCTGCATAGGTAACGGCTTTCATGTTATTCTTCCTTTAAAAGGACTTACGCTAGAAATCGTGATAGTCTTCATTATAGAGTAGGGTGGGCTAAGAGCGAAG
Organism: bacterium; assembly: GCA_963663405.2. Taxonomy (GTDB): domain Bacteria; phylum Hinthialibacterota; class Hinthialibacteria; order Hinthialibacterales; family Hinthialibacteraceae. Next base: position 22,880 of record CAXXSM010000153.1, on the reverse strand, counting down.
CGTAGCCCACCGAGTACAAAAGTATCAAAAATGTCATGTATTTGGTTATAGAATATACATGGTGTTCCTTTATGTCAAATGTAAATGTATGTAAAATAAATGGTAGGCTACGCTTTGCTCTTAGCCCTACAAATCTAAAAGGTGGAAAAATTATTATGGATACAATTCCTAATCCTTCTTTTTCGTTTGACGAAATTCGACAACGATTTCATGACCTTGCATCTGAACACGAAATGGAACACAGAGTTCTCTCTAAAGGTGGAGGGGCAGACGGTTACTATTTAAACGGTAGGGCAATATTCCATATTGGAAAAGGAGACAACGAAGAATGTTTTCTTCTTCAGGAACGATGGTTATTGAGTTCGGAAAATGAACTGATACAACAAGCAATAGTACGGTTTCATAATTGTCTTGGAGAACTGCATCAAAGTCGTGATGGTTTTCCAAGAACCCCTCTTCATACTATTAGAAATCCAGATGCATATGAACAATTTTTTAATTGCCTTAATTCTTTTATTATAGAGTTACGTGAGGCTGGTATTTAAAAATGGGGTGCGCTCTTTGTATGTTTCAATTAGAGGCTGGCGGCCAAACGCACCCAAAATATTTTAGCCGGGTAGGGTGGGCTAAGTAGGTAGTAGGTAGGGTGGGCTAAAAGCGAAGCGTAGCCCACCAAATACAAACATATTAAAAATGACAGGCTTCTGATAATAGAATAAACATGGAAATCCTATCTGTCAAATGCAGTCTTTCTCTGTCAGAATCAGGATATCCAGGATTATCAGGATCAACAGGATAAGAATCATCGAAGTGGTATTCATCTTCGGATCGCAAACTCTATTAATAAGGGATAAAATCCTGGCTATCCTTTAATCTTGTCCATCCTGATTCAGACAAAAATGGCGTCCTGCGCTTTGCTTTTAGCCCACCCTTTTATGTTGAAGGCTGTCAATAGGACAACCGACTTTTCGTTATTTTTTTTTACTGTGCGTCAGCACAGCAGGTCTTTAATTTTCAATTTACATATTCGTATCCGCATTATGCTTGTGGAGTCTGTGGTCAGGCGCCTGTGAGATGCTTCCTCTGTTTGGATCCTCTCTCATAGGCGGCTGTCCAAATCTTGTGGTCAAACCTCGACCGGCTTTCCGGATGGGATCCACTTTCATGGTTTGTCCACAAGATGGCAGAATCCACATGCCGGGATTCCTCCCCAGTGGCTTTTTCGCTCGTTCGTCTTTTCTCCTCCGCCGGAGTTCGCCCTCATTCGCTGCGAGGTTCGTTCAGCCTTTTATTCGGTTTCTCTGCTTCACCGCAGAGCCAAGAGATCGGTGCGAGTTCCCAACTCAATCTACGAGGACGGATTCCTTGCATCACAAGGGTGGGCACGAGTTTTGGGAACTGCGAACATGGCCGCTTTGAATGTAGGGGCGTTTTTTCGCCTTGGAGAAAAACTCCTTTTCCTTCTTCTTTTTTTCTCTTTCTTCTTCTGGTCTGGATTCTCAAAAACGGGCGCTCAGTCCGAGGCGCGCCTCCGCCTTTACGACGTTCTCTCCGGGGCCAGGGCTAGGCGGGTACTGTCCCAGTGGGTTTCGTTCCGCAAACACGCGACGGCCGCGGTGACGAGTTTCCGGGTCAATCCGATGATGGCGATCTTTTTCCTCCGCTTCCCGCCTTGAGTCAATTGGTCGTACCAGACGCCCCAGCGGCTCGTTTTCGCCCGGTGGTGTCGTAAAAACGCATGCGCCGCCTGGACGAGAATCCGCCGGGGGATTGATGGACCCGCTTTCGTGATGTGACCCCACCGGTTTTGCTTCCCGCTTTGGCGTGTCAGTCCGACTAGACCGAAATAAGAGGCCGCTTTCCGGCCCGAGGAAAACCGCGCCGCCGTGGGACCACACCAGGCCAGAAGAACCGCCGCGCTCCAAAAACCGATTCCCGGCACACTCGTTAAGCGGGCAAATGCGGGCCGCCATTCGTCTTGCGCCAGTTCGTGACGAATGGCCTCTTCGAGTTCTTCGAGCGCCTGCATGAGGCTCAAAGCGATTGCGTACATCCGTTTCGCTTCGGCTTTCGCGCCGCCCGTCAGTTGGCCGATCACCCGCTCCCAACTGGCGGCGTCTACCGTCAACCGGCCTTTCTTGATGAGCAGGCCTTCCGAGACGGTCAGCGCATGCAGGCGGTTGACTTGCGCCGTCAATGTCTTCTTATACGCCTCCCGTTCGCTCAAGAGATCGCGCAATCGTTTCTCATCCTCCTCTGGAATCACGATCCGTTCGGGCAGCCCCTGTTTCGCCGCCTCCACCGCGATCCGCTCCGCATCTTTTTTATCCGTCTTGTTCTTCGATTTCACTAGGGTGAAAAAGTGCGCCGCATGAAAGGGATAACTGTCCATTCCCATTTTCTTCACGACCGCATCCATCCAATACATTTGCGTCCCCGATTCGAACGCCACTTGGACCTCCTTCACTGGCTCGTACTTCTTTAAGAAGTGTTCCAACGCCTCGGGTGTCGCCGCGATCCCGCCCCGTTCGATTCTCTCTTGCTTCGCATTTCTCACTTCGTACCGCATGCTCTCCCATCCCGCGTCAATTCCGATGTATACTCTCATTAGCTGGTTCCTTTCTTTTTCTTTTTTTCCTGAGTGAGAGAGAGTATACCTCCCTCTCACTCGGAACCAGCCTTCAACATGGTATCTACAAATCTAAGCAGTAAACATCCATGCTCGAAAAAGAAATGTATAACATAGAACTGTACATGGATTCAGGAAGGAAAATGACAACGGAAACTGCAGTAAAACAAGAAATGAAGATTCCAAAGTCAAATGGGGAAACTAACTTCTATTTCATCGTTACATGTATTGTTATCGCGACTGTCAAATTTGCCATTGAGAATATTTTAAATGGAATCGCTCTGATTCCATCATTCATTGGCCTTGCTTTAACCACTTTTTTAATATGGAAAGCGTGTATCGAACAAGGAGGACTTTTTATATTTATCGCCAACCGCTTGGGAGAGCTGATTGGGCAATATTTTGCCGAGATTCCCGTACAAGATGGACAACGGAAAGAAATTCGTTTTGGGTATAAATTGTTTGGTCATCGATTTTACCAGCAAAGTATTCCACTTGAAAAGATCGAATCCATAGAGTGGAATACAGGACAAGCCACAGACATGGCAGGTAGGGATATGAATGACTGGCATGTCTTCTTATGGTTTGATCATGACGATCCGGTTGAGAGTGAGAAAAGACGAAAGTGGAATAGTCATAAACCGGATCAGGAGATCTATATGGTCGGTCCTTCGACACGAAAGAAAAAAACGGAAAGATTAGGTTTGTCACTCATTGCTTTTCTACGTGCTGCTGGCGTCACGCTAATACAAGACAAAACCAATTGTTTTATTAGAAATCAACATGAGATGGTAATCGAGTAGTAATCGAGGTTGGACTAAGAGCGTAGCCCACAGAATAAAGCTATCCACAAGGAGGGAACCATTGACCAAATCAGAGAAGAACGATCTTATCAATGTAGATACAAAAAGTTTTGAACTCACAAGCTTTAATCTTATTGTAGGCGTCATTTCATTTAATCTATTTGGTTATTATTTTCCATCTGAACAATGGTATGACTTTCCAGTTCGTTTATTAGGATGGTGGTTAAATGATTTATTAATTGCAATAGACGAGAATTCAAAAACAATTGATATGATGTTCATGGATGGACCTTTTCAATTGAGAATTAATTGCAGAACAGATGAAATATGGGAAGCTATTTGTATTGAGAGATTGGTAGAGATAGAAAAGCGTGGATATTCAACAAACATTGATGCGCGTGAGTTTGTTCGATGTCTAATCAAAAAGTCAGGAGTGGTTGTCAGGTATTGTGATCGGTTAGGTTGGGTGAATGATGATGTGACATTTCTAAAAGCAAGATATCATGCCTCACAATATTGCAGGTTGGCTTGAAGTGTTTCCTGTCTTTCTTTGTCAGAATCAGGATACCCAGGATTATCAGGATCGACAGGATAAGAATCATCGAAGTGGTATTCATCTTCGGATCGCAAACTCAATAAATAGTATCCTGACTATCCTTTAATCCTGTCCATCCTGATTCAGACAAAAATAGTAGAGCCAGTAGCCGGGTAGGATGGGCTAAAAGCTCGGCGTAGCCCACTCTACAAATTTTCAAACATGTAATAAATAATCATGCCAATCCTTTAATCAAGTAAATCAAGGTTCAGACAAAATCCTCACCAAATAATACCCCCCAAAAGCGCTTTCCCCAAAAAAATACCCTATCCTAGATGGAAACGCCTTCAAAATATCAATATTCCGTCCACCCATATCCCATGCGTATATCACATCCGCCTTGGATAGATCCGGAGGATTGCGGATAAGATCCCCTTGCGTCATATCCCCGCTGGGCGCGCCAACGAACACGATTGCGTTCTCCAATTTCCGGCTTTCAACCAGCCGGTAGATCGTCCGTCTTTCATAAATCTGGCGCTGATAATAATTCCCATAATAGACGATGGAAAATAGATCCAATAAAACGATAAGAATAACAGCGTAATAAAACATGCGCCGCCATTCCCCTGCGTTCGACTTTTGCCAAATCAATATCAATCCCCTCGCGGCCAATATGGTTAGAAACACCATTGATTCATAATAAAACCGCGGCCCATATTGATTCCCCCCCTCGGTTGGATAAAAGAAATACGCGGCGGGCAACAGGATAGTGGAAATCGCAAACAGACGTATCCAACGATCGCAACGCCCCCACCATACTCCCGCAATCGCTAAAAGGGTCAAACCAGGAACCGTCCATAGAAGAAGCCGCCCAAGATTACGTCCCAAATAAACCAAGGCGTCCAATGGCCCAAATTCCTGCATCTCCACATAATCAAACAAACGAATCTCCCGCGTCCCAAAACCCATGCTCTCCGAAGGCTCTAAAAAACGCAATGGAACAAACCATCGCCCACTCAGCTCCGCGTTATACCATAAATAGATCAAAGCGACCGGCGCCATTCCTATAAGAAACGCGGAGAGAAACCGTACCCGTTTTCTCGAATAAACCATCGTGAATAGGAAAAGAGGCGTCAACACAGCTACCGCTGTCAATTCCCGAATCGCAAACGCCAAGGAAACCGATACTCCCATGATGACAGCAAAAATCGTTCTCTCCCGCTTAAGCCACAAAATCATAAACAAAAGGGTAAGCGCCACCATCAGCAGACAGGATGGATGTGAAAAATACGACGCGCTGTTAAACATAAAAAAAGGCGCAAAAACAAGAAACAAAACCGAGACCCAAGCGCTCTCCCTTCCATACAAAGCCCAGGCGCAGAAAAATATCACGGGTACGCAGAAGGCGCCTAATAAAGGATTGATCCAATCCGGGCGCCCAATCCGTTGCCCTATGGATAAAATCGCAGGCCAGCCGGGAGGAAAGAGCGAAAACACCTTCTCCTCGCGCGTGAGTATATAGAAAGGATTAAGGTATTCCTGCATCGGATGCGCAGGCGCGCAGATTCGTCCTTCCGCGAAGAGCTGCGATTGAAATCGGTACGCGTGTTCGTCCGCCGAATTGGGGAAATCTTGGAGTATCCACCAGCCAATCCCCACAGCGGCGAACCAGACGAACAGGCTCAAAATCATGAGCCAAACAATATCATATAAGAATAAAGGCCGTTGCGTAAAACCATTCGCGAAAGAGGCCGCGTCTTGATGATCCATTCCGATCTCTTAATAATACAGGTTTCCCGGATAAACCTGAAATTTTATCCGTTCTATGAAAGTACCAGTATAAGACCGGGAAAGAACGATTGACTATGGCTGTTGACAAACAAATGACGGGCGCGATCCAGAATCTGGTGTTGTCCGCGAAACAATTAAAATCACTATCATTTACTCCAGAGGTATCCAGCGCGCTGATGACGCTGGCCTCGCTGGGCGTTCTGCGCCACAACCTCGGCCGTGACCGCATTCTTTTTGTGGGCCTGATTGGCTGTACGGGCACGGGTAAATCCACCCTCTTCAACAGCATGGCGGGTCAAGCCGTCAGCCAGACGGGGTGGCGCGCGCATAACACCTGCGGACCGGTGGTCTTGATCCAGGATACATTCTTGAAAGCCATCGAAGACTTGGAACAGCGCTTCGGCTCCCTCTTGCTGCCCGCGTTTCAACGAGGCGTCCTCTCACCGGGTGAATCCGCCTCGACGGTGGGCGCTCCGGGGATAATGCAGCTCATTCAATTCTCCTCCCGGCAGCGGCATCCCTTCGCGCTAATCGACCTGCCGGATATCAATACTACTTTGGCTCGTGATGATAACCTGCTCGCGTTGGAAATCCTGCCCTGGCTCGATGCGGTGGTTTTTCTGGTGGATGACGAAACGATTTACCACCGCGACTACGAACGCCCAGTGACGGTAACAAACGAACTGAAACAATCCCGCCTCTGCGTTCTCAATAACCGTGGGCGCGACCGTGTGGACTTGGATCATCACGATTTGATCGAAGCCAAATCCTTTTACGGCGTTGAGCGCATTCACGTTCTTCCGGAAATCCGAGGCAAAGACCGCTTCGAAAACGAACCTGAATTCACCCAATTCAAACAAGATCTATTCAATCTAAGCGCCCCCGCGCCCGATCCACCTCTCTTCAAACGAATCGCCGGTCTCGCGAAAACCGTTATAGATGAGAATCAACAACGCCTTGATGCGCTCAACAGCCTGGAAGAAGAAACCAGCGTCCAAATCCAAAACCAGATCGCAAAGCAACCTGCGCTCTCGCTGGAAAAAATCCTGAATGATGACGTTCTCCAAGCGTTAAACCACCTCGGTCTGAAACGTTTCGCGATCACGAACGTCGCGCAATTCTTTAAACGAGTCTTCCGCACCGGCTCGTTAAAACGCAGCTTCCAAATCGCGTTCGGTGACCGGAAAGACGGCGGCCTCTCCCAGATTTTCCGCATGGATGGAGCCAAATTGGAAAATGAAGTCGCCACGCGCCTCGCGGATGGCCGCGAAAGAATCCATGAAATGATCCGCCGCGATCAACTCGCTGAATCAATCCCCCTTCTCTCCTCCCGCCTTCGTGAAATGGACGCGCGCGCGGACAGTGAATCGTATAAAGTATCCCTCAAGAAAATCGTAGGAGAATTCGAGCGGGAATGCCAAGGCCTCATTACCCAAGATAGCGTCAGCGCTTCGATTAAAAACGATCCTCTTCTCGCAGTAGCGCTGTTGACCGGATTGATCATCGATTTCGCCACGATCCCTTATTTCGGCAGCTGGCTGCTTGTGCCCAGCGCTTTTAAATATCTTCCTTTGGGGAAATTCGAATCCGCCAAACGGCGGTTTCAAAAGTCCATCCAAGACGTCATCGAACAGAACCTATTCAAAATCCGCGACCAGCTGCGGGAAATCCGAGGCGGTCTCATTCTCGAAAAAACCGATCCCTTATTTAAGGCGCTGCAAATCTGCGCCGGGTACAGCGGCCATGAAAATTGAAACGCTACGCAATCAACTGGATTCACTCAATATTGAATTAGAGCGGCTAACGGACCGGGAAGCGTTGGAACTTGCCTCCCAGACCGGCGCCGCGGAAGAAGATTCTCTCTTCTTATACGGCATTGTCGGCGGCAAGGATGTCGGGAAAACGTCTCTCATCAATCAACTCGCCGGGGCGAGAATCTCCATCGATTCGGATGTGCTCGACGAAGGCACCAACATAGCCGTCGCCTATTGCAGTGAAGCCGATATCCCCGCGCTCGAAAAACGTCTCGGCGCCGATGCGAGAGAACGCTTGAAGATCGTCCCCCACGAACGCGAGGAACTGAAAAATGTCGTCCTGATCGATTTCCCCGACTTCGACAGCCGTTTTCTCCTCCATCGCGATGATGTGAAGCGGTTTGGCAAGCATCTCCAAGGCATGGTCTGGGTCACCACGCCACGCAAGTACGGCGACCACGAATTCATCGAACAATTGGAAACCGTCGCTCAGAGCAGTGATAATTACTATGTCATTCTAAACAAGTTCGATCAGGTGGCGGGCAAGGCGGATCTCCCCAGCGTCCGCGAAGAGGTGCTCGCGTATCTCACGCGGGATTGTAAGAAGAAGAATGTCACGCCCCCCGATTCCAGCCGGTTCCTGATGATCTCGGCCCTCGATCCGGAAGCGTACGAATTCCCCCAGCTCCACTCCCGCCTCGTCCGTATCCATTCACCGGAAGAAATCGCCAAGGCCAAAGCGAAGAACCTGCGCGCTGAATTCGATAAAAACCTCGCGCGCATCCGCTCTCACTTCGCCCTGAGCGATAAGATTGAAGAGATCGACGAAGCGCTCGAATCGATCTGTCAAACGGTCCATGAGATCTACGGTGGGGATTACTTCGATACAGTGCAGAAACGCGTCGAAGCCATGGAAGAACTACGCCGCCGCATCAGCCGGGGACTCTTCACACGCCGCATCGAAGGCTGGCCTATCCTGCGTAGCCTCTTCTATCCACTCGCCGGGATCGTCTCCACGCTGGGAAACCGTTTCGCCTTCGCGAAAACACCGGATGAAACACCCGAAGATCCACGCGACGCGCTACGATATGAAGGCATGACGGCGGCGGGTTGGATGCGGAACATCCGCGAAAAAACCGAAATGGAGTATCCCCACCTAAAACGCGATATGGGACCCGCGCCCAAATTTCCCGAAGTGGTCGAACAGAAATTCATCCATCTTATCCGGGATTATGAAGAACAGATCGTCAACCGCCTCTCCGAAGGCGCGCCCACCCCAACCATCGTCCGCCGGATACTCGTCTACGCGCCTCTGATCTGGTTCCCCATCCTCCAACCGCTGCTCGTTCAGATGATCCAGTACGAAGGCTCTCTCTTTTCCATCGCCGCCCTGGGCAGTGGTTTCGCCGCTCTGATCTCCCTCTTCGGCGCGGGCCAGTTATTACAGAGCCTTGTCTTCTTGTTAGTCTTCTACGCTACATGGCTGATCTTCCTCTATTCCCAGGGCGTCCGCATCGTCATCAAAGAAGGCCACCAGGAATTCCACAACACCTGGTTCCAACAATTCCTCCCTTGGATTATAGAGGCCCTATCAACCCCCCTCCAAAAAACCCGAATCAAACTCACCGAAAAAAACACCCAACTGCAAGAGATTGAGACAAACGTGCAGAAAGAACTGGATCGGATGATGGAGGGGAGAGGAAACTAACAATTATTTGCGATTGAAGAGAGGGTAAATAGGGAGAGAAAAATCAATTTATGGTAAAGCAATTCTCGCCAAATAGCTTGCAAATCTTTGAGAAATATCTTCACGATAAATTTCGGAAACTTTACATACAAAGTTTTCTCGTTTGATTTTTTTCAAATATTCCAGATTTAAAGAAAAGTAATGCTTAAAATCGATTACTGAAGGCACAATTGGAATATTCTCTGTGAATTCTAAATAATGGTATCTTGGCGTTTCATTGTTTCGTAAATTTCTTCCTGGTGTTTTTGATTTGTTTATTATCTGCATTGTATGTCCCAATTCAGATAAGTGTGTTCCCTCATAAATGTGTTCTACATTATACAATGGAGCAACAAGAGCAGATAGAATTTTCTTGTCTTCATTTTTTTGTCCTTTTTTCCCCCATCTAACACTATAATCTTGAGCCAGATCACAATCTTGAGTCAACACTATTATATGTGGGAACAAGATTCTATATATCTGAATAATGCCATTTTTTTCTGAAACAGATTCAATGTATTCGATATTTTTTATTATATCGCCTTGGCATATTCTCGAGATTCGTGTTTGATTTGCTTTAATCATGAATTATATTCGCTTTTGTTATAATTCTCTTTGGCTTCCCCGTTCCATATTTTTCTATTTCTTGAATTATTTCTTCGTGCTCTGTTTTCACTTTTGGTGATTCTAGATTTGCAGGTTCTATGTTATATTCTGATGTGAAAAATGGAGTATCCACGCCTTTGCTTTTATATTTTAATTTGGGTTTGTATCTGTCGGAACAATATTCTTTATTTTCCATTTTTTATCTCCATTTTTTTTCGCAAAATATCGGTGATAACGCTTTCAAATGATTCGATAATAATATCGTGAAATCTATCTAACTTTTTTTGCAATTCATTTTTCTCAAGCAATAGAGTGCAGTAAGCATCATGGTCTAATATAAATTCTTTTCGCTTTATTGCGGCTGGATAATCAGGATTCGGCATCCCGTATTGAAATCGTAAGTTCATATCATCATCGTATTTAAACTCGAGAACATTAAAGGCCCTTGATATATAGTTTGGATTATCAGTCAATGAAAAACATGATAATAGTTTTTCATCTAAGTAGTCTTCCCACTGAGTAGGTCCCTTTTTATCTTGTATGGTGATTTTATCGATATATCTCAAACCTAATCGCTTTATTTGTAAATTATCTATCGAATCAAATAATGCATCCGTAACAGATATAAAGTGTTTACATAACCCTTCATAGGATTCATATTTTTTAAATTCAAGATACATGAAATCATTTGTAATATTGATAATTCTCTCTCTATTTTTACTAAAAAAAAGCCATTCATGTGCACCATCAATTTGAGGTTTGATATGATTAGGTGTAACTTTAATATATTGATCTTCTTTTATTCGATGTTCGAGAATAGGAAAACTATTCTTAAGAACGCTCATTACTTTTTTTGGAGGGCCTGTAGAATTCAATGATAAAGATGAAGCAAAATCTACTCTTGCTAGAACTTGATCTAAAAAGTCTTTTTTGTATTTTTTTCTTGAAGATTTTTTTGCCGATGTTGTCGAATCGTTCATTGTTAATGCCTCCAATTTATGAGCCGAATAGGATGAATATACCCTTTTGGCGCAATATTATTGAATCATTTCCTATATAATATTCAAGATATATTCGCTTCAAAACTCTATTTTCACCTTATATCCTACCAATACTCTCTTATTACATTATAATCACAAGGGATACTCATCACATAGCTTTTATTAGCCTTCCGCTGATCGGAAGATATAGAAAAGAAGAGGATCATCGACTTGAATTACGAAGACTACCACTAAAAGGATAAAAAATGGTTACGGCAAAAACATATCGGCTAAAAAACCCACCCCATCCCGGTGGATTTATCCGCGCTGAAATCATTGAGCCGGCGGAATTAAACGTTACGGAGGCCGCTAAGGTGCTTGGGGTTAGCCGGCAGGCGTTGTCGGCTTTGTTGAATGAAAATGTCTTTCTCTCTCCGGAGATGGCCTTGCGGATCGAGAAGGCTTTCGGTGTTAAAATGGATACCCTCATGCGCATGCAAAACAGCTACGACATCGCCCAAGCCCGGAAGATGGAAGATAAGATTCATGTTGCGCCCTATACCCCGAAACAGAACGCCAACCCGCGGACCAATCTATCATAATCTTATAAAACAACCATTGCCTCTAAACAAAGCAACCCCCGGTTCCACTTCGAACCGGGGGCCACTTTTTGTAGGACTTTATTCAAAATCCTTAGCGGAATTGGTGTAAACGATTCCGCGCGCTTTGTTGATTAGAACAGAGACCAGTCCGCAACCGCTGTAATCGCAGGGAGTGTGAACGCGGTCGAGATCAGTGTGCCCGTGCCCGCGTCGCCGCCGGTGTATTCATTCGCCCCGGTGTCCGCGGAATAATCTCCGTCGACGGTCGTGTGACGGTCATTCATAGTAACGTGATCCACCAATCCCTGATCGTAGACTTCCGCTGAACCCGATAACCAAGATCGCAAGGAGCCACCGTTGATGCCGACTTCCTCCGTCCAGTTGGTCAGGTTCCCCATTTCAAAGTCTGAATTGGGGAACGGCAATACCGCTTCCGAACCGTTCCAAACATAGAAATCATCTACAACCATCCATCCGTAACTGCCCCGTGTGGGTCCGAGGGTGTCTTCGATGTAAATCTGCGCCTGCAAGCCCTGGTGTTCCGGTTTGATATACATGCGGTATTCGGGATAGGAGACAAGGTCCATATTGCTGGTGTTCAAGTTCTGCCCCATCCCTTGATTGACCTGGATGTAGGCGTAGTCCTCTTCATCGTCGAACGCGCCATTGTTGTTGATATCCACTCGTAATTCGATGCGCCCCCGCTCGACGCCCGTTCCATCGTCGGTATAACGGAACCGCGCGGTTCCCTGGGCCGAAGCGAACTGCAGAAAAACGCTCTGGGCCGGATCGGGAATCGGATCAATCACAAATACATCAGATCGAAGTTCCACGCCGGCTAAAATCCGGTCGGCGTCACCAAATCCAGCGGTTCCTACATAAGTGCGGCCGGAAAACATATTTCCATGCACCGCGTCATCAAAAAAATACACACTCGCGTCGCCGGTTATATTCACTGTCCAACCGGGAATACTTCCACTTGGATGTTCGTTCCATTCTAAAACCGTTTCTGAGAACCAATCGGTCGCTCCCGGATCTTCTTCCGGTGTGGGGATTCCATCATCAAAGCCACCGTTCTCAATCCACTCGTTATCCCAGTTCATGCGGAAACTATCGGCGCCCACGTGGTACCATTCTGAATTATCAACAACAACAACCTGACACCGTTTTCCTTCCAGGCCGGATGTGTTGAGAATGACGGGATGCATTTGGTTACGGACACTTGCCGCCGATCCACCATAAAATCCCGTCAATGGAACGTCGGCGCCTTCATCATACTGCCCGTTCGGATCTTCCGTTTCGGAGCCGATATCCAGATACACGCCGGACGCGTTGTCGGTTCCTTCCGCTTCCGGTTTGTTCCAAAGTTCCGATCCACCGCCGGAAACCATTCCATATACAAAGCTCGTCGGCGCCGCAAGCGTAAACTCATCCGACTCAATCACAACCGTTTCCGAACTGTCATCGCTGCTGGGATCGGTCCGTGTGGAAAAGAATTTTGAACTGTACACGGTATATTGCGATTCGTCATCCGTGAGGATCAAGCTGGCCGGATCCGTCACGCTGCCGCTCAGAATCGTCCACCCATTCAATGGAGGATCATCTTCAAAGAAACCATTCGGAACGAGATTGGGAACCACGGTTCCATCCGCGTAGTTCAGACGAATCGCGTTAACCGCCATGTAATATTCTTCGCTGTTATCCACGATCCGGATTTTTGCCTGTCTGCCCGCATCCGAATCCAACCGGATATAAAAACGCCGCCAATTACCTGGCGCGATCGTTTCGGCGTTGTCGCGCCCGAAATATTCCGTTGTTTCCTGTGATAACCATCGGTCGATCGTTCCGTCCGCGTCTAAATCCACGCCGATGTCAAAGACATCCGGCTCCATCCGGGGATAAATGTGATAAGCGCTGCTATCTCCGATTCCGTTGGTGCAGATATCCAGGTGCAGGAATGTCGGTGGATTTCCCGAATTATTCGTAGCCGTCCAGCCTGGTAGAGCCACGGCTAGCACGAAAACCGGCGCCAAACACATCCAAATTCGATAGCATTTTCTCATAATTCTCTCCTTCGTAGTTGGTTTTTAATGCTTCATTAACAATATTGCTTTATTATTTACGGTTGATGTAACTTGCGATTATTTATTAAAGTATCCAGTATATGACAACAAATCGAAATATATACATTCAATTGGAGTAAAATAAGGGTTTGTAATTGAGTATGAGTTGATTTAATACTTTTCTAGGATTTGCTGAACGTGCAGATAACATAATCGCTTGAATCACGCACAGTGTATTGCTGTATTATTCTTGAAATTTCGTCACAATCACCGTAGCTGATCACTTCTCCTCCTAATGGTTTCGTATCTACACACAGCGCAGATTCCTCCTTAGGATTGATGATGACTCTTATTTTGAATACTGATCATTCTCATACCCCTTAATTGTTAGGATTATGTTAGCATAAATACAATCGATTTACAAATAGAAAAATAATTGTATTCGATCATTGAAATTGCGGTATGATAAAAGAAGTGAATGGCTTAGAGAGGAGTGAAAGCTCAAGCTTTATAATGAGCCTGCCGATAATGATAATGGATGAGACTCTAGACTTAAACATGGAAGGAGGTGAGAACAATGATTAACCCGATCAACGCGGCCCCCCTGATCCGGCAAAGCACGCCGGGCCAAAATGCCTCTGGTATGTCAAACGGCACAGCGGATCAAGACCCGAAATCGGTTACCCAAGCGGAGTTAAAAACACAAACCGCTAAAGATGTCGTCTCGTTCTCGTTCCACCTGGACGCTGATCCAGTGCAACTGGCCGAATCGATCAACACGATTCAATCTAAAATCAAGGACCAGTTAACGCGGCGTTACGGTCTCCAAGGGGATGACGCGTCAATCCCGGATAATTTTCTTCCTCCTGAGAATGCGACCTCTCAGGAACTTCTGGACTATATAAGTCCTGAAAACACAGCAAGCCGCATCGCTCAATTCGCCACTGGATTCTTCAGTTCGTATCAAGCGAACCATGATGGGGAAGAGATCACACAGCAAGTGACTGAATTCTCCACTCTAGTCCAAGAGGCTATCCAAAAAGGCTTCCAAGAAGCGGAACAGATTCTTGGGAATTATGATGAACTTGGTGAAATCGGTGAAGTGATCCAAAAAACTTATAATCTTGTTATGGAAGAAATCGCGAATTTCCGGGATGAAATATTAAATTCCGCTCAGGATAAAGCCGGAGAAAATGAGACATCGGCGTCTCCTCAAGCAGGCGATTCAGAGATTTTGAAGAGCGGAGACGTAAATGATAATCCATCATCCGTGGATTTCGAGGTGTAAAAGGCTGAATGTCAATCAATCGCTCCCGGCTCGAAACATCGATTCGGCTGGGTTACGAAAACAAACCAACAGCCTTTCCTCCCTGCCACGGATGCTTTTTCCCTTCATAAATAACATATCAATTAATATAACTTTCAAAAAGATAAATCCATTATAATTAAATAGTAATGTTTGTTTTATTTCGATTGATTGATCCACAGTGGACCATTCATGGCTTCGTGGATCATAAAGTTCGGTTCTTCCTGTTATTTGTCATGTGGAGAATTGAATGGATTCGTTGAAATGGATAAATTTATTACTATAATAGAAAATAGGGCGGCTTAAACACATTAAGCCGCCCTATTTAGATTATATGATTCTTAATTCATTAGAAAAGTGACCAATCCACGACTGCGACTCCACCGGAGGACAGTGTGAGATTGCCATAGGAAAATTCGTCGTGAGCGAAGCCGTTCCAGTGCGCTTGCACTTTGGCGTTTTCGCCTGCGACATCTTCGTCGTCAATACAAATGTTGAAGCCCATCGTGGTTCCATCAGCGACCTCAACAAGCGCGAATTTGGTGATTTTGAATTCCACCTGATAACCGGTGTCTGTAGTGGACTGAGCGGCGAACCAATCATCCTCTTCACCGAAAATCGGATTGAGCGCTTCGTTGTCACGCCAAGCGCCGTTGGCTGTGAAGACGTATTGACCTTCGTATTCCAGGTCTCCAGCGTCTCGGTCATTGCTGTCGTCCACGTCAAAGAAGACTTCAATAGCGTCATCATTCCATGTGCTTCCATCTTCCGAACCGGCGGCCGCCGAGTCATTGCTAAGAATGTCATCGATGACATCCACGGCGACATAAACCGCATCATCATTATGAACGACCCAAGCCGAATAACCGTGATCGTCAACCGGCCATTCATCATCGCCGTAATCCAGGTTGTAGACCAGAGAATAAGTTCTCATTTCAATTTCTCCCGCGCCTGCATATTCATCGGCGTTGATAACGCCGTCGACTGTAGGAGCGGTTGATACTTTCGGAGCGGTGTAGCTTCTAGGACCGAGGTATAGATTACCGTACGTGATTTCCTCATGCGTGGCGCCACACCAAATGAGCTGTCGCTGCGCGCTTCCGCTCAAATCATCCTCGTTGACGCCAATCGTAAAACCAATGATATCACCTGGTTGTGGATTGCCGATCGTGTCCATGGAAATCCGGAACTCAGCGTCATAACCGGTTCCATCTTCCCGCACTGCGGTTAACGCATACCATGCCGCGTCTTCACCATAGCCAGGATTTCCCGCTTCCGCTTCCCGATAGGCGTTGTTTGCTGTAATGACGAACTGGCCGCCGGTTCCAACAACTTCTTCATTAGTACCTGTTGTATCGCGATCCGGATAATTGCTGTTATCGCCATCAACAAACACTTCCACGCTGTCATCGTACCATGTGTTTCCATTCGCTGACCCGGCTTCCGCGCTGTCCGTTTCGATGAAATCATCGAATACACGGACGGCGACGTATAAATAGTCACTGTCATAACCGGCGTACATATGGAAACTTAGGTCCGTGTCATCAATGGGGCCTACGTCCCCGCTTGATATCGAGCCGCCACGGACTTCATCTTCCAAATCCAAATCCACAGTGACTTTCCAATAGCCAGAGCCGTCGCCTTTTGCGCCGCCCGCGTCGAGCCATGATTCACCGCCACTGATATCGATTACACCATCGATGACCGGTGGCACAGATAACGGCATTGCCACCGCAGACTTTGTTTCGTCGTAGGTGGCGCGATCTGCGAACGCGAGACCGCTCACGAGCAACAGCGCGCATACTAAAATCATTCTTCTTCTCATCAACTATTTCCTCCTACAAAGATAGATTTTTTTGGTTGTTTGACTTGAATAGATTTAAATAAAGATCTCATCAAGGAACAACCCTTCCCTAACAGGAAAGCTGAGTCAATTATAGATAACGATGTCAGGAAAATAAATGGCTTAGGCGGGATTAAAAAAAACTTCGTTGAATAATTTGGTAGTGGTGTAGATTAGTCGCAGCCTTTCCTCGTAATTATCTCTTCGTCATAGAACCATCCAAAATCAATCATATCAAGAGGTTGCGGGTAGTGTGCCTCTTATTTTCGTTCATTAACATGTCAACTATATATGTCGTATAGAAATCGTATATACGTCGGATATCAATAAAAATAAGAATATATTAATAATAAAACGTCATATATAGTTGACACTTTGCGCCTTCATGAGTATAATTCCTTATGCTTGAATCCGCCCATGGGAGTGAACCGATGAACGAAACGAAATCGCAGTTCCTCGCAAAAGAAGGCCTCTTAAATCCAAAGCCGGAGCGAATCTCTTCCCCCCTGTTCCAAACTCTTGATTTCTTCGATCCCTTCGACCTGCCCCAGGTTCGATATGAGATGCTTCGCGCGGCTCGAAGTGACACGATGTCTGTGGCTGAAGCCTGCCGCCTCTTTGGGTTCTCCAGGGAGTATTTCT
This sequence comes from bacterium, assembly GCA_963663405.2. Classification (GTDB taxonomy): domain Bacteria; phylum Hinthialibacterota; class Hinthialibacteria; order Hinthialibacterales; family Hinthialibacteraceae. The sequence goes on along the minus strand of CAXXSM010000153.1, from coordinate 5,600 downwards.
ACCGGCTCGAACGGATGTTCATGCAGCGGGGCTACGTGGCTTTACTTGGCTCCTCCATGGGCCGCCGCCCCCTCCTCGCTCTCAACCAAGAGATTGTCAACTTCATCATTCACCGGAAACTCGAACAACCTCACTTGTCGGGAGAGAACTTGCGGCAAGAAATCTTACGCCTCTATAAAGTGGATTGTTCACGCCGGACCGTCGAACGGATTGTGGAAAAGACGGGTCTGAGTAAAAAAGGGCTCCGCTGACATTGGCCTTGGAAGTGAACGCGGGAGACTGTCCTCACCAGGTGTTCTTTGAAGACGAGGATCAGGCCCAGGGACTCTATGAGAAAGCGCGTAAGGCCGCCCTTAACCAACGGTATCGGATAGACAAGCGTCTCCGGAAAACCCTGACCATCCATGGCGTAGCTGGTTTATTCCTTGATCCCGAACGAATTTTTTTGAGGGCCTCCCCATCCCGAACGTCTCCACGGAAAAACACCGCGTTGCATCATACGCGTCTTTCGGAAGAACGGTTTGCCACCATTGCCCGATCCCTTGCGGAAGGGGTGGGGATCTCGCCCACGGCGCGCATTCAAAACGTGAACAAGAAAACCGTTCTCATGGTGTTGGCGAAAGCCGGGGCGCATGCTGTCAAGGTCAACCGCGCTCTCCTCGTGAAGGCGAACGTCTCTGAATGTCAGCTGGATGAAATGTGGTCTTTCGTCGGGAAAAAGGAGAAAAACCTGGAGCCGTTCGAGAAACTTCAGCGCGTGTTCGGCGACGCCTGGATTTGGATTGCTTTCGATGCCGTCAACAAGGTCGTTCTCGCGCATGTCATTGGGAAACGAACGTTGCCTTCCGCCGTCGCCCTGGTTGAAGAGGTGAAACGAGTCACCGTATCCATGCCCGATCTGTTCTCCTCCGATCAACTGGATCATTATGCCAATGCGTTGCTTCAAGTCTATGGAACATGGGTCCAGCCTTACCGGAAACCGGGACCGGGAAGACCCCCGCATCCTCGACTCGTTCCTCCGAACGATCTGGTGTACGTTCACGTCGTGAAACGCTACAAACAATACAAAGTGGTTGAAGTCACACGAAAGGTAATTTTTGGCGATCCGGCAAGAGTGGAAACGATTCTGGCGGCATCCAAAGTCAGCCGGACAATCAACACATCCTACGTGGAGAGAAATAACGGGATCATTCGTCACATGGATTCACGGTGCGTACGCAAATCGCTCCGATTCTCCAAATCCATGAAAAACCACCACCATCAACTCGCGTTGACTCTTGCCTATTACCACTTATGTAAACCACACGGAACATTGACCAAGCGGCATGGAAAATCCACGACTCCCTTCATGGCCGCGAATCTGACCGATCACGTCTGGAGCATGGGGGAACTCCTGAGATTCACCAATTTTTGACTTGCAATTAATATGGACCACTACCAATAATTTTATAAACCGGAGAATTCGATCGGGTGTTCTTAATCGGGTTATCGAAAAAGATTTATGAATTCCGTGGATCAAAATAACACAGCCCATATTGCATGATTAACTTCAGTATTTACAATCTTCTTTTTATATTTTTTTCTTGTATATATCGATCGTTTTTTTGATGTCATTTATGCTGTTGAAATTTTTTACTCATAACCTTAATTATACTCTAAAATAAATACTAATAATTACCTTTTTAGTAATTCAAGGCAATGCGCAACGCACGAAGCGCCAAGCGCTTTCAGGTTGTAGCCCCCTTCTAAACAGGACACGATTTTCCCCCCCGCGGTCTGAGCCGCGTGTTTCATCACGATCTTTGTCATCGAGGCGTAGTGCTCTTCCAGCAATAACCAATTCCCGAGTGGATCGTCTTTATGCCCATCAAATCCCGCTGAGATGAGATACAGATCCGGTTGAAACGAAGGAACGATTTCATCGAGCGCCTCCTCGACAGCTTTCATAATTTTATCGGGTGGTGTTTGGGGGGGAAATGGAAGGTTGCGGGTATATCCTTCCCCCTTACTGCGTCCCTTCTCCTTCGCGAGGCCTGTTCCGGGATAGAGAGGATGTTGGTGGGTGGAGATGTAATAGACGCTGTCGTCTTCGTAAAAGATATCCTGCGTTCCATTGCCGTGATGCACATCCCAATCGAGAATGAGGATCTTCTTCAATCCCAACTTTTTTTGGGCGTGACGGGCGGCGATGGCGATGTTGTTGAAGAGACAAAATCCCATCGCGGCGCCCCGTAGAGCATGATGCCCAGGAGGCCGATTTACGGCGAACGCATAACGCGCCTTGCCTGAATAAACCTGATCCACAGCGGATAGAACAGCCCCGGCGGAGAGAAGCGCCACACCGTATGACGCTGGACTGACAATCGTGTCTGGATCGGCCGCGCCGCCTCCATTATTCGCAAGAGTTTGGATGTGTTTGATATGTTCTTGGCTGTGAACCAAGGCCACATCGTCTTTGGACGCCGGTTCGAATTCGGGCCAGTGGATGGATTCGGATGGCAATGACGATCGCAGCGCGTTGACAATAGCGTCCATTCTCTCGGCTCGTTCTGGATGCTGGCCGGTGTTATGTTCTTTAAAGCGATTGGAATAGAATATAGAAAGCGGCGTGTTTTTCATGATTCACCTATTCTTGTCTCCAGCCTATAGGAATGCCGCTGGTTGAATGGATGGACTGGCTCAGTCATTATAAAATAAGTGGTGATGCCTTCACAACCAGTTGAGTTAGGAAGGGATTCATTTTGTTTTCTTCTTTTGGGATAATGAAACAAAAAAATAATAGGAAATCAATTTTTTGTAGGGATATTGGTTTTTGAATCACGGAGACTGCGGAGAAGACGCGGAAAGCACGGATAGTTTTTGATGTTTGAATCACTGATGTCGCGGATAAAGCACGGAGGGCACGGATTTTGCACCATGAAATCTGCGGATATCCGAACCTTCTGTGGTTCAAACGAGCAAGGCGTGGAAAGCAAGGCTTTTATCCGTGAAATCCGTGGACATCCGAGTCATCCGTGATTCAAACGAACAATCCGCGAATTAGCCTTACACCACTTCGCTGGTGAATAAATGGAGAGTTCCCGTGCGGTATAATCTTGTATTGTTTGTACTTGGCTGGCTGCTTGTGTTTTTCAGTATGTCGATGATTCCTTCACTGATTGTCGCGGCATGGTTTGGCACGGGAGGCGGCGTGTCTCTTACGATTGCGATTGTGATTACGGTTTCCGCCGGCGCCGCGATGCGATCCATTCAACCGAATTCAGAGGAGAAAGACATTCTTCCACGGGAAGGGTTTTTGATCGTTTCGGGGGGATGGATTCTCTGCAGTCTGTTTGGTTCACTTCCCTTCTTGATCGAAAGCGTGTTTTGGAAGCCGGATGGAGTTTCTTTTTTTTATGCGGCGATTGTGGCGATCGCGGACAGTATTTTTGAAAGCGCGTCCGGACTGACTACAACGGGGGCCAGTGTCTTTTCCGCCTCGGATTTCAACAATCCTCACGCGATCCTATTCTGGCGCAGCACAACCCACTGGCTGGGGGGGATGGGAATCATCGTTCTCTCGCTGGCGATTCTTCCATTGATCGGCGCGGGGGGGATGCAGCTGTTTAAAACCGAAGCGCCCGGTCCCGTAACGGACCGCCTCAAACCCCGCATCGCCGATACGGCCATGACTCTATCTAAAGTGTACGTTCTCTTGACGGTATTGGAGACGGGAGCGTTGATGCTTTGTGGGATGAATCTATATGATGCGTTATGCCATACATTTGGCACGGTCGCCACAGGTGGATTTTCTACTCATCCACAAAGCGTTGGTGGATTCGACAGCGCCTTCATTAATCTAGTTATCACCTTTTTTATGATTGTGGCGGGCGCGAATTTCGCGTTGCACTACCGGTTCATGAAAGGGGAATTTTCCGTTTATTTAAAGAACGGCGAGTTTCGGATATATATCATTTTTCTCGGTGTTTCCACTTTGGTATTAACTATTTTAGTCGGCTTGAACGGGAATGTAGTTGGATTCTGGTCTTGTATCGAGCATTCCTTGTTTCAAGCCGTGTCGATCATGACAACGACGGGATTCTGCACCACCGATTTTGAAACATGGCATCCAATGGCGTGTATGCTTCTCTTTCTGCTGATGTTTGTTGGTGGCTGCGCCGGTTCGACAGGCGGGGGGATCAAGGTGATCCGTATTATCCTGCTGGCGAAAATCGCCTACCGGGAGATCTACCGGCTGTTGTATCCAGCGGCGGTGGTCGTGATGAAGCAGGACGATCAAGCGATTTCTGAACGGGTTGCGGCTGGGATTACTGGATTTTTCATTCTTGTCGGCGCCATGTTTATTGTGTCAACGTTGCTGCTCTCCGCGTTTGGCGCGGATTTCGAAACCGCATTTTCGGCCACGGCGGCGTGTTTGTTTAACATTGGACCGGGATTGAGTCAAGTCGGCCCCTACGATAATTTCGCTGGATTTCCTGTCTGTATAAAATTGTGGTTGTCGTTTTGTATGATCGTCGGGCGGTTGGAACTCTATTCAGTTTTAATCTTAACCGCGCCTAGTTTCTGGAGACGGTAAAATTGTATATGGTTATACCCTGGTTATTCACAAGATTCATCCAGGATTTTCACAGATATTGAAAAAAAAATCGAGTGAGTATCCAAATTCAAAACTTGGTCATACCGTCATCTTTACTGCTGGATAGTGTTTAGAGGTTTGAAAGTCAGTGTGTATCCAAACGCTTGCAATATTCGCCTGAGATTTTTAAGGCGCGGATTACCTTCCGGGGAGAGCGTCTTATATAATCTTTCGCGTGAAAGGTTGGTTTTCTTAGCTAATTCCGTCATCCCACCATTGGCTTTGGCCACTTGCCGTAACGCTGAGAGTAACGCGCCTTCGTCCGGATCTTTTTCATATTCCTCAAATACTGTTTGCAGAAAAATAGGAACCAATTCCGGATTTTCCCTAAAACGCTCCTCTACAACCTCATCAAATGTCCGGTATCGAGTCTTCTTTTTGCTCATGGTACTGCCTCCAATAATCCAATGCCTTTTTAATATCTTGTTTCTGACTGCTTTTGTCGCCTCCACATAGTAATATTATGATCTCTTCACCATCTCTGCCAAAGTAGATTCGAATTCCTCCATCAAAAAAAAGGCGCAGTTCAAAAACTCCGGCTCCAATTCGCTTGTAATCACCAAAATTCCCGTGTTGAATTCGATAGATCCGTTTCAAAACACGTGTTTCCGTAAGAGGTGAAAGTGATTTCAACCATTCTGTGAATGGTTCCTTTCCTCTTTCATCTTCGAAAACACGAACGATAAACATATCTTAATGTAACCTATAGGTAACACATTGTCAATATACTTTTTCCTTTGGAGTTTAGAAATAATGACAGGTTCGAAGACCGGCCAGTTGATAGTTTTGTTATGGTGTGTTAATCCAGGTATGAGACTAAACGGTGATCTGCGTACGTACTTGTCTTTCGATCACTACCGTGCCCAGTTTCTGGAGACGGTGAGTTTAAAACGTATTCGAAGGAATCAATATCAAAATCCCCCGCGATTCTTCTTTCTGCACGACGAAACCGTAATCGATGGAA
>CAXXSM010000152.1:0-14094 GCA_963663405.2 bacterium | reverse complement strand
GTTCGGTCTGTTTCTACTTATTGCATTGGCCGTATGGATTCTGCTTCGCTATACCATGATCAGCCGTGGATTGTATGCGATGGGTGGGGATGAAGAGGCGGCGGAACGAGCCGGTTTCCGGTTGAAACGCATCCAGTTTTTTTTGTATGGATTTGTAGGAATGCTGGCGGGTTTCGCAGGTATGATTCACGCCTGTATGATGCGGAATGCGAATCCATTTGACTTGGTTGGCATGGAACTCGACGTAATCGCCGCCTCTGTGTTGGGGGGCGCGAGTATCACCGGAGGGCGGGGAACAGTATTGGGAACTGTGTTGGGAGTGTTTCTCTTAGTGACGATCAATAACAGTCTTATTCTCCTTCATATTCCATCCTATTGGCAAAAGACGGCGATCGGCTTGATTGTCATAATCAGCGCAGCGGTGACCGCGCATGAACACATAAAGGCGAACCGGGGGATTGTCGGACGATGAAATCATACAACCAGCGCGCTCGCTTCTTGTTCCTTCCCTGGCTTCGTGTCTTGATGGAAGACCGGAGTTTATTTCGCTTGTTGATCGGCGCTTTAATTATTTACATTCTCATGACGCTCTTGAATCCAGGGAAGTTTTTTACGTGGAATAATTTCACTTCCATGGCGTTTCAATTTCCGGAACTGGGGATATTTTCTCTGGCGATAATGATTACGCTTATCACGGGCGGGATCGATCTCTCTATAGTGAGTATCGCCAATCTGTCCGGTTTAATGGCCGCGTTTCTGCTTACAGCGAATTGGGCGGATCAGGCGCCTGCAGCGGTGTCAATCCTAGCGGTCGTTATCGCGATTGTCACAAGCGCTTTCTTAGGATTTATGAATGGCGTCCTTATCGCTTATCTGCGGATTACGCCGATCTTGGCTACGCTTGGAACGATGCAGCTCTTTATGGGGATCGCATTTGTTTTGACGAAAGGCTACGCGGCCGCGGGATATCCGGAGGCGTTTCTGGACGATCGGTCATGGCACAATCGCATTCTTGCCGGTTCCTCTCTTGTTGTTTATCAGTCTTCTCATTTTCTTACATTTATTATTGAGCCGAACGCGATTTGGGCTCTCTCTCTATTTGACTGGGACCAATCCTGTCGCGGCGCTCTATTCGGGGATCCCTATCCGGGCGTTAATTCTGAAGACGTATACCATGAGTGGTTTGTTAGCGGGGTTGGCGGGTTTGATCGTGATTGCGCGAGCGAATTCAGCGAAGGCTGATTATGGTGGATCGTATTTATTGCAAGCTGTGCTCGCCACCATTCTCGCGGGTGTGAATCCCCGTGGAGGATTTGGAAATGTGTGGGGGATACTGATTGCGGCGCTCGCGTTACAGTTTCTATCCAGTGGATTGAATATGCTTCGATTTTATGATTATACGCAGGGGTACATTAATAACTATACAAAAGAATTCACGTGGGGCGCTCTCTTATTGATTGTGATGGCGGTGAATGCTTCGTTCGATAGGAGAACGTCAGAATCGGATCGCGATCATTCAATACGATCTTGAAACATTGAAGCCGGAATTGTGTCGATGACCGTCGTCCATAGGGCGGAGAAGGAGAGTCCTTCCAGGCGGGCGCGATCTTCATTATGATGGTTTTGGTGTTGGAACATAAAAAATCTAGGTCTAGGAGAATCAAACTATGGTTTCAAAAACATGGAGAATAATGATGAATCGTGTATGCGCCAAGTATTCTTATTTTATGTTGACGCTGTTATTGGTATTTGTTTCAGCTGGTTTGATTTATGCGGCGGAGCTGGAACAACTGCCTTCCGATCCTTATTTCGCTGATTTTAAACCGGTCAAGGCGCCAGTGACCGAAAGTTTGCTATTAAAAGAGGAAGACCGTTTGGGCGATTTGCGGCGACTCGATCACTGAACAGAAGATGTATTCCCGGATTATGGAAACCTACTTAACCGTTTGTGTTCCACAGCTGGAAATCACGGTCCGCCAATTCGGCTGGAGTGGGTGAACAAGCGCCGGGATTTTTCCATCGTATGGAAAATGACGTGCTGCGGTTTAAGCCAACCATTGCGACGACCTGTTATGGGATGAACGATCACCGCTATCAACCCTACGATCCTGAATATGGCTCTCTCTATTATAAAACATCCCAATCCATCATTCGCACATTTAAGGATAATAATGTGCGGTTTATCCAAGGATCGCCGGGCACGGTGGGGAAAATGCCATCGTGGGTAAAACAGGCCAAAGGCACGGTCAAAGACCTGAATCTCAGTTTGTTGGAATTCCGGAATATCGGCGTCCGGCTGGCTGAAGAAGAGGATGTGGCGTTCGCGGATGTTTATTTGCCGATGCTTATAGAAGGATTCCGGGCGAAGAAGGAATATGGCGAAGATTATATGATCTCCGGCAAGGATGGCGTTCATCCGGGTTGGGCTGGACAATTGGTGATGGCCTACGCGTTTCTGAAAGCGATGGGTTTGGATGGAGAGATTGGAACGATCGCATTGGATATGCGGTCGGGAAAAGCCTCCGCGTCAGATGGTCATCAAGTTCTTTCCAGCAAGGGTGGAGTCGTTCAGTTAGAGAGCGGGCGGTATCCATTCTGCGCGGTTGGTGAGCTCGATCAGGATTCGAGTATCCGTTCCGGCATGACTTTGGTCCCATTCAACCAAGAACTAAATCGATTCATGCTTGTTGTTTCAAACGCTGACGCGGGTTCGTATAAAGTGACCTGGGGGGAAACATCGAAGAGTTATTCTAGTGAAGAATTGGCCAAAGGGATCAATCTGGCTGATGATTTCCATGTCAATCCATTCAGTGAAGCGTTTAAACAAGTGGATGAAGCCGTCGCGAAAAAACAAGCGTATGAGACCCGGCAGATTAAACAACTCTTCCACGGGGATGAAGGCCATGCGGATATGGAAATGACCGCCGCTCTTACGGAAAAAGTGCGGACTCCTTTGGCGGAAGCGATCGCTTCCTCTTTCAAACCGGTTCGTCACACGATTCGTGTTGAGAAGGAATAAGGGAGAGGGATTTTACGCCGATTTTGAAGGTGTTATCTTCGAAAAGAACTACTGGATTTATCCCTCCACTTCCACCCGATACCTCATATAATTGCAATTCATTGTTGTTTGAACCTTAATTAAAAAGCCAGCCAGCTGGCGCTGTCTTACTTGATTCCATTGATTTTCTGGATTTTTAATCATGGTCAACATATAATCGTAGAATCATGGTTCAGACAATTAAGCAAGCCTGCGAAAGAGTGTAATTACCTAAATGATTTTTTGCATCCAATTTATGGGCTAGCCAGAATTTATTGATTGGGAAACAAAATGGAAAACACGCAACCGTTATCAATTGAGTTGGATTATGAGCGGCGCTTCAGTTATGCGCATTATCAAAATCATATTCCATTTCTCCGGCTTCTTCGAATTCATAATCTATTGGAAGACGTGTATGAGAATTTGATCCTACTCATTCAAGCCGATTTATTTGACGCTGAAAATCGGATACAGATTTCAAAAATCGGAGCGAACGCGTCATGCGTATTCGAAAAAATCCAGCTGAATTTAAAATCTCGTTCTTTGATTTCGCAGACAGAGCGGGAAACGGGTTCCATCCAGATCGCAATCTTCCAAGAGGATTTAAAACTGGTTGAATCTTCTTTTTCTTTTGAACTCCTGGCTTTTAATGAATGGTGCGGTCTCGCTTCGTTGCCGGAGATTTTAGCCGCTCACGTTCAACCCAATCATCCCAGCATTGATGACTTTTTGCGGGAAGCCTCACAAACTCTCCAAGCGCGAACCGGTGATTCGTCCTTGACCGGCTATCAATCCCGCAGTTCGAAACGCGTGTATGAGATGTGTGAAGCCATTTACGATACGATGCGTGAAGGTGGCGCTTCCTATATCCATCCTCCCGCCAGTTTTGAAAACACAGGCCAGAAAATCCGCACGCCGGATCAAATTCTTCATAACCGGATGGGAACCTGCCTTGACTGGGCTGTCTTTTTCGCATCGTGTTTAGAGCAAATTGGTTTGCATCCTCTAGTTGTTATGATTGAAGGACACGCGTTCGCCGGTGTCTGGCTGGAAGAAACCAGTTTTCCTCATCCCTGTATCGATGATCCTTCTTATGTCCGGAAAAATATTGAATTAAGGCGGTTGATTGTTTTTGAAACCACCGATGTGACGAAGGCGGGCAACTATTCGTGGGAACGAGCGATTGAAGACGCTACCGCTTTGTTGGGCGACGATTCCCGTTTTCATTTTGCGTTGGATATTCTAAACGCAAGACGTTGTCACATCCATCCGTTGCCCAACCGTATACGTTCTGAGAATGGTTTTCAGGAAGTGGAATCCAGCGCCGGTCAACCGCGTGTAAAAATCGCATATAGCGAGGACGCGGGAAAGAACGCTGAAAACCTCGCGCCGGTTAAAGAACCAGCGTCTCCTGAGATTGAGCCTTTGAAGGCTCCCTGTGACCGGTTGGAAGAGAGCGCGCCGGAACGGATCGAACGGTGGAAACGAAAACTGCTCGATCTGTCGCTGCGGAACCGTCTACTTAATTTTAGAGAAACACGGAAGTCATTTCACTTTCTTTGTCCCAACTTAGGTTTGTTAGAAGACGCATTATCGGATGGAGAGGGATTCGCCATCCATGCGCGGTCTCGATTTCTACGAGAGGAAGACGAGAGAGACGCTGATTTAATGCGGCAAAGCGAGGGGCGTGATGGACTCACCGAATTTCTCCAGACGCAGATGAAGCAGCGCCGTCTATATAGCGATCTAGAGGCGGAAGAACTTTCCAAACGCCTACTGGTCATTTATCGGGAAGCTCGTGTGAGTCTGGAAGAGGGAGGCGCCAATACGCTTTATCTTGCGCTGGGATTTTTAAAATGGTTTGAAGCGGAAGGAAGCGATCAACCTCGCATGGCTCCTCTTGTCCTTGTCCCTCTTGAATTGCAGCGTAAATCGATCCGGGAAGGTTTTCGTCTCTCCATGCTGGATGATGAACCCCGTTTCAATGTAACGTTACTGCAAAAACTGGAAAAGGATTATGGACTCACCATTGATGGATTGGATCCATTACCCACGGATGACGCTGGGCTGGATATCGATTCGATCTTCAAACGAGTGACCGAAGCGATTCTGAATCAGCCACGATGGGAAGTATTGAAGGAAGCTTTTGTTGGTCATTTTTCCTTTAACAAATTTTTGATGTGGGTTGATCTAGAAACGCACTTTGACACGTTCCTCAATCAACCTGTGTTCAAACATTTGGCCGAGAAATCAGGGCAACCGTTTCATGATGGAATCGAGTTTCCTGAGAGTGACCGGCTGGATGAGACGCATCCACCCGCGGCGGTGTTTTGTCCAATGGATTGTGACTCATCCCAGCTGACGTCCATCATCGCCGCCGCGGATGGCAAGAATTTCGTACTCGAAGGCCCGCCAGGCACGGGGAAATCGCAGACGATCACCAACTTGATTGCGCATTGTCTAACTTTGGGAAAACGGGTGTTGTTCGTCTCGGAAAAAATGGCGGCGTTGAATGTCGTATACGATCGATTGCAACAGATCGGATTGGGGCCGTTCTGCCTGGAATTGCATTCCAACAAAGCCGATAAGAGAAGCGTCCTTGCGCAGTTGGAAACGGTGTTGGGCGCAATGGCTTCCGAGTCTTCGGGAACGTGGGAACGAGAAACCAGCCGTTTGCAGACACTTCGGGACGAACTGAACGGATACGTTCAGGCGCTGGCGAAACGGCGCCCCCTGGGCGCATCGGCTTTTCAAGTCATTTCTAGATTGATCGGATTTCGAAACAAACCGTTTGCGCGGTTTGATTTTGAATCCATTCTTGAATGGGATGAAAACGCGTTATGGAATCGCAGGGATGCGCTTTCCAGTTTGAAAACAGCGGTAGATGCGCTTGGCTTTGTTCACCAACATCCCTGGCAGGCTGTTCAGCGAACGGAATGGAGCCCCTTATTAGAAGAAACCATCCATCAAGAAGCCGGCCCTATTCTTCAAAGTATTGACACAGTCAAATCTACGCTGCAAGAAGCCTGCGAGGATTTACCCTATCAAAGCGATACGATTCGCTCACAGGATTTTCTTACTATCAAGGAATTAGCGGATTTATTTGCGGATGAGTATATTCCCACCCGCTCTATCCTTGAAGAACCGCAATGGAATTCAATACAAGCACAACTTTTACAATGGATCGCGCTTGGAAAAGAGCGGGATGAAAAACGCGCATTCGTGTTTCAAGTCTTTCACAAAGAAATTTTACAATGCAATCTGCGGGAGATATTGGAGAAAGTAAAGAAAGCGATAAACAGTTATCCACCGTTTTCCTGGTTCCATCTATGGGGCGTGAAAAAACAGTTGAAACCATACACATCCGTCAAGATTCCTTCGAAAAACAAATTGGTGGAATTGATCGAATCGGCGATTGAAATCAACCGCTTGCAGGATGAACTTACTCCTATACACAAAACCGCGAACAACCATCTTGGCGCTGTCTGGAATCAGGGCGAAGCCGATTGGAACGCTGTCGATCATGCGATGAATTGGCTTGATCGTTTTCACCAGACACTCAGTAAATTGCCCACCCATGATGATGAAGCCTTTCTTCGATTTAAACGGCGTTGGATATCACTCGCTACAGAATTCCGCGCGAAGACAAAACCGGGGGCTTCATTAGGCTCTATTCTTTCCACTCTTATCGATCATTATCAACTCATCCGCGACCGGCAGAGAACGTTGAATGATCTGTTGTCGCTTCATGAACAAAAAGCTTGGGGTGGTGAGGAAGAAGATGGATGGCTGATTACAACCCAAAACACGATCGATGGTTGGCTGCAAAATCCAGGCGCGCTCCCCAAATGGCTTGGGTATGTTCGAGCAAGGAGACGTTCGGAAGAGGAAGGATTGCATCCGCTCATTCATCTTCTTGAGCGGGACGAAGTGAAAGCCGGTGAACTCTTGTCAGTTTTCGATCATTCCTTTTATCGGGAATGGTATAACGCGTTGTTAAATCACGAACCCGTTCTTCGAGATTTCTTTAGTCCCGATCATATGCAAACCATCACACAATTTCAGAAGATCGACCGGAAAGTGATTGAATTGGCTTCCACCCACGCGCGGCAGGAATTGGTGAAAAATATTCCCCAACAAAACGTGCTTGATTTAAAAACCTCTGAGCTGGGAATTTTAAAAGCCGAAATTAAAAAGAAACGCAGACACCTGCCCATCCGACGTTTATTGAACGAAATCCCGGCACTGATCCAAAGGTTGAAGCCCTGCTTTTTGATGAGTCCGCTCTCTGTTTCGCAGTTTTTGGATATCGATTTTCCTTCCTTTGATCTTGTCATTTTCGATGAAGCTTCTCAAATCCCTGTGTGGGACGCGGTGGGAGCGATCGGAAGAGGCGCGCAAGTGATTGTTGTGGGAGATAGCAAACAGCTGCCTCCCACGAACTTTTTTCAGATTCTCGACAGTGAGGATGAATTTCAGGATGATTTTGAATTGGTGGATATGGAGAGTATTCTCGATCATTGTTCGGTCGCGGGATTGCCGAATTATGACTTGAAATGGCATTACCGCAGCCGTCATGAAACGTTGATCGCATTCAGCAATTATCACTACTACAATAACCATCTCATCACATTTCCTTCGCCCCAAGCGGAAACCGATGGCTGTGGGGTTGATTTTCATTATCTTGAAAATGGAATTTATGATAAAGGCAAATCGCGGACGAATCCAATCGAAGCCAAGGCCATCGTCGAAGAAATTGTTCATCGCCTGACGGATCCGGCGGCCGCGCAACGTTCCATCGGTGTAGTTACCTTTAACTTAGCGCAGCAGCAATTGATTGAGGATCTATTGGAACAGGCGCGGCGGGATCATCCTGCGATCGATCCATTTTTCTCCAGCGAAAGTCATGAGCCGGTGTTTGTCAAGAATTTGGAAAACGTGCAAGGGGATGAACGGGATCTTATTCTGCTATCGGTCTGTTATGGCCCGGACGCGCAAGGACGCGTTTCCATGAATTTCGGTCCTCTCAACCGGGAAGGAGGCGAGCGGCGTTTAAATGTGGCGATCACACGCGCCCGGTATCAAGTCCTGCTTTTCTCTTCTATTAAGTCTGAACAGATCGATTTGAAACGAACCCGCGCGCGAGGAGCGGAACATCTCAAATTTTACTTGGATTACGCGGAACGCGGCCCGAACGCCATCGTAGAGGCAATTGCAGTAAATCCTGCAGCCGATTTCGATTCCCCCTTCGAAAAAGATGTCTTCTGCGCTTTACGGGAGAAGGGATGGAGTATTGATATTCAGGTTGGCTGTTCAGGTTATCGTGTCGATCTAGCCGTGCGGCATCCCCAAAAACCGGGGGAGTTCGTTCTTGGCATTGAATGTGATGGCGCCAATTATCATAGTTCTCGTGTCGCGCGGGATCGGGATCGGATCCGGGAATCGGTGTTGAAGAGATTGGGTTGGACCCTTTATCGAATCTGGTCGACCGATTGGCGCCAAAATCGGGAGAATGAAATTGAGAAACTTCATGCGCGAATTCTTAAAGCCATTGCGGATGATAGCCGCCGTCAAAAACGAAAAGAGCCTGATCCACCCGCGCCAAAGCCCATCGCCGCCTTCGTTCCCGAAATGCAAACGCCCAAAATCGAGAACACAAGAGAAAGCGCAAGCGAGGAAGAGGAGACGAATCTTCTGCCTGGACAGGAAATCTATATACCATTCGAAATTCCGGCGGCTGCGCATGATAAAGAACTGTTTTTTGAATCTAAATCCAAATCGATAATAGCCAAGCAAATCAAAGAGATTGTCAAAGCGGAAGGGCCGGTTTCTTTTGATCTGCTGGCTAAATACACCGCCGCGCAATGGAATATCGAGCGTCTGACGGAAAAAACGAAAATCCGCATTGAAGAAGTATTGAAGACTCTTCAATACAACCAGACTCTGACGGGGGATCGAATATTCATCTGGAAACCAATTCAGAATCCCGAACAATACGAATCCTTTCGAACGCCGCAGGAAGGCCGCCGTGATCTGGCTCAGATAGCAAAAGAAGAAATCGCCAATGCGATCGCCGCATTGTTAGCGCAGCATTTATCCGCCCAAAAGGAAGATGTATTGAAAGCAGTGGCGAAACTGTTTGGCTATAAATCAACCAGTCAAAAATCACTGAGTATTTTGGAAATAGGGCTTCAACATCTCGTATTGAAAAAACAATGTATGATCGAAGAGGATAATGTCAAATGGTTGGAATGACTGTCAAAGGTTAACTCTCCTGCCTTTTCGTCTGCGTCCGCCCTTGCCATCCAAACGGATTTATATTTGAATGGGGATTGTTCCTTATAATCTACCTACATAATGGATGAGTCATGAAAAAAACAACTATCATATTCTTTTCATTGTTCTGTGTCTCAATGACTTCCTTTGGAGGAGTGTCCATTGAGAAAGGGCCGGATCGAGTCGCTTGTTTTGATATTTACGAATTGACTTTTCGATTGGATGAGCCGTATCAGGGGAATCCATTTACTGATGTCGAATTGAAAGCTTCATTTACTCCTCAAGACGGCCCGCCCGCCGAAGTCGAAGGTTTTTGTGACGATCAAGAAGGAAGAGTGTTTAAAATCCGTTTTTGTCCCGGGCGGATTAATACAAAATATACTTTCCAGGCGCGGACTAACGTAACGGATCAGGTGTTTACCGGATCATTTAAAACGGGAAAACCAAGAGGTATGGAGCCGGTCATCGTCCATCCTCAACATCCGAAACACTTTATTTACGCCGCTTCACGAAAACCATTTTATCATTTGGGAATTACCGCCTATCATCTACTCGATCCAAGCAACGATGATAAGCATATCGAAGCGTTTCTCGATTACAGCGCCGCCAACGGCTTCAACAAAGCGCGTTTTCTAATTGCGGGTTATCCCCGGGACAGCGATACACGAAGCAGCGATGATTATGAATATGGCGTTGGTAACCAATGGCGGCTGCCAAACTATGGCGCGCCTCCAGGAGAGGTGAATCCTTTGCCCGCCTGGTTAGGCCTTCCGCATCAATATGACTTTACACGATTCAATGTGGATTACTGGCGGAAGGTGGATCGAGCCGTAGAAGCGATGAGAGAACGCGGAATGATCGCCACATGTATTATTACGCTCGAGAAACAAAATCTGCCCAAGGAATATGGAACGTTGACCAGTAATGAAAAGCGGTTATACCAGTACGCGGTGGCGCGTTTAGCCGCTTACGCCAATGTCTGGTGGGATCTGGGAAACGAACATAATGAATACCGCGCGGTGGATTGGGCGCCCCAAATGGGCGCGCTCGTTAAACAATGGGATCCGTATGACCGGCTTTGTTCGGCGCATGGCCACGCGGATTGGAATTATGGGGATCAACAATGGGCTGACTTTATCATCACCCAACAATATGGATCGTGCCAAGAAGTGAATCAATGGGCTTTACAGTATTATGACATCCCCAAACCTTACATTAACGAGGAATATGGGTATGAGGGAACTATTGATAAGCCGGGGCATGGAATGAATGTGGATTGGGTAAGAAAGTGTCACTGGTCCATCGCCGCCGCGGGTGGGTACGCCACGTATGGAGATTGGAGTCCTGGAACGCCGTTTTATACGGGACATATCGGGCAGGGGAAGGCGCCTCCCTATTTAAAGCGTTTGCGGAATCTGTTTGAATCTTTACCCTATCAAGAAATGTCCCCTCACAACGAACTTGTTAACAATGGCTCGCTTTGTTTGGCGAAAGAGAAAGAGATCTATTTGGTATACATGCCCGATGGAGGAGAAACGGTTGCGCGTATCTCTCCACGGGAAGATGGATATTCCATTGTTTGGGTGAATCCACGCACAGGGGACAAGAAGGCGCCAATCCATGTGACCGACGATCGTGCACTGCTGAAGGCTCCTGATTCAAATGATTGGGTGGTGATTATTCAGGGATGAGAACAACAGTAAATCGCAGGTTGTATTTTCACAATGACAATTGAAGAATTGGATTCATCCGTCAAGTGACTATAAAAGATTATTTTGGGGGAATTGCGCTTTTTGTTCAGGATAGCTTATTCGTCTGAACCCTGATTTTAAAGATTATAGGATTACCCTGATTTTAAAATCAAGAAAATCATGCAAATCAAGTAAGACAGCGCCAGCTGGCTGGCTTTTTAATCAAGGTTCAGACAATAAGGATCCTGACATAGCAGCGCTGGTCTTCAAAATTTCCCACAAATGTGAATGGATTGTTGAGAAACGTACTCCCTTGCCGGAAGAGCCACTATTATATCTTTTCAGAATTTGAAAATAAAAATGGGACTGTGCTAATCTGTTTGTAATAACAAAGCGCTTTAGGATGAATCAAAATAAGATATCAGCTGGTAAATAATCATAAGGAGAAAGCCCATGAACATAGTCCAAAATCGCCGGCAATTTCTTACAACGGCGGCGTTGGCTTCCACCGCCGCTATAACGAAGGCCGCTGTGAAACCGGAAGGTTTTATTCCTCCTGGATTCAAGCCCGGTCAGATTAAACTGGCCAGTGTGTCATGGAATTTTGGTGGTATCATCAATTCGTATCCCTATGATGAAACAATTGATATCATCGGAGGTATGGGATTTTCCGGGATTGAGTTGATCATAGGAGAGGCCAAGGATATTCGCGAATATTGGAGTAAAGAGTCAACAATTTCCAATTTAAAAAAGAAACTCGATTCGTACAACATGGCTGTATCACAGTTCGTGCTCTTTCAAAGCGCTGTAGAATTCCTTTCCAGCCTGAACGCGGATGAACGGAATCGCAGTTTGGATGTATTCGAGGAAGGCTGTAAAATCGCGCAAAAACTTAACGCGCCCATCATCAATATCGTCGCTCCCTGGCCACGTGAAGTCACCGGTCCAACCACATACCTTCCCCGCTACTTTGCCGAACGCAATCAGGGCAAGAAATATCATATGAATATCGCCAGAGACTTCGATTATGGCAAAGTGTGGAAGACATTCACGCATACCATGAAGGATTGCACAGAACGCGCCACGCATTATGGTTTACGCTTCAGCCTCGAAAATCATACCCATACACTGGTTCACGACTCAACTGCATTTTTGCGTCTTTGGGAAGAAATAAAAGATCCGAACCTGGGGATGAATCTTGATATCGGCTGGATTCAGTTGCAGCGTGAATATCCTCCGATGGCGATTCATAAAGTAAAAGATCATCTCATGAACTGCCATCTGCGTGACATCGATGGTGAAGGTCTTGTGTTTGTGGGTATCGGTGAAGGGGTGATGGATTTCAAGGCGGTGATCGAAACGCTGCGCGCCATTGGTTTTACCGGCTATCTTGCTTTCGAACAGGACGGTGTTTCCGATATGCGTAAGACACTTCAAAATGGGATAAAACTGATTGAAGAGTTATTAGTCTCTTAGAATTAATATTGGAGGGCTTCATGTTTCTAAACAACCATCATCACATTATTGCTTATTTGTTTTCTTGTTTGATTCTGGTGTGCGGTTCCACTTATGGGGGGGACAAGCCCGTTTATCTTGATGCCAGTCAGCCGATTGACAAAAGAGTGGAAGACTTGCTCTCCAGAATGACGTTAGAGGAAAAAGTTGGGCAGATGAACATGCCCTGTATGTATAAACAACGCGTTGGATGGGGGCTTGAGGTGGGTGAAGTCTCCATTCACCGGCTGATGACACTTGAAGAAAGACAGAAACAGATGGAGGGATGCAGGAAATTCGCCCGTGGGGATCATAATGATCAAATCGGACCGGGAGGGGGATTTTTTACGCTGGCTGATCGGATCATTTATGAAGGGACGCGCAAACAGGCGGAGTTTTTTAATGAATTGCAGAGAATCGCTCGAGAAGAATCGCGATTAAAGATACCCGTGCTACAGATTGAGGAAGGAACACACGGTATGATGTGCGCTGGGGGCACGGTTTTTCCCGAAGGGCTGGCTATTGGAGCCACCTGGAATATGGATTTAGTCAGAAAAATCTACGCGGTGGCCGCAAAAGAAGCGCGCGCCACAGGTATTCATGTGTTATGCACGCTTGTTATCGAACCGAACCGGGATCCACGCATGGGCCGGAATGAAGAGGGTTATAGCGAAGATCCCTTCCTCTGCTCATGCATCGCCGGAGCGATCGTAACCAACATGCAGGGATATGATATATCCGGAAACGATAAGGTTGTGGCGGCGCTTTGTCACTATCCGGGGCAGAGTGAGCCGGTCAGCGGTTTTGAGCGGGGCGCCATGCAGATATCGGAGCGCAAACTGCGTGAAGTGTTTTTACCTTCTTGGGTAGAAGGCATTAAAAAACATGGCGCTTTGGCTGTCATGGCGACGTATCCAGCGATTAATGGTATTGCCGCGCATAGTTCACCGTTTCTATTGAAGCGGCTGCTTAGAGAAGAACTGGGCTTTGATGGGATTGTCTTGAGTGAGGGAAGAGGGATCAGCACCATCATCGATGAGCGTATAGTCGATACACAAAAAGAAGCGGGACAGATTGCTGTGAACGCCGGTGTCGATGTGGGGATTTCCTTTGAAGACGCTTATCTGGGGCCGCTCGTGGAGAGTATCCGGGAAGGAAAAGTCTCCATGCAGGCGATTGATGAAGCGGCGCGCCACATTTTAAAACTGAAATTCCGCCTAGGCCTGTTTGAAAATCCCTTTGTTGACGCTGAGGAAGCGGAAAAAGTTGTACATTGCAGAGAACATCAGGAACTCGCCTTGGAAACGGCTCGTGAGAGTATTGTTTTACTGAAAAATGACAACAATCTTCTGCCCCTGGATAAGAACATCAAATCCATTGCGGTGATTGGACCCAACGCAGACGCTGGAAGAGACCAGCTTGGCGATTATATCCCACACAATATACCGCAAGAGATCGTTTCTGTTGTTGATGGCATAAGAAATAAAGTATCTCCAAAAACGAAGGTAACCTATGTCAAAGGTTGTAAGGTTATTGGAAATGAACTGGATGAAATTGCAGAGGCTGTGAAAGCGGTGGAGAGCGCCGACGCCGCAA
>CAXXSM010000151.1:0-54543 GCA_963663405.2 bacterium | reverse complement strand
GATCATGAAAATACGGCACTTTTTTGGTGCTCTGGCCAAATGGCTCATTGAACAAAGCATCATAATACTTGTTGAGGCTATCCCGAAGCTTCTTCAGATCATCCAACGGAAGGCGAAATTCGGTGAGATAGTCCTCTTTGCTAGCATCGCCAAGTGAATGTGCAATCCGATCATTTCGGAGATTTTTCAAGCTTTGCTCTAGTTTCTCCACACGCTTCCGATCAGATCGTAGAGAACCCAAGTACTTGTGAAACAACGCTCTATGCTCCGGTTTGACCATTCCACAAATAACTCTCGTCTGAATCACTGGAAGTGTGTTGCAACAATCTTTCCCTTCATCTGTAAGTAGTCGTGTCATTGTAATAACGCATGATTCATAGAAACTGATATATACCAGGTAAAAGAAATGATAAAATGCCTGATCTGGCTCTGGCCCATGATAGATTGCCTTGAAAGGAATAGAGACTATCTTCTCTATATAGGAAATGTAAGTAATTGACGCGGTACACCTGCTCCTCAAGAAGCTCTGGAGATATTCGAACTTCTCGACCTCCTCGGGGTAAATCAAGTCTTCCCATTATGAGAGGATGACATGCCTCTGCTCCTTTTGAAAGTCAGCGCTTGTCAAGAGTATGAACGTGACAAAGATCTCTTCGGGCGAAAGCCCACCCACTGTAAAAATTATCCCATATACAGGGATGAGAGAGAGCATCATGAACCACACGAAAAGAACGGACGAAAGAAACTTGCCCCATAGGATGCTCAGTAAACTCAGCGGCGTCGTACAAACGAGTTCCCACGTCTCCCGCTCCCGTTCAATGTTTATGCTAATCGCGCTGAACAACGGCACGAAAAACAGAATGAGAGCGCCCTCCAGAAAATTCAACAATCCAAACAGTTCCCGGCTTTGAGAACCGAGATTCCCTCCCGAATTTCGAAACGTGCTCCACCAGCTGAGAAAGCAAAAAAAGCCGGTGAGTAAAAAACCCAGCAGATAAAGAAACGATATCCGCTTCCGCAACTGCGCCGTCAGCTCGCGTAAGATCACAGGATTGTTAAACAAACGGGGCCGCTCTTGCCAAAGGCGCCAAGGAAAAGCAAGAAGAGAAGACACAATGCGATTTCCGAATTTTCTATCTAAAACACATACGTTTTGTTCCATTAATCTATCCGATCCGGCTTACTCATGCGCCGTTTCTCATCGTTCAAACATGGCCCCTTCATCTTCAAACAAGCGTGCTAATTTATGCTTTATCGCCTCTCTCCGGACTTCTTCTCGAATGGTGTTCACCGTCTGTTGGTACAACCACCAGCTCAAACCACTCATCCAGACCATCTGCAGCAGCAGAATAAACATCGACTCGCCTGGATTAAAACGAATGGGGGATCCGTAGGCTTCATGCGTAAGAAGTAAAAAGAATGGCGAAAAGAAAGCCCCTAATGGCGCAACGGCCTCTATACCAATTGGTAAGTGAGAAATTTCGAGGAGGATCGAGAAATAAGGGATGCCGAGTAATATAAACAGCGCGCATAAAAAACTCAACGCATAAACTGTAATTGTTCTCTTCATCCGCGCCGAGAAATACATGCCAATCGTCATGAATAAAATTGATGAATAATAGCAGGTTAGTATCGTGATGAAGAGAACGTGAAGCGCGTATTCTGTTTCATGCCGGCGATACGCGCTGCTGTTCGCGACCATCAATCCAACCAATCCCCAAAACGCAAACAAGGCCCAAAACCGGCAATGAAAGAGAGTCAATCCCGCCACGAATTTCCCTTTCACAATCTCATTGGCCTTCAGCGTTGTTGACCGCAACAGCATCCATGTATCCCGGTCCTTCTCCCCCCGGAAACAGTCGGCCGCGTAGGGAAGTATCAGAAGCGGCGAGAATAGAATCGCCCAAAACATGAGCCAAATCCAATACTCACACATCGTATCCCAGTTTATGAAGTTACGCTGATCGTGACTGGTTAAAAACAAAAAGAGGAGACTCAAACAAGCCAATCCAGAAAGAACATAGATAAAACGTTTGGGATTTCGGCGAAATAGCAGCCGAAGTTCCTTTACACGGATCACATTCCGCCAATCGGGATACAACAATCCTTGCTGGAATACCGTGGATTGCTGGATCCGGTTGGATGTCTTGCGCAGTAGAGAGAATCTCTTCATCGAAATTGGGCTATTCCAAAACCGGGATGACTGCAGGCGCAATCCACGCGCGCACAACCACGATAGAAGCAGAATGACAAATAAGACAAGGATAAAGTGAAACAAGATATAGTGCTTGCTAACCCAAGGATACGTTGCCATATCCACTGGAACGGTTCCCCCCTCCATGAAATAAGCGATACCAATTACAAGAGGGGAAAGAAGGATTTCCAGCCCTGCGCTGCCCCGGATAATCTGCACTAGAAACGGGAATAGGAAAAAATAACATCCCACTAATACATACGCTGTGGAGACAGCGTATACCGGACGCGGCAAAAGGATCGAACAGTAAATACCAATCAGATTGGTGATGAAGAGCACTTCCGTCAAAAGGCTGAGACTCATTACCAATTCTTCAGGAGAAAGGCCTCCCGTGGTAAACATCATCCCATACATCGGGATCAGAGAAAGCATCATGATCCATACGAAAAGCACGGATGAAAAGAACTTGCCCCACAAGATACTGAGCAGGCTAAGCGGGGCCGTGATAACGAGATCCCATGTCCGCCGCTCTCGTTCAATGTTCACACTGATCGCGCTTACCAGCGGCACGAGAAATAAGATCAGAAATCCCTCTATAAAATTCAACAGCGCGAAGAGTTCCCGGACTTGTCTTCCGACATTGCCTCCATTAAGTAAGTATTTCGCCCACCAGAACAGCAAACAAAAAAAAACCGGTTAACAAAAAACCCAATAGATAAAGGAATGAAATCCGCTTCCGCGACTGCGCTGTTAGTTCCCGTAAGATCACCGGATTATTAAACAAACGGGGCCGCTCTTGCCATAACCGCCAAGGCCAATCAAGAAGAGAAGAAACTATATTTGTACTCATTCTTTTATAGAATACATTTGCATTTTGTTCCATTGATTTTCCTACCCCCATCTAATCCACCCGCCGGTGGATTTGCCGTTTCGTCAGCCAATAGAAGAATAGCGCGGCGGCAAGCATCCAACCTGTTTGTAAAATACAGATCCATGCCCAATCCAAGTGTTCGTAATATCTCATCGAAGTCGTTTCGATTTCATACCCCATCATCACCATCAGATAAAAGGGAGATACGCTGGATAGAAATGAGAAAAGTTCTCTCTCTAAAGGTGTGTCGGCGAGAACAAAAAACCAGAAATTAACGAATGCCGCGCTTGCAAACGAAAGCGCATAAGCCGTCGTGGTTTTCTTCATATGTATTGACAAATACATCCCAAGACACAATAAAAACAATCCAAACGCGGTGAAGATTGTAAAAGCGTAATAGAAATATAGCGCCGCAAAATCAGAGTCGATCGGACCGATCGACGAAAAAAGAATTGACAGCAACATCCACGGAATGGAAAAAGCGAGCAACCGTTTCATCAAGAGTCCAAAACCGAACGTGGCTTTCCCCCGGAGGATGGTCCGCGAAGGAATTGTTGTTGTAATCAATGAAATCCAAGTATCCTGATCCTTCTCCCCACGGAACGAATGGGCCGCGTATGGAAGGATAAAAAAGGGAAGCAGACATACCGTCCAAGCGGGCAGATAAATCCACGATTCATCATAAGAATAGACGATTGTTTGAAATGAGATAACTAAAACACTCGCACTCGCTAGCAAGATGTGTGATAAAAGAGAAGGCAACCTTCTATAGCCACTGATCGCGCGCATCTCTTTAATAAAAATTGGATTTGTGTTATGCCGGGATAGTTGCCATAACAGCGGCGATTCCTTTGGCATTTTGGCGTACAGCCAACGCAGGAAACCACCGGTCCAATATCGCCGCCGGGATGCCTTGGATTCCGAATCGATTTGAATTGAGAGGATCCACACGCATAAACAAAAAAGAAACAGCGCCACTCCAGCCGCAGCGAGCGCATGAATCGTATAGGCGTTGTTCGCGATCCAAGCGCTAGTCTTCCACGGTAATTGACCCAAATAATAATGGTACAAAATAATAGGAGAAAGAAGAAACTCAAAAAAGAACGATGTTCCGCCTGTAATCTTGAACGTGATAAAATATCGGAGAAAGGGAAGCACAACAAAATAACAAAACACAAATCCATAGGCGAACGAAACCGCCGTCACCGTCCGCTTCCAGCAAATCGAACAAAACAAACCGATTAAAGAAGCGATAACCGTCATTTCCGTATAGAGCAAAAATGTCAACACCACTTCGGAAGGATCAATACCACCAAGTGGTAACATCAACGCGTAAAAAACAAGTAAAGAGCAAATCAGAATCCACACAAAGAAAATAGAAGAAAGAAATTTTCCAAACAAAATACTCGCAAGACTTAGCGGAGTCGTTCGCACGAGATCCCACGTCTTCCGCTCGCGTTCAATATTGATGGAGACGGCGCTAAATAGAGGAACGAGAAACATCAGAAAACCGCCTTCGATCACATTTAACGTCAAAAAACGGTTACGTATGATTATTGAGCGCAAGTCCTGAGGGTTATCGATCAGAAATTCGTTCCATATCAAGAGGACATAGAAACTCCCGAAAACTAGTAGGAGAAGCAGGTAAAGAAACGCGATCCGTTTCCGCAGAATCGAGATCAATTCACGTAAAATGATAGGATTGTTAAACACACGGGGACACGCGTCCCATAGACGGGTAAAAAAAATCTTCTTATCCCTTGCAATGGGAATGGTTTCAGCCAATACGTTTTCAACCATCAACCGCTAACTAATCCTTTCCCGCAATTCATACGAAATAACCAGACATTTAAAACTAACGTATATAAGCTACGATATGGTTTACTTTTTATTACACGTCAAGAATCTTTTCTACGCTCTAAAAGTTCAAGTAAAACCAGGATACAGTATAATGGTTAAAATCTAGGTCACCTGGTAATTGAGTATATTGAAATCTTTCTATTACAATCTTGGAGATTAAACCAGAACTAATCTTATGTCCTGTAAGGACAATATTTACTAGCCCAGACTTTCAAGTCTGGGTGAATCGGTTCCGCAATCTACCATAAATTGGGAACGATTGATTATAAAAAACGTACTCATTTACTGGATGAGCCTTAGACATCAAACATCACATTCAATCGGTTGTATCGAAGAAGAATATGAAAAAACTCGTTTTATTAGGCTCGACGGGATCAATCGGGACGCAATGCCTTGATGTTGTGCGCCGTCATCCCGATAAATTTGAAGTCGTTGCGCTAGCCACACATCGAAACGCGGACCTATTGATGGAACAGATTCGCGAATTCCATCCGAAATATGCGGGAATTGTGGATACAGACGCGGCGCGGAAAATCCAAAGTGAAATCAATCCCAATCAAACAACATTAATCGATGGTGAACAGTGTTTGAATGAGATCACCCGTGTCGAAGAAGCAAACGTGGCCGTGATCGCCACCGTCGGCGCAGTGGGATTTCAACCCACACTCGAAGCGGTTCGTTCGGGCAAAATGATCGCTCTTGCGAATAAGGAAGTGCTGGCCATGGCGGGGGATCTATTGATGAAAAATGCGCGGGATCACCACATCTCCGTCATCCCCATCGACAGCGAACACAGCGCCATCATGCAATGCATCCAATGCGGGAAACAAGAAGAGATCGCCCGGATTATCCTTACCGCCTCCGGCGGCCCGTTTCGGGGGCTAAAACCGGAAGATTATGAAAACGTATCCGTCGAAGAAGCGCTGAATCATCCCACATGGAACATGGGGGCCAAAATCACGATCGATTCCGCCACTCTTTTCAATAAAGGCTTGGAAGTGATTGAAGCGCGTCATCTTTTCAACATTGAACTGGACCGCATCAACGTCATTGTTCACCCCCAGTCGATCATCCATTCCATGGTTGAATTCATCGATGGATCGGTCATGGCGCAATTGGGAGACGCGGATATGCGGACACCGATTCAATACGCGCTCTCCTACCCCGATCGAATTGAACGGACCGGCCGGAAACTCGATCTTCTTGAAACCTCGGAACTGACCTTCTTCCCACCCGATCTCAAGAGTTTCCCCTGCCTGGCCCTCGCTTATGACGCCGCTCGCGCCGGTGGAACAATGCCCGCCTACCTATCGGCGGCTAACGAGGAAGTGGTCGACGCCTATCTGAAGGAACGGATCCCATTTGGAGCCATTCCACGGTTATTAGAGCAAAGCGGCGCGCTTCATCACCCAATTCAGGATTACACTCTTGAACAAATCGCTGAAGTTGACAGAGAGGCCCGCCGGATTACAAAAGAAATTATTAATAAGCAAGGATAAAGTGTAACAATCTAATCATGATTTTAGGAATCGTAGTTTAAGGAAAACCATCTCAATTACTAGAAAAAACAGCGGAAGTGGGAGGGCGAAACAGAGGCCGGTTAACCCTGTTAACGTAGTGTTCCGGATGTCTCACCCTCCCGCCTACTCTCCCGGTACCCACACAGGCCTTTTTTATCCTGCCTGCGCGAGCGAATAAAACGTGTAGTACTCTCATACCCCCAAGGAGTCAGCGCCACAGCAAAGATGACAAATCTTCCACAAGATGGAAACATTGCAGCGCTTCTTTCTTTCTCGTTTCCCCTCGGTATATAAACTGAATGTTTGTTTTCGCTTAAATCCCATTGAATAGCGATAGCGGCTTTACTTGAATTCTATTTACAAAGCCTTTTGTTTATATGTAAAGAAATATTCCAATCATATCTTCATATGACTTCGAATTGAAAATATTTTCGCATAAAATATCTAAATCGAGGCAAAGTGTCCAATGAATTGTGTAAAAAGATGTAAAGAAAGCGAATTTTCACCGACCAATGGGATTAAACCAATTATTTTGTGGGGAATTGATCTGTAAAATTAAAGTAAAATGTCCGGACAATTAAACATTTTTGTGATACAATTTTATAGAGCCGGGCATCGAAAGAATCATTATGATGAATACCACGGAAGTTACATTGATCAAGCAGGTTCTGTCGGGCAATCAAGAGTTCTACCGGCCTCTGGTGGAAAAATACCAGCAGAAGATTTTTGTATTAGCCTATAGTCTGTTGCGTAATTCGTCAGAGGCGCAGGATCTTTCGCAAGAAGCGTTTTTGATGGCATTTAAAAAACTGCGCGAGTTGAAAGATCAGAAAAAATTCGGTTCCTGGCTCTATGGAATCACTCGGAATTTATGTTACGAAGCGTTACGAAAGAAACATGTCGAAACGGACTCATTGGATGAGGTTCCACCTGCTAAAGTGGGTAACGTGATTTCCATGCGTGGCGTTGACGATCCCAATGAGGAAATGCTTAGGACGATGATGAAGAAATTGGAATCAATGCCGGAAAAATACCGGATCTTATTACACTTAAAATATCTGAAAGACCTAACGTATCAAGAAATCTCTGAAATGCTTGACCTTTCGGTGGATCTGGTCCGTTCCCGCCTCTTCGAAGGACGAAGGCTCTTGCGGGAAGGGGTGGAACAAGAGTGGAGAGAAGAGCATGGATTCTAATTATTGCAACACAGAATCTTACTGCTGCAGCACAGAGTGGGAACAGGAAATTATCCTCTATTTGGATAATGAAATCTCCCCCTCCAGCCGTTCTCGTGTCGAACGGCATCTCCTCCACTGCGCCGCCTGTAATCATTACTGGCAGGAACTGGAAGAGCAGGAAAAACGAATCGCGGGGATTCTCCGGCATGAAATCCAGGCCGATCTTCCAAAGGAGGAGTTCACCGACCGGCTGATGCAATCCCTGCCCGAACCGAAAACGTCCCTAATCTGGTATCGAATCGCCGATTGGATCCGGGACGGCGTACAAAATCTGTTCCTGCAAGGGTGGAGGCAAACCGCGTTGGCGGCCACGCTTCTGATCTGCATACTCGGTACCTATTTTACACTCAATATGAGCAACGCGCTTGATGAGCGGTTTATCCATATTAAGCATAAAAACCAATATGAACGTTGCTTTATCCCCGCGCCGTTCCGGGTGACGGATCCGAATGGAGAGTTTTTCGAATTTCCTGATGGCTCCATTATCTATGCGACGTATGAAACGCTCTTCACTGTGGAAGCCTTTCAAGATGAACATCACGACACCCTCGTGGCCGGTATTGGACAAGACCGGCAGATTAAACTCGGACACGGTGAACTCTACATTGATGTCCGGCCTGCGCGGGAAGGTTTTACAGTCCGGTGTCCCAATGCGCGGGTGCGAGTCTTCGGCACCCAGTTTTATGTGTCGAATGGCGTGATTTCAAAGGATAAAACGGTCGTCGCCGTGCGCGAAGGGATTGTCATGGTTGAGAAGGTCAGCCGCAATCGGGTCGCCGGTTCCAGCGCTCAACTGAAAGCTCACCAAATGACAAGCGTTGTCGGGCGGGGTGGACGTTGTTATTCTTCATCAAGAAGAATCGATCCAAGATCCCAATCATTCCTATCATTTCCTGCTCGAAATGCTGGATCTCTTTAATGAAGCCCGCAGCGACCGCCAACTCCAGCGCCGCCGCCCCCTCCACAGTTTCCCCGACAAAGAAAACCACTACGAAAATACAAGCCCCTTCTCCGATTCCTACCTCAATTCCATTTATGAGGGTGAGTGACGCCAGTCGTTAATCACGCAGTAGCGAAATTGTAATTCTTCAAAAAAACAAATTAGGGAAAAGTCAATAGTCATTAATGTGATAGGTTCTCTTTTTTTTAAAATTATATGTTTAGAATTTAGAATATATCTTTTCGAAGGGGGTATGCAAAATAAATACAGTTTGGTATTATACATCAATTTAGTGAATATTACTTAAAAAATTACTCCTAATCAGATTGAGAATAAACCGATTATGAAAGTTAACACTGTATCTATTAACCAAACTCCTATACATAAAGTACATACCAATCCGCCTCGAACTCGCCTAACATATCGAGTCGGTATACTTGGACATAGGCCAAATCATTTGCAAAGCGCGGATATACCACTCCTTGAAGAACGATTAAAATCACTCTTATTGGATATAAAAAATGCAATTAGAGCATATTATTACAGTTACAAGGAACTTTATAATAATGAGATACCTATACTTCGAGCCATTTCTCCTTTAGCGGAGGGAACAGACCGGCTATTTGCGGAAAAAGCGCTCGAACAAGATTATCATTTAGACTGTCCCATGCCTTTTAAACAAGAAGAATATGAGAAAGATTTTATTGCTGGTAAAGCTCTAGTTGATGATTCTCTTTACCAATTTCGTAAGATCCTAGACTTAGCTGAAGAAAAAAAGGATTTATCCCGATTTGAACTCGATGGTTGTCGTAAACGTGAAAATGAATCGTATGCGGCTGTGGGAAAAATTGTCTTAAACCAATCCGACCTTTTAATAGTGGTATGGAACGGCAAGGAATCTCAAGACGTAGGAGGAACCGCGTTTACACTTCGAAAAGCCCTGACCTATCAAATCCCAGTCATATGGATTCACGCTGATGCTCCACATCCGTGGAGATTCATCATTTACGATGACCTGAATAAAATTGTCAATTCTCCAGCCGAAGCAGATAAAAATGAATCTGAACAAAAATTAACAGAAGAGATCAAAAAAATCGTATTCGATACACTCAAACCTCCCGAATACACTTCACCGGATCAGAAGATTAATCACGACACCTATCTGAACGAAAAACAACGATCCTGGAATTTCTTCTTTGTATGGAAATTTTTTCGAGATTTAATAGGAAAATATAAAATCCATATTCCGGAACTTACAATTCCACCAGTGGATTCAATCATCAATCCAAACCAGCTTGGAAATCAAAATTCGTCCATTAACCAGATTAAACAACGGTTATGTTATCATTATTCTTGGGCTGACTACCTTGCGAATCTGTGTGGAGACGCATATCGAAGCGCTTATATTTTATGTTACATCCTTTCAGCCTTTGCGGTTCTATTAGCGCTATTACCGCTTGGTTTATTGGTTGAGAGTATCTACCATTATCACGTAGAAGCCGTCTGTATTTTTTCAGAATTGCTTGTAGTTAGTCTGATCGTTTGGTTGATCTTTTTGGGACGAAAACGTTGCTGGCATGATCGTTGGATAGATTATCGCGTGCTAGCGGAATTGATACGACAACACCGATTTTTATGGATTCTTGGCGGAGGACATCCCATACCGAAACAGCCAATTCATTTACGTTCCTACGGTGATCCGCATCGATCCTGGATGTTTTGGCATGTCTTTTCCATCGCACGAGAAACGGGTTTGCCATCAATACGGATGGATTCAAAGTTTCTTTCAGAATATCTAAAAAGTATACAGAAAGTAATAAACGAACAATTGAATTTTCATATTGATGCAAGTCAAACGTATAGTCATATCGAATCCCGGCTTCACCGATACGGTATAATATTATTTATCGCAACTTTTTTCTCCATCACACTGCATGGCGTTCAATTTATTATGCATACGGAGATTCTCCATGCATACGAATCTTGGATGACGATCGCATGCGCAGGACTGCCTTCAATAGGCGCAGCGTTAGTGGGGATTAAATATCAAGGTGAATTTGCGCGTATCAGTAAACGATCTATGGCCATGGCGGAACATTTGAAGCGGCTAAATTCACAAGTAACCGAGTTACAGAAAAATCTAGAAGATCCAACGGACCGGCTAGTGTCTAATCAAATCATTAATCTTTCGCTGCAAACATCAAAACTCATGGTGTATGAAGTATTGGATTGGCGGATTGTTTTTTCGGATCGTCCATTGACTGCACCTTAATTTTCGGAATATCACTTTGGCTTACTGTTTACCTTTAAGTTTGATTGTATATTCGAATAAAGCAACAATTTGAAAAAATATTTAATCGATTAGTGAATCTTGTTCAAGAAGAATTTTTAATCAAATTGTATATTATATAACGATCAAGGGGGAGGGGGGATGTAAATGGAATTAGTAGAAAATGAAATCCATGATTTACAATTACGGGCTGAAAAAGGGGATTCTGAGGCACAATTTGAGTTAGGTAAAATCTATTATGAAGGTAAAAAAGTTGAGAAAAATTATGACAACGCGATTGCGTGGTTCCAAAAATCTACCAAACTAGGGAATGCTAAAGGTCAAAATAATTTGGGACTTGTATATTATTATGGTCACGGAGTAAAGAAAAATAAAAAAAAGGCTGTTGCATTATGGAGAGAATCGGCCGAACAAGGACTCGATAGAGCTCAAAATAACTTGGGTATTGCATATTATAATGGTCATGGAGTAAAGAAAAATTAAAAAAAGGCTGTTGCATTGTGGGAAAGATTGGCCGAACAGGGCCTTGATAGTGCTCAATATAACTTGGGATTAGCTTATTATAATGGCTACGGGGTAAAGAAAAATAAAAAAAAGGCTGTTGAATTGTGGGAAAGATCGACCGAACAAGGAAATGCTGATTTTCAAAATGTTTTGGGTCGTTGTTATGAGAAAGGCATCGGTGTAAAAAAAGATCCGTCCAAAGCTGTTGAATTATACCAAAAAGCCGCTGATCAAGGGAATGCTAGAGCTCAAAAGAATTTAGGACGTTGTTATAAGAATGGCATCGGTGTAGAGCAAAATCCACTCAAAGCCAAGATTATTTTTGAATCTCAAAAGAGATCAATTTCACCATTAAGTAGATTACTATGGATTTTAGTATATATTACAGCTTGTATAATCACATTGAACAATACCGAACACTTAATTGTAGTAACAATCATTGCTGGATTTATTTTTGCTGCGTCGAAAGATAAAACTAAGCCAATTATTCTCTCAGAAGATACTTCATATCTATGACCCCAACAAACGGTTGGATTTAAGAATTTCGTCTTTATGAAAAGCACTTCACCAAGATTTCAGGGAAATCGTGTTTGGTGATGATTTTTTTAATTTTCGTGGAATTCCTTCGTTCTGAATCTTGGCTTTTTTCATTTCTTCGCGAATGGTGTTCGAATCAATTTCAGCAAATCGTTCTTCCCGGCTGGCTCTTCCCTTCAAGATCATCTCCATATAGTGTCGATTTTCAAGGTTTTTCACGAGAGGCGTATCCGGAAGCATAGTCGTTAACACCTTCTTCATCGAACTCGTTCCCGTTTTTTTGCAATGGCTGTGTTTTAAATTCCGAAAGAAGCGTTCCAGCAGATTGTTTGTCCTTTGCGGTTGGATGGTGACTTTCCCATTCGGCGTATCAACCACAATGGGATCGGCAAAGAGTTTCTCCCAATATTTATCGAGTTGCGCGATCATCTTTTGTACATCGGCATCCGCTGAAAGAGTGGGATCACCGCAGAGCCATTCGCGGAACTCAGTCACCCCCTTTTCGATGGTCCGGATATCGGTATCTTCTCCCTCATCATTGAGGCCTTGTTTCTTCCCGGGGAGAGTGATGCGCATGGCTCTCCGCAGCCGATCGAACACAAGAACCTTTTGCTGCATTTGGGAGGCGGTATAGTGGAGAATCGGATCGTCCATGACCTTCTGCAATGTACAAATGAGTTGTTGATACAATGGACGGTCAATGGGTGGAGCCGGCTGAATTTTTGTGAAGGTAAGAGCGCAGGATGGCCAGCCGTTGATAAAAAACAAGATGGGGGCGATCGAACGGAAATCCCAAGCCGTCTCCTTGGTGTTTGGCGCCCAATCCCCAGAGAATTAACGCATAGACAGCGGGCAGGAATTCCGGCGCCGTTTCTTCGTCCCCGTTTTGGCTTTCGATACACGTGACGAGGGAATCAATGCCGGTTGGATCGGCCTTCATAATTGGCTTCAGTTCTTTCACCAATTTACCCAACAAACTTTGCAGGCCGTACTTCTTCAAATGAGTCCGAATAATATCGTTTTCGATTCCGAACAGATCGTTTCCGAGATCGCGCAAAAAATGGAAATGACAGAGGAAAGCAGGGACGAGCGGGAACACTTTTTGGATGGCCAATCCAATCCCTTTTCCCATATCACTCACCAACGCTTGAGGGAGACCGTACGTCTCTTTAATCCGGGAGAGAAACGGAATGATTTGTTCCGCGTTTTCCGAGGGAATTTTTACGTTGTCCAAAACAATTTCGGAAAGGCCATCCAAGACACTCATTAAATGAGGGCTTTCCCCTTCACACGTTCCATCCAATTGGAGAATATAGCCTCCCCGCAACGCCATATCTTCTTTGATTTTGGAACCGTTTTCTCGATGGACAACGGCCAGATAAATGATAAATTTTTGGGCGAGATACTCGATTTCGCTCTTGGAAATCCGGATGTGTTTCCGGGCGAGTTCTTCTTGAATACTGGTTTCACTCCGGCGCCGGAGAAACCACGCGGTTCCTACATCGACCAAAATATCATAGCCGAACTTACATCGAGGGGGCGCCAGCGTTTGTAACTCTTCCGAAGAATGGATCGTTGGATCGCCGCAGCCATCGCAATAGTAAAGGATTTCTTTCGCGTGCCATTCGCCAATATCCAAGGTGACAAGAGTCCTCCTGTGTGTTTTTTGCACTTTCAGTTTCGCGCCGCAAGAACAAACGCGATGAGACGGCCGAAACACAAGGGTGGGAGGAGACGGGAAACACGTGGCGGCCGAAAGGTTGGTCAGCAATTGATTCTTATATGTTCTCAGGTGTCGAACGAGAGCGTATCCGTTGTTTTTTTTAGTAGGCCGTGCTGGCCGAGAAAACGGCGAATCGATTCGGACGAGATGGCCATCCCCTTGGTATGAAGCGCCTGGCTCAGATCGTCTAAACTGAGGTGGGGATGTCGAATCCTTTCCACCAGGAGTTGAACGGCTTCCGCATCTGTGAGGAGCGAAGTGGATTGGGTTTGCGCCCACCGTTCTCTTTCCCGTTTTTGTACGTTCAAGATCGTCTCCTCCGAGGAAAAATAAATCCATCGTCCGTTGAACCGTTCTCGTTGTAAGCCGGACGCGCCTCGAAAATGAGACAAGAATGAATGCGGCGCCAACCCCACAAGACGGCCGATCTCTTGAGCGAAAAGCCCCCTGTCCGAATTCTTCACAAGATGGATCACCGTCTCTTTCAGCGTGCCATGTTGAGAGAAGCGGATCGAGTCGTACTGCCATAATCCATTGGCGTCAAACTTGGGCACGTCAGGCAGCACATAATATTGTCCGTTGTGATTATAACTCGTATAGGTTTTCCACTCTTTCAGCCGCCGGCGCGCAGTCGGGATAGACCGTTCGAGAAGCCGGGCGAGTTGGCCGATTCTCAATACTTTTTTCTTCCGAAAAACTTGAAGGGTTTTATCTTCGATCGTGTGTTGGTTGGGAGTCATTTTTCACCGGTTCGATAAAGTATCTGTTTTTATGGTTATCTAATACTTATACTTTATCATTTTATGCGCGTATAAAATAGCCTTTTTTTGGGGAAGATATTGAATTTATTGGGATTTTGACAGAACGAAAACGAAAATTTTTGAAACCTATACTTGATTACAAGGAAATTCGCTGCCGCAACTATTTAATTTGGCTCATCCGGAAATTGGGCGCATTGCGTTTTTTCTTAGGAAATTTCACCATTTTTTGTAAGTTTTATCATTGTGATACCTCAAATTTCCTAGGAAAAAAGCATCGATACTCCGTGATCTGTTAAATGTCAAAAGTAATCTGTCAAATATTTGTGTATCTTATTCTATGATTATCTAATCTTTGAATAGACTATCGGAATATTGATTATTGGGTGTTTTGCAATCTGTTTTTTAAAATGATCAATACAAGGATTTCTTTAAATCTTAGCAAGTTTTTCAAGATTCTTAAGTATAGAATATTCAATCAGTTATTAACAAAGAAAAAAATAGAATTGGTATTATCCGTATAACTGTGGAGCGTGTGGATAACGGCTTTATCGTTATCCAAGTGGCTGTGGGCAATATCGATAGATTTGTCCACAGACACGTCACGATCCATAGGGCTTTCGATTACACTTTTTATTAAAAATTCAATCGATGTGCCCAATTTCCGGATGAACCTTTAATTTACAAACCCTTATAGAAATCCAACGGTTCATTGTGTTCATAGCTTCATGTCAACATACGTCGCTGGGATGCTCTTTTTGTCAAAAGCCATCCATGGAGTAAGTCTAGTATTCACTATGTTTAATTTCGGCGCATTATTTATGTTGTATTATGTGTTTTGTTTGGGGATATACCGGGAGATTTACTTTTGTATCACCAAAGGGATTGAATTTCTTTTTCGAACGTCAGCAACAAATAAGATCAGCGATTTGAGTTGGTGGCAGCCTTTCGTAATACATGTTTTACTTGCTGCATTGACTTTCTTACTTGTAAAAGCATCCATACGGATTAAAGATTATTCAAAATGGCTGGTTCGAGCGTCTTATGAAAAAATCGTCATAACGGATAAACGAGATCCCATATTATTTTTACGAAGTTTTCGTGATGACCAAGTGACACTGCCTGCTTCACCCTTCAATTTAAAATATTGGCTCGCAGAACCGAACAAGTGGCGTCTCGATCATGAACTGGTCGAACGGTTTACTGAAATCGCTCCAGTCGTTGCAATCGGGCGACCCGGAGACGAAGATAAAATGCCTTTCGGCGCAGCTCGATTGTATGTTGAGGATGATATGTGGAAACAAACGGTGTATGAAATTGCCGATCGCGCAATGGCGATCGTTCTAGTCGCAGATGAAACAAAAGGTGTTGAATGGGAAATTAAAACTATGTTAGAAGAACCATATCGGGAAAAAACTTTGTTCCTGGCCAATCCCCAAGGCAATCGTAAAGGCTTGAGCGAGCATCCTATCCTAGCTCCAATATTTAAACAACAACACAAGATACCTAAAAATTACTATATTGTAGGAGCTCATCGTGTAAAGAATCAGTGGAAGTTACTTACAAGTAAAAAGTTTGTTGGACAAGATTTTGTGATTTGTTGCCAATCTTTTTTCCGAAGAGAATGGCAAGTATTCTGCGAGGAAACGGAAAACTCGTAATGGAGGAAATTCTCTCAACGGTATCTATCTATATAGAATCAAGCAAACGTTTATAAGTTCACGTTTTAATATAGACGTAAGGAGATATTACGACACTGATTCTAGATCTCATATTCCTCCCCTCATGATCCCTCCGCCAATCCCTCCCGGTTAAACACCCGGTCCGGTTGTTGGAAGGGATACGTCCAATCCCATATGGTGTAGGGATTCTGGATGACTTCCCCTTCGATGAGAAATTGTACTTGTTTGATCGCGGGGGATCGATCCGTGACGGTGTTGACGATGGAATAGATTATCGCCCATTCACTCAGCGCGTGACCGGGCGCATTTTTTAATAAATCTTCGGTAAAACTGAGATACACCGTTCCATCCGACTGGCTCCAGAAAACATTTTCTAATTCGGTTCCCGGCGGAATCGGCGAAATCAGATTGGACGCAAGCGGTCCCCGTAACAATTCCGTAATCGCCCGGCGCACCCGGTCCGTTATCGAATCAAGAATCGGCGCCAAGCGTTTTTCCGCTTGTAACTGACTGTGATCTTCGGTCAGGAAATAGACATTGATGAATGCGTCTTCATCAGCAGTCATTGCTTCAGAATTCGAAGAATCGGGTTGATCGAGCGGCGGCAAAGACAATGAATCTCCATGGGTCTGCCAATAGAACCAAGCCAAAGCGCTTAGGCTGCAAACCAGAAGAACGGCTAATAATAAAATTAATACAGTACGATAATCCATTCATTCAGCGCCAGGATACAGGGTGGAAAACACGCTCCAATCAGTTCATCGCCGCGCAGCGTTATACCCGGAACTCCCGGCCCTTTCATAAAGAAAATCCGCGATCGCGATCGCGAGTTCTTCCGCAATGTCCAACTGTCTTCCTTCCCGCTGGAGATATTGGGCGGTTGCGGAATGAGTCAGATTCCCCAACTCCACGACCACGCCCGGCATCGAGAGACCACGTAGAATGGCTAGGCGGCCAGGGCGAACGTGCTCGTCCATTTTGATCGCTCCTGTTATGTTGTACAGGGGACGTAGACGTTCGTGAATCGCCCGCGCAAGCCGAAGGCTTTCCGCCATGTTTCGTTCATAGGCAAAACGCCATTGAACCAGATGCGCCGGCTGCGGCGGTTCATTCGGGAGCCGTGGCGGGGGAGGCGCGTCGAGCATTGCGTTCATAAAATAAACCACCGCCCGTGAAACATCATTCGTAAAAAGCGCCCCGCAATGGACGCTCACAAAGATTGTTCCATTCGACTCATTGGCGATGGCGATTCGTTGTTGATTGCTGAGAGGCGTTTTGTCATTTTTCCGGCGGGTGAGGATCACATCGAAATTCCTGCGCAGCGCTGTTTCGAGTTTTTCACAAATCGATAATGTAAGGTCCGCTTCCTGAATCCCACTCGGCGCCGCCGCGCCGGGATTTATAGAATCATTTCCTGGATCCAGCACAATCTTTATTGGCAGTGTTTGACGCGGTTGATCCAGTACCGGTGTGGGTGAGGGATAGGCTGTGAAAAACGCGAATGTAGGAATCGGCGTGGGTGTCGGCAGAAACGACTGCTGCGTGATTTGATTGTCCGAAGGAGGGGTTGGATACGTGAAGATCCGAGGCCGTGGTGTAGGAGTGGCTTCCATCGTCACAGCTGTCGAAGGCGGCGCGTCTTCTCCGATGGACGCCGCTTCTGAAAAACGGACTTGTGGAAATAGAAACGTATCTACGATGTAAAAAGGGATATAAACACGGCCATTTTTACGGATGGGGACAATCCCTGGATTCCGGATCTCGCTGGTGTTTCCTTTTCCAATATAGACTCGTCCATCCCCGATTTTAAGACCGATCCGCGCGCCATCCACTCGCTCAAACGCCAGCGCGCCGGTGAGTGAGTCGAATCGCATACGCCCGGGAAAATACGGCGTCAAATGAATCGCCGGCACACTCTCCGATCCATTGACCAACTCTGTTGTCAACCGGATCTCGTGGTTCTCCAATATTCCGGACATCACCCGCGCTTGAGAAAATACAGGCCCGGGGAACCCAACAACAGAGAGAAAAAGAATGAAATAGATATACGCGTTGAACGGTCGATTCATCTCATCAATTTAGACGATTCAAAATTTCTATTATTCTGGCTTTTTGTCAAAGAAATCATAAGGGGGATGGATTACGCGGCCCAATCCTTCTGAACGCCGTCCATCCATACGTACGTGAAAATAGTGGATACAATGATGAACGGCGATCTTGATCCCTAGCCAGAAGCGGTCGGAAGCCACTCCATAAATACTCTGTGGATCGAAAACGGGGAAATCCAATACCACCTCTTCTTCAGGGGGAATATCGAATTCCCGTTTGCCCGGGTTAATGGATGCGAGAGAATATTCTCCTACCAACGAATCGGGCCACGACTCAATGGGAAGAATTAAGTTTAAGAATCCTTCAATGGGATAGGGGTATTCATGGCGCAGAATGATACTGAACGCCTCATTTGTCAGCCGCATGGAAATATCGAATTCCGGCTCCCGGCCAAGATGAAGAATATCTTCGATTATGACGCCGTTAACCGTGGTCCGGACCTTTACAAATCCTTCCCGCTCCGGTCCCTCAAATAAGATATGCAAAGGGATAATCTGAAACGCGCCGCCTTGCAAGCGGTAGGAAACACGGGAAGGAACCGCCCGCCAAAATGAAGGGGTGATGATTTCGACCACGCCTTCCCGCTCCTGCCGGGGGGAGTTGTTTACAATCACAAGATCGAGATGATGAATCGACGCGTCCGCCAAGTAGGAATGTGTCCGGATGTGACCGCGTAGAGAAAGCGCCACCGGGAAGAAGCCTTCCGGCGCCGCGCCGGTGTTGTAGCGCCAATACCGGGCGGGAACCAGAACCGGCGGCGCCGGTTCCGTTTGGGGAAGGGGTGGGATTTTTTCAGCCGCTGATTTGAACTCGAATTGCAGCGTGACAATCTCATTGGCGCGCGCGACTGTGCGGATGAATTGATCTTCACGGATCACTTCTTTTTTATGAGGCAGCGGCCCTTCATGAAGACGAACCGGTTTGATCGATTTTACCTCGCGGTTGGACTCAAGCCAGATATTGGAATCTTCTCCATGCGCTTCATATAAACGAACGATGGCGGACTGCCCATCGATTTCCGCCCCATTTTGGAAAGACGCTTCAGGAAATCCCACCGGTTTGATCGCGGAGACGAGGATGTTACTCGGTTCCACCGACCAAAAGGATTGACGGTTCTGTAGAATCCCCTCGTGAGAAGTTGTGGAAAGAGCGTACGGTTCAAGATTGTATTCCATTGCGCGCCGGGTGATTTCCGCCTGCCGCCAGTCCCCGGTGTGAGGGTACAGCCGGTATTGAAAGATATGGGTTTTCTGTTCGGCGAAGTCAAATGGCCAGGATGTTTGAGGCGAAGCGTATGGAGATGTGTGCATCAGCGCCAGGGCCAGCGTCCCATCCTTCTCCAAACTGCACAGAGTTGAACCCCGGTTGAACACAGCGAAACCCGCTTTTTCCACTTTTCCCAATTGTTTTATGAAACAGGCGGACGCGTGACATTCCCATTGATGCGCGATTGTACCCTGAATCAGTTCGTCCACCGCCTGCTCTGTCAGCGCTTCGGTATTTCCGGCGAAGATAAAAACAGGTGTATTTCTCCCACCTCCCCGATCCTCGACGGCGAGACAGACGAATCCGATTTCGTCCATGTTGCGTTTATAATACTCCCGCGCCTCCGGATTGCGTTCGAGAAGCCGTTTGGTGTATGTGTTTTCTTCTATTGTCCCAATGCAGAACGAGCATTGGCGGAAGAGCCAATCGGATTTGGGTTTATCCGTATCATACCGGGGCGTGGAGGTGACGCCATGCCGGGCAAGATGTTTCATCAATCGATCCCGCAGCGCCCGCCGGTTATCATTAGAAATTACAATCTCTGATGGGCCTACGGCCAGACTGGCGGTTTCGTTCTTTTCCGAGGTAAAACGGACGAGGAAAGTCCAGGATATATCAATCCACCGATGGCAGGAATTCATCGCGTGGCCCGAATCCCATTCAAGAAAAGAACTTTTAAAATCCATATATCCCCGGCTGCGCCGATAGGCTTTGGCGTAAAAGCGGTCTTCATAAACCGGTATGGCGCCGGGCAGATTCAAGGGGAACGCGGTGACGTAAAGATCGCGCGACTGTTCAGGATCGGCCTCTAATACTTGTTTGCCATACCCTTTGTAATCTTCGAGAATGGTGACGCAGTCGATAAATGGAAGCCCCTTGTACAAGCGGATCTCTTGCACGCGGCCGCAAGGACCCGGCCCTGATCCACGCGCGATCAAGCGGGTTGTAATGGGCCCTTCCGCTGTCCGCACTTGCGCGGATTCCGCGCTGGCCGCGAGACGCTGCCCTGTCGTTAATAGACGCCAGGCGGGCTCATCTCCAGGGCCTTCCTCTAGGAGCATCAAATCATTGGCCGGTTGTTTATGGTCTGTGTTGATATATTCACGGCCTGTCTCTTTTTCAACGAGACTGACAATCCCTCCTCCCCGTTCTGGATTCACTTCCACGCGGAAGAATTCATTTTCGATCCATGTACGGCTCTGCGCTTCCATTACGAAGGGGATATCCATCTTCACGTCCGGCTTCTTCACGTTGAGATGATAGCCTGCCGCAGGCAGATCGTGTTCAACCCATCGCGCCGTCAGTTTGGAGAGAGTGCCATCCTTTTTATAGGAAACAGGTTCGACTTCATAGGGGATCAACTCACCGTTCGGTCCAAACAATTCGAATGGTTCAAAAGTCTCATCATCATTGATGGTAATCGTATGCCGGACCACGCCTTTCCGGCGCCAAGGGAGACTGTTAAATAGAAGAACCGGTTTGTTCTTTCCTTCGCTTCGTGTGTCGATCCGTTGTGACAGCGCAGTCAGCGCCGAACGGCGCGCTTCAGTGGCGCATTCCAACGCTTCCCGGTAATGGTCCAATAAATCCAATAGAACAATATCCGACCCACAGCCGGTGACGCCGTCGTGATGCTGACAGAAGAGCAATTGCCGCCAAGCTCGATCAATTTTGGCCGAGGGATAGGGGATGTTGTATCCCGCCGCCACTGTGGACCAGGTTTCCGCTTCGTAGAGCCTATTTTCGACCAGGCGGTTCGCGATTTTCAAATCGGCCCGCGTCAGTTCACAGCCTTCGTTGTATTGTGAGAGATCGCGGGTGACGGATTCGAGAATGAGTTTGCGTCCAGTTCGGAGCGTGTCGATGGCGGCGAAATATTTCCTGGCGGCGGCGCCGGTAATGACGATTGAAGGTTCATCATCCGCCAATTCACGGCAGCGCCGGAGGATCTCCGCACGGGGAGATATCATATCCCCCGCGTCCATTGTAAAATCAGCGATGATATTGGGAAAATCGTATTTCTGCGTATCAAACCGCCGGGCCGATTCCACTTCCAGAGGCGTCTCTCTCGGCATGGAATAGTCGAGACGCCGCACATAGACCGAGGAGCCGTCTGGCGCCTGCCAGAGAAAAAGATCCGGAACGCCGGGAATCTTGATAGTCTGATCGCGGTAATTGGTCCGGGTTAAAATGGTGGCTTGGATACCGCATTGCGCAAGGATCTGCGGTGTCTGTGGCGCGTGACCGAACGCGTCCCAATTCATGAATACGGGAGATTCGTCATCAAGAATTGTCTGATGGTACACGCGACCGATTAGAAGGTTCCGGATCAGCGCTTCGCCGCCGATCGAGGTTTCATTGGGTTGATTGTACGCTCCGCCGGTCGCGCATCGTTCCTGTTTAATCAGTTTGATCAGCCAGGCGCGTTCTTCCGGATAGAGATCCAGGTAGGGTTTTAAATAGTCAATTTCGGAAAGATACACCCCATAATAAGGATCGGCCTGACACGCGAGAAGATACTGCCGCATCAACGAAAGGCTGTGCTCGATATACTCCGCCTGAGTCCGCCGCCAAACGGGATCAACATGAAACCCAGGCAGACAGAAAATAGTCGGCTTTTTCAGGCGAAGTTTCCCAATGGAATTTCGTTTACTCGAAAATAACATGAATGCCGCTCCAGCAACAAGGAACCTGTACAATCGGAACCGGATTCGATAAGTGAATGAATGGGGCGTCCACCAGACCTGACGGTTGGAAGAATGGATTGATGTCCATCGATAACCATGATCTTCCCTGCAACGGGAAAATCACAATCCCTCGTATTCCCCAAATAGCGCACAACTATCGATCGTATCCGAATCAAACATTGTACACCATGAATCTCAATTTCTGTAGATGGCATAGCGGGTAAAAGTTCCATAATAAAAACAGAAAATTCTCATTTGCAGGTTTAATAATCCCTTTCCAATCCCGTTGAGAAACCGAATCCTCATCGGTATCGTGTATACAATCAAACAAACTGAAAGGAAACCGATATGACAATACCGGCGCTGGCGATTACGATGGGAGATCCGGCGGGCGTT
The DNA here is from genome assembly GCA_963663405.2 of bacterium. GTDB lineage: Bacteria > Hinthialibacterota > Hinthialibacteria > Hinthialibacterales > Hinthialibacteraceae. The sequence continues at coordinate 31,968 of CAXXSM010000151.1, read as the reverse complement.
GGACCGGAAATTATCACGAAAGGATTAAATCGCGAAGAGATTCGCGGCCGTTTCCGCCCCTTGATTATTGGTTCTGAACGAGCGCTCGTTCGGGCGTTTTCTTATACTGGAACCCATTTTTCATATACAAAAATCAATCCAGACATGAAAGAAATCGGCTCGTGGGAAGGAATCGCGCTGCTCAGCGATGAATCACGCCTTGGGGAAGAGATTCCTGTCGGTCAAATCGATCCAACCTGCGGCGCGTCGGCGTTCATCTGGCTGGACCGGGCGATCCGGCTGGCGCTGGAAAAACGGGTCATTGGAATCGTGACCGCGCCCTTGCACAAAGAAGCGCTCAACCAGGCGGGCTATCACTACGCCGGGCACACGGAAATTCTGGCGGAAAAAACAGGGACAGAGGAATACTGCCTCATGCTGAGCGCCGGGAATTTCCGCGTGGCGCATGTCACCTGCCACGTTCCACTTTCCAAAGTATCGGATCTACTCACGCAGGAGCGAATCGTAACCGCGATCCGGTTGTTTGACGAAGCGCTCACGCGGATGGATGGCAAACGTCCCCGCATCGCAGTCTGCGCGTTTAATCCCCACAGCGGTGAAGGTGGTCTGTTCGGCGTTGAAGAGAGCCGCGCCATCCGGCCTGCGGTGAAACAATCCCAGGAGCAAGGTATCCAAGCGGAAGGCCCCTTCCCCTGCGATTCTATTTTCCCCCAACACGTTGGAGGGCGCTTCGATGGCGTCATCGCGATGTATCACGATCAAGGCCACATCGCCTTCAAACTGAACAATTTCCAATTCGATCCCAAAACCCAGGAATGGAGCGAGGTGACCGGCGTCAACACTACACTTGGCTTGCCGATCGTTAGAACCTCGGTCGATCATGGAACCGCGTTCGACCTTGCGGGGACGGGGAAGGCTTCGGAGCGGTCGCTTCTTGATGCGATTAAGGCCGCCGTGCAATTGGGGGGATTGGATGCCTGATTTTTTTGTCTGAACCTTGATTCACTTGATTCGCCTGATTTTCTTGATTTTTAATCATGGAAATCTTTAAATCCTTTTAAGACAGCGCTAGCTGGCTGGTTTTTAAATCATGGTTCAGACAATCACACGCCATCTTACCTTAATGGTGGAAGGCGCCCATCATTTATCTCATAAAACAATTATAATTATCCAAGTTTAATCAATGAAAAAAAGACTATCTATAAAATGAACGAACGCCTCCTTTCTACAGCCCCTGAACCTGATGACGCCGCTCTGGCGGAGAATATCCGTCCGGAAAGCATGCAATTTTTTATTGGTCAGAAAGAGACAAAAACAAAACTGGCGATCTGTATTGAAGCGGCGCGTAAACGGGGGGAGGCGCTCGATCATGTGTTGTTGGCAGGGCCGCCTGGATTGGGGAAAACTACTCTGGCCCATATTATCGCAAATGAAATGGGGGTGAGTATCCGGACCACATCGGGTCCAATCCTTGAACGCAAAGCCGATCTTGCGGGCTTGATGACGGAACTCAAAGCGGGTGACGTGCTTTTCATCGACGAGATTCACCGACTTAACCGGGTTGTCGAAGAATGTCTCTATCCCGCGATGGAAGACTACTTCATCGATGTCCTCATCGGTGAAGGGCCGCACGCTAAATCGATCAAGATCGATCTGCCCAAATTCACCCTGGTCGGCGCTACGACCCGCTCCGGAATGTTGACCGGGCCGCTCCGCGACCGGTTTGGTATTCACTGCCGCTTGAATTTTTATGAGACGGAAGATATCTCCCAAATTCTTCACCGGTCCACGCGAATATTAGATGTCCCCTTTGACTCAGAAGGGATCAATGAATTGGCCGGCCGTTCCCGCCGCACGCCCCGCGTCGCCAACCGGATCTTGCGCCGTGTCCGGGATTACGCCCAAGTGCGCCATGAAGGAAAAATCACGAAACGAGTTGCGCAGGAAGCGCTGGAGTTGCTGGAGATCGATCACTTGGGATTGGACCAAATGGACCGGCGGATCCTAGGGACCATCGCGGAAAAATTCGGCGGCGGCCCGGTTGGATTGCGTACCATCGCAGTCGCTTTGGGCGAAGACGATGGAACGCTGGAAGAGGTCTACGAACCGTTTCTAATTCAGGAAGGGCTTCTCAACCGTACTCCTAGCGGACGAACCTTGACTGCGGCGGGGTATAACCATCTGGGCTTAACTCCATCAGGCCGGCAAAATGCTCTTCCGGGCATGGAATAGATTCACCCCGCTTTGCTTTTTTCCCTGAGTCCAGTAAGATCAAATATTTAGACAGCGGTAAATCGTATCTGCGGCGATACCATATGGTCACTTTTTACAATTAACGATTCAGGACACCGATGAACGATTCAAACCAAAATCAACACGGACAACCCCTTAAAGCGGGATATTTTGAAGGCGTAAACATTCCCGATTATGAAAAGATATTGAACTGCATTCGGTGTGGAATGTGCCTGCCGCATTGCCCAACCTACCGGGAACAGCGGGTGGAGCGTTCCTCCCCACGGGGCCGGGCGGCGTTGATCCGCGCTGTGGCGGATGGCAAACTCGAACTCACCCCGAATTTCAATGATGAGATGTACCTCTGTTTGGACTGCCGCGCCTGCGAAACCGCCTGCCCCTCCGGCGTTCGCATCGGATATCTGATCGAATCCGCCCGTTCCCAGATACAGCAGAACGCGAAGCAGAATTTCATCGCCCGGTTGCTCAATTCGATTTTATTCAATTGGCTCTTCCTGCGGCATTGGCGGCTCGAATGGGCGACACTCCCCCTGCGCCTTTATCAAGGAACCGGTCTGCAAACGCTTTTGCATAAAACCCGATTCATCAATCTACTACCCAAACGCCTCAAGTTCATGGAGGCTCTCGCGCCAAGAGAATTGAAGAAACCCTTCCGGAAAACCATCCCGGACACACTGCACGCGCAGGGCGAAGAGAAAACGCGTGTGGGGTATTTCCTCGGCTGCATGATGAGTCTGCTCTTTAATAACACTACCAATGCTACTGTCAATATCCTGCGCCGAAGCCATTGCACGGTTATTACGCCGAAAGATGTACGGTGCTGCGCCGCTCCGTTGCTCTCCACGGGATTCAAACACAAAGCGTTTGATTTAATGCGCTTCAACATCGATCTCTTCGACGCGCTGGATGTGGATACAATCGTGACCGACTGCGCCGCTTGTTCCGCCGCGCTGAAAGAATATGAAGAATTTTTTGAAGACGATCCGGAATATAGGGAAAAAGCCAAACGGTTTAGTGGAAAAGTGCGTGAGATCACGGAATTTCTCTCCGAGTGGCCGCACTACACCCCCCCAAAGGCGGACGGTCAAACTAAGAGAAAAACCATTTATGATGAGCCCTGCCACCTTCAACACGCGCAGCAAGTATCCAAACAGCCGAAACAGGTGATCCGATCAATCCCAAGCGTCGAACTCGTCGATCTGCCCCCCCCCCCCCCCCCCCCCCCCCGAATCGGATTGGTGCTGTGGCAGCGCGGGAGTATACAACATTACTCACTACGATATGTCGATGAAACTCCTTGACCGGAAGATGGATTGTATCGAACAAACCGGCGCGGAACTGCTCCTAACCGCCAACCCCGGTTGCCTCCTCCAACTAAGCTACGGCGTCAAACAACGCGGGCTTAACATGGAAGTCAAACATATTGTTGAACTGCTGGATGAATAAACAAGGTTCATCCGAGTGAATATTTTTTATAAACGATCTCTATCGCCAGTAATCGCTGAGAATTAGAAGGATACTAGTTATTGCGCTATTCAAATGTGGTTTGGAATAAGGCCAGGGCAGATGAAAATAAAGTCTCCGGCACTTGCGCCGGTACTTGCCCTAGGTACCCGTGACATTTAAATGTGGGCGGCTCTATTTTTTGTCTGAACCTTGATTCGCCTGATTGACTTGATTTTCTTGATTTTTCAATCATGGGAATCCTTTAATCCTTAGAATCATGGTTCGGACGAATATGCTGTGGATAGCTTTATATTGCTCACCTAGTAAGTGAGTACGTTAATTAGAAAACGAGAGGGCGGCCAAGGCAAGGTTTTTCATCTGTTCTGGCTAAATCCCTCAAACCTGCCATCGCCATTCTCAAAATTCAGACAAAAAAATAGAACCGCCTACATATGATTTTCATAGAGGAACGCAGTCCCAAACTAAAAAGAATATTCAATTTCTCAATTATTTCTTTTTCTTGTCTTTTTTCTTCTTATCCTTCTTTTTCTTATCTTTTTTATCTTTCTTCTTATCCTTCGCCATTGTCCTTGCTCCTTCCTGATTTGCATAAAGACTCAAAGCGTTTTAACATATTCTGCCCAAAAATACAATAAAAAACGATAAAATTTAAAGAAAGGACTTCTTGATGTTCGTGAGCGCCATATATACATGGTTATACCATATGGAAAAAGACAATGAAAGAATGGGAGAAAAAAATCACAATTGAGGACGTAATAATTATACTGGAGGGGAAAAGGATTTTCTATTAATGTGTGTAGTATATTTATTTTCCTTGAATCCGCAGGATTAAAATCAACGCCTGCCGCAGGTTCGTCAATCCAAGAACCGCCGGTTTGTTCTTTTCGAGAAACAGCGAATTCGAGAGAAGGGGCTTATCGGATTGCGCGGTGGTTAGGCTGGCTTTCAATAAAAGGTACGGTTCGCGGATATCTTGGAACTCCAACGCGCAGCTGTAGGTCTCATTGAGAGCAAATTGAGCCTGCCCGACTTCACCGCGTTCGGCTGTTAATATCACGAATCCTTTCCCCAATTCAGAAACGGAATTAAATCCGAAGGGTTGGATATCCTCCGCGCTGAGTCCATATTTTTTCAGGTCTTTGATTGGGGGTTTGGGGGATTTATTTAATTCATTCACCAAACCTCCCCCAGTCAAACCGGTGATTTTGCTATTCGCGTCGATTCCTTCCAAGAGTATCCCTTCGATCCGGAAGGATTGGGGGATGGATTTTTTTTCCTTGATTTGGATCATATCTTCCATCGAAGCGATCGCGTTTGACAATTTTTTATGTGTATGGGCGGCGGCTTTTACGATTAGAACATTGGTGCGATCGTCGGAATAGATTTCTTCTTTGATGGAAGCGATTTCATAACTCCCCGAATCCATTCCCTCCAATCTATTGTATTTATTAGCCGAGAATACTTCGTAATACTTTCCATTTTTCCCATTTGGATGTCGATACAGTAGATGAATAAAGATCTCTTTTTCAAGAAGCGCCTTGGCGGTCGCCGCGCTGAGGGTTTTTAATGGATAGATTTTGGTGATTAGTTCGTATTCTTGATTAAAATCCTCCAGCGCTTTCTCTCTTTCTTCATTTTCTTTCTTGATCCGTTCCTGCAGTTGAAGGTATTCATCATACCGGGCGGGTTGGACGATCAGGTGATTGGGAGTTTTCCATTCAAACTTGAGATCTTTCACCGTGCCCCCTGTAAATGCGCGCGGAAGGAATTCTCGAATTGTAGTGGACTCATGCCTTATACTTTGCAAAGACTCCTTCTCATTTTTGTACAGTTCAATGGATTCAGGATAACCAGGAAACGGCCGCCACTCAACTTTGAAATTATATTTTTCTCCCAACAAATCAAGATAATCGCCGTGGGTCATGGATTCATCATAATAAAGGTCTTCTACATACGTATCTCCCCCTCGAATGCGTGTATCACGATTGATCTGAACCATAAAATAAGCGGATTTCGTTTCCAACACCATATGGCCAACCATCAGTTCCATGTAGTACCGGCCGAAGGTTCTTTTCGCTCCTCGTTTGACGTTTGTAAGACTTTCTTCGCCGGTTTCTATGTTCTTTACGGATAAGAGCAGATAGGCGCCATCCTGAGATGTTTGAGGCTCATCAAGTATGCGGAAAACCCATTCGCTTAATTGAACTGGCTGATGCGCGGTGACGGGTAAATAAGCGTCCCGCCCGCCGGTTTTCCAATGCGCCGGATAATCAAAACGTTCGGGTAATTGAATGACTCTGATTTCTAGGCAATTTCCTAACTGTGTGTGATAGAGAATCTGGAAAAAATAATTGTCAATACAAATACAGTTTGGATAATCGCGATTGTAGATATCTAAATATGTTGTATGTGGATTTATAATCCCGATCTTGTTGACAGATGTTTTCGGACCCTTGAGAGATAGATAACCGAGTATATCCTCGCTTTTTTCCTCTTCGGGAATTTGTGAATAGGTAATCTTAATTTCTTCAAATGTAAAAGTCTCACCGGGCCGCAAGGTGAATTGCTCCATTTCATTGAATGTTGGCAGGTGTCCTGGTTCTACATCCGCCAAAACAGGCAGCGCAGAAAATATGAATAAACAAAGCGTAATCAATCGAATTGTGTTTTTCATGATCTTACTCCTTTTCATTATGTTTATGGTCTAAATCAAAATTACCGTCAACGACCCAGACGGCGCATGCGGTTTCAATGATCAAACGGCCATTCTCCTCACGGGCGTGATGAATCGGTGAACGGTCCGCGGGATAGGATTTTATTGTTGAATCCTTGGATGGTTGAAGCGGAGTGTCGTGTTGAATTGATTCCCCGGAAATCCCACTGGACTGATCACCTGTTTCTGAGGGATTCGACACGCCGGGCGCTGTAAATAGAGTTCCGAAGCGGTCCATCATAGACGCTTCCTTTTGAGCGAAGCCGCCGAGGAAGAATCCAATGATAAAAACCGCCGCTGTGGCGAAACGCCGCCAAGTCGGAAAGACACTGCGTCTTGGAACGGAAGAAGGGCGGGGCATTGCGAGCGCTTCCACCTGTTCCAATCCGGGCGGTTCCGATTGGAGCCAGCCGCGTGTCTCTACAATCACTTGACGCGCTTCTTCAACCAGCTTGCGCAATGTGGAATCATTTTCCATTTCACGCTCGAAGGATTGGATCTCCTCTGAAGAAAGATCTCCACTGATGTACGCGCAGGCGCGCTCGAACGATTCCATTTCATTGGGCGGATTCTTCATTGGTTTTATCCTTTCGGAGCGGCGAATTCTTTTTACACGGGCGGGGACGCCCGCGTTCCATTGGCGGATTCTCCACACACGGACGGGGACGTTCGCGCTCCATTGGTGGATTATCCGAATATGGGCGGGGACGTTCGCACTCCATCGATGAAGATTCGTTCCGTAATTGTCCTAGAACACGGCGCAGTTTGGCGATGGCGCGATGATACTGGGATCGGACTTGACCGGAGGGAATCTCCAACCGGACGGCGATTTCGTTGGGACCGAGATCCTCCCGGAGCCGCAGCGTGATAATCGCCCGCTGCTGTGCGGAAAGCCGCGCCGCCGCTTCTTCAATACGCTGGAGACGGTTATCTCGATCGAGCGTCTCCCAGGGCGCTTCTTGTTCTGCTTTGTGACGATCCGGATCGTCGAGGGGGATCACATTGGCGCCGGACTTGGCCGCACGGACATGATCGATTGCGGCGCGCGCCGTCAATGCAGCCAGCCAGGCGCGAAAGGATCCCTGTTCACGATACGCGCCGAGATTCTGAAACAGTTTCAAAAAAAGATTCTGCGTCACATCCAGCGCGTCTTCGGGATTCAATACAATTTTATAGGCGATCGTATACACATAGGGCCGGTAACGTTTTACCAACTGGGAAAACGCTTCACCATCCCCGCGCGCGGCCGCGAACGCTAAACGGTCGTCATCCAATTGTTGTATCCCATGTTTTGATGTTTGTTCTTCAATGAATAGTAACGTAGATTAGGGAGGGAAAGCTAACATTTTTTTGTATGAATTAGAAAGAAGAGATGTAGATTTTCGTACTACGCTTCGCTAAAAAATCCTGCGTTAATGATGGAGTTCAGCCGATCCTATCAAGTTTATATTGATTCGGGGAAATCGGTGAATTCCGTTGTTTCCGAAATCGGATCACCGAGTTCGATAGGGATTTGGTACTCACGCCGGATAAATTCGACAAAGATATTGAATTGATCCACTAGGGCGGGCGCGATCCAAAATTCCATCCGCCCTTCTTGCGCGTCCACTGTCCGCACGACAGCCATACCTTCATGATCGTCAAGGATCGCGTTTACGAAGCAAATCTCTTTCGGCGGTAGACGGCCGGGGAAGACGATACAATCCTTTGGTTGGTTCATGTAATTGTGTTGTACGCCTTACAGCCTAATAGAATTAAACAGGAGTTTTCATCTAAGGGTGTCTCTTTGATGGCAGAAGATCAAATATCATCCCCCTGCTTTGGCGGCTTCTTCCGCTGGGGCCATGCCGATTAGTCCCAACAACCAATCGACCCACGGTTTGGCGTAATCAATATAGTACGGTGATGTTGAAATCGGTTCCCAAAAGATATAAATTACGCCAACGATGGCGCCGAGTATAGCCAAATTAATGACTAATTTTACTGTGCCGCTTTGGAAAAATTCCTTGGCTTTTTCCCCCGCGCTCTTGTCAGGCACTTTTGTCTTCCGGCCCCGTAAAATTCGATCCCGCTGGCATTCCAGCGCGCCGACTGTTTCATTGAGAAGAATGTTGGCGTCGTGCCATTCGATCAATGTTTTTCGAATTTCCAACTCACTTAAATGCGAGAATCCTTCGAGGGAGATCGTCCGTTTCACGGTGGTCAACACGGATTGCCCAATATGAAAGTCTTTTTTAATCACTTTCATGAAATGACTGTGATGCTCGGCGACGATCTGTTTGATTTTCTGAAATTCCGGATCTAATTTTTTGATATCCGCTTTGTCGTCGAAGAATGTTGTTGTAAGGATCCGGTAAAAATTGTTCCAGATCTTCATGAGCATCTTAATTTCGTCCATCTCTGTTTCGATGTCTTTGATAGCGTCCGCCACAGTTGTCCTCCATACATATTGATGGGCCATGGATTGAGCCCGGCGCCCTTTTCAATGTCACATAGCGGTATTATGTGAATCCGGTCGGACGTTCCAGAAGCATGGATACCGGCTTAAATCCGCCCGGCGCCATTGAAGGGTCTCCTTATAAAGATATTCCCAATCCGCTGTTTGGAGAAGTCTTTCAGCATAGTTTTGAAAGGGTTCTTTTACCGTTCGAACAACAGTTCACGCATCGATACGGCGTTTCACTTCGAATCTTGAAACATGGAACGGTCCAAACCAGCTTGACTCTCTCCCCCAAATTCAAGATATCCGAAGCGGGTGGGTTCATGAAAACTGCTCGTTAACGTTGGTGTCCAAGCGCAATGTTCTACCGCTTTCCCCGTTGTGCGGTTGTAGCGATAGAAATTCCCCCGCCATACATCACCGGTCTTCGGCGCGGATTGACCGATCGCCGCAAACGGAAGCGACACTTCGACACGCCATTCTTGATCCGGTTGGGAAGGATCGCTCAACACACCATCAGCGATCACTTTCGCCTGCATTCCTTCCGCGGTCCAATTCCGGTCCAAGTTATGTGTTTTTGTCGAGCCGTCTGGATTCAAGGTTTTCGTGATAACACCATCAAAGATTGTACCTAACGGATTCCACTGCAATTCATAATACTGGATCCGGCTGGGAATCTCGGCGCCGGGATAGAGAAAAAACTCCGCGACTTCTTCGTCCCAAAGATCTCCGTCCCGTTGGGTAATCGTCGCTTGAATATCTGAATCCACACACGTCCAAGCCATATACAACGCTGTAGCGTCGTAACAGAGAAGCAACGTAGTCGATTCGGTTTCGGCGCGGCTTCCATCATTCAGATAAAACGGTGTGATTTTCACCGCTTTTTTCCATGCTGGTTCATCAAAGACAGCGTCAATCTGGATGGATTCATTGATTTTAGGAATAACGATTCGTTTGGGATTCATGAAAGTATCCTGCTCCTCCGCCTGCGCTTCCAGCACTGTTGGAATCTGAATAGAGCATACACTCATAAACACGGCGGCGAAAAGAAGGATGAAAGAAAGTGTTCGATTCTGTTGTTTGCTTGTTGTTTTCATTGGATATGTTTTCCTCTAAATGGTTTGGCGCTTTCACCAGATTGGTTAATGCGTGTAGTATTGTTCCAGGATGGCACATTTCCATGCGGGAATCAAGAAAAAAGTGGGCGTTAGACTAAAATAATACTTAAATTAATTCACTATATTGAATGAAAACGTAAATATACTGGGATTGATACGAATTTTTTCTTGTTGTTCTGTGAAAGAAAAGATTAAGATAACCGGAATTTAAAAAAGATCTATTCAGGAAGAGCTCATGCCGCTTTTTCTTTAACGGATTTGTGATATGATAGCTAAGATTTTAACTATCCGGATTTTAAATTCAACAGCATGAGCGAGCGAATGAACGAAGAGATAAAACAACCGTATTTAAGTGAAGCCAGCCTGATACGGATGTCGCGTTATTTAAATGTCTTGGAAGAATTCAAAAAGAAAGAGATTCCCCGTATTTCCACTCGGAAACTGGCGGATCGATTGGCTGTCAATCCGGCGGTCGTCAAACAAGACTTTCTTCCTCTTAAAGTACGCGGTCAGACGGGTGTGGGTTATGATGTTTCTGAATTATTACAGGGAATTCGCCAGATCTTTCTTTCGCGGGGAAAGACCGGTTTCGCGATTGTCGGTTTTGGAAACATTGGACAGGCGATCGCCAATTACGAATCGTTCGTCCTGCAAGGATTCGAACTGAAGGCGATTTTTGATATCAATCCAAAGTTTTATAATTACTCTATCCGGGGCATCCCTGTCGAAGACATCGACCGGTTGACCACTGTCTGCGATGACCGAGACATCGACATCGGCGTTATCTGCACTCCCGCGCACGTCGCGCAGGACACCTGCGACCGCCTCGTCGCCTGTGGCGTGAAAGGCATCTGGAACTTCGCCCCAACGGAACTGGTCGTTCCCGGCCATATTATTCTTGTTCACGAACACCTCACACGAGGATTGCTCACCCTCGCCTACCACATCGGCCAACGCCACGGCTCTTCTGAGGAAGAAATGAGCGCATCGAATCGAACGGAATCAACGATCGAATAAATACCGTTAAACGGTGTTGAATTCAATCTGTTCCGCTCGTTTCCGGTACATTAATCCGTAAAGCATTTGTAAATACCGTTGTGTTTCTTCCCTCTCAAGATTCGTCGCATGTTTCCAAAAACCATAAATTCGTGAGAGAGACATCAACCGTTTCGCATACAGTTTCCAATTGTATTTCTCTTTCACCCGCTGGATTGAACCTTGGGAAATTCTCTCCCATTTTAAAGGATCGTTGTGCGCCTGTTCTAAAAAATCGGCGATTTTTTCAGCCGATTCTATCCCTTGATTTGGATCAATATGAAAACCGGATACGCTATCCTGAATAATTTCTTGTGGCCCGCCGTATTGCGTCGCAAAGGTGGGTAATCCAGAACTCATGGCTTCGATAACCGTCAAACCAAAAGCCTCGAATAAGGCGGGTTGGACAAACGCGCCTTTCCGGTCAGCGATAAAACGATATAATTCGCCGGTATAATTCTTATCCAGATGCGATCCAATCCAGCGCATTCTATCGTCCAGTTGATATTGATTCATCAAATCATGCATTCGTTGGATTTGTTCTTGTTCTTCAAAATCAGTGGATTGATTCCGATCGATAAAGCCTCCAATAATTAATAATGACGCACATTCTTGAAGTCTCGGGCATTGTCCATACCACTCAACGAAGCCAGTCAGATTCTTGATCCTATCCAGACGAGCCATGCTAAACAGAATCGCTTTATCCCGATTGTGGATGACGCCGCGGCAATTCGGATAGGTTTCATCGTATAACATGCTTTCCATCTCAGGATGCAATTCATGAAAACGGCGCTTTATTTCTGTATACGGGAAAAACACCTCCGCATCCGCGCCGGGTGATACGATATTGAATTTGGGATCAAAAACATCAATTCCATTCTTGACACGATAAAGTCCAGGCATGGTGAAGGTGGAATAACTTTCATATTGTCCAACAGTTTCCGCATTCCCGGCGATTTCCTGATAGGTGCTTGTGATAATAAAATCGGCTGTATTCATTGCAATTAAATCCGCGGTGAATTGGCAGGAGAAATGATATTGATTTTCTAAATTTTGCCAGTACAATCCGGAATATAAATATTTCGTTTTTTCCAGAGCATGGGCAATATTACATTGAGATACTTTTAAACGTTCGGATAATAACGACGCCACAAGATTCCCATCAGAATAATTTCCAATAATCAGATCGGGCCTTGTTTTTAATTGAGTAAGAATCTCCTTTTCCGCTTCAAGGGCAAACTGTTCCAAATAGGGCCATACTTTGAACCGGGAGATCCAATGGGGAATAATATCTCCATTGGCGGAGCGGAATGGAATTCTCACAATTTTCGCATTCTGGGCGCCGACGATTTGTTCCTCTGGTTGGTTGCACGATGTGCCTTCCGCTTCGGGAATAAGCCGGGTGACGACTAAAATGAGGGGATCGACATCAATCCCCTGTTCCCAAAGGCATTGCTTCATTTCTTGTTCCAAGGCTTTTACTTGATCGAGAATATAAATGACCTGTCCGCCGGTATCCGGTTTCCCAAGAACGTTCGCCTGCCCAAAATATCCGTGAGGGGAAAGAATGACAACATTGAAGATCATCGGAATCCGGCTCAAAAAACTGCCGATCCGATCATGATCCGGCGCCTCCCATATATCGGAAAGGAGACCCAGCGTATCGAGCATACGGTCTACCGTGCGTCCCCAACCGATTTCAAATCCTAAATCCTGCATGGAATGCGCCACAGTATTCCATTCCGCATTTGGAGATTGATGCGAGAGGTAATCCTGCGCATGGTTCATGGCGTCTTGTAATTGGGATACGTCCGTGATTCGATCGTTCAGCATCAATTGCTGCCCGTTCAACTGATGCAGCTGGAGGAAATGAAACAACAATTTTCCATCTTTAGCCGGTTCCGTGAATAACCGGCCACTTAGGTGACGATTTAGAAATTCCACACCGCGCCCGACTGACCGCGCCTCTTTTAACTTGGGAAACTCCCGGTTAAAGGGTTTTAGATCGATTTCCAAAACCCAATCTTCTTCACGTTGCTCACAATTCACAATCCGTTCTTTAAACTGCAAAAATTCCGATGACGTAATTTCATGACAGCGTATCTCTTCACAATGAAATTGGATGTATATCCAACTCGCATTTCGCGGCCGACAAGCGAACAAGACCCAAGGCGCCTGGATGACGACTTCCTGTGAGTAATAGATGATCTTTCCCAATACCGTATGTTTTAGACGACCGTTGGACTCTTTTTCAGTATTAGTAAATGCGTGAAAAAATTCGTTAATTTCAGAACGGAGAAGAAACGACTGATTGAGTCCAATTAATTGTCTGAAAAAAACGTATATAACGCTTCGATGCTCTTGGATTGTTTGCTGGAGTATTTTAATCATACAATTTCCTCCTCAGGATTTTTGATCACGCCCAAAAAATCATAATGAAGCATCCCTTCAATGATCCCCGCCGCATACGACGCTTTGGCAAAGTAAACCGTTGGATTTTTACGCAGCGGTTCTAATTCCGCGCTATAATTTCCCACCACAACGGAGAGGTTATGCCCTTTCAACATCTCTTCATCATTGCCGGAATCTCCCGCGGTTAAGATCCGTTCCATTGGAATTCCCCATTTATTCGCCATATACCAGATGGCCAATCCTTTCGATGCTCGTAAGGGGAGAAAATCAAGGAATTGCTGGTGAGAATGAATGACTTTGACATGAAATGAGTTTTCCCTCATCCGGCGGACAATTTCTCTTCGTGTCGGCGCTATTGTTGGATCAATAAAATAACTGATTTTGTGTTTCCGCTGGTTGACGTCCGGTTGTAATTCGATGCCGGGATATGTTTTCATTACTTCCCGCAAGCGTTCGGGCTCCCATTTGTAATCAATGTGCTTTTCCCAATCCTTGTCCGGCCGCAAGTCATTTCCATAATGGATTTCACTGCCCACGGAGGTAATCAGTAAATCCGGACGGGGCACATCCCAATCTTTTAAAACTTCCAATACACTATCTAAGTGCCGGCCGGTGGCGATTCCAAAACTGATAAGATTCGTATGATCCTTTACCAGGGTAACAAGTTCATCCAAGGCTTTCTTGTCTCCCAGCAATGTGTTATCGATATCCGTAATGAAGAGCCTATCCGTTTTCAGCAATCGTTTGCCGGAAGAGATATTTAATGGCTTACGAATGGCTTTCATGTGTTTTTTTATCCTTTGCAAATAGGTTTTCGTATGATTCGTCCATGAATAGTGCCGTTTTACACCTTTTAACCCATTCTGCGAGTATTGTTTCCATTGCTCCCGGTTTGATAAGGATTGATCGATGGCTTCCGCCATTTCGTTGGCGTTCAATGGATCAATCAAGATTCCATTCTGGCAATTCGCAATGATATCCCGTGGGCCTCCATCGTTTGTCACGACAATAGGCGCTCCACTAGCGGCGGCCTCGATCAATGTCAGCCCAAATGGCTCTGTCAACGCTGGATTCACAAAAACGCCACGTGTTTTCGCGCACATCCGATATAAATCAGGGACATCATTCATTTCATGACTTTTAGGATACGCTACGGATCCATAAAGATCGTATTTATCAATTAAATAGAGTATATTTCGGATAACCTCTCTAGCGCCTGAGTCTAATTGCATGATATCACCCCGGTTGCCAGCGACAATAACGAGATTTGATTTTTTACGTAACGTCTCGTGTTCCGCGTAGGCTTGGATGAGTTTTGTGATATTTTTCCGCTCATCCGCTCGCGAAATCGCCAGAATCATCGGTTTGCCAGGATGATTTAAGAACCGTCTCAGTGATTGAAAATAGGGATAGCGATGAATTGGATTCCGTGATGGATAAAACCTGGAGAGATCGGTGCCCGGTGGAATCACTTCCATGGTTGACGGTTGGTACCGCTCGTAAAGCTGGTATTGTTCTTCCACTTCCTGGTGTGTGCTTGTGACCACCATTGACGCTGTCGCGAGAGCGATTTCTTCCGCTTCAATTCGCTCGAAGATATTGTATCTCCTCACGATCGTTTCTTTCGATAAACCTTGATCAAGAAGGCGTTTCAGCTTCACGCGACCCAACGAGTGTCCTGTAAAAATCAATGGAATCCCCAGCAGTTGGGATAATTTTGAACCTACATATCCCGCATCCGCATAATGAGCATGCAGGAAATCCGGCAGCCGTCCAATCGAACGGAAGTGTTTGAGTATTTCATTCGCGAAATGGTCGAGATACGGCCACAGCACTTCTTTTCGAAGATACCGCTTGGGTCCAAACGCTTTTCGTATGAGTGAGGCGCGATCCGTGATGGATTCTTCACTTTTTGAGTAGTCTGGACTGACTTTTTTATCTAAAATTTGACGGGTAAATAGATCAACCTGGGCGACTGTATTTTGTTTCGATAGAAATCTCGCCAGTTCGATCACATACTTGATTTGGCCACCCGTATCCGCATCGCGTCCCAATTCAATCTCCTCTGTCCGAATTAATCCATGGACACTAATCATGACAATATAGAGTTGATTATTTACTTGCATAGTTTGTTTTCTCATCCTGATTTGTTAGTTTCTGTTGCGGATAAAAAAGAGGATTACTACATCAAGGCCCAATTCTTAGATTAAAAACATGCGAACCATAACAATCTCGCTGGATGGGGCGCGAATGGATATCCAATCACTATGACCCCAACAAACGGTTGGATTTAATAATTCCGTCTTTATGAAAAGCACTTCATCAAGATTCCAGGGAAATCGTGTTTGGTGATGATTTTTTTTAATTTTCGTGGAATTCCTTCGTTCTGAATCTTGGCTTTTTTCATTTCTTCGCGAATGGTGTTCGAATCAATTTCAGCAAATCGTTCTTCCCGGCTGGCTCTTCCCTTCAAGATCATCTCCATATAGTGTCGATTTTCAAGGTTTTTCACGAGAGGCGTATCCGGAAGCATAGTCGTTAACACCTTCTTCATCGAACTCGTTCCCGTTTTTTTGCAATGGCTGTGTTTTAAATTCCGAAAGAAGCGTTCCAGCAGATTGTTTGTCCTTTGCGGTTGGATGGTGACTTTCCCATTCGGCGTATCAACCACAATGGGATCGGCAAAGAGTTTCTCCCAATATTTATCGAGTTGCGCGATCATCTTTTGTACATCGGCATCCGCTGAAAGAGTGGGATCACCGCAGAGCCATTCGCGGAACTCAGTCACCCCCTTTTCGATGGTCCGGATATCGGTATCTTCTCCCTCATCATTGAGGCCTTGTTTCTTCCCGGGGAGAGTGATGCGCATGGCTCTCCGCAGCCGATCGAACACAAGAACCTTTTGCTGCATTTGGGAGGCGGTATAGTGGAGAATCGGATCGTCCATGACCTTCTGCAATGTACAAATGAGTTGTTGATACAATGGACGGTCAATGGGTGGAGCCGGCTGAATTTTTGTGAAGGTAGAGCGCAGGATGGCCAGCCGTTGATAAAAAACAAGATGGGGGCGATCGAACGGAAATCCCAAGCCGTCTCCTTGGTGTTTGGCGCCCAATCCCCAGAGAATTAACGCATAGACAGCGGGCAGGAATTCCGGCGCCGTTTCTTCGTCCCCGTTTTGGCTTTCGATACACGTGACGAGGGAATCAATGCCGGTTGGATCGGCCTTCATAATTGGCTTCAGTTCTTTCACCAATTTACCCAACAAACTTTGCAGGCCGTACTTCTTCAAATGAGTCCGAATAATATCGTTTTCGATTCCGAACAGATCGTTTCCGAGATCGCGCAAAAAATGGAAATGACAGAGGAAAGCAGGGACGAGCGGGAACACTTTTTGGATGGCCAATCCAATCCCTTTTCCCATATCACTCACCAACGCTTGAGGGAGACCGTACGTCTCTTTAATCCGGGAGAGAAACGGAATGATTTGTTCCGCGTTTTCCGAGGGAATTTTTACGTTGTCCAAAACAATTTCGGAAAGGCCATCCAAGACACTCATTAAATGAGGGCTTTCCCCTTCACACGTTCCATCCAATTGGAGAATATAGCCTCCCCGCAACGCCATATCTTCTTTGATTTTGGAACCGTTTTCTCGATGGACAACGGCCAGATAAATGATAAATTTTTGGGCGAGATACTCGATTTCGCTCTTGGAAATCCGGATGTGTTTCCGGGCGAGTTCTTCTTGAATACTGGTTTCACTCCGGCGCCGGAGAAACCACGCGGTTCCTACCTCGACCAAAATATCATAGCCGAACTTACATCGAGGGGGCGCCAGCGTTTGTAACTCTTCCGAAGAATGGATCGTTGGATCGCCGCAGCCATCGCAATAGTAAAGGATTTCTTTCGCGTGCCATTCCCCAATATCCAAGGTGACAAGAGTCCTCCTGTGTGTTTTTTGCACTTTCAGTTTCGCGCCGCAAGAACAAACGCGATGAGACGGCCGAAACACAAGGGTCGGAGGAGACGGGAAACACGTGGCGGCCGAAAGGTTGGTCAGCAATTGATTCTTATATGTTCTCAGGTGTCGAACGAGAGCGTATCCGTTGTTTTTTTTAGTAGGCCGTGCTGGCCGAGAAAACGGCGAATCGATTCGGACGAGATGGCCATCCCCTTGGTATGAAGCGCCTGGCTCAGATCGTCTAAACTGAGGTGGGGATGTCGAATCCTTTCCACCAGGAGTTGAACGGCTTCCGCATCTGTGAGGAGCGAAGTGGATTGGGTTTGCGCCCACCGTTCTCTTTCCCGTTTTTGTACGTTCAAGATCGTCTCCTCCGAGGAAAAATAAATCCATCGTCCGTTGAACCGTTCTCGTTGTAAGCCGGACGCGCCTCGAAAATGAGACAAGAATGAATGCGGCGCCAACCCCACAAGACGGCCGATCTCTTGAGCGAAAAGCCCCCTGTCCGAATTCTTCACAAGATGGATCACCGTCTCTTTCAGCGTGCCATGTTGAGAGAAGCGGATCGAGTCGTACTGCCATAATCCATTGGCGTCAAACTTGGGCACGTCAGGCAGCACATAATATTGTCCGTTGTGGTTATAACTCGTATAGGTTTTCCACTCTTTCAGCCGCCGGCGCGCAGTCGGGATAGACCGTTCGAGAAGCCGGGCGAGTTGGCCGATTCTCAATACTTTTTTCTTCCGAAAAACTTGAAGGGTTTTATCTTCGATCGTGTGTTGGTTGGGAGTCATTTTTCACCGGTTCGATAAAGTATCTGTTTTTATGGTTATCTAATACTTATACTTTATCATTTTATGCGCGTATAAAATAGCCTTTTTTTGGGGAAGATATTGAATTTATTGGGATTTTGACAGAACGAAAACGAGGATTTTTGAAACCTATACTTGATTACAAGGAAATTCGCTGCCGCAACTATTTAATTTACAAACCCTTATAGAAATCCAACGGTTCATTGTGGTCATAGTCCAATCAAATCTATTGTGCGCAGGTAAGCGACCGATTCACAACCTCTGAATATGAAATCCGCCATCCACATCAATCGTTGCGCCGGTGGAAAAATCAAAGTATCCTTGCGCGATCGCGCTGACGGCCTTGCCAACATCTTCCGGCGTTCCCCAACGCGGCTGCGGGGTCAGCCCTTCGGAAATCAGTTTGTCGTATTTCTCTTTGACGGTTGATGTCATATCCGTCGCGATGACACCCGGAAGCACTTCATAGACATAGATCTCTTCCCGCGCCAACCGGTCGGCGAACAGTTTCACCGCCATCGACAAACCGGCTTTTGAAAGGCAGTATTCCCCCCGGTTGATTGACGCGGTATACGCTGAGATCGATGTAATAAAGACAATCCGCCCCCGCCGCATTACATCGTGTTTGCGCAGTTCAATCATCCGCTGAGCGGCGTATTGCGTCAGAAAAAACGGTCCGGTCAAGTTGGTATTCATTACGTAGTCAAAACTCTCTTCGGGCATTTCTAATAAATCCGCCCGGACTTTCGGCGCGACACCCGCGTTGTTAACCAACAAATCCAACCGGCCAAACCGTTCGATTGTCTGGTCAATCAATTCCCGCCGATCGTTCGCATCCGCCACATTCGCGCGGATAATCTCGGCCCGCCTGCCCTGTTCTTCTACTAATCGTTTCGTTTCTTCCGCCGCATTCTGGTTCCCCGCATAATTCACGGCGACATTGTATCCCGCTTTCGCGGCTTCGATGGCGATCCCCCGTCCGATCCCCCGGCTCGAACCGGTGACCAACGCGCAATACGTGCTTGACATAATCCTCGCTCCTATTCGTACTCATTGGGTGAGAATACGGTTCTTTTAACTATTAACATAGCTACTACCCCCAATCCCCAACAGGCGCAAGAGCTCTGAGCGATCGCCGCGTGGAGAGATACAATTTTGAAGGGAACACCGGAGGTTTCAAATGAAGGAATATCTAATTGGATTGCCTTGGACGCTGTACGCCGTTATTGCTGTTTTGGCGTTGTATGGCCTATTTGATCTGGGGCGCCGTTGTTGGACGACGCTGAAGGTGTTTTGGCTTCTCTCGCGCGGTTTGAAACAATCCCCGGAGGAACGAAACAAACGCATCCTCCTGCATCAAACTGAAGCGGATCAAAACGCGCAAACAACACTGGACGAGAAAGTCCAGAAGATCTGGCTCTCCTTTCAACCGGTGGATTGGCTCAACTTGGATTCCATTTGGCGCAACTGCAACGAATTGATCGAAGCGATCGCCAGCGCCTACTATCCCTCTTCAAAACAGCCCATCTTCGAGGTGACAGTGCTCGAACTCCTCCGGTTGAATGAACGCGTCTCCAACAAGATCAGCACACTCCTTTCTACCGTAAATATGATGAACGAAGTCTCCGTTTCTACCATTCTTGACGCGAAAAACATCTTCGATCGGGCGAAAAAGGTCACGGATCACAAAGGCGTGAAAAGCGGAGGATGGTTTGCGTCACGCGCGTGGCAGGCCATGAACTTCTTCAATCCCCAGTATTGGATTGGCCGCGTATTATACCGGGGCGCGTCGGAAATGGTGGGCCGGAAACTGCTTACCTCTCTCTATCGGATCGTTGGTGAGGAGGCGATCCGGGTTTATCGCTCCTCCTCGGCGGTCCGCGTCGATCCACAGGCTCTGGAGAGGGAAATGCAGGCGGGAATCAGCGGCGCGGAAGAACAAGACGATCAAAGTGAATCCGCCGAGGCGGATCAACGATCGAATCAAAGTGAATCTAAAACGCCTCCCCCCTTCGAACCGGAGATTATCGATGAACCGGATGACACAATGGATGAGAAGACGGAAATGAATGAGGAAGAGGAACCTCCTAAATCAAAACGGCGGGAAAAAATGTATTCAGCCATCGGTAAAACATTTTCAGCGTTTTTAGAAGGCACACTGACCCTTTGGGAAAAAGCCGTCAACGTGGACAAAGTTCTGCATAGCTTCCGTAAACAAGGTATGGAGATCAATCGCTTGGTTGATATTCAAAACATCCCCATTGAGCAAATTGATCGGATCGCTAACCGGTATATCACAAAGGGAGAATGGCTCAGCGCAGCGGAAGGCGCGGCGACCGGTGTCGGAGGTGTCCTCTTGCTGGCGGCCGATCTCCCCTCTCTCCTGGCGTTGCAACTGCGTACGATCCAACAAATCGGATACTGCTATGGCTTTGACATGGCTAAACCGGAAGAAAAACTCTTTACCGCAAAACTCCTCGCTGAAGCGTACCAGCATCCTGCTCGCAAAGACCGGCAAACTCTTGTTAAAGAAATGCGATCCGTGGCGGGAATCCTCTCCGGGAAGACGCCACTTGGTAAAATGCAACAGCGTCTATTCGTTCAGGGATTCACCAAAATCGCTGAAAAAATCGGGCTCCGAATGGGCAGCCGCAAAGCCGCGCAGCTCCTTCCTTTTGTTGGAGCCGCCGTCGGTGGCTATGTCAATAAAAAAATCACTCGCGATATTGCGGAAATCGCCCAACAAGTCTATCGTGATCGCTTATTGCAATCGAAGGAGAAACCACGGCTTATTACCGAAAACAGCGGGAAATAGGCTTGATTCTACTTGATTCCGTTTTTCTTTCCATCAACTGAATAGTTGGATTAAGCGGGAATGGTTGTTTTCATTTACAAAATCCTGCTGATTGCCAGCAATGGGACATAGAAAATATCTGTCCCATTTTAGAGAGTCGCCAGATCCACATTGTCGAAATTTCTTTTGTAATAAGTCATGTATTCAACTTTCTGTTCCAGCGCGTGAATCACACCATGCGCAAAATTTACTTTCTCAAATTTTTGCGCGCTGCC
Organism: bacterium; assembly: GCA_963663405.2. Lineage (GTDB taxonomy): Bacteria > Hinthialibacterota > Hinthialibacteria > Hinthialibacterales > Hinthialibacteraceae. The sequence goes on along the minus strand of CAXXSM010000151.1, from coordinate 10,688 downwards.
AAGGCCGCCGGGACTGAAAACGTTGATTTCCATTAACTTATCCCCAACGATATCCAAACCGACTAAAAACATCCCATCCTGGACCAATTTGGGGCGGACAATTTCAGCGATTTTGAAATGCGAATCACTGATTTGCGCCTCTTGTAATTTCCCCCCCGCATGAATGTTGCTGCGCATATCTTCACCCGATCGCAGACGCCGGAAGGCGGCGTATTTCCCTCGATAACGGAAAGGGTGTCCGTTCATCAGAAATAAACGCGTGTCTCCTTCCGCCGCCGCTGGAAGATACTCCTGCGCGATGATATAGCCATCCCGGCTTACGGAATCAATCATTTGATTCAAGTTGGGCAGGTCACTGGGCCTGACCAGAAATACGCTTTGTCCACCCGATCCTTGTAAGGGTTTTAAAACAATATTTCCCCCTTCGTTTTTGGCGAAATTCTTAATCTCATCACGATCCCGTGTGATCAGAGTTCGAGGACGCACTTCTTCCGGGAACAACTGAAAATACATTTTATTCATGGCTTTTGACAAACCATTAGGATCGTTGAGCACGATGACACCGTGACGCATGGCCACCCGGCCGAAAATGATGCCGGACGCCTGCGCCCAAGCGCGCTGAACCGCGTCGACGGAGGGATCGCTTCGCAGCATCAATACATCCAAATCATCAACCGTAATTCGTTCTTGTTTCGCTTTCTTGCTTTGCAGGTCCTTGAGAAAGGATTCGGATAATTTATATTTTGATTTCGAAACCGACCGGGCCCGCGCATGGATTCTTTCATCAACGTCGTACGCGAAATCTCCCGCCCCCATCAACCAGATTTCATGCCCCAAATTCAGGGCGGCCATTGCCAGACGGATTGTGGTATATCCCGGTTCTTCCGTTTTAATTTGATTGACAACGAAACCGATTCTCATTTCGTTCTCCTTTTTCGAATTAATTCAAAGATTGATGAGATCGTATGTAGTGATTGAATTTTTTGCGGTAAAGGTTGAATTCAAAAAGCGTGGCATAAGTGGCATAGGCCGAAGAACCTGACGCCATTGAAGTTCTTTGATAATCGGGATATGTGGAAGGTTGAATTTGCCAAGAAAAAGTGTATCGATAGATTCATTCTTTTGTAAATAACGCAACAAGCGGATCAAACCTCGTAAATAAATGGCGTCTTTGGTGAGTCCTCCACCTCGAAACACGCGCATGGTGATATTAAACGCGGTTTTCTGATCAAAATCAAGTTGTCGATCGAGTTCTCGGAACACATCGATAAACGAAGCCCCTTCGATTAGACAATGGACAGCATGAACGCGCGCGGCAAGTAACCGTAGCCGGGAACGGCTTAAACCCCCGCAGATATATTCGGCTAATACCGCTAGTCCTTCTTGCAGTTCATCATAACCTGCCAGCCCGATATAGAGTTGCTTGAACGGTTGCGCGCGGCCGTTAAAAAAAGTGACTAGAGTGAGTGCCGATTTCGTGATGGAGAAGGGCGTTTACACGGACAGCGGGAATCTTCGTCGATTGGCTGATCAACAATTTGCTCTGGGACACCAACAGACCGACGACATCTTCGCGCACTTCAACGCTGGCCGTAAAATCGGAGGATTGCGATTGATAATAACCGATTTCTTTCCTGGCTAATTGCGCCAATTCGTCAGCGTTAACAACGCCTTTATTCGAAATTTTCACGCGTGCGCGAGGGGAGTGAGTGTAACAATTCCTTCGCAATCCCAATGGTTTCAGGATCGGTCCCACCGAATAAACGAATGCTGCCATGAAGAGAATCGCGCATTTTCCCGGTCGGATAGTAATGTGATTTTGCTGTCTAATTCTTTCCTGCTTTTCTTGAAACAGTCCTCGCCACAATGGGATCTTCTATGCGTTCCAGAGGGATTTTAAAAAGCATGCGTTTCAACAACGCCGGTTCGATCGTTCGCAGACGATACAGAAATTGAGGCGCGCGTTGGAAACGGCTTCGTTTAAAAGTCCACCCACGCGGCTTCTGTATTGACTGGGGTGACGGAGAGTAGTAAATCAAACGATTTACTCACTTCAGCCAATTGATTGTCCACTTCCCACACGGCTTTAACCATAGCCCGGCGTCCCATAGCGTGATAATGGGGTGGAAAATGGGAGGTCTGTGAACGGGAGGAATTCAAACAAACAATGCTTGAGCGCGGTATTGAACCGGCGTTGAAGACGGTTTAGCACTAACGGAAAGAGTTGAAGACTCTCCGGGTCTCTGTAGATGGGGGCGATTTCTATGCCTATATAATGTACCCCTAACTGATCGGCTTCCTTCTTGGTCATTAAGGGAATCCGCCCAGGGAGGGCCATTCGTTTTAACTGAACGACATCGGTATTCGCCCGTTGTTTATTGATTTCGATCTTATTCAACGCTTTTTCCAAACTCGCAATCGTTGAAAAGAGATGACCGCTTCCTTGAGCGAAAATGGTAAAACTCGGATAAGTCAAGATGGATTGGGTGGATTCCTGGATACTTGACTCTTCCATGCTCGAAATTTCAACGATGAGAAATGACCCAAAAACCTTGACAAGTTCCGTTGAAATACCGCGAATTAATGAGCAAAGGGATTTGTGGAGATTGCGCTGATTGGTTGTCATTAAATAGGACGCTTCACTTATGACGAACCGTTCCGTACCTGGATCCTCCTGGTCCACCGGTCGCCGGTACACACACAGAAAAGGCAATTGACGGTCGATGTGAAGGCGTCCCCAAACCGGCAATGTCCTGCGCACTCGTTTATCCTGCGCCAACCGGTTACAGATTATACGGATCAACTTGTCCGTAATCATATTGTTTATTTCTTTTGTTTTCATGATGGTCTAGTATTATTGGTTCAATACGGTTAGCAGGCCGGGTATTGTTGATTGAAGCGCATCCTTGATGGTCTGTGTCTGTTTCCAATCTCTTTCACCCGTCCATTCATCCATAAAAAATTTTTTGAATTCGATGGCCAGCGCGCAACCCGATTCCGGAAAATTTTCATGAACCCACCGGGAAAAATAACCTCCTTTGAATTTAATATTCTCTCGCACATCCAGATTTCGACCCATAAAATCGAACGAGCGAAGATCCTTCATGAATCGGTCTGCTAAAGGAGCCCACAGTTTCCGATTCATCGCCCCGGTTCCAACATTGACTTCCGGATTCAGCGCCGGATCGGCGGGAGGCGCGTCCGGAGCGCTGCGCCGGTGATTGTAGGAATGCAGGTCCAGGACAACAAATCGTTGATAGCGGTTTTCCAAAGACTGCAACATACGGAAAACGCTGTCGTAAAATTTGTCGTAATATTCCAACGAACGCTCAATGAGTTCCGCTGACGGTCTCTGCTTCCATACGTTTAATCCCCAGGCGTCTTCCGGTTTGATGTAGACCGCTTTTTCCCGCGGACGGTTAAGGTCGAAATCAAATCGCGATTGATGACAAAGGATCCGGTTCTCTGCGATCAGCGTCCAATCTCCAGTATAGGGATCTTCTTCACGCAAACGTTCTTCTTCACTGATGGCCATCCACCCAGCGGTTTCTTTCCGAATGCGATGGCCGTTATGAATCGCAGCAGTGACGACGGAGCAATCTCCTATGGTGATTTCAAAAAAAGAATCAATCATTGATCAATTTTCTCTTTTCTCAGCTGGCATTGAATCCAGCGCGCGGCGTTATTGGGAATACTCAAAACAGTGAAAAAACGGAAACGAGAGATTGATACACTCGCAATTTATGGATGTACCCCGGCGCGTATTGGTTTCCAGTATATTGGAATATGGGCGCAGCGTCTCCCGGAGAAAGTGGAAATTTTAATTGAGTCCGATTTTTATGACTCAGATGGCAGACCGCCAATGCAATATCAGATGATGGAGCCGTTTCCATATATTCCTTTCGTTGTACATCAGAATGATTTTCAATATCAACTGAAATCTGTTTCCACGATTTCCCATTTTCTTTATTTATCATTGCATGTACTCTTTTTCAAATATCATATGTATTTATCATTGAAAAACTTCTTCTTTAAACATTGTTTCTACCATTGTATCTATTTTATGATTTAAATGCACATGGTTCTTTCGTCTATTTCATGGTTCATCAGGGTATTGAGCGCTTGTCGTAAACGATCCTTTCCCTTTCACGTGAATGTAGAATCAATTAAATCTCCAGGATAGAAATTTGGGGCTGTTCGAACATATACCTGCGGGATAGAAAGGCTAGTGGTTGTTAGTATTCCAAATAATAAGGATATCGTGGGTTCGTGATTTACGAATGCGCTCACTTGGTGGATGAACCATATATACCAATAAGATATAGGTATTTGTGACTTGCCATATCATATTTATAACTATTGTTCTACAGGATCTTTTTCCCGCCGTTTCACTCTTTACGTAAAGAGGAAAACTCCCATTCAATGAATCTCATAATATAATATACAAGTATTAACCAATATTCTTTAATTATATTGTTTTAGTTTTCGTGTGTAATATGGGAATGAATTTTCCTTTTTATCGATTTTCAGTCTTATCGGGAAGGAGACGTCTCCGGCGTCTGGGCCTAAGGGTAAAGGAATGAAACAAGCCACCTTGAAGGATCATAGCATTGTCCGTATTTACTTTCTCAGCTTGATCGGCGCTATTTTTATTTTGTTGTTGTATGAAGCCATCCAATCCATTGTGAGTGAATACCGCCTCTTTGAACGGGAAACGCAAGAGATGGAACAGCGCTATATCAATAGTCAGCGCAACGTAGTACGGGATGAAGTGAATAAAGTGTTCTCTCTGGTGGAAATAGAAAAACGATTGCTCAAACAGCGCTTGAAAGAAGAAATCAAACGGAGAGTGAATGATGTGATCACACTCCTTTCTCAATGGCGCGCGACGCGCCTGGAGGTCCTCTGACGGAACCCAATTCAACACGCGAGTATTGAGTACGCTTCATTCTTTGAACCAGGAGGTGAGAATCCGTTTTTTTTTAATCCGCGCGCCGGAGGTGAAATCGGCAACCGGTTCGAGTGGAGAAATGGATAGCGATTGGCCCCAGTATGGATTGTCAAAACAGGACGTCATCCGCCTTACAAGCAAGACCGGGGAAGGATTTTACGAATCGGAATTTAATGGACAAAACGAGGAGGAGAGAGCCAGCCGGCGGCTCACGTTTGTGAAGCGGTTTGATCCCCCCGGATGGGTGATTGGAGCGGAGTGCAATCTGGAAGTCGATGAACGGGAACTGCAGAATTCCCTGCTGAATGAGATTGGTCGTATCCGCTTTGGAGACGATGGGTATGTATTTGCCGCGACTCAGGACGGAATAATGCTGGTGAACAGCGCACAACAGAATCTGATTGGCCAATCTGTTTTGGATCGAATCGATCCCAACGGCGTTAATATACACCAGGAAATGCTGCGCGCCTGTCAAAATTTGGAGGGTAGTTTTGTCGAATACGTTTGGCTACGGCCCTCACGGCAAATCCCATCTCAAAAAATCTCGTTTGTTCGAGGCGTCAAGGACTGGAACTGGATCATAGGCGCCGGTGTTTACGCTGACTCGATCGCTGATGTGATCGCGAAACGCCGAACCGAGCGGATCCAGCGCCTCCAAAGAAATGTGTTTGGTAAAATACTGCTCTTGCTGATCGCGGTGGGCGCCGCTTTTTGTCTTGCGGACTTCTTTTCTCGTTCACTCCGCAAGGAATTCGCCGCATTCACCGCGTTTTTCAAAATGGCTTCCACCAGTTTCGAACCCATTCCACGAAGCGATCTGCGATTTCAAGAGTTTAAAACACTTGCCGATTCAGCCAACCGGATGGCCGCCGACCGAAAACGCGCGGAAGAACAACTGAAACAACATGCGAAAGAACTGGCTCGCTCGAATCAAGAACTCCAGCAATTCGCATACGTCGCCTCGCACGATCTGCAGGAACCTTTGCGCATGGTCTCGAATTATGTTCAACTTCTCGCCCGGCGTTATGAAGGGAAATTGGATGATGACGCCGATGAATTCATCCAGTTCGCGGTGACCGGAGCCACACGGATGAAAACTTTGATCGATGATTTGCTTGAATATTCCCACGTCGGGACAAAAGGCAAACCCTTCAAAACCACGGATTGCGATCGTGTTTTAACCACCGCGTTAACCAACTTGAGCCTCCGCTTGGAAGAAACCGGCGCAATCGTGACGCGTGATTCTCTTCCCCAAGTTCTGGGAGATGATACCCAGCTGGAAAAACTCTTTCAAAACCTTCTCTCAAATGCGATTAAATTTCATGGAAATGATCCCCCTCGGATTCATATCTCGGCCGTCAAGCAAGAGAACGAATGGATTTTTTCCGTCGCCGACAATGGGATTGGTATTAAGCCCGAATTCATGGAGCGGATCTTTGTCATCTTCCAACGCCTTCACAACAAGGACGCCAATTCCGGCACAGGAATCGGTCTTGCCATCTGCAAAAAAATCGTCGAACGACACGATGGCAGGATTTGGGTCGAATCTAAAAAAGACGCCGGTTCCACGTTTTATTTCACATTACCGGTTGATCCGGCTATGGATTTAAAAGAGGGATATGATGTCACGAAAACCAATAGATATTCTGCTGGTGGATGACAATCCCAGGGACGTCCGCCTTCTCCAGGAGTATTTGTTGGAGTCAAAAACAGAGAAATTTGTACTCTCGCACCAGGAAACGTTGAAGGAAACGCTTCTCTATCTTGGGAAAAACCGCTGTGACGTTATCTTATTGGATCTCTCGCTGCCCGACAGTCATGGATTGGATACACTTCTGCAAATCCATCAGCTGTATTCCCGAATCCCGATCATCGTTTTAACCGGATTGGATGATAACGAGTTGGCGTTGGAAGCGCTTCGACTGGGCGCGCAGGATTATCTAGTCAAAGGGCAAATCGACCCTCATTTTCTTGCCCGTTCTATTCGATGTTCTATCGAACGCAAACGAATGCAGACGACAGGACGACCAGGGGCACAGACTGGAGAAATACCGGACCATCGTTGAAAGCGTTAACAGCATCGTTCTACGATTGGACCGGCAAGGGAATTTTCTGTTTTTAAATGAATTCGCGTCTTCATTTTTTGGTTATACTAAAGAGGAATTACTCGGGCGCAACGTGGTGGGAACAATTCTCCCTTTCCAAGATTCAACGGGCCGTGATTTGAGTGAAATGTGGCTGGATATTGTAAACAATCCCGATGAATACGTCGCGAATGAAAACGAAAACATACGGCGCAATGGAGAACGTGTCTGGGTTGTCTGGACCAATAAAGCGCTCTTCGACCGGAATGGCGTGTTTACCGAAATTCTTTGTGTCGGCAACGACATCACCGAACGCAAACAGGCGGAGAAGGAGATGAACGAATTGCAGCGTCTTCAACAGGTCCAAAAGATAGAGACCGTCATGCAACTCGCAGGAGGAGTGGCGCATGATTTCAATAATCTCTTGACGGCCATTATCGGCAATCTCACTCTCATCAAAATGAACGCCTCCGATACAATCCTGGATCAATTAAACGCCGCCTCAGACGCCGCCAACCGCGCCGCAAAACTCGTTCAGGAACTTTTTAATTTCAACCGGAAAATCACCGCCGGAACTGAAACCTCTCAATATCAATTGGATGGTGGAAAAAACATTTCATCAATGTCAAAGTATCATCGATCGGCGCATCGGAATCAGTATACATCCAGTGGATCCCCTTCCCGGAATTCGAGCCGACGCGGATCAAATTCAGTCGGTTCTGATGAATCTATGCCTCAACGCGCGTGACGCGATTGAGGATCAAATGGAAGAAGACGCCGCTTCTGGAAAATCCACTAGCGAGTACAGAATACAAATCGAGACCGGTGTTCTAGAGAACAATCCGCAAAGACAAGGCGAAAAAACTCCGTTTGTTTTCATCCGTGTGTCTGATAATGGAACCGGGATGGACGCGGAAACACAACGCCATATTTTTGAACCATTCTTTACGACGAAAGAACCTGGAAAAAGGCACGGGATTGGGATTGGCGAGCGCCTACGGAATCATGAAACAGCATAACGGTTGGATTAGTTTTGAAAGCGCCCTCGGAAAAGGAACCGCCTTCACGATCCACCTGCCCGCCCGATCAACGTCCAGCTGGATAGGAAAAACAGAATATACCAGAGGAGATTTCCTCTAGCGCTTGATTGAATCACTTTCCTGATAGGAGGAACTGATTCAATATAATAGCGTAGTAAAGCGTGTCGATTGATCTCGTACAAATCGATTTTTCCATGAGCTGGTATAAGGAATACATAGCGTTCTATAGCCAAAGAGGCCGATTCATTGAATTTCGTTTTGGAAAGGGCCCAAAATCACATCATGGATAGCCCCATTCACATTCTATTGGTTGATGAGGATCAAGATTTCATCAGACAAACGCGCCGGACTTTCGAACCACTTGGCGCCCAATATATCTTGACTACAGCCCTTTCTCTCGATGACGCTCGCGCCCACCTCCAACGGACGGCGCCCCATTTACTCTTGCTCGATTGGCGGCTTCTGGATGGCGGCGCGCTTGAAGGCCTTTCTCTTCAAGACTCTGGTTTTCCCGTTGTTGCGCTGATAAACCAGGGGGAAGAAACGCGAATCGAAGAAGCCCTGACAACTGGAGCCCAGGATTTCTTTCTCAAAACAGAAAGATCTGCGGCCGCGTTACCATACGTCATTGAACGAATCCTAAAGGAATGGAACAAGACATTCCAACTCGAACATACACAGGCCGCCCTCACCCAATCGGAAAAAATCCTTCAATCCCTTCCGGATATCATTTACCGTCTCGATCCGGTAGGGAATATTACTTTCGTCAACCAAGCGGTGACCGCTTATGGATATACGGTGAAGGAATTGATCGGGATGAGTGTTTTCGAACTAATCCATCCCGATGACCGTGAGAAAGTCCGGTTTCGGATTAATGAACGCCGTACCGGCCTCCGCCGCACCCGCTCTCTTGAAGCCCGCTTGTTGACACGAGACCAGAAAATCGCTGTCTTTGAGATGTAATGATTTCGGCGTCGAATCCGATCGGATTTTAAGTATTGACGCCGAAGGGATCTACGGCGCCAAAAAATCTGAAACGGCCTGTTTCCTTGGAACGCTGGGCATCGCCAGGGATATTACCGAACGCGCAAACAGGCCGAAAAGGCCCAACGGGAAAGCGATGAAAAGTACAAAATGCTCTTCGAACGGACCGCCGACGCTGTGATGGTAATCAATAACGGTCTGTTTGTTGATTGTAACGATGCAGCGGTAAATCTGCTCCGCTATGAGAATCGTAATCAAATATTAAATACACACCCTTCCGATCTCTCGCCTGAAAAGCAACCCTGCGGCCGTTCATCATACGAGAAAGCCAATGAGATTATCGCCCTGGCTTTCGAGAAAGGCAGCCACCGGTTTGAGTGGGTTCACAAACGGGCGGATGGCGAAGTCTTTCCTGTGGAAGTGATCCTTACGGCCATTCCTATGGGAGAGAAGAAAATTCTCCATGTTGTTTGGAGAGATATCACCGAACGTAAACAGGCGGAAATCGCCCTGCGGGAGAGTGAAGAATACCTGCGCGCCATTTTCCAAGCCAGCCCTTTTTCTATTGCGATCAACCGTAGAAGCGATGGTGTGATTGTAGATGTGAACGATACGTACATTAACAATTCCGGCTATTCTCGGGAAGAATTGATCGGTAAAAAACCCACCGATCTCGATCTCTTTATGGATTTTGAAGACTACGCTCGCATAAAGGAAATGATATATCGTGATGGATTTGTTTCTGGTTATGAAATCAAAAAACGAAATAAACAAGGGAAAATCACCACGGGTCTGGTCTATTCTCGAATCATCGAATTACGGGGAGAACAATATATTCTCTCTCTGGTCATCGATATCACCGAAAAAAAAGAACTTGAAGAGCAATTGCTCCAAGCTCAAAAGATGGAAACCATCGGAGTTTTGGCGGGAAGCGTCGCGCATGACTTCAACAACCTGCTGACTTGTATTCTCGGTTATAGCGCGATGGCCCCTGAGCGATCTGCACATCGAAGATCCTCTCAGACCTAAAATTATGGAGATTCATACCGCCGGCAAGCGGGCGGCCTCTCTCACCCGCCAACTCTTGGCCTTCAGCCGCCGGCAGGCTATGCAGCCGCGCAAGCTTAATCTCAACCAAGTGCTTCTCGATATGGAAAAGATGCTTTCAAGATTGATTGGTGAAACCATCGAACTCGTGACTTTAACGGATCCCAATCTGGGAACCGTCATCGCCGATCCCGGACAAATCGAACAAATTATCATGAACCTCGCGGTCAACGCCCGCGACGCTATGCCCCAAGGCGGGAAACTGACGATTGAAACCTCCAATATACTGTTGGAACACGTAGATCCATATAAATTTATCGAGCTGGAAACCGGCCCATATGTCTCCCTCTCCATCAGCGATACCGGTTGTGGAATGGATGACGACACCAAAAAACATATTTTTGAACCCTTTTTCACCACCAAACAAAAAGGGAAAGGAACGGGATTGGGCTTATCGACGGTCTATGGCATCGTCAAACAGAGCGGTGGAGATATTTTCTTCTACAGTGAAGTCGGTAAAGGCACAGTGTTTAAAATCTATCTGCCTCGCGTAGATGAAGAAGCCGAACCGGACAAAACGCA